>JAJYSP010000031.1 GCA_021793515.1 Actinomycetes bacterium | reverse complement strand
AAGCGCGTCAACGAGCCCGTGCTCACGTCCCGAGGCTCTCGCCCGGCTCGCGCAAGCAAGAAAGTTCGCTGAAGTGGCGACGTTATGCGTTGGAGACCGGTCCGACGAAACCTTGCCGCACGTGGCGGGGGCTCTCGCCGTCTTGGCAGGAATCGCAGCAGCTGACGCTGCGTGTTGCGCCAAACTGAAGCAACGCCATCGCGGACAGAATCACCACGATGCGGAGGACCTTGTAGCCACCATCTACCCGAATGGTTCGAACATGGCTAAGGACCTTCGTCGGTTGCTGAATGAGAAGGACAACGCCCACTACGGAGTGATGCTCGTGAGCCGTTCCACGGCCGAGAAGATGGTGGGCTGGGCGCAACGTCTCATCGACTTCGCCGAAGACGCCGTCGCCTCGTAGCGTCCGGATATTTGCCGATTGTTTGCGGTGCCGCAAATCCGTAGCAAGTCAGGTTCTCCACCAAACGCCGAACCCTGAATTCTTCACAAGCTGGGAGTGGTCGTCATCGTGGCTAGCGTCAGCGTTGACGTACTGCGAGAGCGACTCCGCGAAGCAAACCCATGTTGGTGAGCAGTGGCGGGTGGCCGCGACGCTCGCCAGTCGTCGGCAGACCTCGGCTACGTCCTCGCCCTGGTTGAGCTACGCCCGGCACCACTGGAAGTTGACGACCCCCCAGCACCGCGGACTCGCGAAGATGGGCTGGTTCAGCGCTCGCCACTCGCGAGGGGCTCCCAGCGAAAGTTCCGCACGGCGACAACGAGACCCACGACACCCCAGAGGGCAATGACCCCGAGGTCGGTTCCCGTGACCCCGGTTGACCCCGGCACGAGGAAGGCCGTCTGGAGTCCTCGGGCCATGTGCTCGAGGGGGAAGACTTTGCCGAGGTTGAGCATCCACGACGGCATGATCGCCACGGGGATGAACACGCCGGATAAGAACGCGAGGATCGTCGCCGCGAGCGGGCCGACGGCCGAGGCGGCGTCGGCCGTCGCGGTAACCCGCGTGAGGGCGAGGGCGAGCGCGCTGAAACAGAAGACCCCCGCCACGGTGTAGGTGATAAGACCGACGATCAGGTGCGCGGCGAGGTGCACGTGGTAGAAGATGGCGCCCACCGCGACCAGCACGGCGACCGTCGCCACGACGACGATGAAGGTCCGGGCGATCTCGGAGAAGAGGTAGACCCAGCTCGGCATCGGGGTACCGCGGAAGCGCTTGAGGAGGCCCCGCTCCCGATTGGTGGTCACGCGCACGAGGAGCGAGGCGAAGCTGACGAGCATGATCTCGTAGGAAATGATCGAGGCCGTGTAGTACGACGGGGCGGGCACGTGCCCACCGTTGAAGTTGGTCGAACCCTTGAAGATGGCGTTAAAGAGCAACAGCAGCAGGATCGGGAAGAAGGCGGTGAAACCCAGGGCGGTCGGGTCGCGCAGGAACCCCCGAACGGCGTAGCGGGTCTGGGCGAACGCGAGGGAGAGGTCGCTCACGGACCCACCTCGCGAGCATCGCGCACCGACTCGCCGGCGAGCTGCACGAAGACGTCGTCCAGGCTCGGCTGGACCGCCTGGAGGTTACCGAGCGTCACGTGGCGCTCGCGCGCCCACCCGAGCAGCGCCTCGAGGTCACGCTGGACGTCACTCGTCTCGAAGTGGACGACGCCGTCACGGACGGTGACGTGTCGATCGAGCGCGATGCGAAGATCCTCGGGGTCAAGATCGGCGACGGCGTCGAAGGTCACCGCCGTCTGGTGACCCAGGGTCGCGCTCAGCTCCTCGGCCGTGCCCTGGGCTGCGATCTCACCGTCGCGCAGGATGATGATCCGGTCGGCGAGGTGCTCGGCCTCGTCCATGTAGTGGGTCGTGAGAAAGATCGTCTTGCCCGCGTCGCGCAACCCCTCGATCATCGTCCACATCTCGCGCCGAGCGATCGGGTCGAGCCCCGTCGTCGGCTCGTCGAGGAAGAGGATCTCGGGGTCACCCACGAGTCCGACGGCGACGTCGAGACGCCGCTTCTGGCCCCCCGAGAGTTGCCCGACCCGGTCGTTCGCCTTGCTCGAGAGCCCCACGGCCTCGATGGTCGCCGCGACGTCGGTCGCACGTTTGAAGTACCGCGAGAAGATGGTGACGGTTTCAGCCACCGTGTAGACGGGGTCGAGTTCGCACTCCTGGAGCACGAGCCCGATCCGGTTGCGCCAAGCGCGCGTCGCGTGCGCCGGATCGACGCCGAGCACCGAGACCGAACCACTGTTATAGGGGCGATAGCCCTCGAGAATCTCGATCGTGGTGGTCTTGCCCGCGCCGTTGGTACCGAGGAACCCGAGTATCTCGCCGGCTCGGACCTCGAAGGAGATGCCGTGGAGCCGCTCACGATCCCCGTAGGACTTACGTAGGTCCTCCACTGATACCACGCGGTCCACGACCTTGACGTTACTCGTGGACATGTTGGCAACTCCACATGGCCCACTGTCACAAGGACTCCGTAGAGTGCACCGATGGTCATACCGCGCTCGACACGCATCGGACCGGAATCTCGGCCAGTCGATATTCGCGATGACTTGCTCGGCAACGTTACGAAGGCTTCCGGCATCGTCCGCTTGCCCAACCACATCTTCTGATCGGGTGATCCGTTGGACTTCGACCTCGCTAACCTCCAGGATCGGGTTCGGGTCTATGAACTGGTCCTCCGAGGGCGATGGTGACGACATCCGGTTTTACGTTGACCCCGAGGAACTCGTGAATCTGTGGCCACGTCTATTCTTGCCAACGTACGTTCCACCCTTGGGAGGCGTGGCTGCGCGACCACGGTGTGGACATCTAACCTTGCTCACTCGCCTTCAGCGACAGGTAGCGCTGATTGTTGCGGGGATGCTGGATGCACCAGACATCGGCTTGGCCGGTTGCACCTCTTGACAAGACTCTGCGCAGCCCCAACAGACTGAGGATCCCCGACAGAAGATGCGCCACGGTTCAGGGCGCTCCATGCAGGGTGTCCGGGCGTGTGAGGTCGGTGGCCTGACCTAGTCGCTGCTCTTTGGTTGCGATCGCCACTCCACCAGCGCTGCCATGGCCTCGTCCCAGGTCATCTCGGCGACGGTATCCAATGACAAGCCCGCACCAGTCGTCAGGTCGTTGACAAGCCATTCGGGAACTTCCCGGGCAGGTGGCGCCTCCTCACTCTCCTGAATGAGTAGTTCAAACCTGGCCGCAATCTCCCGAAGGGCCTCCGTCCGCGGACTTTCCGGAAGTGCCGCCACGCGCGCGGACATCTCTTTGTACACCTCGTCGTCACTGCGTGCGCCGATGGCCCACACCTCGGCGACGTCGACGATCACGGATCCCGCGTCGTCGACGGTAACTCGCCAGACGATTCTCCAGTCTCGATCACCCACAGTGAGTGTGCGCCACCCCTGAAGTTCCTTGTGCAAGGGTCGACCAGCTTCCGGATCACGTTCTAGGAGAAGGAACTTTTTCAAGGCCCAACGCAACGCATTCCGATTGGACTTCTTGAGGGCTTCGAGATCGTTGATCGCCGGATCCGTGAGGCGCACCTCGACGTGCACTGCTTCTGGATGCCGGCCGGATCGCCGCGTCGCACGACGCGGCGGTGAAGCCTCGTCACCCCTCGACCTCCGGGTACTCACTCGAGGCCGGTTGCAAGATCCTCGTCCAACTCGGCCCCAAGAGCCGCGCGATCGAACCCGAAGCGCTCGAAGACGTCAGCGAGCGTGTGGCGCACCCCATCGTCGGTCGCCGCCCGAGTCAGCACGATGCCAAGGTCGCGGAGATCACGCGCGGCATCGGTGAGCATCTCGAGACGCCGCACCCCGATAACTGCCGCAACGGGCTCGTGCCTGCGTTCGAGCACCACGACGCCGCCGATCTCGGCGTCGTGAACGAGGGACGACACGCCCTTGGCTGACGCATCAGTGATCGATAGGGCGTAACTCACAGGAGAGGGCATAGGTATAACTATATAGTTTTCTACATAGATTGCATGCTGGCCGGTGGAGAGGAATGGTACCGCCCCCTTCGGAGAACAATGAAGATGTTGGGTTGGCCACGAGTGACAACCTCAGCCGCTGACGGCTACTCCGTCGAGATGAGTACCCCAACGTACCCGGGTTTCGAGTTGGCATCAATGCGTACCAACGTGCCAGAACGAACCGGTGGCCCAGACTTCGGGGAGTGGGCGATGACACGGCAGCCTCGGCCCCACGCAGGTTCGCCAACAACCGTCAACACCGTAATTATGCGCCATGATGCGCCCACCCATTGAACCGCCCCCACTTCATGGCGTGGCGACTGTGGACTACGACCTACCCCAACCTTGAACGGCACCCTTCGCGGCGTAACGGCACCTGAGTCCAAAAACTCCGCAGTACCGATAAATCAGTTATAATACCTGATTAAATGCCATTTTTTGCAGTCCCAACGGGATTCGAACCCGTGCCTCCACCTTGAGAGGGTGATGTCCTAGGCCACTAGACGATGGGACCATGAATCGACGGCGAACCGTCGCTTCGCTCGGGGGCAAGGATTCGAACCCTGAATAACTGGACCAGAACCAGTTGTGTTGCCAATTACACCACCCCCGAAGGGCTGGGCAATCTTACCCGAGGGCTCCCCTACCCGCCAAACGCGAGCGGCAGGTGCAACCCGCGCGACCACGAGCTGAGCGTGCCGTAGCCGATGATCCGGCCGAGGCCGACCGCGATCGTCTCTTTCAGGTAGTAGCGCCAGAGCGAGAAGTTGACCGTCGGGGAGTTGGGGACCGGCGACGGCAGAGGGTTCAGCCCCTGGGCCGAGGCGTTGGCCATGGCGCGGTCCTCGTGGAAGGGGTCGGTGACGACGAGCACGGTGACGAGGTGACGGGCGTGGAGTGGTCCCGCCACCGACTGGACGTTCTGCCACGTGTCGTCCCCACCCCCGACGATGATCCGACGCCTCGGGACCCCGTGGGCCTCGAGGTAGGTCGCCGAGACGCCGGCCTCGGTGTAGTGGTCACCCGGCTGGTTCCCTCCGGTCACGGCGATATAGGGCGCGCGCTTCGCGTCATAGAGGGTGAGGGCCTGGGTGAGGCGGGCCTTCAGCTCGGCCGAGGGCTTGCCGTTGAGCTCGGCCGTGCCAAAAACCAGGATCGCCTGGGCGTCTGCGTTCGAGTGGTGCCGTCCGGTGAGCCAGATCTGGACGAAGGTGACGGCGAAGTACCCGACGACCACCAGCACCACCAGCGTCGCCAAGCGAACGGCCAGCTTGATCGGCCAGAAGATCACGCGCTGACGCGCGCGAGCGCGTCGTGCAGTCGCGTGAGCACGGTCTCACGACCGAGGATCTCGAGGGACTCAAAGAGCGGCGGCCCGACGAGCGTGCCGGTCACGGCGCAGCGGATCGGGGCCTGGGCTTTGCGTAGCGCGAGACCGAGGGCTTCGCCGAGCTCGGCCGTCGCCTCGTGCAGGGTCGTCGCCGACCACGTCAGCCCCCCGAAGCGCTCGATGGCGACCGCGAGCATCGTCTGGCCGAGCGGGTCGCTTCCGATGGTCTTTTCGAAGGCCGCCTCGTCGAGGGTGACCTCGGTGAAGAAGAACCCGACCATCGCCGGCACCTCGCCGAGCGTGGTGAGTCGCTCCTGTACGAGCGGGGCCACGCGGGCGAACAGATCCTCGTCGAACTCACGCTCGCTCCACGGTGGCGGCGTCGTCGGGCGCCACGAGCTCGACCACGGCGCGACCCACGGACGGGCCGCCTCGATGAAGGTCTCGAGGGGCATCGCGCGCAGGTACTCGCCGTTCAGGTGGGTCAGCTTCTTCACGTCAAAGAAGGCTGGCGAGTGGCTGACGTCCTCGAGGGCGAACTGCTCCACGAGCACGTCGCGGCTCACGAGCTCCTCGCCACTGCGCGGGCTCCAGCCGAGCAGGGCCAGGTAGTTCACGAAGGCCTCGGGTAAGTACCCCTGGTCACGGTAGGACTCGACCGCGACGGGGTCCTTACGCTTGGAGAGCTTCTTTCGCTGCTCGTTGACGAGCATCGGCAGGTGCGCGTAGCGCGGCAGGGGCACCGCCTCGACGCCGGCACAGTTGTTGAGGGCCTCCCACATCATGATCTGCTTGGGCGTGGTCGGCAACAGGTCCTCGCCGCGGATGACGTCACTGATGCGAATCGAGCGGTCGTCGACGAGGTTCGCGAGCGGATAGAGCACCACGCCGTTCGGACGCACGACGACGAAGTCCTCGTAGTTCACGTTGGCGAAGGTGACGTCGCCGCGGATCACGTCGTGCACGACCGTCTCGCCATCGCGGGGCACCGCGAAGCGCAGCGCGGTCTGGGATGAGCGAGGAAGGCCGCGGTCGCGACAGAAGCCGTCGTAGCCGGGCTTCGCGGCGTCCTTCTTGCGCTCGTCGATCGCCTCGCGCGTGCAGTCACAGGCGTAGAGGTGTCCGGCGTCGTAGAGCGCCTCGGCGGCCGCAGTGTGGTCACCGATCAGACTCGACTGCAGGTACGGGCCCTCGTCGTAGGAAAGACCCAGCCAGTCCATGGCCGAGAGGATCCCCGCCTGCCACTCGTCGCGGTTGCGCTCGGTGTCGGTGTCCTCGATGCGCAGCACGAACGTACCACCGGTGTGGCGCGCGTAGAGCCAGTTGAACAGACTGGTGCGCGCCGAGCCGACGTGGAAGAATCCGGTCGGCGAAGGCGCGAACCGTACCCGCGGCGCCATCTAATCCGCGATCGAGATCGCGCTGTTGGGACAGCTCGAGACAGCCTCGCGCATCCGCTCGTCGAACTCGGGTCCCGGCTCGTCGTTCAACACGTACATGAAGCCGTCGTCGCGCACCTCGAAGACCTCGGGGGCAATCCCCATGCAGACGGCGTTGCTGGTGCACAGGTCGTAGTTCACGCTGATCTTCATGTCGCTCCTTGGTCGTTCCAATCGTACCGCTCGCCTCGTCGCGAGCGGCTGCGTACACTCGACGACGGGAGGTCGCCGTGGAACATCGCGCAATCGGGTCGTTATCGGTGTCGGTCGTGGGGATCGGCTGTAACAACTTCGGCGCGCGCCTCGACGCGCGCGCTACGGCCGCCGTGGTGCACGCGGCCCTGGACGCCGGGGTGAACTTCTTTGACACCGCCGACATCTACGGCGCCACCCAGTCCGAGGTCTTTCTCGGCCAGGCCCTGCGCGATCGGCGCGACGAGGCGATCGTCGCGACCAAGTTCGGCATGCCCATCGACGACGCGCACTTTGGCGCGAAGCCCGCCTACGTGCGCGAAGCCTGCGAGGCCTCGCTTCGGCGCCTCGGCACCGACCACATCGACCTCTACCAGCTCCACTACCCCGACGAGTCCGTGCCGATCGCGGACACGCTCGGCGCACTCGCCGAGCTCGTCGAGGCGGGCAAGGTGCGCGAGATCGGGTGTTCCAACCTCTCGGCGGACCAGCTGGTCGAGGCGAAGGCCGCCGCCGGCGACCACCCCGCCTTCGTCTCACTGCAGAACCAGTACTCCCTGCTCGCGCGCGAGGTCGAGCACGACGGCGTGCTCGAGACCTGCCGGGAACTCGACCTCGCCTTCCTGCCCTACTACCCCCTCGCCAATGGCCTACTCACGGGCAAGGTTCGTCCCGGCGAGCCGATCCCCGAGGGCACGCGGCTCTCGCTCATGGCCCCCGAGCGCAGTGTCCACTGGCTCTCGGCGGCCTTCCAGGAAAAGGTCGGCGCCTTGCTCGCCTACGCGGCCGAGATCGACGTGGCGATCCTCTCGCTCGCCTTCTCCTGGCTGATCAGCCACCCCGAGGTGGCCTCGGTGATCGCGGGGGCCTCCAGCCCCGACCAGGTGCGCGCCAACGTCGCGGCCGTTGCGACCCTCGACCCCGCCGTGCGGGCCCGCCTGGACGAACTCACGGCCTGAGAATTTCACAGGCTTAACCGACCCCGACGACTACTGGCGTGGGGGCGTCCGTACGATGCCGGTGTAGCAACAGTGCCGTTCGAAAGGACGCTCATGCACCTCACAATGCTTCGCCGTAGTGCGCTCGCACTTCTCGCGGGCGCGACGCTCCTCACCGCCGCGCCCGCCTCGGGCGCGGTGCGTCACGAGGTGATGGTCACGACCCACCACAACGCCAAGTACGGCACCTTCCTCGTCACGATGAGGGGTCTCGCGCTCTACACCTACCGCGCCGACAAGCCCAACCGGTCCAACTGCAACGGCACGTGCCTCGCCGCGTGGCCGGCCCTCACCGTGAAAAAGGGCGTCGTGCCGATTGGCCGCGGTGTGAAGGGCATCGGGGTCTTTCGCCGCTCCAACGGGACCTTCCAGGTGACCTGGGACAAGAAGCCGCTCTACCGATTCATCTCGGACACCAAGCCCTACGTCGTCACCGGCCAGGGCGTCGCCGGCTTCTCCCTCGCCCGACTGGGCGTGAAGGCATCGCCCACCACCACGACGACCGGCGCCTACAAGTACTGACGTCGGTCCCTCGCGCTGCGGTGACCACACGCCGCGACGAAGCGACGAACCACCACGTCAGCTCGACCCGTGACGCGCTCGAATGGCTCGTACGGCAGTCCAACCCGGTCACGCGACTCAGCGCAGGGCGACCTCCATCGCGAGCGCGCCGAGGAAGAGGGCCTGCGAGCCGAGCGCGCCAACGCTGAAGCGTCGCGCGAAGCGCGCGCCACCGGCGACGTAGGCGACCACACACTTGACGATGGTGTTGGTCGTGATGGCGGCCCCGATCGCCACCAGGGTGACGTCGAGGTCGAGCGTGCCCTTCACGAACAGCGTCGCGGCGCTGAGTGACCCACCGTGGGCGTCGGCGAGGCCCGCGGCGGCTACGGCGATCGCCGCACCGCGCGCGCCAAAGACCTGGACACCCCAGCGCGCAACGAAGAGCGCCGCGGTGAGGATCACCGCGAGCACGAGCGCCGGGACGAGGGTCACGACCCGCTCGCCCGTGCGCGCCGGAGCGGTCGCACCCTCGGAACGGGAACGCCCACCGAGCATCGACACGGTCGACAACGCCAGTGCGCCCACCAGCGCGGGGGCGACGAGACGTAGAGCGATCGACGGGCTGACCACGGTCATGATGAGCACGAGCTCGACGTAGGTGACGACGCTCGCGATCTGGGCACCCGCGAGGGCAGCTGAAAACCTCGCCGGGTCGCGACTCGCGCGCCCCATCGATGCGGTTGCCGCCGTCGAAGAGACGAACCCACTCGCGAGCCCCGTCGCGAGCAGGCCGCGGCGCGCCCCGAGGGCGCGAACGGCGATATAGCCCACCCACGAGATACCCGTGAGCACGACGACGAGTGTCCAGATACGCGACGGGTTGAGCACGGCGTAGGGACCGACACCGCGTCGCGGCAAGAGGGGCAAGATCACGAAGGCGCCGACGAGGAACTTGACCGCGTCCTCCAGCTCCACGTCGCTCAGCACGTCGCTCACGAATTGGTGCAGGCGAGCTTTGCTCATGAGTAGCGCCACGACGCCGATCGCGATGCCGGCCGCGAGCGCCGCGTCGTGGTAGCAGAGCACCCCGAGCAGGAACGTGGCCATCGCGGTCACCTCGGTTGTCGTGCCGGGATCGGCCTCGTTGGTGCGCCGGTACCCAACGACGAGCAGCGCCACCACGCCGGCGAGTGCCACGGCGACGACGACCTCGCCCACCTCGGTGGCGAGCGTGCCCACGAGCGCGAGCAGCGCGAAGGTGCGGATGCCGTAGGGCTGATGAGCGTGGTCACGGTGGCTGCGCTCGCGCTCGAGACCGATGAGCAGGCCGATCGCCACCGCGTAGAGGTAGGCCGCGACGTGACCCACTAGGTCCCGTCGGCTGCGGGTCGACTCCGACTCGTCGCCGGGCGCCACTCCATAACCGCGACCATACTGCCCATCTCACGCACGACTGGACGGGGGCTCGCCTGGGACCTACGGTGAGCCAGTGGGTCCTCGTCGAGTGGTGTCAGGCGTCGCCGCCATCGTGCTGGTCGCGGTGGTCGCCTTCGCGGTGGTCCACCTGACGCACTCCCCCACAACTACGACGACTTCGACGAGCACGACTGCGCCGACGTCGGCGACGGGTCCGACCTGGGTCGCGATGTGGCCGACGGCACAGCGTTCACTGCGCTACTCGACGCCAACGGCCGCGGCGCTCGGCTTCGCGCACGAGGTTCTGCGCATGCGCTCGCCGGTCGCCCAGTCCTTTCAACGAGGTGACACGCGCTCGGGCGAGGTGCCGATCCGAGCGACGTCCCACGGACCAGTCACCACCGTGCTCGTTCGCCAACTGACCAGTGACCGATCGTGGTGGGTACTGGGCGCGACGTGTGCGGCCGTGGACGTGGCTCGACCGCGCGCGCTCGCTGCCGTGTCATCACCCTTCGCGCTGTCGGGCACGTCCACGTCCTTTGAATCGGTGATCAACTTCGCCCTCTACCAGGACGACGTCACCACACCCATGGTGACGGGCGTGACGACGGGCGGGGCCAACGGTGTCATGGGACCGTTCGACCGGGCCCTCTACTTCGAGCCGCCCACCCACCGCTACGGCGTGCTCATAGTCTCGGTGCGCTCCCCGAAGGACGGTGCCGTGCTCGAAGCGTCAGCGATCCGCGTCGCGTTCCGACACCGTTGAGCTGGGGCTCGTTCGTTAACCCGCGAGCGCGACGCACCCGCTCGTGACCGACCCCGCGGCGCCCGCCACCCCAAGGCGCACCGACGACACTGGTCCCACACCGGCCGGCACCGTTAGCGTGCCCGTCGAGCCCGCCACAGGCTCGGTCTCGACCTGGGCGACGCCCGTGCAGTCCGTGCTCGCATAGAGCCGCGCGACGAGTTCGCCCGCCGAAGCCGACGACAGCGTCCACGCAAGGGTGATCTCGCCAGCGGTGGTGACCGCGCGCACCGACACCGTGGCGCCCGACGGTATGCCGTTCGCCCCGGGGGTGAAATAGGCGAGCTCGTGGGCCCACGTGAAGGTCATCGCCGGCGGGCGCCCCGCCGGGCGCTCGATGAGGTCGACCAGCGAACCCTCGCCGCCGGCGGGCGCGAACGCGGCCCCCATCTCACAGGTCGAACAGGTCAGGCCAACCCCCGCCTTCGGGTCACTCGAGGAGCCGAGCAACTCGTCGCGGTGGCTCCAGCACGCCCACGCGCCCGGCCCCGTGCAGAGCCGGTTCGGGGTGTTGCGGGCGCTGCCGCCCCACCCGTCGTCGTACATCCAGAGAAAGTCCGCGGCGAGCACGTTCATGCCCGTCGCCCACGCGCCGTCAAAGCCCGGCTGGCCAAAGGGGTTGCGTCCCATCGCGAATCCCGGGGCGACGCGCGGGTCACTGCGCGTAGCGGCCGCACGGGTCGCCTCACGTGACAGCGCGCGGTTGAGTCCCAAATACGCCGGGTACCCGGCGCTCACCCGCTCCATGTCCGCGATCACGAAGAGCTGCTCGGGGTAGGTGAGCCGGGTCCAATTGGACGGCAGCGTGAGCGCCCTCTCGTCGAGACGGGCGCGCGCGTAGTTGATGGCGGCCAACGTGAAGCTCGCACAGCGCGGCGAGTTGGCCCTCGTCGTCCACGAGGTTCCCGGGCCGAGGCAGGGGTTGGCGCACGTCGTGTGCGAGGCGCTCCCCTGGCAGGGTCCACTCGCAAAGATGTTCGGGTGCGGGGCAATGTTCGTTGCCGGATTGACGAGCGGCGCCACGGCGGTGCCGAGTGCCGGCGTCACGGGGGCGGCGGCGAGCACCAACGCGACCATCGCGGCGAGCGCGGCGGCAGATAGACCCGCCCGCGTGCGCGCCGGTCGTGCGCCACCAGTGCCTCTGCGTCGTCGCGCCATCGCGGACCACGCTACCCGTCTGTCTTGGACGAAGGCTCTGTCCCCACCGAGCCAGTAGACACAGCCCCTGGGCCCTCGGTGAGAAACCCGCTGGTCAGCGTGTACGTGAGTCGCGCGATTGGCGCCGTCGCCGGTTGTCACCGAGGACGAGTCGCTGGACCCGCCAGATGAGTCGCTGGGCGAGGTTCAGGTAGGGGTTGCGCGGTGGCGCGAATCGGTAGCGGAGCCGCGCGCGACGACGAGCCCAACGAGTCCGAGGTCCGACGTAGGTGACGGAGGCTCGCGCCATGACCTGACGCTAGTGCGCAGTGGTCGGTGGCGTCGGTCAACCGACCGCGCCACCGACCGGCGGTGCGTTAGCTCGCCTTGACCGCGGCGACCATCTTCGTGAGCGTGTCCTTCGCGTCACCGAACACGAGCGTGGTCTTGGGGTTGTAGAGCAGCTCGTTCTCGATACCGGCGAAGCCGGGACGCATCGAGCGCTTCAAGAAGACGACGTTCTCGGCGAGGTCGGCGTGGATGATCGGCATCCCGTAGATCGGCGAGGTCTTGTCGTCGGTCGCGGCCGGGTTCACCGTGTCGTTGGCGCCCACCACGAGACAGACGTCGGCCGTCTGCATTTCGGAGTTCGCCTCGTCCATCTCGACGAGCTGCTCGTAGGGGACGTTCGCCTCGGCGAGCAGCACGTTCATGTGGCCCGGCATACGACCCGCGACCGGGTGGATGCCGTAGAAGACCTCGATACCCTTCTCCTCGAGGACCTCGGCGAGCTCGCGCAGCACGTGCTGGCCCTGGGAGACCGCGAGGCCGTAACCCGGGACGAAGACGACGCGACTGGCGAAGCCGAGCAGGATGGCGATGTCCTCGGGGGTACCCGAGCGGACGCTTCGTCCGTCGGCCCGCTCGGTCGCGCCACTCGCGGTGACGTTCGATCCGAAGGCCGAGAAGAGGACGTTGGCGAGGCTGCGGCCCATGGCCTTACTCATCAAGCGGGTGAGCAAGATACCCGAGGCGCCGACCAGGGTACCGGCGACGATCAGCAGGTTCGAGCCGAGCGTGAAGCCCGATGCGGCGACCGCGAGACCGGTGAAGGCGTTGAGCAGCGAGATCAAGACCGGCACGTCCGCGCCGCCGATCGGCAGCACGAAGATCACGCCGAGCACGAAGGCGAGCGCGAGCAGCACCCAGAGCAGGGGCTCCGATGCCGTCACGAGGATCGTCACGATGATCGCGAGCGAGGCGAGCCCCACGATGCCGTTGATGACCTGCTGGCCGGGGTAGGTGACCGGGCGACCGGTCATGAGCTCTTGGAGCTTCGCGAAGGCGATCGCCGAACCGGCGAAGGAGACCGTGCCGATAAGGACCCCGAGGAGCACCTCGAGGGTGACGTAGGTCGCCGGGTGGGTCGACTTGATGTGCACGAACTCGGTGATCGACACGAGCGAGGCGGCACCGCCACCCACACCGTTGAAGATCGCCACCAACTGGGGCATCGCGGTCATCTTCACGAAGCGCGCGACCGGCACCGCGACGATGAGACCGATGAACATGCCGAGCAGGATGAGCGGCACGTGGTAGAGCTTGTGGCCGTCGACGTACTTGAAGAACGTCGCCACGATCGCCACGAGCATCCCGAAGGCCGCGACCATGTTGCCCAGGCGCGCCCGCTTCGGACTGCCGAGGCCCTTCAGGGCCAGGACGAAGGTCGTCGCCGAGAAAAGGTAGAGCAGGTCGATGAGTGTTTCGCGACTCACTGAGCCACCTCTTCCTTCTTCGCGGCGGGCTTCGCCTTGGGCTTGAACATCTCGAGCATGCGGTCAGTCACCACGAAGCCGCCGACCACGTTCAGGGTTGCGAGGATGACCGCGAGGAAGCCGAGGACCTCCTGGAGGTTCGTCGTCGCGCCACCGAGGATGAGCATGGAGCCCACGAGGATGACGCCGTGGATCGCGTTCGAGCCACTCATCAGCGGGGTGTGCAGGATGCTCGGCACTTTGGCGATGATCTCGATGCCGACGAAGATCGCCAGCATCAACACCGTCGCGTACTGCAGCAGGACGTTACCCATCACGCACTCTCCTTGGAATCCTCGACCGGCGCGGTGATCGCCACCGCTGGTACGCCGAGCGCCTCGGCGGTCGGCGCGTGGGCGATTGCGCCCTCGCGCGCCACCGTCACGCCGACGACGACCTCGTCGGACCAGTCCGGGGCGAGCTGGCCCTTCGCGCCGAAGAGCGCGAGCAGCTTCAGCACGTTGTTGGCGAACATGAAGCTCGCGTGCGCGCCCATCTGGGCGGGCGGGTTCGCGAGTCCGACGATGCGCACGCCACCGTGGGTGACGACCTCGCCGGCGACCGTGAGCTCGCAGTTGCCGCCGCCGTCGGCGGCCATGTCGATGACGAGCGAGCCCTCGCCCATCGCCTCGACCATCGCGGTCGTCACGAGGATCGGCGACTTGCGTCCGGGCACGGCGGCCGTCGTGATCACGACGTCGGCGTTGGCGACCTCGCTCACGAGGGCGGCCTGCTGCTGGTTGCGCTCCTCGTCGGTGAGCTCACGGGCGTAGCCGCCCGCGGCGTCGGCGGTCACGCCGAGCTTGACGAAGACCGCACCGGCCGACTCGGCCTCCTCCTTCGCCGCCGAGCGCACGTCGTAGGCGCGAACCTTCGCGCCGAGTCGCTTGGCGGTGGCAATCGCCTGCAGGCCCGCCACCCCGACGCCCATGACCAGGACCTTCGCGGGACGGATGGTGCCCGCGGCCGTGGTGAGCAGGGGGAAGAACCGGTCGAAGTGGGTCGCGCCGGCGAGCGCGGCCCGGTAGCCCGAGACCGTCGCCTGGCTCGAGAGCGCGTCCATGTACTGAGCTCGCGAGATACGCGGCAGCAGGTCAAAGGAGGTGATCGTCACCTTGCGCTCGTTCATGGCGCGCACGACGTCCAGGTTGAGCAACGGTGAGAGGAACGAGAGGTGCATCGAGCCCTCGGGCAGCCGGGCCACCTCGTCGAGCGTCGGTGGGTTCACCCGCAGGTTGACGTCACCGACCGCCTGGTCGACGATCGTGGCGCCCGCGGCCACGTAGGCCTCGTCGGTGAAGTGCGCGAGCACTCCGGCGCCTCGTTCGACGACGACGTCCCATCCGTCGCGCGCGAAGGTCTTGACCGCGTCGGGCGTGAGCGCGACTCGAGTCTCTCCGGCGCGCGACTCTTTACAGAGCGCAATTTTCATCACCCTTTTCTACCACCGGACTACTACCGCAAAATCCGTGATTAGGCCACTTGCGCGTGAAAATCACTAAGGACTTTCGTCACTTCTTCGCCCGCTTCGAGGGGGAACCAGTGCCCGAAGTCCTCGAGGCGCACGTAGGTGAATCCATTCGCGCAGTACCGACCCGATTCGACCATCTGGGACTCACACAATGCGCGGTCGCCGCTCGACCACACGCCGAGGGTTGGCGCGAGCACCGGGGGCAGGCGCGGGGGCTCGATGAGGAAAGCGTCAGCCGGCAGGTTCGCGCGGTACCAGTTGAGATGACAGCGCAGCTGGTCGTCGCGCTCGAACTCGGCGATGACCTGCTGGGCGCGCGGGTGGGCGAACCACGTGCGCAGCAGCTCGTAGTCGTGCTGGCGCACGAAGGCCTCACCGAGGCCCTCGCGAATGAAGAGCTGGGTGTAGAGGCTTTTCAGCTGCTGTTCGAGCCCGGCCGCGCGAAAGGCCGTCGGGTGCCCGACCGCGAGGGCGCAGAGTGAGCGCACCCGCTCGGGCGCGAAGCTCGCGAGCGCCCAGGCGAGCGCGGCGCCCCAGTCGTGACCGACCACGTGGGCGCGCTCGACACCGGCCTCGTCGAGCAGGGCGAGCACGTCGGCTACGAGCACGCCCATGGCGTAGGCCTCGACCTCGCGGGGCTTGTCCGAGCGGCCACAGCCGCGCAGGTCGGGCGTGATGACCCGCGCGCCGCGCGCGAGCAGACCGGCGCCGACCTCGTCCCAGAGGGCGGCGGTGTCGGGCCAGCCGTGCAGCAAGAGCACGGCGTCACCGGCCCCGAGGTCGTCGGCGACGATTCGCACGCCGTCGTGGAGACATTTTACGAGCATGCCTCGACGGTACTGGTAGACCGGGTACGTGCAACACTTCGTGGCGACCGTGCAGTCCCCCGTCGGTCTCTGGGGTGTCGAGGGGACCGAGCGGTCGATCACCCGGGTCTGGATGCCGAGCGAACACCCGCGCACGACGCGCGGCGCGACGCCGAGCGCGGTCGCCGAAGGCGCCCACCAGCTGGCCGAGTACTTCGCCCACCAGCGCCGTGACTTCACCGTCACCCTGGAGGACGTCGACGCGACCGACTTCCAGCGCGAGGTGTGGGACGCGCTCGCGGCGATCCCCTACGGCGAGGTGCGCACCTACGGCGACGTCGCGCGCACGATCGGTCGGCCCCGCGCCGTGCGGGCCGTCGGCCAGGCCAATCACGTGAACCCCTGGCCGATCATCGTGCCCTGTCACCGGGTGGTCGCGGCCAACGGCCTCGGTGGCTACGGCGGTGGCCTCGCGGTAAAGGAGTTCCTCCTAGCCCTCGAGCGGGTCCCCGCGCGTCACCGCTGAGGTCGCTCGCGTCGCGGGTCGATGGGGTCGAGCGGCAGGTGACGCACCGAGCGCACGCCGGCCTCTTCCATGCGCGGCCGGTTGATCTGGCGGATGGTGCGCTGGGTGACCCAGTAGAGCGCGATCGCCGAGGGGACCTCGATGAGGAGCGCCGTGAGTGAGCTCTGGAACTGGTCACCGCGGCGCGCGGTGGTGATGTCGAACCAGGCGTCCACGAGCAGCATCGTGCCCGCCGAGCTCGTAAAGAGCGCGAGGATCGCCCGGCGCTTCCACGAGGCCCAGGCCGCAGCGAGCAGCGTCGCCACCTCGCCGACGTCGAGGCCCACCCAGGCGAGCTTCCAGTGGATCGCGACGTAGTGGCGCGGCAGGCTGAAGGCGATGTAGACGGTCCAGGCCGTCTCGAGGATCGCCGCAACGGTGAGCGTGGTCAGCAGCGGGCCGCGCGAGATCTGAACGCGCCGCGCCATCGCTAGCGCGGCACCGGGCTCGCACTCGCGGCCGCCATCGCCTCGACGCCGCGCGCGAGCTCGTCACGCTCGGAGTCCTCGAGCGCGGCGAAGCGCTCAGCCATGGCGGCGTCGGTCGCTATCTCAGCCTTCGCCTTTCCCGCCTCGAGCGCGGGCGTCACCACCGGAACGTCCGCCTCGCGGTAGCCGTGCAGGGTGAAGATCGAGGCGTCCTCGAGGTAGCAGGCCTGTGCCGGCGAGAGTCCCGCCGCGTTGACCGCCTCGATGTGCAGCGCGCCGCGCAGCTCGCGCAGCGCGATCACCCCCACGTAGGCGTCGTGCACGGGGTCCGCGGGCACGGGTACGCGCCGGTAGCCGTCGGCGAGCGGGTGCGCCCCGAGCGGATCGGCCTCGAGCACCGTGCGCGCGACCCGCGCGGTTGTCGCGAGCAGGTCGAGGGGCACGGCGCCAAAGGTCCGATCGGCGTAGGCGTAGGCGGCCGCCACGTGGGCCCGGGCGACCTCGACGGGGTCGGCCTTCTGCCTCGCGGCGCGCCAGAGCAGGTCGATCGTGCGCGGGTGAAAGAAGTGAAAGGCGTCGCGCACCGTCGCGACGTCCACGTCGCCGAGCACGCCGCCGCGACCGAGGCCGTAGAACTCATAGACGTTGATTCCGAGCGCCGCGGCCGCCTCGACGGTGCCGGGATCGAAGTAGAAGGCGGCGCCGAGGGCGCCGATCGGACGGGCGAGGCGTTGGGCGAGCTCGAGCGGGGTCACAGTGCGACTCTAAAGCGCGGGCCCACCACGCGCCACGCGCAGCTCGAGACAGCTCCCATTTTCGACGGACACGAAGCGCGCGCTGCCGCCGTGTCGCGCGGCGATGTCCGCCACGATCGCGAGGCCAAGTCCCGTGCCCCCCGACGCGCGCGCCCGCGCCGGGTCCGAGCGCACGAAGCGCTGAAAGAAGCGTGCGCTCGTGGCGACGTCGATGCCCTCACCGTCGTCGGCGATGCGAACGACTGCCTCGTTGAGGTCGTAGCCGGCGCTGAAGGTGAGTTGCGTACTCGCGTAGCGCACCGCGTTGTCCACGACGTTTCGCACCATGCGCTTTAGGGTCGCGGGGTCGCCCTCGACGCGCGTCGGGGTCACCGCTGAGGTGTCCACCACGAGCCCGGACATGGCGCGCACCCGCTGGGCCTCCTCGTAGAGCAGGTCGTCGAGGTCGACGTCCACGTGACGCAGCTCAATCTGGCCCTCGTCGTTGCGCGCGAGCCAGAAGAGGTCGTCGATCAGCACGTCGAGGCGCCGGCCCTCGCGGGTGATCGTGTCGGCCACGCTGGCCCAGTCGGCCCGCTCGGCGAGGTTGGTCGCGCGCTCGACGGTCGCGAGCAGGGTCGTGAGGGGACTTCGCAGCTCGTGGCTGACGTTGGAGACGAACTCCTGCTGGAAGCGATTCGCCGACTCCAGGCGGTCGAGCATCTCATTGACCGTGCGCGCGAGACGCGCGATCTCGTCGTCGCCACCGGTGACCGGCACTCGCTCGGAGAGGTCGCGCGCGGCGATGCGCTCGACGCGGCGACGGATCGACTCGACCGGCGCGAGCGCGAGCCCGAGCCCGAGCCAGATGAGCCCCCCGGCGAGCACGAGCAGCAGCGGGAAGGAGATCGCGACGCTCGCGAGCAGCACCCCGACGCTGTGGGTGATCGAGGCGCCGTCGACGAAGCCGAAGATCAAGGCCGGCCCGCGCGAGGTCGTGATCGACTGCACCGTCGACTGACTCAGCGCCGCGAGGATCGTGGCGTCGGCCTGGTTACGCACGGGCAACGCCTCGAGCCCGGTCGTGGAGGCGTTGTCGGGCTTCGCGCGCGCGAGCACCGGCTCGTTCGCGATCGCCGAGCTCGCCGCCCAGACCGCGTGACCGCCCGGGTCGGTCACCTGGACGACGACGTCGCCAACCATGGGCAGCACGAGCAGCTTTCTCGGCAGCGGTGACGTCGCGAGGCGGGTCTGCACCTGGGCCATGACGTCGGTCACCTGGTTGGTGGCGCTGTTGACCAGTGAGCGGTGCACGAGGTTCACGAGCGCCACGCCGGTAAAGCCGAGCACGACCGCGATCGAGATGACGAAGTACAGCGTCAGGCGGGCGCGGATCGAGAGCGCGCGCCGGCGCATCAGTCCTCGCGAACGCGGTACCCCACGCCACGGACCGTGCGAATGATCGACGGTCGGTCGGGCAGGTCGATCTTGCGTCGCAGGTAGCCGATGTAGACCTCGACGATGTTCGGGTCCCCGTCGAAGTCGCCGCCCCACACCGCGGTGAGGATGTCGCCCTTGTTGATCGCCTCGCTGCCGTGGCTGAGCAGGTACTCGAGCAGGGCGAACTCGCGCGGGGTGAGCGACACCGGCCGGTCGTGCGCGATGACCCGGCGGCTCACCGGGTCGAGTGAGACCGGTCCGACCACGAGGGGCTGGGGCCGTTCACGTTCGTGGCGACGCAGCAGCGCGTTCACCCGCGCGAGCAGGATCGACCACTCGAAGGGCTTGCGCAGGAAATCATCGGCGCCGACCTCAAGTCCCTCGACCTCGTCGAGCTCGCCGTCCTTGGCCGTGAGCATCAGCAGCGGCGTGTGCACCCCGGCGCTTCGCAGGTCCAGACACACCGAGAAGCCGTTGCGCTTGGGCAGCATGATGTCGAGCACGATGACGTCGTAGGCGCCGTCTCGTCCCTCGGCGAAGCCCGACTCGCCGTCGTGGCGCTGAGTGACCGAGAAGCCCTCGTCGGTGAGCAGGTCCGCCAAGGCTTGGGCGAGATTGTGATCATCCTCGACGACGAGTACCCGGCGGCGTTCTTCACTCATTTCAAGTAGAGGTTACCGTCCGGACCCTCCACCACCGTGAGCTTGGCCAGTCCGTGGGGCGCGGGGCCCGAAATGACGTCACCGTTGGCGACCAGGAACTGCGAGCCGTGACAGGGACAGGCGAAGACGTGGTTCTGGGCGTAGTAGCCCACCGTGCACCCGGCGTGGGGACAGACCGCGTCGTAGGCGTCAAAGACCCCCTCGCTCGCCTGGACGACGATGCCCGGGTCACCGGTCGCGGGGATCGTGAAGGTCGCCGCCGTGCCAACGGGCACGTCGCGGGCCGCGCCGAGCTCCACCCCGAGCGCGGTGCGCGGCGCGCCCGGCGCCGCGTGCAGGGTGTTCGGGGCGACCGGGGGGACCGCACCGCCGACGACCCGCCCGGCAACGGCGGTGACCGTGACACCGACGGCGACCGCACCGCCGACGAGCACCGTGCTCGCGGTCGCGAGCACCACCGCGCGACGATCGACCGCGTCGCCAGTGCTCGACGAGGGCCCCGCCAGCACCGGACACTCCGACGAGTTACAGGCGCCACCGAGCGCGTCACAGTGCCCCTGATCGAAGTGACCACAGCGTGACTGCACCGCACTAAAGGGGATCGCGACGAGCTCGGGCGCGCCGCGATGGGCCTCGGCGGCGCTTCGCGCGCGAACGAGCCCGTCGAGCGAGAGCCGCGTCGCGCGACCCGCGATCACGAGCGGCAGCCAGGCGGCGAGGAAGACCAGGTCGGCCCCCGTGTAGTAGGGCGCCGCGTGAAAGCTCACCGTGAGAAAGAACGTCAGCGATAACAGGGCCCCACCGACGGCGGCAACGCGCTGGAAGAGCCCGAGCAGGGTCGCGACCCCGACGGCGAGCTCCGCGAGAGCGATCGTCGCGCCGATGACGGTCGAGAGCCCGATCAGGTGCACGACGAGCGCGCGCAGTGGGCTCACCCGCGCCGCCGCCACCAGCTGGGCGTGGATCGAGATGGGACTCGCCGCGTTGAAGAAGTTGGGGTTGGCGAGCTTCTGCAGGGCGGCGAAGGTGAAGGTCACCCCGAGGAAAAGCCGCAGGGGCACGAGTGCCCACTCCGAGAGGGCGCTCGCCCGCACGGGCGCGCGCAGGCGCGCACGGGCGCGCGGGTCGCGGGGGCGCGCGGGGGCTACGTCGGGCATGACTCATGGTGGCACAACGCCCCGGTGCACGTCATGCAGGCCATCCGCTCCGGGCGAGGGGGTGAGCGACCACAATGGAGCAATGGTCCTCGCCACGGTCGTCACCTTCATCATCACCAAGATCCAACACCTGCCGGGCGGACTCGTCTATGGACTCGTGGCCCTGCTCGTCTTTGGCGAGGCGGCCCTCTTCATCGGCTTCGTGCTACCTGGCGAGACCTCGGTGATCGTGGCCGGGGTGGTGGCGAGCCGGGGCCACGTCAACATCGGGGTCCTCATCGGCCTCGTCGTGCTCGCCGCGATCATCGGCGACTCGGTCGGCTACGAGGTCGGCAAACGCTACGGCGACCAGCTGCTCAAGCTACCGATGCTGCGACGGCGACAAGCCGGGCTGCACCGCGCCCTCGCGGGCCTCGCCGAACGCGGCCCGCTCTACGTCTTCCTCGGGCGCTTCACCGCGTTCCTGCGCGCGGTGATGCCGGGACTTGCCGGACTGTCGGGGATGAAGTACCGGCGCTTCCTGCTCGCCAACGCCCTCGGGGGCATCGCCTGGGGCACGTCGTACTCACTGCTCGGCTACTACGCCGGTGGGGCGCTCACGACCATCGAGACCTACTCGACGTGGGTGGGGGTTGTGCTGCTCATCGCCATCGTCGGCGGATTCCTCACGATCCACCTCGTTCGCCGGCGCCGCGACCTCGCCATCGAGGCGGCCTACGAGGCCGAGCACCCCGAATCAGCGCAGGAGCCCGAGTAGGGCCGACGCCTCGCTGTGCGTCCAGGCGCCGTCGCGGCGCTCGAGCAGCCCCGTCGTCACCGCCGTGGGGCCCGTGCCCGCGACGAGGCTGCGCAGGTGCACCTCGCCCACGCCCGAGGCGACGACCGACGCCACCTCGCCGGGTGCGGCGTCGAGGCGCAGTTCACGCCAGGAGGAGCTGAGCCGCGTGCTGATGGCGTCGTCCTCGGCGAGCGTCGAGACGATTCCCGCGAGGGCAGCCTTCGCGCTCGCCGCGTCGAGGGTCGCGCCCCTTCGAAACGGCGGGCCGGTGCCCGCAAGGAAGCCGGCGTTCACCAGGTCCGCCGCGTGCGGGGCGATGATGATCCCGTCCGCGCCGGTGAGCGCGCGCGCCACGCGACGCCCGTGGGCGATCGCCATCGGCGCTACCCACGGCAAGAGCCACGCCTCGAGCCCGGTCCAGAGCGGCCACACCGCGTCAATGAGCACGATCGTCACCGACAGGCCGAGGTCGCGCGCGTGCTCGACGACGGCCCCGTAGCGCGCGAGGGCGGACTGGTCGACTTCGCCGCGGCGAGGCTCGACCCGGGTCCACTCGACGCTCAGTCGCACCCCAGCGAGGCCCAATTCCGCCGCCGCGTCGAGTACCGCCTCGTACTCGCCGTAGAGCCCGTTCGCCGCGGGGCCGGCGAGTCGCCCGAGCGCGATCGAGGGCGCGTAACAGGTCGTCGGACCGGTCAATCCGTCGAAGCCGCCCTCGACGGTGTAGCCGTCGAGCGTGGCGAACAGGGCCGGACCGGTCACCGGCCCAGTCTTCCACGTCCTCATCGGCTAACGAAGTAGCGTCGTCGCCGTACCCCCGACGGGGCGTCCAAGGAGGACTCATGGCCGACGAGATCGTGCGCGAACAGCGTGGACACGTACTACTACTCACCATCAACCGACCCGAGGCGCGTAACGCCATCAACCGTGCGACGGCCCTCGCGCTCGAGGCCGCCCTCGACGAGGCTGAGGCGAACGACGAGGTCTGGGTCATCGTGCTCACGGGCGCGGGGGACAAGGCGTTCTCGGCCGGCATGGACTTAAAGGCCTTCGCCGCCGGCGAGGTCCCCTTCACCGACCACGGCTTCGCCGGCATCGCCAACCGGTTCCTCACCAAGCCGATCATCGCGGCCGCGAACGGCGCCGCGCTCGCCGGCGGGTTCGAGATCATGATCAGCTGTGACATGGTGGTAGCGGCCGACCACGCGAAGTTCGGCATCCCCGAGGCCTCGCGCGGGCTCATCGCCGGTGGCGGCGGGCTGATCCGTCTCGCCAAGCGCATCCCGATCACCGTCGCCTACGAGATGGCCCTCACCGCCGACCCGATCGACGCCCAGCGCGCCTACGAGCTCGGGATCGTGAACCGCGTCGTGCCCGGCGAGGCGCTGCTCGACACCGCGATCGCGCTCGCCGAGCGCATCGCCGCCAACGCCCCGCTCGCGGTACGCACCTCCAAGCGCGTGATGCACGAGGCGCTCGAGCTCACCGAGGCCGAGGCCTGGCATGTCAACAACGACGCCTTCGGCGCCATCGGCGCGAGCGCCGACGCCCTCGAGGGCGCGGTCGCCTTCGCCGAGAAGCGCCCCCCGGTCTGGACAGGTCGCTAAACGGTGCTCGCGCTCGTCAATCAACCCCAGCTCGCCGACGCGCTCACGATCACCCGGCTCACCCTGCACGTGCTCGCCGCGACCGTCTGGGTCGGCGGCCAGCTCGTGCTCGCCGGCCTCATCGGCACGGTGCGCGGCCTCGGCGCCGACGCGCCCAAGCGCGTGGCGGCCGCCTTCGGGCGCCTGAGCTGGCCGGCTTACTGGCTGCTCATCGCGACCGGCGTGTGGAACTACCTCGCGATCGACCACGCGGGCGCGAGCGCCACCTGGAATGCCGTCTTTGGCGTGAAGATGCTCTGCGTGGTCGTCGCCGGGGTCGGCAGCTACCTGCACACCAAGGCCAGCACACCGCGCGCTCGTGGCGTGTGGGCGGGACTCGGCACGCTCGGCTCGATCCTCGCGCTCGTGCTCGGGGTGGCGATCGCCGGGTAGCCACCGCCGTTCGCCAACCGGGGACGAGCGACGCCTCCCCTGTTCACGGGGCCAGCCCCGAAGCAGTGCGCGTCGTAGAGCGCGCGGGCGTGCCACGCTTACCCACGGGCGGCGCGTGGCACTACGCTGAAGGGGAGCGAGTCAAAGGAGACGATTGTGTTTCTCGCTGAGATCTTTGGACCCGATCTGTTGATCGTGGTGATTGTGGTGGCCGTGCTGGTCTTTGGCGGATCGGCGATCCCGAAGTTGGCCCGCAACCTCGGCTCGGCCAAGACCGAGTTCGAAAAGGGCCTGAAGGCCGCGAAGACCACCGATACCAAGGCCACCGACGTCACCGACGAGAAGACGACGGACACCAACTCCTAGTCCACGTCCAACGAGTCGCCCGCAGCGGGCGACTGGAACGCAAAACTAAGGGCGTTCATACTTTCCGCCATGGGCCCACGAAGAAGGCGTTAGTAGTCTTTCTTCGTGGAATCACCCGCCCTGCCCCCCCAGGGTGCATCGACCCGCTCTCGCCGGTGGCAACGAGTACGTCGGGCCGCTGTACTCCCGCTCGCCGCCCTCGCCCTCTCGGGGTGCACCGTGCCCAACTTCGGTGCGAACCAGGGTGACACGACCTCCTCGCGCTCGGTCTTCCACCTCTGGCAGGGCTTCTCGATCGGCGCCGCGATCATCGGGACGCTCGTCGTCGTGCTCGTGCTCTGGGTGGTCCTTCGCTACCGGCGCCGCGGCGACGCGATCCCCAAGCAGGTCCAGTACCACATCCCCCTGGAGCTGACCTACACGATCGTGCCGATCCTCATCGTCTTCGGGCTCTTCGCCGCGACCATGGTCGTGGAGAACAAGGAAGTCGCCAACCCCAAGACCAACGTCACCATCGACGTGAACGCCTTCCAGTGGGGCTGGAAGTTCTCCTACCCCGGCTCCTCGGCGGTCGTCATCGGCCAGACGACCCAGGACCCGACGATGGTCATGCCCGTCAACACCAACGTCCACATCAACCTCACCTCGACTGACGTCGTGCACGGCTTCTACGTGAGAGCCTTCAACTTCTCGCGCTACGCCCTGCCCGGCGTGCTGAACCAGTTCACGCTGCGCGCGGTGAACACCGGTGACTTCTTCGGCCAGTGCACCCAGCTCTGCGGGCTCTACCACTCGCTCATGTTCTTTAACGTGAAGGTCGTCACCATGGCCAAGTACCAGGCCTGGCTCGCCTCGTTCAACAACCCCGCGAGCGCCAACGCGGCCTCGGCGGCGAACATCGCCCAGCGCCAGCAGACCTCGTCGATCGTGCCGTCCAAGCCCTACGTCAGTAACGGAGCGAAGTGATGGTTGACATACTCGAACACCCCGTCAGCGCCCACGACCTGCCCGAGCCCCCCCACGAGCACCACGGCCCCACGGGCATCCTGAAGTGGATCACCACGACCGACCACAAGGTCATCGGTCTGTCCTACACCGTCACCGCGGTGATCATGATGGTGATCGGCGGCGCCTTCGCCGAGATCATTCGGGCCCAGCTGGCGAGCCCCAACGGCACGCTCGTCTCCCTCGCCCAGTACAACGAGCTCTTCACGATGCACGGCTCGGTGATGATCTACCTCTTCGCGGGCCCCTTCGCCTTCGGCGCGCTCGCGAACATCATCGTGCCGATCCAGATCGGCGCGCCCGACATGGCCTACCCGCGCCTCAACGCGCTCTCCTACTGGCTCTACCTGACGGGCGCGATCACGATGCTGTCGGGCTTCTTCACCGCCGGCGGCGCCGCCAACTTCGGCTGGGTCGCCTACGCCCCGCTCTCGAACTCACTCAACACCCCCGGCGCCGGCGCCGACCTGTGGATCGGCGGCCTGCTACTCACGGGCTTCTCGGCGATCTTCACCGGGGTCAACCTCGTCGCCACGATCTTCTACCTGCGCGCGCCGGGCATGACGATGTTCCGCATGCCGATCTTCACCTGGAACATGCTCGTCACGGCGATCCTGATCCTGCTCGCCTTCCCGGTGCTCACGGCCGGGCTCATCATGCTCTACGCCGACCGGCACTTCGGCACGCACATCTTCTCGGTGGCCGGCGGGGGCGTGCCCGTGCTCTGGCAACACATCTTCTGGTTCTGGGGCCACCCGGAGGTCTACATCCTCGCCCTGCCGTTCTTTGGCATGGTGACCGAGATCCTCGCCGTCTTCTCGCGCAAGCCCGTCTTCGGCTACAAGGGCATGATCTTCGCCACGCTGTCGATCGCCGCGCTCTCGCTCGGCGTGTGGGCTCACCACATGTTCACCACCGGCGTCGTGCTGCTGCCCTTCTTCTCGATCATGAGCCTCCTGATCGCGGTGCCGACCGGCATCAAGATCTTCAACTGGATCGGCACGATGTGGCGAGGGGAGGTCTGGTTCTCCGCGGCCATGTTGATGGCCATTGGCTTTGTCATCACGTTCTTGATCGGCGGACTGACCGGTATCTACCTCGCGAGCCCCCCGCTCGACTTCTTCACCCACGACACCTACTTCGTCGTCGCCCACTTCCACTCGGTGGTGATGGCCCTCGTGCTCGCGGGCATGGCCGGGCTCTACTACTGGGGCCCGAAGTTCACGGGCTACCTGCTCGACGAGCGCATCGGCAAGATCCAGTTCTGGTTCCTCTTCATCGGCACCCAGGTCTTCACCCTGCCGCTCTACCTACTCGGCCTGCGCGGCATGCCCCGGCGCATGGCGATCTACCCCCACGACCCCCAGTGGAAGTTCCTCAATGACGTCTCGACGCTCGGCGCGGTGCTGATCGGGGTCTCGACGATCCTCTTCGTCGTGAACGTCGTCGTGAGCTGGAAGAAGCACCCGGCCGGTGACAACCCCTGGGACGGCCAGACCCTCGAGTGGTTCACCACCTCACCCCCGCCTCACCACAACTTCTACCGCCTGCCGGTCATCCGCTCCGAGCGCCCGACGTGGGACTACAACCACCCCGAGCACCGCGCGATCCCCCACGCACCAGCCGCAGCGAAGGCTGAGAGCGAGCCCGTGCGATGAAGGTCGAGGCCAAGATCCTGCTCAGCCTGGGCCTGTTCTTTGGGCTCATGGTCGCCGTCTACTGGAACTGGGGCCACGAGAACGCCGGCAGCGTGATGATGTTCGCCGGCATGCTGCTCGGCTTCCTGCCCGGTGCCTACTACTACTGGTGGAGCCGGCGCATGAAGCCCCGCCCCGAAGACGACCCGAACGCCACCCAGGCCCAGGGCGCCGGCGTCGTCGGGGCCTTCCCCGGCACCTCCATCTGGCCCTTCACCCTCGGCATGGGCTCGTTCTTCACCGTGCTCGCCCTCGTCTTTGGGATCTGGCTGCTGGTGCCCGGGCTCGCGCTCGTGATCTGGGCGCTCTTCGGCGGTGTCGCCGAGAGCCGACGCGGCGGCAAGGTCTAACCGACCCCACACCCGCGAGCGTTACCCTTCTTAGGTGCTCGCCCGCTGGACCCGTTCGGTTGTCCGCTGGCGCTACCTCGTACTCGCACTCTGGCTCGTCGGCGCGCTCGCCGGCCTCGCCGGCTACCACCAACTGGGCTCGCGGCTCACGACCTCGCTCGCGGTGCCGGGCTCGGCGTCGGCGAGGGCTGACTCGATCCTGATCAACCGGTTTGGTGAGAACATCGAGGGCGCCATCACCGTCGTCGTGCCCCACCTGCCCACCTCGCGCGCCGACCGGGTCGCCGAGGCCCGCCTCGCCCGGGCGATCGCGCGCGTGCCGTCGCTGCACGTCGTCGAAGAGCAGGCCCTCGGCGGACTGCTGCTCACGGACCTCGAGTCACGCGACTCACTCAACCAGGCGACGGGTGCCGTCGCGAGCCTGCGCGCCGCACTCGTGCAGGCTGACCTGCCCACGGCCCTCGTGACCGGTCCGGCCGCCCTGCAGGCCGACGTCACGCCCATCTTGCGCGGTGACCTCGCGCGCGGCGAGCTGCTCGCCCTCGGCGCCGCCCTGGTGCTACTCATCGGCGTGCTCGGCTTCAGCCTCGCGGTGTTGATCCCCTTCCTCGTCGCTGGCGCCACCGTGGCGGTCGCCCTCGGGGTCGTCGACCTGCTCGCGGGAAACATCCTGATGGTGCTCTACGTGCCCAACGTGGTGGCCCTGATCGGGCTCGGGCTCGCCATCGACTACTCACTCTTGATGGTGCACCGCTTCCGCGCCGAGCTCACGCGCAGCAGCGACGCCGACGCGATCGTCACGACCATGGCTAGCGCCGGTCGAACCGTCGTGCTCTCGGGTGGCGTGGTCGCAATCGGGCTCGCGACGATGCTCGTGGTACCGGTGCCCCTGGTGCGATCGCTCGGCGCGGCGGGGCTCGTCGTGCCGCTCGTCGCACTCGTGGCGGCCCTCACGCTCCAGCCCGCGCTACTCAGCGTGGTCGGTCGCCGCGGTGTCGCCACCCACGGACCCCGGGGACTGCTCGAGCCGCGCGACCCAGGAAACGGGGCCTTCGCCCGACTCGCGCGTCGTGTCGTCGCCCACCCGCGCACCGTGCTCGCGGGCGCCCTACTCGGCCTCGGAGCCATCGCCGGGGCGAGCGCCGGGTTGAGCCTCACCCCGGGCTCGCTCACCGCCATCCCCCCCTCGATGCCCTCGGCTCGAGCGATCGCCCTCGTCGACCGAACCGTCGGACCCGGCATCCTCACCCCGCTCGAGGTACTGATCGACACTGGCCGGGCCCACGGCGCGCGTGCCGCGAACGAGGTCGCCGCCCGCGTCGCGCTCGAGACGACGCTGCTTCGCACGCCGGGGGTCGAGGTAGTGGCCGCCGACTCGATATGGCCCTTCGTCGACCACACCGACCGCTACGCGCGCATCCTCGTCGTGAGTCAAGGTGAGCTCGGCAGCCCGGTCACCCAACGGCTCGTCCACGTCGTGCGCGCCGAGGCCACCGCGGCGCGGTTCCCCCGCGGCACCACCCTCGTCGTCGGTGGCGCACCGGCTCAAGGGGTCGACTTCCTCACCGCCATCTACGGCGTCTTCCCCTGGCTCGTGCTCGCGGCACTCCTGCTCGCCTTCCTCGCCCTCGCCCGGGCTGTGCGGTCGGTGCCCGCGGCGCTGATCGCCATCGTCCTCGACCTCGTCTCGGTCGCCGTCGCCTACGGCGTGCTCGTGTGGCTCTTTCGCCTCGGTCTCGGCGCCGACCTGTTCGGGACCTACCGCGTGTCCCAGGTTGAGGGCTGGGTGCCGGTCTTCATCTTCGCGGTGCTCTTCGGACTCTCGATGGACTACGAGGTCTTCATCCTCGCGCGGATCCGCGAGGCCCACGACCACGGGCTCGCCAATGACGCGGCGATCGTCGAGGGTCTCGCCACCACCGGTGGGGTGGTCACGAGCGCTGCGGTGATCATGGTCGCAGCGCTCGCCGGCTTCGTCACTGGCCACGTCGCCGGTC
>JAJYSP010000030.1 GCA_021793515.1 Actinomycetes bacterium | reverse complement strand
ATCTAGACCTGCTCCTCGTCACCGAGCACCACACGGAACCGGCCCTCGCTGGTCTCGTCGACGCTTCCGACGGCGCTGAGCAGCGAGAGCACGGCCTTCCACTCGATGTTGTGGCCCGACGGGTGCTGGAGGATCGAGCGCAACGTCTCGCGGTGGTGATTGCTCAAGTGCATCGCCTTGGGTGTGTCGCTCACGAAGCCTCCCTACGACGTACCCTACCCACCGTCACGATGGCGAGTTCACGACGCCGAGGTGCGGTCGCCACCGGTGCCGTCGCCGGCACCGGTGGCGCGGAGTTGGCGAGACTGCGATGATGCGAGCGTGCCGATTATCACCGTCTTTCGAAGTCGCCTGCGTCCCGGCGTCGAGGACGAGTATCGACGCCTCGCCAACGCGATGAGCGAACTCGCCCACGCGATGGACGGGTTCCTCGAGGAGAAGCTCTTCGTCGCCGCCGACGGCGAGCGAGTGACGATCGTGTGGTTCAGCGATTGGGCGAGCCACGGGGCCTGGGCGAGTCACCCCGAGCACCGGCGGGCCCAGCAACGTGGCCGTGACGAGCTCTACGCGTCCTACGACCTCGCCATCGCCGAGGTGAGTGACCACCGGCTCTTCGAAGCACCACCGGCTTAACCCTGATCGCGGTGGCCCGACGTCACCGGCTGGGCCACGCGTAGCGTCCCGGATCCTCCATCGGGTGGGTACCTGGGCGACCGTCCCCTTATTTCTTTTGCTGATGGGCGTCGCCGTGACTCCAGCCTGTGCTAACACTGACAGTTGAGTCATATCTCATTTATCGGGGAGGAAGCCATGCAGTTCACATTGAAATCGAAGGGGCGGGCCAGAGGGTTGTTAGCCATGGCCACGGTGAGCACGATGGTCGTCGCGTCGGGGGCGTTCGTCTCGGCCACGGCCAACGCGTCGTCGGGCGGCACCGTGACGATCGGTGAGTCCACGACGCTGAGTGGCTCGATCGCCGAGCTGGGTCAGACGGGCCTCGAGGGAGTCCAGTTCGCGGCCGCCACCATCAACGCCCACGGCGGGCTCCTCGGCAAGCAGATCAAGGTGGTCAGTGCCGACGACGCCGCGACGCCGGCGACCGGTGCGTCCAACGCGCGCAACTTCATCCTGAACGACCACGCCGTCGCCATCTTCGGACCGGTGGTGAGCTCGGTCGCCGCGGCGGAAGAGCCGATCGCGACCCAGTACAAGGTGCCGATCTTCTTCCACACGTCAAACGACGTCGCCCTGCTCACGTCGGACTTCACGAAGTACGCCTTCCAGGTCGTGCCGAACACCGTGATGGAGCCGCGCGCTGCGGCGGCGTACCTCGCGCACGCGGTGGGCAAGAAGAAGATCACCATCGGGACCTTCGCGCCGAACTACAGCTTCGGCACGAGCACGGTGGCGGGCTTCATTCAGGCGCTGAAGGACCTGCACGTGAACTACACGCTCGTCAACCAGCAGTTCCCACCACTCGAAGCCACCAACATCGCGCCCTACCTGTCGGCTCTCGTCGCGGCGCACCCGCAGTACGTGTTCAACGCACAGTTCGGCGGTGACCTCGTGACGTTCTCCAAGCAGGCCGCGCAGTACGGCTTCTTCAAGCACACCAAGGTGATCGCCATGTACTCGGCGTCACCGCTCGAGGCGTTGGGTTCCCAGGCCCCGGCCGGGGCGATCGGCTTTGACCGCGCACCGTTCTGGGCGGCCGGCATGACCGGGATGAACGGCGCCGGCATGGCGTCCTTCATCACCGCGTTCAAGGCGAAGTACCACGCGTACCCGTCGGCGTGGGCGATCATGGCCTACACCGCGGTCCAGACGTGGGCCTACGGCGTGAACAAGGCGCACACGTTCGCGGGTGCCAAGGTGTCGGCGGTCCTCTCGGGGGCAACCGTGCCGACGATCCGCGGTCCGCTCTACCTACGCGCCTGTGACCACCAGGCCAACGTGCCCGAGTACGTCGGCACCGTCTCGTCGTCGATGAACACCAAGTACCACCTGCACCTGTGGGAGTCGAACATCTTCGTCGCCCAGGCGAGTCAGATCATGCTCACCTGCAAGCAGAGCTTGGCGCTTCGCGGTTAACCACGAGTGCGCCGGTTCGAGCGAACCGGCGCACCACGTCGCTCGACGGCTCCCACCCCTACCGGTTCCCCCGTAGGGGTGGGGGTCGTCGAGGTCTGTCGACGTACGAGATCGGATTCAGGGAGACAAGACGGTGGCGCAGTTTCTGACAGAGGCCATGGGCACATTGAGCGACGCCGGGTCGCTCTTCGTGGTCGCGGCGGGGCTCACGCTCGTGTTCGGGGCCATGCGGGTGATCAACCTCGCCCACGGCAGCTTCTACATGTACGGGGCCTTCCTCATGACCACCTTCGTGGGCACCTCGAGCGGCCTGCGTTTCTGGTGGTCGATCCTGCTCGCCGCCCTCGTGGTGGGCGCCCTCGGCCTGGTCGTCCAGCTTGGTGTGGTGCGCTTCGTCGTTGGCAAGGAGCCGCTCACCCAGTTGGTGGCGACCTTCGCCGTTTTCTACATCCTCGCTGACATCGGCCTGCACATCTGGGGCGACGGGGCGCGCACGGTGATGGCGCCGCTCGCGGTCTCGAGCAGCTTTACCCTGGCCGGCGCCTACCTGCCGGTCTATGACCTGGTGATCATCGGGTGCGCCGTCCTCGTCGGGCTCGCGCTCTGGCTGGTACTCGGCCACACCTCACTCGGGTGGATGATCCGCGCGGCGGTCGACGACCCCGAGATCCTCCAGTCGGGCGGGGTGAACCTGCGACGACTGCACCTCGGGGTCTTCACCGCGGGTGCGCTACTCGCCGCGCTCGCCGGCGCGATCGTCACCCCCCAGATCTCGGTCGCCCCGGGCATGGACCAGTCGATCATCGTCACCTCACTACTCGTGGTCGTCATCGGGGGTCTCGGCTCGGTGGTCGGCACCGCGTTGGCGGCGCTCATCATCGGTATCGCCGACACGGTCGGCACGCTGGTGGCGCCCAACTGGGCGGCGACCTTCATGTACTTCGCGGTCATCCTCGTCCTCGTGGTGCGTCCGTGGGGCCTCTTTGGGACTCCGGAGCGCTGACGTGGCCCTGTCAATGAACGACCAGCCGCGCGCCGCACTGACGACCACGGACCACACGGCGCCACGCGCCACGCCCGCGCGACGGGCGCTACGCCCGATGGCGATCGTGGTCGGCCTGATCGTGCTGGTGGTGCTCGGCATGACGCTGTCCCCGTCTAACGCGCTCGAACTGCAGTACGCGACCTCGCTCGCGCTCTTCGCCGTCGCGACGAACCTCATGCTCGGCTTCGGCGGCCTCGTCTCCTTCGGCCAGGGCGTCTTCTACGGGGTGGGCGCCTACACGGTCGCCCTCGGGTGGATGCACCACAGCCTGTCCTTCGGTGAGGCCATGGTGGTTGCGCCCTTCCTCGGTGCGGCGATCGCCGTCGTGCTCGGCGCCCTGGCGCTTCGCACGCGGCGCCTGTACTTCGCACTGCTCACGCTCACGCTCTCCCAGCTCGCCTACGTGATCGCGGAGAACCAGGCGAACTTCACCGGCGGCACCAACGGCGTGTTCGGGTCGATGGTGCCCACCTGGCTGCTTGACCCGCGCAACAGCTTCCTCTTCACCCTCGCGCTCGTCGCGGTGTCCATCGCAATCCTGTGGAAGGTGACCCGATCGCCCTTCGGACTCGTACTGCGAGCGATCCGCGACAATCGCAGCCGCGTCGAGGCGCTCGGGGTGAACGTCTTTGCTCACGAGCTCGCGGCCTTCGTGGTCTCGGGCTTCTTCTGCTCGGTCGCCGGCACGCTCTTCGTCGTCTATAGCCAGTCGTCCTACCCCGAGCTGCTCAACTGGACCAGTTCGGGCGTGCCCATCTTCATGGCGGTGATCGGGGGCATGTACAGCTTCCTCGGACCGGTGCTTGGCGCCTTCGTCTACGAGTTCGCGAACCACTTCTTGATCCAGTACACCCAGGACTGGCAGTTGGTCCTCGGGGTCGTGTTGCTCGTCATCGTGCTCCTGCGTCCCGACGGGCTCGCCGGCGCCGGCTCGGCGGTCGCGGCGCGCGTGCGCCACCTCCGCACGGTGCGCGCGACCCACGACGAGAGGCCAGGCGTCGCCGAAACGGGGGAGGGTGACGCGTCATGAGCCAGCCACTGCTCGTCGTGGAGGGCCTCGTGCGGGACTTCGGTTCCTTCCGCGCGGTCGACCACGTCGACTTCGAGGTCCTGCCCGGCACCATCCACGCGGTCATCGGACCCAACGGCGCCGGCAAGAGCACGCTGTTCAAGCTCATCACCGGATCACTCAAACCCACCTCGGGTCACGTGACCCTGAGCGGTGAATCGATCGAGGGCAAGCGCGCCCACGCCGTCGCGCGTCGTGGACTCGTCCAGGTTTTCCAGCTGTCGAGCGTTTACTCCCGCCTCACGGTCGCGGAGTCGGTGGCGGCGAGCATCGTCTCGCGACGTCGGCGCACCCTGGACGTGGTCACCAACTTCCATCGCACCGCGTTGCGCGAGGCGACGGCCATCCTCGACCAGGTCGGACTCGCCGAGCGGGCGAGCACGATCGCGGGCACCTTGTCACACGGCGAGCAGCGCGCGCTCGAGATCGCGATGGCCCTCGCCATCGAGCCGACGGTGCTGATGCTCGATGAGCCGACGGCGGGCATGTCGCCGGCCGAGACCCGCGCCACGGCCGATCTCATTGTCTCCGAGGTGCGTGGCCGGGGCATCACGGTCGTGCTCTCCGAGCACGACATGGACGTCGTCTTTGGTATCTCGGATCACGTGACCGTGCTCCACCAGGGCCAGGTGATCGCCGACGGGACACCCGAAGCGGTGCGCTCACACGACCAGGTCATGGCCATCTACCTCGGCCACGGGGCCGCGAAGGACGGAGGTGCGTCGTGAGGCTCGAGGTCCGTGACATCCACACCTACTACGGCGCGAGTCACGTCCTCCAGGGCGCGTCGCTCGTCGTCGAGCCGAGCGAGGTGGTCGCGCTGCTCGGGCGTAACGGCGCCGGCAAGACCACGATGATGCGTAGCATCATCGGGCTCACCCGACCGGAGTCGGGCTCGATACGCCTGGACGGCGAGGAGCTGCTGGGCGCGCCCTCGTACCGGCCGGCGCGACTCGGACTCGCCTTTCTCCCGAGTGGCCGGCGAGTCTTCTCGAGCCTGAGCGTGGAGGAAAACCTCGAGGTCGCCCGACGCTCCTGTCCTCGTCGCAGCGGTCCGTGGAACACCGAGCGGGTCTATGGCCTCTTCCCGAAGCTCGCCCAGTTGCGTCGTCGCACCGCGGGCCACCTGTCCGGTGGCGAACAGCAGATGCTCAAGATCGGTCGGGCCCTCATGACCAACCCGGCGATGATCCTGCTCGACGAGCCGACCGAGGGGCTCTCGCCAGCGGTCGTCGGCGAGCTCGGCGAGTGGCTCTCGATGCTCGCGCGCGAGAACCTCAGCATCCTGCTCGCCGAGCAGAGCGCGACGTTCGCGCGCGAACACGCCTCGCGGGGCTACCTCTTGGAGAAGGGCACGATCCGCTTCGAAGGCTCGATGGACGAGATCTGGGCGAGTGCCGAATTGCGAAGCGCCCTCGGCATCGCCGCGCGGGACGACGGCACGACCGGCGCCTAAAGCGAGCGGTCGTCGCGCGGCGACGCCGCCACGGGACGCGTCGCCGGGGTTCCCGATGGGGCGAAGGTTATGCTACGAATCTCATCGTCGTTCCCCCGCGGGACACGCGTACGGTCGTATGAGACGGGAGGTGGAGGTGGCAGACGGTACCTCGAGCACCACGCCCTCGAGATCCGTCGCGACCTACGAGAGCCTGCTCGACGTCGCACTGAACCTGCGCTGGACCTGGAAGGTCGACACCCGCGGGCTCTTCGCCAAGTTGGACCCTTCCGCGAGTCCGGGCGCGCTCGAGTGGCCTCAGCAACTCCTGCTCGGACTCGGTCGCGAGCGCGTGACCGCGCTGCTCGCGGCCGACGAGCAGCTCGCCGAACTGGCCGCGCGCGTGATCGACGACTTTCGCTCCTACCAGCGATCGACCACCCGTACGTGGTTCTCGACGACGCACCGTGAACACCGCGACCTGGTGGTCGCCTACTTCGCCGCCGAGTACTCCCTCACTGACTCACTCCCGATCTTCGCCGGGGGTCTCGGGACCGTCGCCGCCGAGCACCTGAAGGCCTCGAGCGCGCTCGGCGTCCCGCTCGTGGGTGTCGGTCTGCTCTATCGGGGCACGTCGCACCAGTGGCTCGACCGCGACGGGCGTCAGCACGAGGCCTGGGACATGATGTCGCCCGAGAAGATGCCGATCGAGCTCGCGCGTGACGCCAAGGGCCGCGCCGTCCAGGTCGCGGTGAACCTGCCGGGCCGCGACGTCCAGGTCGCGGTCTACCGGGCCCAGGTCGGGCGCAATCAACTCTTCTTGCTCGACAGCGCCGTGGCCACCAACGCCGAGGCGGACCGGACGTTGACGACCCGCCTCTACGACAGCGACGCACGCACGCGCCTCGCCCAGGAGCTGATCTTGGGCGTCGGCGGTGTGCGGGCCCTCGCCGCGCTCGCTATCGAGCCTGACGTGCTGCACCTCAACGAGGGGCACTGCGCCTTCGCGTTGCTCGAGCGGGCTCGGCGCCTCATGGCCGCGGAGAGCCTCAGCTTCGACGAGGCCCTGGTCGCGATGCGTCCGGGGATCCTGTTCACCACCCACACTCCGGTCGCGGCCGGGCACGACTACTTCGCCCCCGACCTCGCTCGGCGCTACCTTGCTCCCTACGCGACCCAGGTCGGCGTGTCCGAGGAGTCGCTCGTGGCACTGGGCCGGGTGAACCCCGACTGGCCCGAGGACTCGTTCTGCCCGACAGTCTTCGCGATGCGTCTCGCCGGAAACCGCAACGGCGTGAGCCGACTGCACGGTCGAGTTACCCGTGACCAGTGGGGCGTGCTCTGGCCGCGGCTGCCGATCGACGAGGTGCCGATCGGCCACGTCACCAACGGGGTGCACCTCGAGTCCTGGACGACCGAACACTTCAGCGAGCTACTCACCACGAGTGTGGGCCCGGCGTGGCGCACGACGCCCGGGGACCCGGTGCTGTGGTCGACGCTGCGTGACGCGGATGACGTCGAGCTCTGGCGGGTGAAGAACGACGCGCGCGCCGCGCTCGTGGAGTTCGCGCGACGTCGTGCTCGAAAGGACCTCGCGCGCCGCAACGCACCCAGTGAGCGCGTCGCCGCGGTATCGGTGCTGCACCCCGAGCGACTGACGATCGGCTTCGTCGGCCGCTTCGTCACCTACAAGCGCCCGACGTTGCTGCTCGCGGACCCCGACCGGCTCGCGAGGTTGCTGCGCGACCCCGATCGACCGGTGCAGATCGTCTTCGCCGGCAAGGCCCACCCCAACGACGAGTCGGGCAAGCAGCTCCTCCAGGACATGATCGAGTTCGCGGCCCGCTACGACCTGGCCGACCGTGTGGTCTTCATCGTCGACTTCGACACGACCGTCGACCGGGCGCTCGCCCAGGGCGCCGACGTGTGGCTGAACACGCCGCGGCGCCCCCTCGAGGCGTGTGGCGTGGGCGGCATGAAGGCCGGCATGAACGGCTCGCTCAACTTCTCCACGATCGACGGGTGGTGGGACGAGGCGTTGCGCGACGCGGACCCCGACGCGCCGCCGATCGGCTTCACGATCGGCACCGACGAGGACTTCGCCGACGAGGCCGCCCAGGACGCGGCCGACGCGAGATCACTGCTCGACGTGCTCGAGTACGAGATCATCGAGCGCTTCTACGACCGCGACGCCGCGGGCGTGCCGCGGGCGTGGCTGGCGTCGGTCAAGCAGGCGATGTCCACCCTCGCCCCAACGTGGGACTCGCTGCGCATGACGCGTGACTACACCGAGTCCTACTACCTGCCCGGACTGGTGCGTTCGAGCCAGCTGCGCGCGGGTGGTGCGCGCGCCGCGCGCAACCGTGCGGCGGGGCTTCGCCGGATGCGCGAGACCTGGCCGACCCTGACCGTCGAGGTCAGTAGTCGCGCGTCCGTCGCCGGCGGCGAGACCGTCGACGTCACCGTGGCGCTCGGTGCCCTCGCGCCGTCCGACGTCCGCGTTCAGGCCTGGGTCGACGACGGCGTGGGCGCACCGCGCGTGCTCGACGCGACGTTCGTGGACCGCGACGGCGAGCGCGTGATCTACCGTGCCCTCGTCGATCCCGCCCCCGCGGGCGCGACGATCGTCGCGCGAGTCGTGCCATCGGTGCTGCACACCGACGACGAGGCACTCCCGGGACTGATCGCGTGGTCCTCGTGAGTGGCCCTGATGAGGTCGTGACCGGCGACTTGGCGGGGCTCGCGCGACTGCGCGGGGTCCACGTCACCCACGTCGATGGACGCGGTCGGACCCGACACGTCGACGAGGCGAACCTCGTTCGCGTGCTCAACGGCTTCGGCGACCTCGAGGCGATGGAGGGTCCAGGTGACGCTACGCGCGCGCTACGTCAGTTGCGCCACGACCGCCTCGAGCGCGCGCTCGAACCGGTCTACCTCGTCGACGAGGGCCTCGGTGCGCACGTGCCGATCCGGCTGTCGCGGCGCGCGGCCCTCGAGTGCCGGGTGGAGTTCGAGTATGGGGGTGAGACCTCGTGGGTCGTACGGGCCGACGAGCTCCGGCCCTTCGAACCCGGTGCCGATGGCGAACGGACGTGGTCGCTCGCGTTGCCCGCGTTGCCGATCGGCTACCACCGGCTCTGCGTGCTGTTCGCCAAGCGCGTGACGTGGAGCACGATCATGGTGCGACCCCTGCGCGGCGCCGCGCAACGATTCGCAAACGACTGGCGCGCCTACGCGGTGCAGGCGCCGATCTTCTCGCTGCACGCAGCGCGCAGCTGGGGCAGCGGGGACCTCGGGGACCTCGATGAGTTCGCGCGCCTGGCCGCGGCCGAGGGGGCCGCCGTCGTCGCGACGTTGCCGCTACTCAGCTCCTTTGGACCCGAGGACTTCGAGGCGAGTCCGTACCGCCCGGTGAGCCGACGGTTCTGGAACGACCGCTGGATCGCGCTCGACCAGGTGGAGGACCTCGCCCACTCGCCGGCCGCTCAGTTCCTCATGAACGAGACCTACGCGCCGAGTCGACGTGCGGCGTGGCGCCGCGACGGCCACGTCGACGGGGCCGCCGCCTTCGCGGCGAAGCGAACGGTGATCCAGGCGTGGGCCGCGACCGAGAGCGAGTTCATGGCCGAGCACGAGACCGGGCTGCGCGCGTTCGTGACCAACCACCCCGAGGTGAACGACTACGCACGCTTCCGAGCCGCCGGTGAGCGATTCGGGCGCGACTTCCACCGTTGGCCCTCGACCGCGCGCAGTGGCCTGCTGCGCTGGAACGACGTCGACCCGACGCTCGTGCGCTACCACCTCTTCGCCCAGTGGATCGTCGACGGCCAGATGAGCGCGCTGGCCGCGCGCCTCGCCCAACGCGGCCAGACGCTCCAACTCGACATCCCCATCGGGGTGCACCCGCACGGCTACGACGCGTGGAAGAACCCCGAGGAGTTCGTCGACGCTATGGCCATCGGCTCACCGCCCGACGACTTCGCCCCCGGGGGCCAGGTCTGGGGCACGCCGCCGCCGAACCCCGCGCGCGCACGGGCGAGCGCCCACTTCCAGTTTCGCGAGGCGCTACGCGCCCACATGCGTGTGGCCGGTGTGGTGCGCGTGGACCACGTGCTCGGACTCCAGCGGCTCTTCTGGGTGCCCGACGGCGCGCCCGCGAGCGAGGGGGTCTACGTGTCGATGCCCTTCAAGGAGCTGCTCGGCGTGATCGCCATCGAGGCGCAGCGCCACGGCGTGGACGTGGTGGGCGAGGACCTCGGCACTGTTGACCCCGAGCTGCGCGCGGCCCTCGAGCACGAGGGGTTGCGTCGCAGCTACGTCGTGCAGTTCTCAATTCGTGAGGACGGCCTCGACCCCGTCCCCGCGGGCTCGATGGCCTCCTTTGACACCCACGACACGGCGACCTTCCTCGGCTGGTGGCACGGGGCGGACATCGACGAGCGCGTCGCGGTCGGCCAACTCGACCCCGTCGACGAGCCCGACGCGCGTCGCGCGCGCGACCAGGACCGCCGGCGCCTCCTCGACGCACTCGACCTCGCGCCCGACGAAGCGCCCGAGGCCGTCCTCGAGGCGGTCTACGTCGCGCTCGCCAACAGCGACGCCGGACTCGTGATGGTCGAGGTGGAGGACATCCTCGGCGCCACCACGTCGGTCAACCTGCCCGGCACGGACACCCAGCGCGCGAACTGGTCCCAGCAGACGAGCCGCAGCCTCGAGGAGATGGCGTCCTCGAACGTGTTGCCCCGCGCCCTCTCGCCACTGCGCGAGCGCCGCGGGTTTACGACGACGCGATCGGGGAACGACGGCTCGCCTGCCGTGACGCGACTCAGTGACGAGGACGTGCACCTCTTCAACGAGGGTCGGCACTTCCGCCTCTACGAGCACCTGGGCAGTCACCCGAGTGTCGTCGACGGCGTCGCGGGCTGCTACTTCGCGCTGTGGGCGCCCAACGCCGAACGGGTCGCGGTCGTGGGTGACTTCAACGACTGGGACGGCACCCGTCACCCGTTGACCCCGCGCGCGTCGTCGGGGGTCTTCGAGGGTTTCGTCGCGGGGGCGACGGCGCCGGCGAACTACAAGTACCGGATCCGCTCGCGTCTCGGCGGTGACGAATTCGACAAGGCCGATCCCATGGGTCGCTTCTTCGAGGTGCCCGCGAGCACCGCGTCGCGAGTGTGGGCCTCGCACTACCAGTGGGGCGACGACGAGTGGCTCGCGGCCCGCGCGGCTCAGAACCCGCTCGAGCGCCCCGTCTCGGTCTACGAGGTCCACCTCGGCTCGTGGCGTCGCGTGCCCGAGGAGGGCGATCGCTCGCTCACCTACCGCGAGATGGCCGAGCAGCTCCCGGACTACTGCGTCGCGATGGGCTTTACGCACGTGCAGTTCATGCCGGTGATGGAGCACCCGTTCTACGGGTCGTGGGGCTATCAGACGACGGGCTACTTCGCGCCCACCTCGCGCTACGGCACGCCCGACGACTTCAAATACCTGATCGACCGGCTCCACCACGCGGGCGTTGGCGTGCTGCTCGACTGGGTGCCCTCGCATTTCCCCGCCGACGCCCACGCGCTCGGGCTCTTTGACGGCACTCACCTCTACGAGCACGCCGACGTGCGCCAGCGCGTGCACCCCGACTGGCAGAGCTGGACCTTCAACTACGCGCGCAACGAGGTGCGCAGCTTCCTGATCTCGAGCGCCTGCTTCTGGCTCGATGAGTACCACGCCGATGGCCTGCGCCTAGACGCCGTCGCCTCGATGCTCTACCTCGACTACTCGCGCGCGCCTGGTGAGTGGGTACCCAACGAGTTCGGCGGTCGCGAGGACCTGGCGGCCGTGTCGTTCCTGCGCCAGTGCAACGACGCCGCGCTCACGGGATTCCCGGGCGTGCTCATGATCGCCGAGGAGTCGACGTCCTGGCCCGCGGTGACCCGCCCGACGGCTGAGGCGGGGCTCGGCTTCTCACTCAAGTGGGACATGGGCTGGATGCACGACACGCTGCAGTACCTCGAGCGCGACCCCGTGCACCGCCGCTTCCACCACGACGAGCTCACCTTCCGCTCGGTCTACGCGGCCCACGAGCGCTTCATGCTGCCGCTCTCGCACGACGAGGTCGTTCACGGCAAGGGTTCGCTGCTCGCCAAGATGCCCGGCGACGAGTGGCAGCGTCGCGCCAACCTGCGCCTGCTGCTCGGCTATCAGTTCACGATCCCGGGCAAGAAGCTCCTCTTCATGGGCGACGAGCTCGGCCAGAGCGACGAGTGGAACCACGAGCGCTCCCTCGACTGGCACCTGCTCGACGAGCCGGGTCACGAGGGCCTGGCACGCTGGGTCGTGCACCTGAACGAGCTCTATCGCGAGGAGGTCGGCCTGCACCTCGACGACGCGTCGGTTGCTGACGTCGGCTGGCTCGCCGAGGACGTCGAACGCAGCGTGCTCGCGTGGCGTCGCGGCGAGGGGGAGGGTCTGCTCGTGGTCGTCGCCAACTTCACGCCGGTTCCGCGCGACGGGTTCACGGTCCCCGCACCCGCGCCGGGACCCTGGACGGTGCTCGCCAACAGTGACGACGAGCGCTTCGGCGGCAGCGGGTACGAACCGGGCGACGGTCTCATCGCCCGTGACGATGGTTCGGGCGGGAGCGTGCTCGCGATGAACGTGCCACCACTCGCGGTCGTGGTGTGGGGCCGGTCCCGGTGACTCGCGCCGCGGGGTTCCACCTCCACTTCTACCAACCGCCCCGTGAGAACCCGTGGCTCGGTCTCTCGAGCCACGAGTGGAGTGCCTGGCCCTACCACGACTGGAACGAGCGGATCACCGCCGAGTGCTACCGCGCCATGGTCGCCGTCGCGCTCACGGGCGACGACGGTGAAGTCGAGCTCTATGAGCCGCTCGGTCGCTCGAGCGTCGACGTCGGTCCGACGCTGCACCACTGGCTCGACCGCTACGCGACCGACGTTGGTTCGGCCCTCGCCGACCAGGTCGCGCGCGCCCCGGGCGGCGCGCCGGCCCGCGTGCTCGCCGCACCACTCGTGCACGCGATCCTGCCGCTCGCGAGTCCCATCGACCAAGAGCGCCTCGTCGCGTGGGGGATCGCGGACTACCGCGAGCGCTACGGCGTCGCGCCACGCGGCATGTGGCTGCCCGAGACGGCGGTCGACTTGGCGACCCTCGGGGTCATCGCCGCCCAGGGCATCGAGTACACCGTGCTCATGGCCAACCAGGCGGTGCGCGTGCGCCCCCCCGGTGGCGAGTGGGTGCCCGTCGACGAGGGCAACCTCGACACCTCGCGGGCCTACGTCGTGCGTCTCGCCGACGGCACTGGTGTGACCGTCGTCTTTGGTCAGCACGACCTCTCCCAACGGGTGGCCTTCGGCGGGTTGATCGCCGACGGCGTGCACCTGGCCGACGTCATGGCCGAGGCCGCTGCGGCCTCCGACGGTATCGTGCTCGTGGTCGCCGACGGTGAGACCTACGGTCACCACCACCACTTCGGCGACCTGGGGATGTGCTGGGCGTTGCGCCGCCTCGAACGTGAGCACGGGGTTGCGACGAGTCTCGGGTCCTGGCTCGCCGAGGCGGGCCCGACCTGGGAGGTCGAACTCGCCGCGGTCTCGGCGTGGAGCTGCGCGCACGGCGTTGAACGCTGGCGCAGCGACTGTGGCTGCGTGACCGGCGAACGGCCGGGGTGGTCACTCGACTGGCGCGCCCCGTTGCGCGACGCGCTGGATTGGCTGCGCGCGACACTCGGTGCGCGCATCGATGAGGCCCTGGCCCGGCGCGTGCGCTCAGGGCACGAGGTGCTCGTCGACTACGGGCGCGTCATCGCCGGGGCGATCGACCCGGCGGCCTTCGTCGCGCGCCACACGCCGACGCCGTCGAGTGACGAGGTCACGACCGAGGTGCTCGAGCTTTGCGAGGCCTACCGCAACCTGCTCTACAGCTTCACGAGCTGCGCCTGGTTCTTCGCCGACCCCGGTGAGATCGAGACCTCCATCGTGCTGCGCTACGCGGCGGTCGCGATCGACGCCGCGCGACGGCTCTTTGACGAGGACCTCGAGCCTGGCTTCGTCGAGCGGCTGGCGGCGGTGCGCTCGATGAACCATGGAGTGGCCGGTGCGGCACTCTGGCACCGGGCCGTCGATGATGCGCGCGTGGATGACGAACGTGTCGCCGCGGCCGCGGCGGCGCAGTGGGTGGCCGGCGCGAGCGCGACGGTTCACGAGCGCGGCGTCTTCTCGCTCGCCGTCGAGCCGGCTGGCGACCTCGTGCGCGTGACGTTGACCCACCGGCCGACGATGCGCCGACGCAGGAACGAGTTCGCCGTGCGCCAGGTCGGCGCCTTCGCCTGGCGGGTGCGCAACGCGGATGGACCAGGCGTCGAGTTCACCGAGGCGGACTTCGGCGAGGACGTCGTGGCGCGCCTCGCGATGGCGACGCTGCTCGGCGCAGAGCGTCTCGACGTCGAGGCGGCGCTCAACGAGTTCGCCACGCAACTGCTCGCGCGCGCGGCCACGGCCGAGGACGAGCGGGTCCTCGTGAGCCTCGCCGGGGCCGCCCGATACGTGTCGCCCATCGGGGAGGCCGCGATCCGCCGGGCCCTGCTCGCACTACGTGCGACCAGGGGTCCCGGGGTGTGGGGCGAGTCGCTCACCGAGCTCGCCGACGCGCTCGGGATCGAGACGACCCGGTCGTCCGGGGGTTGATCGACCCCGAACCACTAGGTTTGTCCGAATGACATCGCGCTTCGACGGTTCTCGAGACGTACGCCGGGCGACCGCGCGGTTGGCTCGACGCCTGCCCGAACCCCTCGAGGACCTGGCGTGGATCGCCTATAACTACCTCTGGTCCTGGACCCCGCGCGGCGAGGACCTCTTTAGACTGATCGACGACCACCGGTTCACGATGGCCGGCGAGAACCCCGTGCGACTGCTCGCGAACCTGCCCGAACGCGACCTGCTGCGCGCCGCGACGAGCCCCGAGATTCTCGAGGTGCTCCACGGCGTCGCGCGGCACATGGAGGCCGAACTCGCCCGCCCGAGCACTCACGCGATCGCTGACGGGCCGGTGGCGTTCTTCTGCGCCGAGTTCGGCGTGCACCAGTCGCTACCCGTGTACTCGGGCGGACTCGGCGTGCTCGCCGGGGACTACCTGAAAGAGACCTCGGACCAAGCCCTCGACGTCGTCGGGATGGGCCTGCTCTATCGCCGGGGCTACGTGCACCAGCGCATGGACCTCTCGGGCTGGCAGCACGAGTACTGGCTCGAGGCGAACACCGGGCACCTGCCCGCCGCGCGGGTGCGCGGCGCCAATGGACTGCCCATCACGGTGCGTGTGCCGATCTGGGACGGCGAGCTCGCCGCGCACGTCTGGCGGGTGAACGTCGGGCGCACGCCGCTCTACCTCCTCGACGCCGAGTTACCCGAGAATGGCCCCCTCGAGCGGTGGGTGACCGCCCGACTCTACGAGGGCTCCCACGACGTGCGTCTCGCCCAGTACGCGTTGCTCGGGATCGGCGGGGTGCGAGCACTCGAGGAAATGGAGATCACACCGCGGCTTTTCCACCTGAACGAGGGGCACCCGGCGCTCGCCGCACTCGAGGTCGCCTCGCGCCTGGCGCGCGACCCCGCCGAGACTGAAGGGTCACGCGACACGCGCATGGACGTCGTGCGTGACCGCTTCGCCTTCACCACCCACACACCGGTGCCCGCCGGCAACGAGACCTACACGCCCGACGAGTTCTTCTCAGTGCTCGGCCACACCATCGATTCGATGGGTCTGTCGCGTGACCAGGTGAGCGCCCAGTCGCGTATCGACCCGGCGTCCAACGACGAGCCGCTCGGCTTCTCCCCGCTCGCCATCCGAAGTGCGCGCTCCACCAACGGGGTCTCGCGCCGCCACGGCGAGGTCGCTCGGGCGATGTGGAGCCCCCTCTTCCCGGGTCGAGGCGAGGCGGACGTGCCGATCACCTCGGTGACCAACGGCGTCCACCTGCCCACCTGGATGTCCCCGACGATGCGCAGTCTCCTCGACGGCTTCCTCGGACCGGACTGGGAACGCCACGCCCACGACCCCGCCCTGTGGGACCACGTCGACGAGATCGCCGACGTCGACCTGTGGGCGGCACGTTGCGACATGCGCCGTCGACTGATCGAGACGATCCGCAGCCGCACGGTGGTGGACCGGCTCGCGCGCGGCGAGGACGTCGACTTCGCGGCGTCGGCCGAGCGCGCCTTTGACCCCGATTACCTGACGATCGGCTTTGCCCGGCGCCTCGCGACCTACAAGCGACTCGACCTGCTCTTCCACGACACCGACCGGCTGCGCCGGATCATCGACCACGAGCAGGGCGCCCAGTTCGTCATCGCGGGCAAGGCGCACCCGATGGACGACGAGGCGAAGACCGTCGCACGCAACGTCTTCACCCTCAATCGCAGCCTTGACCTGCCCAACACGGTGGTCTTCCTCGAGGACTACGACATGAGCGTCGCGCCGCGCCTCGTGGCGGGCTGTGACGTCTGGCTCAACCTGCCCCGACCTCCGATGGAGGCGAGCGGCACGAGCGGCATGAAGGCCGCGATGAACGGCTGTCTCAACGTGAGCGTGCTCGACGGCTGGTGGAGCGAGGGCTACAACGGTCAGAACGGCTGGGCGATCGACGGCACGACGCTCGATGACCCGGCCGCCCAGGACGAACGTGACGCGACGGCGCTCTACGACCTGCTCGAGCACGAGGTCCGTCCGACGTTCTTTGCGCGCGACGCGAACGGCATCCCCGTGGCGTGGATCGCGATGATCCGCGCGTCACTGCGCAGTCTCGCGCCGACCTACTCCACGGCACGCATGCTGCGCGACTACCGCGAGCGCATCTACGACCCCGCGAGCTGAGTCGTTCCGCTCCGAGGCGTGAACGCGTACTCCGGACGCTGGCCGGCCTTGATCTCCTCGCGCACGAGGAACTGGGCGAGCGGCAGGTCCTCGGCGTGGGTGACGCCGATGCAGCGCGAGCTCGTGAGCAGTGCGTCCACGACGATGCCGTCGTGGGCCATCGCCTCGGCCACGAAGGTGGGCAGCAGCACTTCGGGGTCGCCGTCGCGGTACTCGGCCATGGCACGGTGCATCAGTGGCCAGATTGACGGCTGGAAGCCCCACAGGTTCATCGAGACCCGGGTTGTCGGGTCGAGGTAGTAGGGGGAGAGGTCGTCGTCTGCCGCCAGCCCCTCCGGGGTGAAGTGGACGTTGCGTCGCTCGACGATTGTGACGAGTCGGCCGTTCGCGATCTCGCACGTGCCGCGCGAGACGGGTAGGTCGCCGACGAGGGAGTTCTCGAGTTCGTAGGCCACGAGGCAGTTTGTCGAGTGCTCCGACAGGTGTGCACAGAGCGACGCGAAGGCGTCGCGGCCGTAGAGGTCGTCGGCATTGGAGACAGCGAAGGGCGTCGACGCGTCGATGAGGGGCTCGGCGGTGAGGACCGCGTCGACGGTGCCACGCAATTTGTCCTGGATGGCGAAGGAGACGCGGTGCTCGGTGGGCCAGTACGTCTCGACGTGGGCCCGGATGGTCGGACCGGTGTCGCGATTGATCACGATCACGATCTCGTCGAAGCCACCGGCGAACGCGTCGGCGGCGATCATGTCGATGACGCCCTCGCCGTGGCGTCCGATCGGGGCGAGCTGCTTCAAGCCGCCGTAGCGGCGGGCCCGTCCTGCGCCCAGTATGACGAGGGTCGGCCCGCTCACTTCTCCAACGTAACCAGCGGGCGCGGGTTCGTCAATCGCGATGGACGCACCGGTCGTCGCGAGTCTGTCGTCGCGATCGCGTCGACGTTGCGTTGAGGACTGCGTCGTCGGGCCACTCGGACTTCTACTCCGGGGCCGAGTCCATCGGTGACGTCGCGAGGTCGAGCTGACCGGACGAGGCGTTCGATCGTCGTCGGGCGTGACGTGGCCCACGGGACTCGGCCGCCTACTGTCCGGCGAAGAGCGAGATGGGCTGATGAGGTCAAGTGGCGCTAGGGTGACTCGATCGGGGGAGGGTTCACGGGTGCCAATTCACCGATCGGTTTCGCCTCAAGCGACGGTGCGCCGTTGTGAATGAGGCAGTCGACGTAACCGCCGGGTCGCGGCTCGCACGCGTCGCGGAGGTCTCGCGGCACGTGCTCGGTCGAATGAAGGTCGACCGCGTGAGCGTCGCGGCGGGCGCGTTCGCGTATCGGTGGTTCCTGTCGATCTTTCCGCTCATCATCGCGCTGCTCGGGGTTGCGTCACTCGTCACGGTGCCGCACCGCCTCATTGCCAACCTCATCCACGGCGTCACGGTCGCCTTGCCGTCGGGTGCGGCCAGCGTGCTCACTGAGTCGATCACGAACGCCCAGCGACACGCCGGCGCGGGCGTGACGACCACGGTGCTTGCGAGTATGGTCGCCCTGTGGAGCGCGACGTCGGGGATGGTCGTCGTGGAGGAGGGTCTAGACATGGCCTTCGGGCTGTCGACGGATCGGTCGTTCCTCGTCCGTCGACTGATCGCCCTACCCCTGCTCGTCGCTTCGGTGGTGCTCGGCGGCGTTGCCTCCGCGCTCGCAGTCTTCGGTGCACAGTTGGGCCGTCTGTTCGGTGACGTCGTACCCATCCACGGCGAGCTCTTCACCGTCTCCTGGGGTGTGCTCCGGTGGCTCGTCGCGCTGTTTCTCATGGACCTCTTGCTCTCGGTCTTCTACTACCTCGCGCCCAACCGTCGGTCGCGGTGGCGATGGACGAGCGCCGGCACCGTCGTCGCCACGGTGACCTGGGCGTTGGTGTCGCTCGGCTTTTCGCTCTATACGTCCGCCTTCGGCTCGTTCGGCTCGACCTACGGCGCCTTCGCCGGCGTCGCGATCCTCATCTTCTGGCTCTACCTATCGGGTCTGGCGATCCTGATGGGCGCCGAGGTCGACGCGGCCGTCGCGTCGAACGGCGAGGCGCGAAGCTGAGATATACCACCGAGGTCGCTCGAACCTCAGGTGGCGTTCTCTATCGCTCGACGGATGTGTCGCGCAGGGGCCGTTCGATCGGTGGTGATTCGTGCGTATGGTGGACTCACGGTAGGGTGAGCTCGTCGAAGGTCGCGACGGCGACGAGGCCCGTGGCGCGCTCGGCCAGTTGAGCGTCGCCGGCGACGAGCTCGTCGGCTTGCAGCTGGGTCACGGCCACGTATTCGGCGTCGGCGAGGTCGTCCCAGCCGTGGGCGATCGCGAGATCCCACGCCGTTCGCCGAGATACGCGGTCCCCGAGCAGACGGACCTTCAGTGCCGTCATGCGCTCGTGCAAGGCGAGGGCGTCGCGTTGGTCGAGCGTGCCGTCACGGACCTGGGTGAGCAGGATCGCGAGGGCCCGTGTTCGCAGGATATTCGGAGCGACGAGGTGGTGGCTGGCTGGAAGCGTCACGGACTGCGCGACGAGGCGCACCAAGGTTGGCGGGTCGATGACGAATCGTGTCATCGCGCTGCCTCGTCGCCGTGCACTCGCGAGGGGGACCGCCGGAACTGCCGTGCCGATATGTCACTCACAGACACGTACGAGCGAACCATGCGAGACCTATCCACGAAAACCCCCTCGGTGATGCAACGAGAAGACGGCGACATGCTTCGACGGTAACTGGTCGCGCCTCGCAGCTACGCGACCGTGTTCGCCGGTGCGATGCGGGTGTCGTGACGCGCCCTCGAGGTTCCCTCGACCTGGGCGTCGTGGGTCACGGCGACCTCGCGATGTGGGCGGGCTGGGTTGGGTCCGCGACCGCGAAGAAGGTGCCAGGTGGGTCGGGCTTCGGGTGACGGTAGTGCGGTGGCGTTAGGTTAGGCGCGAGATGAGACGAACGATGCCCGACCAGCTCAACGGCGAGACCCGACTGTTTCCCATCATCGGCGACCCGATCCGGTACGCCGAGTCACCGGCGCGATTCAACGGTCCCCCAACTATCGTGAGAACTGCGTAGCGCTACTTGCGCACCACGGACTCGACTGTCTGAGCGAGAATCGCCTGTCCCCCCACGCTCGGGTGGACCCCGCAACCCGTCATGGTGGTGCCCGTGTACAGCTGCGTGAGTAGGCCGGCGTTGCACGAGTTGCCCGCGGAGTACTGGGCCGCCTGGTTGAAGGCGGCGTAGCCGTCAGCGATCTTCACATTGAATCCAGTGCCGCCCTGGTCCAAGGCCTGATTGATCGCTTGGCTGCCCGCCGAAGCCAACACGTTGGAGTAGTCCGTCGAGTAGTAGTTGACGAGAACGATCTGACCCTTGAAGTGGGCCGTGACCCGCAGTCCGTGCAGGATTGTGGCCACGTTCTGCTTGACCGTTGCGAGCACGGGCGCCAACTCCGTCGGGGATGCGCACTGGTCCGTCGTGATCTCTTGGCATACGAAGCCATCATTGGCCCCGATCATCAGCGTGATCAAACTGGTTCGCGGGTGCGCCTTCAAATACTGCAGTGCGTAGGCCATCTGGCTGCCCGTGTACGACACGTGCAGCGGGTAGAGCGATCGGTACCCCCCCGCCGCGAGCGTTCCCGTCGCACTGAGGTGATTCTCGCAGCCATTGCTCTGCGCACTGACACTGAGGAAGCTCGACGAGGTCTCACCAGGACACGACGCGTTCGCCAAGTGCAGACCGAGAGCGGAGGCAATGTCTTCGGGGAAGCCCACGAAGTTGGTGGCCGAACTGTAGTCCGGGGCGGGCACCGTCGTCGATTCGCGATAGCCGAAGGAGACCGAGTCACCAAGTGCCAAGTAGTCACTACCCGGCGTGACCTGCGCGACGTCGGGGAAGTGTCGAGCCGCGGGCGTGCTCGATGCGCTGGCCGAAGCACTGACGAGCCCCATCGACATCACGATTACCGCGCTCGCGCGACGAGCAACCGACCACATTTGAAGATTCATGATCTCCCCCCTGTTACTAACCGCTTCGTACGCGTCGCGCACAATGTCCCCACCTGGGTCTATCACGCCACCGGACTGGGCGAGCAGCACCTTGCGTCGAAAGAGTCACATCCAGGCGATGTGAACGCCTAGCGGATGGGCATCACGCAGCGGACAACGGTGGACATTCGCGGGTAGTCGCGTGTACACGAAACACCCTGTAATCACTAGTGCCAGCAGAATCATCAAGACTCTTCCACTACGCCAGTTCCTGGATCCTTCTCTACGAAAATGATTCCAGCGCCGCCGAAACTAGGAGCTTGGCTTGACTGAGTGCCCCTTTCGCTCTTGTCTTTGAAACCGACAAGAAGCCGTAGTGGGCTTCGTCCCTGAGATCCAAAAGGCGTTTCAAGGTCTGCGACCACTTGCGAGAGGCGCCGGTGCCGGTTGCTAACAGCGCTTCAATCGCAGCCGCGTGGTCTTGATCTTTTGAATAGCTACCGGAGTACCTTACGCAGAGTGCGTCGGCCGCAGCAATGCCGGCGAGCACGGCCAATCCGGCGACGACGGACAGGTTCACTTCGGTGTCATCCTCAATCAGGACGAGATCTGCGGCGCGGGCGTACGCCGCTGCAATCTCCGCCCGCTGGCGGCCTTGCCCAAGAGTTGCCGTTCGAGTTCTATTCTTCGACGGCATGAATCTCCAAGCCGAACTGCGTCGTTCCCAAAAGACTTGTCTCGAAGAGAGTTATCCCGTCACGCAGTATCTCCTTCGAGGTCTCGTGACCTGACCGAACGTCCCGTTGCCACTCCAGAGTTGACCTCACAACAGCCTGCATTGAATTGCCCGACCATGTTCGGACATCATCGTGGAGTTTGGCGAGTTCTGACTCAAACGTGCTGAGTTTGAAGGTGGTCGCCTGATTTGCTCCAACTGGCGCCAAGGCAGTGGCGGCCAAGGTGAGGATATCGGTCACGGACTTCTTACCGGAGTGCTCGTCCCGATACTCCGCCGGCGTCGCTGGTCTCACGAAGAGGACGTCGATGTCACTGCTCTCGTCCCCATCGCCTCGAGCTGAGGATCCGAAGACGCGGGCAAGAGTTGGCTTCGACTGCCATCGCGAGATCTGATCTGCCATGCGAGTCCACAGGGTTCGCCTCAATCCGGCCAGTTGAATCACACCGTCTGATGCGACGTGTTGGCGATTGAGGACGTAACCGCTTCGCTTGCCGATTGCAATGCCCATCACGATGCCCTGGGCGACGAGCCGTTGAACCACGCGGCGGATCCCGATCTCTGTGCCCCGGGGAGACTTTTCCGCGATCTCCGCGACAGTGAGCGGACGGTCGTACTCGGCAAGAATGCTCAGGACTGGCCCATCAAGTGACGAGGTCCAGCTCAGAGATGGATCTGTGAGGTTCATTTAGAATAGTATAGATAACTGTAGTAAACAATAGCAACCTCTTGTTTAGTATATTCAGTTTGTCCAGCTCCGCTACCGAGCCCATCCACCTCGACAACGAGCTCGTGCGCGCCAGATCACTTTGAACTGTCAAGGTAATGGTACGTTCGAGGCGAGTTTGTGGCGGTTGATTGACACATCGTGAAGCGAATCATCGCTCAGTACCGGGAGGTCGAGGTTCGCGGTGACTAGATTGATTACGCAGTTCGCGTCGATTGATCGCCGTCAGTGAGCGGTCCGCCGGCAAGTATCAGGACGTCAAGGACCACTTCGTGTAGTTCGCCCTTCGCGCCGGTGACGACGAGCGTGCGCAACGACCGGGAGAGCCGCTCGGCCACGTCACTACCCGCCTCGTTCAACTGACGAACCATCCACTTTCCGGTGCCACGCCAACGACGCTGGCTCGCCAATGCCAAGCCGCCGGCTTGATGGATGAGTTGACCCGCGATGAAGATGATCTCGTCGGGATCGTTGGCGGCATCGAAGTCATCGAGGAGATCGGTCAAGTGGTAGCGACGCTCGTCGATCTGTTCGACCGAGAGCTCAGGGGGTCCGGCATCGATAACGCCTTGTGCTTCCATCTGTATGGAGTCGGCGAGGTCGGCAACGTCACGCAACACGTAGCCCGTACACATTCGCGCCAGCGCGCAGCGCTGGTCCTGTGCGTCCAAGTCGAAGAAGTGGTGGAGCGACTCGCGAGTGTGGACGAAGAGTTCGACCACCAAGCCATGCGCCGTCATCGTCTGGCGATAGGGAGCCGGTGGCCCGTCGAGGATGACCACGATGTCCAGATCGGACGTTGGCGTTCGTGCTCCCGAGAGGACCCCGCTCGCCAGAAATGCCGTCAGACAATGGGGAAAGTGCTCGTCGACCGACGCGGGTCGCAAACTTCCAGCGGTTCGAATCTAACCATGCACGATCGTACGCATTCGAATGAGCCTTGAACTTGTACGGAACAACTGAAACACGTGAAATACGCGAGCGTTTAATCATTGACTTCGCCTTGCTCACTGTCTTGATCGAGAATTGTGAACGAGTTGTCGAATAGAGGAGTATTCGTCGGATTGTGTGGGCGATAAAAGACGCAATTCCAGATTTGAAGTAAATCCTGCCGCACCGAGGCAAACGCCGCGGATACCGTGTAAGGAATCGATGAGAAGGTCTGTTGACGCGCCACGCGGCAGTGGTGATTCTTGAGTACCGGAAGAAAGGTCTGACAGTGTACGTTCCTTGGACGTCAAGTTCGAATCGTTGCACGTCTCATGCCGTTGTCGTTCCGGTGTTGTCGATCGTTCAACGTTGGCACTTAGACGGTAATCGGACGGGAATCTACTTGCGGCACCAGGAAAACTAGTGGGTCAAGGATCGAATTGATGTACCATCCACGCTTATTCTGGTTGGCCGCGGCGGTGTGCGTCTTCGTCGTAGGTTCATTTGGCTCGGTCTTCGCTGGCAATGTCGTAGCGCAAAACCAAGTTAGAGCAGCACACGAGCTCTCTGTTACGTCAGCAGAGGAAATCGCATCGACGTTAACGCTAGCCATTCAGCACGAACAGGACCTCGTAGTCAACGCGAGCGCATTCTTCGTTCGCAGTCCTCATGTGACCCAGACGCAGTTTCAGCAGTGGATGACGGCGACGCGTACGTTTGCACGGTATCCCGAGCTCGCGGGCATCGCTGAGGTGGTGGTCGTTCCGGCGTCCAAGTTACACGCCTTCGAAGCCCGGGCAGTTACTGATCCGGCGGGCACGCTTAGCGCTAACGGTACCTTCCAGATCATTCCAGCTGGCACTCGTCCCTACTACTGCTTCGCAAACGTTGCGCAGTCAAGGTCCGGAAATTCCGTGTTACCGGCAGGATTCGACTTTTGCGACACGATTTTGGGCTCTCAATTTCTTAAGGCCAGGGACTCGGGTCAGGGTGCGTACCTTCCTTTCGGGGCGGGGAAGAACAAAGAGCTGGTGATGGGAACTCCCATTTACAGCACCGGGGTTGTGCCCACGACGGTGCGGGCCCGCAGGGCCGACTTCATCGGGTGGACCGGCACGCAGGTTGTTACCAATGTGCTTCTTGACACCGCGCTGGCGCACCATCCGAGGACCGCGGTGGCGTTCGTCTACGGCGACCGATCATCCAACGTGACCTTCAGGGCCGGTTCAGCGCCGTCGGGAGCGCAAGCGGTGACCGTTCGACTCCACAACGGGTGGCGCGTCGAAACGTACGATGCAACTACCGCTGGCGGGGTGCTACACAACGGCAATGCGCTTTCCCTTTTGATGAGCGGACTTCTGCTGAGCTTGCTATTGGCGATACTGATCTACGTGCTGGGCACTGGCCGCTCGCGGGCATTGGCGATGGTACACGAGCGTACCGACCAGCTTCAGCATCAGGCGCTCCATGATGCGCTTACCGGACTCCCCAATCGGGTTTTGATTCTCGATCGAATTGATCAGATGCTGGCCCGCGCCCGTCGTGACCACATCGGATTGGCTGTGCTCTTTCTTGACCTCGACAACTTTAAGGACATCAATGACTCACTTGGTCACGATGCGGGCGACCAACTCCTGGTTGCCATCGGAGTTCGCCTATCGAGTGCACTCCGTGGAGCAGACACGGTCGGACGCCTCGGTGGCGATGAGTTCGTCATATTGGCTGAAGGAATCTCTGTGGCGCCTGGCGCCGAGGCCGTCGCCGAGCGAATTTTCGACGTCCTGAAGACCCCCTTCGAAATTGCCGCAAGCAAAGTTCCCCTCACCGTGACCGCCAGCATCGGCATTGCGGAAGGAACGCGAACCAAGCCTGAGGAGTTGTTGCGGGACGCGGACATCGCGTTGTATCGAGCGAAGGGCGTTGGTAAGAATTGCGCCGTGGTTTTCCTTCCCTCGATGCAGAAGGTTGTCGATGAACACCGTACTTTGGCAGTGGATCTGAAGGCTGGTGTCGATGGTAATCAGTTCTTCCTTCAATACCAACCGACAATCGATCTCGCCACCGGAGCGTTCACCGGTGTCGAAGCGCTCGTGCGCTGGCGACACCCGGTAAGAGGTGTCGTGATGCCCGACGAATTTATTCCCGCTCTTGAATCGAGTCGCATGATCGTTCCGGTAGGGAGGTGGGTGCTGCAAGAAGCCTGTCGCCAGGGCGCGGCATGGCACAGTCAGGGACACCACTTTTCCGTTTCAATCAATATCTCGGCCAAGCAGTTGGAGCAGGATCGAATCGTCGACGATGTCCGCACTGCACTGCTGACCAGTGGATTCGATTCCGCCAATCTGGTCATGGAGATTACCGAGACCTCTCTAATGCATGATGTGGAAGCCACCATCCCTCGGCTCAAGGCCCTGAAGGAACTCGGAGTACGTCTTGCCATCGACGACTTCGGTACCGGGTACTCCTCATTGGCGTACCTACGACAGTTCCCTATAGACATCCTGAAGATCGACAGGAGTTTCGTATCGGGGATTGTCGACACGAAGGAAGCATCCGCCCTAGTTCATACCTTGGTTCAACTCGGCAAAGCCCTTGGGCTTGAGATCATCGCCGAAGGTGTTGAGAGCCACGAGCAACGTCGCCAATTAATCGCCGAGAAAGTCGACACGGGGCAAGGATTCCTCTTCGCCCGGCCGCTTGACGTGGTGGCCGTGGACCGACTCTTGGCGGATTGGGACGGCGAGGCTGAACTGTCGTAACCCGACGGTTCGCGAGAAATCTGGAAGTTGTTCCGCGATGATTTTCCTGACACTCGGCGAGTTACCTCGAACAAGGAACCAATGGGGTTCCTCTGTCTGGAAGAAGCAAAAGACGAGCCATCCAGACTACGGATGGTCTCTCACCTCGCGTTGAAGAATCGATATTCCATTCGTGTGAGCCCATACTTCGATTGGCGCCGCCGCTTGAGTACTTCCAGTAACTGGTCCGCTCCGAAGAGTTGCGGAACTCGCCGAGGTTCTGGACTCGTGTACCTATCCTGCGTTCGGGCCAACCTACTGGCGGCCAATCAATTCGAGGAGATCTCCCGCAAGAGCGGCACAGGAAGCAGAGACTACGGCGGGGTCACCAACGAACTCTTCCGCGCGACCCGCCATGAACGCCCCAATACGTTCGGCCGCTCCGAACAGTTGGTCCAGGTAGTCAACGGCTTGGACGGTGACGCCACCGGCGAGGTCGTCTCTACGCAGGCGTTCGAGCGTCGTAGCCAGAACCGAGGTGGGTACGGTAACGAGCAGTCGATACACGTCGTACGCGTCCTTATCGACGAGACGGGTGGGTGCCTTCTCCTGTCTCTCACCCAACTTGTGCAATTTCGCGACCAGCAACGCTGCCGGTCCAGCGACTCGTGAGTCCACCGCACGGTTGTCGTCCTGCGCAAGTGCTCGGATGGTCATCACTACGTTGTCGACAATGGCAGCCTCGAGCCCGACCGCCCGACGTAGGGCTCGGCTGCCGTGAGGTGGCGCCTCCACACTCCGACGTCCCCGTCCGGCAATTGCTTCGGGCACCATGAGGTCAACCGGAATGCCACTCGCACTGAGCCATGACCCGGGCTGGCCGGCTAACGCGTCATTGTGAAATCCCGCGCGGCGCATAGCTTCCTCGATGAGTGGTTCATCGCCGAGCGTCCGCACGTCAATACCGAGGTCGCTGTCCTTAGTGGACTCCGCGACGGCCACGGGCGCGCTTCCGGTGTGCAGGTAGATGGCCTGCGCTCCGATGACGATGACCGAATCGCGGTGCGCCTCGATCGCGATCAGAGCGTCCAGCAATGCCGATCGCGCCAGCACCATGATCTCGTCACTGCCGCCAGTCAGATTCATTTCTCTCCATCCAGTCAAGCAGGGCGCGGCCTTCTTCGGGCCCACGACCCGGCGACGTCAGCAGATCGACCGCCACCTGGCTCGGCGACACGATCACGTTCCCCTGTAACAGTTGCGTACGGTCAAAGGCGGCGGTATCCGTTGCCGATGCGATGATGACGTTGACACCGGCGTCGACCCGTCGTAGGTCGCCGTACGCCGCGAGTTGGTCCGGTCTATCGGCGTAGATCATCGCGGTCTTCGCCGGCGCGTATGGCTCCCACTTCAGAGCTGCCAGGGAGCCAGTGACCGCGTATCGCCCAGCGGGGCTGTCTTCTGGCAGGTCGGCCAATCGCTCCATGAGGTCGGTGAGACCGCGCGGCGCTAGGTACGCCGTCACGCCGGGCAATTTGGTGAAGCCGTAGTCCTTCGACCACCGCTCCAACAGTGCCCGCCAGCGAACGTCGGTGATCGTGCCGTCGTCGCCACGGGTCAGCAGATCTTGCTCCTCGATGAAGGAGATGGCCCGATAGGTGTTTCCGCTCGGGGTGTTGGCGAGCTTCATCACTGCCGGCACCGAGTATGGAGGGCGAACGTCCACGAGTGCGCGCACGACGCGTGCCGCTGACTGGCCGGTGAGATTCCCTTTTGGGCGGCCCGGTCCTCTCCAAGGGTCCTTCAACGCCCCGACGTCGCGCACGAAGAGGGCGGGTCTCCTCAGTACGATTCGCATATTCCCGGTTGCGTCGGCGTACGAGACCTCGCGCTCGGCGAGCCACGCCTGCACCGGTGCCGCCAGGTAGCGAGCGACGATCAACGGGGCGATCACGTCAGTCGGTTTCTCCTCTCGCGCGGCGTCGGTGATGCGCTCTAATTGCTCAAAGATCGAGTTGAGGTCTCTGGTGACGAGGTTCCGCTTTACTTCGGCGTAGAGGGTGGCTGTCTGCCCTTCAGGCGTCGTGAGCGTGATGACGGCATCTACTCGTAACTGACCACGGCCACCCGCGTATCGTGCCTCGACTTTCCAGTCCGGGGGGAGGCGGCTCGTCAGTCGCGCCACCGCGGCGAGCAGAATCTGCTCCTCGCTCACCAGTGCAGACGGTTCGGGTGCCATCGCTTTTCCTCCTGACTCGACGATGTAATTCCAGAAATCATAGTATTCCGCGTCTAGCGGATTCAACTAATTTCCGGAAGTACCTCGATTCCGTATGAAACGGAACATTCGACTACACGGAATTCCATGTGCATTCCTCGGTAATTCTCTCCCGAGAGTCCATCGTGTCGCCAGTCGTGCAGGAGATCAAGTGCACGACCCCTTCCCAGCGCGGAGATCTGCTCGATAATTGGCATTGGGGAGACGACTCCCAATACCCGTGGGTTGACGTCACGGAGAATCGACCCACGTTGCTCGTGGGCCATGGTCATCCTTGATCAATGAATCGAGTCGGGCGCCGACGTCCTCCGCATCAACCACCGATATAAGCCGTGGAAGTGCGGATTCCGGTGAATTCGGCCACTCAGTCCGACAGTTTTCGGCCACCCGGTGAGGCGGTCGGAGGTCGCAGTGCGACCGACGCTGTCGTGAGTGGTTGTCCTCTGTTCACCTCCTTCTCGGTCATCGTAGAGCGGTCCATCGTCGGGCTCGGCGACGAGCTATTCACCTGGTTCTTGGGTGGTGGTCTTCGTGCGGCGTCGCGAGTCGCCGGTGAGGGTGACGCGGTGCGCGTGCTCCAAGAGACGATCGAGAATGGCGTCGGCGACCGTTGGATCACCGAGTCCCTCGTGCCAGTGACTGACCGGCAGTTGTGACGTGATGATCGTGGACTTGGTGGCACGATCCTCCACCACCTCGAGCAGGTCCGCCGCTTGATCGTCGCTGAGACTGCGGATGAGGAAGTCGTCGAGCAGCAACACGTCACAGCGCGCGAGCGAACCCATGACCTTGCTCAGTCGCCCGTCGGCGCGAGCCAGAGCCAGATCGTCGAGCAGTCGCGGCACGCGCACGTAGAGCGCGCGGTGACCGTCACGGATGGCGCGTTGGGCGAGGGCGCACGCGATGAACGTCTTGCCGACGCCGGTGGGCCCGAGCACGATGACGTTGTGGTGGTGTTCCACCCACTTGGACTCCACCATCGACAGGAACGTCGCCTTGTCGAGTCCGCGGGTCGCGCTGAAGTCGATGTCCTCGATGACCCCGCGACTGCGCAGTTTGGCTTCCTTCAAGACCCGTTCGAGCCGCCGGTTCTCCCGTTGGAGCAGCTCGCGATCGACGAGCAGACCGAGGCGGTCCTCGAAGCTCATCGCCGCGTAGTCGGGGTGCTCTCGCTGTTCGAGTAGCCCACTCGCCATGGCGGGCAGTCGCAGGGTCTTGAGACCGTCGAGGGTGTTGTAGTGCAACACGTGGTGCTCCTTCATTGGTAGTAGTTCGGTCCTCGCAGGTTGTGGTGGGTGACGCGAGCGCGAGGGGACTCGCGTCGAAGCGGTTGTTGATCGAGTCCGTGTTGGAGGATCGAGGCGACGGATTTGTAGCTAAGGGCGCGCAGGGCGAGTGCACGCGCACAGGCGTCCTCTAAGCGCGTCGCGCCGTATTTCTTCTCGAGGCGCAGCACGCCCAGGGCCGAGCGATAACCCTGTTCGGGGTGGGGCCGGCTCGCCATCAGCGCCTCGATGAAGGAACCCGTGGCGGGACCGTTCTTCGCCGCCCAGGTGAGAATGCGCTCGGGGGTCCACTCGAGGTGGCGACGGTGCGAGGCGGGCATGTGATTCGGGTCGGTCGAGTGGCGACTCTTCAAGTAACTGCGCGGGTGGCTGGCCACGCGTCTGT
>JAJYSP010000005.1 GCA_021793515.1 Actinomycetes bacterium | reverse complement strand
GCCGTTCGGCCTGCTCGACGAGCATGGTCGACTTGCCGATACGGCGGCGACCGTAAACGAGACCAAGAAGAGGACGGTCAGTGGAGCTATCCAGAAACGTCTCGAGTGCTGCCCGGTCCTGGTCTCTCATGTGGCGCACCTCCACTTTCACTGGGCCGCTCAGATCTTCCTACATACTATGTGACTACATACTATAAGAACACATAATATGTATCTACATAGTATTAGTTGAAAGTCTTCATCCAGGACCACGGCTTCAGACCATCAAGGCGCTCCTCGCATCACTCGGTCCAGAGCCGGTGTCGATGAACGCCATCGGCAGATTCGGGGGGCTTGGACTGTCTGAATGATGGCGAAGTGCCGCAACCGTACGCCCCTCCCCAACGACGTGGGGCGTGGTGGGTCTCTGGTGGGCTATCATCCAGAAATAATGCCTCTGACCAGTAAAAACTCACATTTCTCTAAGAACTACACGATTTTTGAGGGGCCAGTGAGATCCCGCGCCTGATCATCTCACATGCCATCTCGGGCGTGCACATTCGCTGAGGAGCATTGCGATGGGTTGTCGGTGAGTAGATCTGGCGTTCGTCCTCACGCACGATCGCACCATGGCGCAGCATCAGACCGGTTGTCCGTCATATTTTTCACGTGTTGGTGAGTGACTTTCTGGCACGATTCAGCGCGGGTTCACGTCGGGCCGACACTAATATCAGATAATCTGATTTAGTGACAGAAATCAGTGCCACCAACGCAGCAAGAAACTTCGCTGAATTGCTCGACGCCGTTGAACACAAGGGTGAGAGGATCACGATTATTCGCCGTGGCCGCGCCGTGGCTCATATCGAGCCTGTCGCTCATGGTCTCGGGTCGGACGTGAAATCCCTTTTAGCACGCCATCCAGCTGACGCTCGATGGATGGAGTCGCTGAAGCAAGTGCGTGATCTCATCGTCACTGAGGAGCGATTCTGACCCGCCTGCTTCTTGACACGACTTTCTTAATCGATGCCGAACGGTCGAAATTCAATCTTGATGACGTCATTGCAGATGAGGATGACGTCGCAATCGCCGCTATCACGGTTGCGGAAGTTCAAGTCGGCGTCGAGTTGTCAACTGGAAAGACCAGGCGTCGTCGACTTGAACTTCTCGATGAAGTGGTGGCGTCTATTCCGATTCTGGACTACGACCTTGCAGTTGCCAGAGCGCACGCCCAACTTCTGGTGATCGTCCGGAGGCAAGGGCGTCCTCGAGGCGCCCATGACTTGATCATCGCGGCCACGGCCTTGTCATCTGGTCGATCGCTTGTCACCGCCGATGAGAAAGCCTTCTTTGATCTCGGTGTTGCCACCGTTTCGTGTCGATAGTGACAACTGGTTCATGGACGTCGACAAAACGGTGAGTCGTTGCTGCCCACCGCCTACCAATCGAGCCCGTCCAGTCCGTCGCACGTCCAGAACGTTTCAGTCGTTGGGGAGCGAGGTGGTTGTGCAAGTACCCACGGGCCATCGAATCATTCTCTAGACTGGGCTGATCGACTCTGTCATCGTCTTCGTCGCCAAGTACTTCCTCTTCCTCAGCGTGGCGGGGGTTGCCGTCTACTGGTTGCGCGCCACGCGCCCAGTAAAGTTCACCCTGGCCTGGCAGCTCATCGTCGGCGGGCTGATCGCACTCGGTCTCGCTCGACTCGGCGGACACTTCTATTACGACACGCGGCCCTTCGTTCGCGACCACGTCAAACCGCTCTTCGCCCACGCCCCCGACAACGGCTTCCCCTCGGACCACGCGCTGCTGACGTCGTTCCTCGCCTTCTCGTTCTGGCGCTACTCCAAGCCCTTCTCGCTGGCCCTATTCGTGAACGCCCTGCTCGTCAGCGCCGCACGGGTCGCCGCCCACGTGCACAGCCCGATCGACATCGTCGGCTCCTTCGTCTTCGCCTTCATCGGTGCGTTCGTGGTGGTCGTAATCGACCGCCGACTCGACCGCGGCCGTCACGCGCTACCCCGACACTGAGGCTTTGGCGGCGATCGCGCCGAGCAACGCACGTGCCGGCGCGCTGAGCTCACTGCGCGCGCGCCACACCGCGCGGATCGATCGGGTCAGGTTGAGGCCGGTCACCGGGACTGCGACGAGGCGCCGGTCCGCGAGCTCGGCCGCGACCGCGAGACGACTCAAAACGGCGGGCCCGAGCCCGGTCCCGACGGCGGCCTTGATCGCCGTCGTCGAGGCGAGTTCGACCGCGATCGTAGGGGCGAGGCCCACGCGCGCGAGGGCGTGGACGAGGACCTGACGGGTTCCCGATCCGGGCTCTCGACTCACCAGGGGCGCGTCGGCGAGCATCGCGGCGGTGAGCGGTGTTCGCCGCTTCGACCACGGGTGACCCGGGGCGACGACGACGACCAGCTCGTCGCGGTAGACGGTGCGGCCCTGGAGCCCGTCGGGGAGCGAGGCCCCCTCGACGAAGCCGAGGTCGACCTCGTCGCGCGCGAAGAGCGCGGCGACCTCTTCGGAGTTGGCCATGCGCAGTGACACCGCCGCTGGGGTGGTCGCGTAGAGGGGGGCGAGCCAGGTGGGCAGGAGGTACTCCGCGACGGTGAGACTCGCCGCCAGGCGCAGTTGTGAGTCCTCGTCGAGGCGCAGCGCCCGCGCCCCGCTCGCGAGGGCGCGCATCGCGGCGAGCACCTTGTCGGCCCAGCCGACGACGGCGAGACCGTCGGGGGTGAGCCGCGCGCCCGTCGTGTGCCGCTCGACGAGGCGGAGTTGAAGCGCCGACTCGAGTCCCCGGATACGAACGCTCGCCGCCGGCTGACTGATGTGGTGCACCATGGCGGCCTGACGGATCGAGCCGGTCTCGGCCACGCTCACGAGCAGCTCGAGGGCCACGAGGTCAGGCCACTCGTTGTGCGTAGTCATAAGCGTTGATTATAACGAGGGGTCGAACTCGACCAAGTCACCGGGCACGAACGCGTCGAGACTGGATGACGAGGAGGTCCCATGACCATCGAACCGACCGAGATTGAGTCCAACGAGCCCGTCGAGACCGCGACGGCCGCGGGGGTGGCGCCGTCGGCGGGTCGGGTGGCACGCGTGGCGCCCGGGCTCATCCTCGCGAGCGTGATCGGCGTCGGGGCGACGGTCGTCGCCCACCTCGCGCCGATCGTCGGCGCTCCGGTGATCGCCATCGTGATCGGCATCGTCGTCGCCCTGGTGCGTCCCGCGAGCGAGCGACTGAAGCCCGGCCTGCACGTGGCGAGCAAGCGGGTCCTGCAGGCCTCGATCGTGCTGCTCGGCACCGGACTCTCCCTGCACCAGGTCGCCTCGACCGGCGTCTCCTCGCTACCGGTCCTGCTCGGCACGCTCTCGATCGCATTGTTCGCCGCGTGGTTAATCGGACGCTGGCTCGGCGTCGTCGGGGACGTGCGAACCCTCATCGGGGTCGGCACGGCGATCTGCGGGGCGTCGGCCATCGCCGCGACCGACGCGGTGATCGACGCACCCGAGCGCGACGTCGCCTACGCGGTCGCCACGATCTTTACCTTCAACGTCGTCGCGGTGCTGACCTTCCCGCTTCTCGGTCACGCGATGCACCTCTCCCAGCACTCCTTCGGGCTGCTCGCGGGCACGGCGATCAACGACGTCTCATCGGTCGTCGCGGCGTCCACGGTCTACGGTCACGCCGCATCTTCCTACGCGATCATCGTGAAGCTCTCGCGCACGCTGATGATCATCCCGATCGCGCTGTTCCTCGCCTTCTGGCGCACGCGCGCCGAGGAGAAGCGTGAGCAGGCGGCGGGCGAGAAGGTGACGCGTGCGCGACTCGTTGCGATCTTCCCGTGGTTCATCGTGTGGTTCGTCGGCGCCGTCATCCTCAACAGTGTGGGCGTCATTCCGGCTCACGTCAGCCACTACCTGGGTGACCTCGCACAGGTCTTCATCGCGATCGCACTCGCCGCCATCGGGCTGTCCACCCGGCTGCGCGACATCCGCCGCGCCGGGTTCCGCCCGCTCGCCCTCGGTGCGAGCCTCTGGGTCGTGGTGACCCTCTCGAGCCTGGCGCTGCAGGCCATCACCGGCCAGGGCTGAGCGCGGCGAGCGAGCGGGATCGTCGTGCCGGTGCGACCGAGCGGGTCCCGTGCCTCAGTCGGGCGACGGTGGCGCGAGGAACAGGTCCTCGAGGTCGGCGTCCGTGACCACGCGAAGTTCGGCGAACGCGTCGCGCACGATGGTCGCGAGGTCACGGTCGTCCTCGGCCGTCCAAAGCGCGAAGGCGACGCGAAACACCGCCACGCCCATCTGGGCGGCGAGGTCGGCCGGGAGTCGGGTAACCCCGCGGGTCTCGAGGGCGGCGCCGATCGCCGCGGCGTAATCGGCCATCTTCGATCGGTCGCGCTCGCGCAACTCGGGGTTGGCCTCGATGACGGCCTGTCGGCGCCGCACGAAGTCCTTACGTGACGCACCGATCATCGCGACGGCCGCCGCGAGTCCTCGAGCGACCGCCGCCAGCGGCGGATCATCGGGTGGCGCGTCGAGCACCGCGGCGACGAGGCGAGCGCCGAGCACCGCCGAGCCGCCGAAGAGAACCTCACGCTTGTCGCTGAACTGGCGAAAGAACGTGCGCTCGGTGACCCCCGCCTGGGCCGCGATCTGGGCGGCGGTCGTCTGGTCGAAGCCCTGGCGCTCGAAGAGGTCCAACGCGGCCTCGTAGAGCCGACCACGACTGTCGGGTTGCCAGCGTCCCACGGGGTAAGTCTAGGTGTTGACAGTCACTGACATTGGCGATAGCGTCATGTCTGAAACTGACATCAAAAGGGGGAATCATGAAGATCTTCGTGACGGGCGCATCGGGCTGGATCGGCACCGCGGTTGTGGCCGAGTTACAACGCACGGGCCACGAGGTCCTGGGTCTCGCGCGATCCGAGGCGTCAGCGACTCGACTACGGGCGACCGGTGCCCTCGTGCACCGTGGCGACCTCGCCGACCCCGAAGGACTGGCGGGGGCCGCGGCGACCTGTGACGGGGTCATCCACCTCGCCTTCATCCACGACTTCGAACACTTCGACGACTCGGTCAAGGCCGACGCCCGGGCCGTCGACGCGCTCGGTGCTGCCCTCGCGGGGTCAAACAGGCCCCTCGTCATCGCTTCGGGCACGCCGGCCGTCCCCGGACGGGTCGCCACCGAGCGCGATGACCTCAGCGGCGGGCTGGCCGGTGCCCGGGGTGCGGTCGCGCGAGCGACCGTCGCGCTGGCTGAGCGGGGCGTTCGCTCCTCGGTCGTTCGACTGCCGCGCACGGTGCACGGTAGTGGCGACCACGGCTTCGTCGCGCGACTCGTTGAGATCGCTCGCGTCACGGGCGTCTCGGGCTACGTCGGCGACGGCGCCAGTCGCTGGCCCGCGGTGCACGTGCTCGACGCGGCTCGGCTGTTTCGACTGGCCGTGGAGCACGCCCCCGCGGGATCGGTACTGCACGCGGTTGGTGACGACGGCGTCGCCACTCGCGACATCGCCGAGACGATCGGTCGACACCTCCAGATGCCGACGGCGTCGGTCCCGGCCGAACAGTTTGGCTTCCTCGGCGCGATCCTCGCCGTCGACCAGCCGGCGTCAAGCGAGGCCACGCGCGAGCTGCTCAACTGGCGACCGACGGCACCGTCGCTGCTCGAGGACTTGAGCGAGGACTACTACTACACGCCATCCGGTGCGTGAACCCAGGGATTGGTTACAGTCGAGCGGCGCTGAGCGATCGCGTCGCCGGGGCCCGGGGAATCGAGGGTGTGCTCACTGCGCCAGTAGGGTTCGTTGGCGTGGACCGAGACCTTCGAATCGTGACCCTCTGTGCGGGCAACGTGGCGCGCTCGGTGATGCTCGCGACGATGCTCGAGTCGCTCGGCCCCGAGTCGGGACATCCCCTCGAGGTGCGAAGCGCCGGCACGCACGCCGTCGAGGGTTCGTCGATCAGCGCTCGAACCCGCGACGCACTGCGCTCGATCGACGAGTTGGCACCGCCGGCCCTCAACGGTCACCGCAGTCACCAACTCGAACTCGCCGACGTCGAGTGGGCCGATCTCGTGCTCAGCGCCGAGGCCGACCAGGTCCACTTCGTGCGTCGCGCGTACCCGGCCTTTGCGCTCTCGTGCTGTTCGCTCGGCCAGTTCGTTCGCCAGGCGCCGCTCGATGAGCCGTGGTCGATCCAAGTGGCGGTCGTCTCGGCGAATGACCCGGACCCCGCCTTTGACGTCGCGGACCCGGCCGGGGGCGACCAGTCGGTCTACGACGCGTGCGCGCGTCACCTCTTCGAGTTGGCCCAGGTCTTTCTGACGGTGCTCTCGCTCGACTGAGGTGCGGCGCGGTTAACGCAGCGACGAGTGGCGTCAGTCCTGTTGGACGGCGCGCAGTCCACCCCAGGCGAGGGTGGCGCTTCGCGCGGCGAGCCGCTCGGCCTCGGCCGGTGAGGGCTCGGGCCAGCCGTTCGCGTCCTGTTGGACGAGCCAGGTCATCGCGGCGCCCTCGGCGATGCCGACGACCCCGGCCGCGAGCTGGCGGCGGTGCTCATCGGAGATCGAGAGGTTGATGTAGGGCTCGAGGAACGAGACCAGTCCGAGTTCTAGGCGGGCGAGCTCCTTTGCGGTCTCACCCTCGTGGCGGTGGATGAAGAGAATCCGGAAGGCGTCGGTCTCGCGCACGACCATGTCGAAGTAGACCCGAAAGGCCACCTCGATCTTCACGCGGGGCGACTCGACGGCCTCCACGGCGGTCGTGAGCCGAGCGAGCAGTCGTTGGGCGGTCTCGGCCACGATCTCGCGGTAGAGGTCGGACTTGGAGGCGAAGTACTGATAGAGGATCGGTTTGGTGAAACCGGCCTCGCGGGCGATGTCGTCCATCGTTGTCGCTTGGAAGCCGCGCTCGGCGAAGATCGAACGGGCGACACCGAAGAGATGCGCGCGCCGCTCCGCGTACCGGGGCCGGTCCTGGTCGATCAGCATCGCGCTCAGCCTAGTGGCCGTAGACGTCCTCGAGCAGGGTCGCGAGACGGTCAGGGAGGTCGGCCAGGTTGAAGTGGGCGCGCGCGATGGCGAGGTTGTGCTCGAGCCGGGCGACGTCGGGGTGCTCTAGGGCGTTCGTGATCCCCTCGAGGTCCCCGAGGTCGAAGAACGAGAGGCCGAAGGCGCGCAGTTCACCGAGCACGGGGTAGGGGTAAACGGCGAGGGGCGTGCGATGGGTGACCGACTCGATGGTCGCGTTGCCGAAGCCCTCCCAGGTTGAGGGGAGCACCACGAGGTCGGCGGCGGCGTAGGCGTCGTGGATCGTGCCGAGCGGACCGCGGCGAATCGTGACGGGGCTCGCCGCGAGCAGCGCCGCGAGCTCGTCGTCGTAGCCGTCCTCGGGTGGGCCGAGCAGCCAGAGCACGGCGTCGAGGCTGCTCGCGAGCTCGAGGGCGCCGGCGACGTTCTTGCGCGCGATCGCGCGGCTCGGGAAGAGGACGAGCGGCTGGTTGCGCACGTCGAGCTCGGCGCGGGTGCGCGCCCGGTCGCCGACGGGTGGGTCACAGTCAAAGGCGTTGTACATCGTCGTCGCGGCGACCCCGCGCTCGGCGAGTTCGACAGCGCTGCGCTCATTGATGGTGACGTGTCGCCAGTGCGGATCGTCGGGCGGGCCCGCGAAGCTAGCCAGGTGGGCGCGCTGCCAGGGCAGGTCGTGGTGGTGCAGGATCGCGGGACGACCCGCGATGACCCCGGTTACGACCTCGGCCGCGCCGGGGTTGAGGGGGAGCGAGAGCAGGTTCTCCACGATCACGAGATCGACATCGGCGAGGACGCGGGCGAGCGCGTCGGCGCTCGGGGGGTCGTTCGCCCCGATCGCGAGGCCCGTCAATCGTCGCTCAACCGGTCCGTCGCCCGCGACCGTGACGACCTCGTGGCCGAGGGCGCGTAGCGCGTGCGCCCACTTGGCGGCCTCAATGGAGACCCCGTCGAGGCCGCCGAGGCGAAAGCTGACCTGGGCGACGCGCACGTCCTCAGGATAGGGCCGAGGGGCGAATACTCGAGTAGTAGCATGGCGTGTCGGCAAACGCCGTGGCCGAGTGGAGGACGTTCTGGCCCCCAAAGCGCTCATCACCGGGATAACTGGACAGGACGGCTCGTACCTGGCCGAGTTGCTGCTCGCCGAGGGCTACGACGTCGTCGGCCTGATGCGACGCAGCTCGACCGTGAACATCGAGCGCATCAGCCACATCCAGGATCGTCTGACCCTCGTCTCAGGGGACCTGATGGACGAGGTCTCCTTGATCAACGTGCTGCGCGACCACCGCCCACGCGAGGTCTACAACCTGGCCGCCCAGAGCTTCGTGCAGGCCTCGTGGAGCCAGCCCGTGCTCACCGGTGAGACGACCGCACTCGGCGTGACCCGCCTACTCGACGCGATTCGCATCGTCGACCCCACGATCCGTTTCTACCAGGCGAGCTCGTCGGAGATGTTCGGCCGGGTGCGCTCGGTGCCCCAGAACGAGCTGACGTCCTTCTACCCGCGCAGCCCCTACGGCGTCGCCAAGGTCTACGGCCACTGGATCACCGTGAACTACCGCGAGAGCTACGGGCTCCACGCCTCGTCGGGGATCCTCTTTAACCACGAGTCGCCCCGGCGCGGTCTGGAGTTCGTGACCCGCAAGGTCACCCACGCCGTCGCCGCCATCAAGACCGGCCGCCAGCGCGAGGTGCGCCTGGGTAACCTCGACGCCCAGCGCGACTGGGGCTACGCGGGGGACTACGTGCGCGCCATGTGGGCGATGCTCCAGCGCGAGACGCCCGACGACTTCGTCGTCGCGACCGGGGAGACCCACTCAGTGCGCGAGCTCTGCGAGGTGGCCTTCGCCGCGGTCGGGCTGGCCTGGGAGGACCACGTCGTGGTCGACCCCGCCTTCCTGCGACCGGCCGAGGTCGACCTGCTGGTCGGTGACGCCACCAAGGCCCGTCGCGAGCTCGAGTGGAAGTGCGACGTCGACTTCTACCGCCTGATCGAGATGATGGTGGCGGCCGACGTCGACGCCCTGGAACGGTGACGGCGCCGCCCGTCGCCGAGCTCGAGGAGGCCGTCGTACTCACGGGGGGATTCCCCGTGCTCGCTGGCGTGACCCTTCGCCTTGAGCCAGCAACACTCACGGTCATCGTCGGCGCGAACGGCGCCGGTAAGACCAGCCTGCTGCGCCTGCTCGGCGGGCTCGACCCCCTCTCGCGGGGTCGCGGCGTCGTCGCGGGGGTAGACCTCGCTCACGGGGACCGTCGGGTGCTGCGTCGCCGGGTGGGTTGGCTCGGTCACGAGGGCTCCTTCTACGACGACCTGAGCGTGGAGGAGAACCTCCACTTCGCCTGCCGGGCCCTGAACCGACCCTTCACCGACGTCGCCCCGGCGCTCGCGCGCGTGGGCCTCGCGGAGCGTTCGCGTACCACCACGCGACGACTCTCGGCCGGCCAGCGTCGGCGCCTCGCGCTCGCGTGGCTGCTCGTGCGCCGGCCCGAGATCTGGCTGCTCGACGAGCCCTACGCCTCACTAGACGACGCCGGTCGAGCCTTGCTCGACGAGCTGCTGGTGGACGTCGTGGCGGCCGGTGCGACGGTCGTGGCGAGCGCGCACGATCCCCTGCGCACCACCCAGACGCGTCGCACACTCACCCTCGCCGGGGGACGGGTGGTGGCGGCCTCGTGATCGCGACGGCCCGGCTCGTCGCGGGCAAGGACCTGCGCATCGAGTGGCGAAGCCGCGTCCTGCTCTGGCAGGTGGTGCCCTTCGGCGTGATGGCGCTCGTCTTGAGCGGCCTCGCGCTCGGGCCCACGCGCGCCGGCCACTCGAGCGCCGGACCGGGTCTGTTCTACCTCGTGGTGCTGCTCGTCACCCTGCTCGCGATCAACCGCAGCCAGGCGATCGAGCGCACCCCGGGCACGCGCGCGTCGGTCGCCACCCTCGGGCTCGACCCCGGCGGGGTCTTTCTCGGCAAGGCGCTCGCGCTCGCCGTCGAGCTCTGGGTGATCGGCGCCGTGCTGCTCGCTGGCACGGTGCTGTTCTTGCACACCGCCCTTTCGGGTTCGCTCGAAGCGGTGCCGAGCCTGGTACTGACCCTGGCCGCGCTCGCGGCCGCCGGGACGCTGTACGGGGCCCTGACCGGGGAGGGCGCGGCGCCGACGACCCTGCTGCCGGTACTGGCGCTGCCGGGCTTCGCGCCGCTCTTGATCGCGGGCGAGCGGTCCTTCTCAGCCGCGCTGGCTGGGGGGTCGCCCTGGGAGTGGTGGGTCATTACGCTGGTCGCGCTGGTCGCGTACCTCGCGGTCGGTGTACTCCTTTACGGTGTTCTCGAGGAATCGTGATGAAACTGCTCGCTCAACGTCTACTTGGCCCGGTGACTCTCGTGTCCATGGCCCTCACGATCTGGCTCGGGCTCGTCGTGACCCCCCCGGACAAGGTCCAGGGCAACCTCGCGCGACTCGTCTACGTGCACCCCGCGGTCGCCTGGGTGGCGCTCTACCTCTCCTTTGGCACCGCGACGATCGCGAGCGTGCTCTACCTGTGGCCGCGCACGCGGTCGGCCACCGCCGACCGCGTCGCCCACAGCGCGATGGAGGTCAGCCTCGTCTTCATCGCACTCACGTTGATCACTGGCTCGATCTGGGGCCGACCGACCTGGGGTGTCTGGTGGGCCTGGGACGCGCGACTCACCTCGACGGCGATCCTGGGGCTGCTCGCCGTGGGCTACCTCGCGCTTCGTCGCGCGAATGACGACCCCGAGCTGCGCGCCAAGCGCAGCGCGGTCTTCGCGGTGCTCTCGGCGATCAACGTGCCCATCATCCACTTCTCGGTGCTGTGGTGGAAGACCCTGCACCAGGGCGCGACGGTCTTTACCGCGAACCGCACGCTGCTCATCCACGGGATCATGGCCTGGACCCTGCTCATCAGCTTCGTCGCCTTCTCGCTCGCCTACTGCTGGCTCCTGCGCGCGCGCTATCGCCTCGAGGTCGCGCGCGAGACGCTCGGTGCTCGCGCCATCGACGACGCGCTCGCCGCGCGGGTGCTCGAGGGCCGGTCGTGAACTACGTCCTTGCGGGCTACGCGTTCGCCTTCGGTGGCCTCGCCCTCTACGCCTTCTCGATCTGGTGGCGCACCCGTGGCCGTCACTGAGCGGCCCGAGCTCACCCCGGTCGCGCCGCCACCGTCGGCGAGCCGCAGTCGGCGCCGCTCGCTCGCCGTGCTCGTGGTGCTCGCCCTCGCGATCGTGGCACTACTCAGCCAGGGGCTGTTGCACAACCTCAACTACTTCAAGACCGTCGACGAGGTCCTCGCGAGCCGTGAGTCGATCGGCACGGGGGTGATCCGCCTCGAGGGGGTCGTCGCGCCTCACTCGATCCGGCGCACCAACGTCGGCACCGACTTCGTCGTGACCGGACCTCGTGGCTCGATCCCAGTGGACGCCTCGGGCACGCCGCCCCAGCTCTTCCAGGCGAACATCCCGGTCGTTGTCGTCGGGCACTTCGCCTCGGCGAGCTCGACGACCTTCTTTGGCAGCGCGATCATGGTCAAGCACACCGCCGCCTACATCGCCCAGTACCCCAACCGCGTGAAGGCACCCAACGGGTCGGTGCGATGATCGAGACGCTCGGGCGCGTCGGGTTGGACGTCGCCTTCGCGGCGGCCGTCTTGGGTGCGCTCGACCAGTGGCGTGGGCGGCGCAACCGCGCAGCCCACGGACGGTTCTTTGCGCTGCTCGCGCTCGGCGGGGTCGTGCTCGCCGTTGCGGTGATGCAGTACGCACTCATCACGCACGACTTCTCACTGGCCTACGTCGCCGAGAACAACGCGACCTTTACGCCGCTGCTCTACTCGATCACCGGCATGTGGTCGGCCCTCGAGGGCTCGCTGTTGCTCTGGGTGCTGCTGCTCAACGGCCTGCTCGTCGGAGTCGTGCTCTACTACCGACGCGAACGCGACGACGACGTCGTGCGCGTCGCCTCGGCGGTGCTGTTCGCGTCGAGCGCCTTCTTCACCTTCTTGATGGTCGGGCCGGCTGACCCCTTTCTCGCCAACCCCGCCGTCGTTCACCAGGGGGCCGGCCCGAACGCGCTGTTACAGGACAACCCGCTCGTCGCGATGCACCCGCCCCTGCTGTATCTCGGCTTCGTCGGCTTCAGCGTGCCCTTCGCCTTTGCGATCGCGATGCTCGTCACGGGCCGGGTCCAGGACCGCTGGCCCCTCGAGCAGCGTCGCTGGACGGTGCTCGCCTGGGGAGCGCTCTCGCTCGGCATCGTGCTCGGGGCGTGGTGGAGTTACCAGGTACTCGGCTGGGGCGGCTTCTGGGGCTGGGACCCCGTCGAGAACGCCGCCCTGTTGCCCTGGCTGACCGCGACCGCCTACATCCACTCGGTCATCGTCCAGGACCGTCGTGGCCTGTTTCGAATCTGGAACCTCTCGCTCGCGATCGCGACCTTCGCATTGACGGTGCTCGGGACGTTCTTTACCCGCTCGGGGGTCCTCCAGAGCGTGCACGCCTTCTCGTCCTCGACACTCGGGCCGCTACTCATCGGATTCTTCTTCGTCGTGGTGGTCGGTGGCGGGGGACTACTCGCCTGGCGTGGTGACCGACTGCGCAGCCCCGTTGGCGTCGACCACCCGCTCTCGCGCGAGGGGCTCTTCGTCGCGAACAACGTGCTCTTCGTGGGCTTTGCGATCGTGGTGCTGCTCGGGACGGTCTTTCCCCTGCTCTACCAGGCGGTGAACGGCGCCCAGGTCACCGTCGGCTCGCCCTACTTCGCCGCGGTCGCAGCCCCGCTGTCGGTGCTCCTCCTTGCGCTCATGGCCGTCGCCCCCCTCGTCAGTTGGCGCACGGTAGACGTCGCGGTGCTCTGGGGACGGGTGCGGTTCTCCGCGTGGTCGGCGCTGGCGCTCGTTGTGGTGCTGCTGCTTCTCGGCGTGGACCGCTGGGTCGAGCTCGTCGCCTGCTTCTTTGCCGCCGCGGCCGCCGGGGCGGCGCTACGCACGCTGCGTCTCGCGCTACTCGCCGCGCACCGGCGCGGGGCGCTTCGTCGCGCGCTGCGCGCACCCTCAACGGGTGGGATGATCGTGCACCTCGGAGTCGTCGTGCTCGCGCTCGGCATCGTGACCTCGACCTCGTACGCGACGCGCAGCGAGGTCACCCTCGCGACCGGTCAGTCGACGGTGGTCGCTGGCCAGTACGTTGGCTTCCACGGCTTTCGCACTGTCACCAACGCCCTCGAGCACGCGACCGAGCTCGTCGTCACCGTCGGGCACGCGACGCTCTACCCGGCGATCACCACCTTCAACGGGCGCTCGACCCAGTCGGTCGGCACACCGGCGATCGACTCCAACCTGGTGCGCGACGTCTACGTGACCTTTGACGCCGTGGGCGGCAACGGCGCGGCCTCGGGTGCCCAGCTCGCGACCGACCTGCCGGCTGGCTCGGTCGTGCTCGGGGTGACCGTCGAGCCACTGCTCGCCTGGCTCTGGATCGGCGGACTGCTCGTCGGACTCGGCAGCGCCGTCGCCTTCGTGCGCCGACGCCACATCGAGGAGGCCGCGTGAGACGCTCGGTAGCACTCAGCGCGATTGCCGTGCTCGTGGTCGCGACGGGCCTCTCGCTGCTGCTCGCGACGAGACACCCGGTTTCAGAGGCGACGAGCGCCCCGAGTCCGCTGCTCGGTCACGTCGCCCCCGCGGTCAATGGGCCCGAGCTCGGCGGTGGCCACTTCTCGCTCGAGCGTGATCGCGGCAAGATCGTCGTGCTCTCGTTCTGGGCGTCGTGGTGCGGGCCGTGCGTCGCCGAGGCACCCGAACTGTCGACCTTCGCGTGGTCGATGCGCCATCGTGGGGTGGCCGTGGTCGGGGTGGTCTTTAATGATTCGGTCGCCGCGGCGAGCGCCTTTGCGCGCCACTACGGCTCGCTCTACCCCTCGGTCGTAGACCCCGGTGGGGCCATCGCGAATCGCTACGGGGTGACCTCGCCACCGACGACGTTCATCATCAACGCCCACGGCCGGATCGCGGCGACGCTGCTCGGCCCGGTCACGGCCGCCCAGTTGCGCACCGTCGTCGCGCGGGTGCGCGCGTGAGGCGCCTCGGGTCCGTGTGGACCTTCCTCGCCGCGCTCGTCGTGGTCGCGGTCGCGGTCGCGGTCGTGAACCCGCACGCGCCGAGTGCCGCCGCGCGGGTCGCGCACCTCGAGACGCTGGTGCGCTGTCCGTCCTGTGAGGACCTGTCGGTCGCTCAGTCGACGTCGACCTCGTCGCTCGCGGTGCGTCACGAGATCACCCAGCTCGTCGCCGCCGGGGTGAGCGACTCGTCGATCCTCACCCGACTCGAGTCGACCTACGGGCCGTCGGTCCTGTTGAGCCCACCGACCTCGGGGATCGGGGTCGTGCTCTGGCTCGTGCCCCTGCTGGGCCTGCTCGTGTTGATCGGGGTCGCTCTACGGCTCGCGAGGCGGCGATGAGCGAGCGCCGCGAGATCGACGACGAATTGGCGCTCCGCGAGGCCTCCCTCGCCGACGCGCGCCGCGAGTTCGCCGCGGGCGAGCTGAGCGACGCGGCAATCGCGACCATCGAGGCGCGCGAGCGCGCCGCGATCGCGGTGCTCGTCGAACGCGCCGCGGCCATTGCCGAGCCCGAAGCGCCGGGGCACGACCGGCCGGTCGTGCGAGTGCGGCGTCGGCGATGGCTGGTCGTGGCGGCATTGGCCTTCGCGTGCGCCCTCGCGGTCATCCTCTGGTCCGCCATAGTGCCTCGCCAGGCCGGCACCTCGATCACTGGGTCGGTCAGCCTCGGTCACCGCGCACAGATCACCCAACTGCTCACCGAGGCCGAGGCCGACGTCGCCAACCAGAACGACGTCGCGGCCCTCGCCGCCTACGCCCAGGTACTCGGACTCGATCCGCGCAACGTGGTCGCGCTCACCCAGACGGGGTGGCTCGACTTCTCGGCGGGTAGCTCGGCGAAGGACGCCCGACTCGTCGCCTACGCCACGTCGATGCTGCGCCACGCGATCACGCTCGCGCCGAGTGATCCCGGTGCGCGCCTCTACTACGCGATCGCGGCGAGTGACACCCCGGGCAACGCCGCGCTCGCGAAAGCCCAGTTCCGGGTGTTCCTCACCCTGCACCCCTCGGCCGCGCAACAAGCGGTGGCGGCGCCCTACCTCGCGCGCTACGGGCTCACCGGCTGACAGCGACTCCTTGGACCAGCGTGAACGAGCCAGAATGACGCAAACACGCGTGTACTACACGTGACGCATATGAAGACCATCGGTGTCCGTGAACTCCAACAGCACCCGTCGGCCGCGCTTCGTCGCGTCGCCCAGGGCGAGGTCATCGGGGTCACCGACCGGGGTCGTTTGGTCGCGATCCTGCGTTCGCCGGCGAACGTCACCCGCGCTGCGTCGCCCATGACGCTCCGGTCCTCGCACCTCTCGCGTACCGAGGCACTGCGAGCCGCGACCCGACTCGGGGTCGACCGCGCGGTCGTCGATGAGGCCGTGGCGATCGTGTCGCTCATACTGGCGGGCACCTCGACCTACGTGAACGCTGGTCTCGCCGAGCCATCATTGCTTCACTCGCTCGACGCCCTGCACCTGGCGTCGGCGCTCGAGCTCGGCGAACACCTCGAGGGAATCGTGGCCTACGACGACCGACTGATTGAGGCGGCGCGACGCAACTCGGTGCGTGTTGTCACGCCAGGCCGGCGTTAGTAATCGCTAATTGAGTTGGTGGCGACAGGCGTCATCGCCGAGGGCCCGCGAGGAGAGCGTCACTGCGGTGCGCGCACTGCCGACGCCCTCCAGCATGCCCGCGATCAGTCCGCGGTCTACGGCGCAGAGCACCGGGTGGTGGCGAGCGGCGAGACCAAAGGGACAGTTCTCCGAGACGACGGAGATGCCGTTCTCCTCGTCCTCGGCGCGCGCGGCGAAGCCGTGGGCGTTGAGCAGTCCCGCGATCGAGGCGAGGGCGGCCTTCACCGGTCGGCCGGTCTCGAGGGTCGCCCCGTTCGCGCCGAGGCCGCGACCGTATTCGACGCCGACCTGGTGGGCGATTGCCTCGGCCTCGTTCGCGCCGAGCCGATCGAGGGCCCGCTCGAGCAGCGCGACGAGGAGCGCGTCGCGGCGCACCGCCGCCTCCATCGCGGGCGCGGTGTCCACCACCCGGTAGCCCTTCGCCGGGCGACCCACGGTCGTCTTTCGCAGGTTGTCGTAGGTGACGTAGCCGCCCTCGGCCAGTCGTTCGAGGTGGTGGCGCACGACGTTCGCGTGGACCTGGCAGTGCTCGGCGAGCTCGGCCGCGGTCGTGCCGGGGTTCTCGCGTAGGTAGAGGTAGATGGCGCGTCGGGTGCGGTCACCGAAGGAGTGGGTGAGGCTCGTGACCGTGGCGTTAAAGAGGCCCGGGTCGAGTTCGCGCTCGTTGGTGCTCACGCAGGGCAGTCTACGAGCGGGACCCCGCTTTCGCGACGGTAACCTCGTACGGGGGCGATCACGAGGAGACACCCATGTCAGAGGACCTACGCCGGGCGATTGGCGCGATCACCGAGCCCCAGCTGGTGCGAACCCTTGAGGAATTGGGCTTCCTCGGCGCCGTCGAGGACCGCGACGGTCTGAATGTCGAGCTGGTGCTGCCGGTCGTTGAGTGGCCGAACCGCGCCTGGCTCGAGGACGAGATCGCCGACGTCGCCCCGGGCGCGCGGGTGAGCGTGCGCGCCATGACTGACGACGAGCGCCTGGAGCTGCGCAACTTCCTGCGCGGCAACATGACCGCCGAGCCCGGCCCGGGCCACCACCACGACACCGCCACGCCCAAGTTCCTCGACAAGCTCGCCAAGACCCGCGTGCTCGGGATCTCATCGGGCAAGGGCGGCGTGGGCAAGTCCTCGGTGACGGTCAACCTCGCCATCGCGCTCGCCCAGGCCGGTCACCAGGTCGGCATCCTCGACGCCGACGTCTACGGTTTCTCGCTACCCAAAATGCTCGGCGCCGACCACGACCCCATCGTGCTCGGCGACACCGTGATCCCGACCCTCGCCCACGGGGTGCGCTGTATCTCGATGGGCTACTTCGTGCCCGACGAGCAGCCGGTGATCTGGCGCGGGCCGATGCTGCACAAGGCGATCGAGCAGCTCGTGACCGAGGCGTGGTGGGACGAGCCCGACTTCTTGTTGATCGACATGCCCCCGGGCACCGGTGACGTCGCGCTCACGTTGTCCGAGATCCTGCCGCGCGTCGAGATGTACGTGGTGACGACCCCCCAGCCGGCGGCCCAGCGCGTCGCCCAGCGCAGCGCCTACGCCGCGCGGGCCCTCAAGCTGAGCGTGCGCGGGGTGATCGAGAACATGAGCTGGTTCGTCGGCGACGACGGCCAGCGCTACGAGATCTTCGGGGCCGGCGGCGGCGCCAAGCTGGCGAACGACCTCGGGATCCCGCTGCTCGGCCAGATCCCCCTCGACCCGCGACTGCGCAGTGGCGGGGACCTCGGCGACCCGGTGGTGGTCTATGAACCCGAGAGTGACGTGGCCCACGCCTTCACCGAACTCGCGGCCACGATTCAGCGCCAGGGTCCGGCGCGGGTCTATCGTCAAGAGCTCAAGCTCGTTTAACCCACTCAAGGGGGATCATGGAACTCGCTGGTCGAACGGCCGTCATCACCGGTGGGGCGAGTGGAATCGGACTGGCGACGGCGACGCGCATGGCCGCGGCCGGTGCGTCCCTCGTGCTCGGCGACGTCGAGGAGGCCGCGCTCGCGGCGGCGGTCGAGACGCTCGCGAACGCCGGGGCCCGGGTGGTTGGCGTCGCCTGTGACGTCGCGGTCGAGTCCGACGTGATCGCGCTACGCGAGGCGGCGCTCGCGAACTTCGGCGCCGCACACCTCATCTTCAACAACGCCGGCGTCGGGGCCGGTCCGGCCATCGGCACGCCCAAGGCCGTGTGGGACTGGGTCATGGGGGTGAACGTCGACGGGGTGATCAACGGCATCAACGCCTTCGTGCCGCTCTTCCTCGAACAAGACGAGGGCCACGTCGTCTCCACCGCCTCACTGGCGGGCCTCGGGGGCGTGCCCGGCATGGGTCCCTACTGCGCGAGCAAGTTCGCCGTCGTCGGGATCGCCGAGACGCTCTTTCACGAGCTTCGCCTCTCAGGCAAGCACGTCGGTGCCTCAGTGCTTTGCCCCGGCTTCGTGCGTACGCGCATCGACGAGTCCGAGCGCAACTTGCCCGAGGACCTGCGCGACTACAACGACGACCCGACGGTGCGCGCCATCGGCGTAATGGCGAGTAGCGCGGTGCGATCGGGCATCGACCCGAGCGTCGTCGCCGAGGCCGTGACGACGGCCGTGCTCGAGAACCGCTTCTGGATCCTCACCCACGAGCACGCGGCGATCCGCACGAGTGAACAGCGCGTGGCCTGGATGAGCGGTGGCGAGCCGCCGCGGATCAACCTCGAGGGCGCGACCCGGCCGTAGGGCGAGGCGCCCAGCGGCTCGGCGCTCGAGATTCGAACGAATCGACCGATCTGGTGGGCGTCGTCGCACTGGCGTTGGTCGGTGCGTGGAAATTTCGCGATGCATTGCGTGCGACGGTGCGAACAACCTACGATGCCCTTACGGGTTGACGTGGTCGCTCGGGGGGAGTCATCGATGACCATGACGTCCGAATCGCCACCTGAACGAAGCCGTGGGACGAGTGCCGTTGGCGCGTCAGCCGTCGACCGGGCGACCGTCGGGGCGATCTTGCAGTCGATGTTCGACCCGCTGGTCGTGCTGCGAGCCGTGCGCGACGACACGGGTCAGGTCGTGGACTTCGAGTACGTGGAGGCCAACGAGGCCGCCATTGAGATCAACCACACGACGCGCGAACAGCTCATCGGGTCCCGGCTGCTCACGCTGCTACCCAATCATCGCAACTCGGGGCTTTTTGACCGCTTCGTACACACCGTGGAAACGGGTGAGGCGCTCGCGCTCGACGACGTGACGTACGACAACGAGATCCTCGGCGAGCGGGGCCACTTCGACGTGCGCGCGGTGAAGGTGGGCGACGCCATCAGCTACACGTGGCGCGACGTGACCGATCGGGTCGCCGAGGACCTGCGCTATCGGCTGCTCGCCGAGAACACGTCGGACATCGTCTCGGTGTCTGAACCCGGCGGTCCGATCACCTGGGTCTCGGACTCACTGACCGCGATGACCGGCTGGCGGCCCGAGGACGTGATCGGCCGTGAGTTCATCGAGTTCGTGCACCCCGAGGACCTTGAGCGCGTGCGCACCGCCCAGCACCAACTCGGCGACGGCGATCGTCACGAGCTGACGGCCCGCGTGCGCCGTGCCGAGGGGGACTACCGATGGATGACGATCTCGGTGCGCGACGTTGGCGTCGCTCCCGGCGCGGTGCGGGTGTCGTCGTGGCGTGACGCCAGCGCCGAGGTCACAGTTCACGAGCGACTCGTCGAGTCCGAGCGGCGGTTTCAGCTGCTCGCGGAGAACGCGAGCGACGTGGTGATGATGACCAACCCCGAGGGCGTCATCGTGTGGATCTCGCCGTCGGTGGCCGACGTGCTCGGCTGGGCGGTCGAGGACATCGTCGGCACACTGTCAGTGGACCTCATCGCCGAACAGGACCGAGCGACCTTGTTGGGGTGGCGGGCGATCGTCTACACCGGCCACGACGTGCACGGCGAGAAGATCCGCTACCGAACCGCGAGCGGGGACTGGCGCTGGATGCAGCTCCACGCGCACCCGGTGCACGACGAGCGCGGCACCGTGACCGCGGCGGTCGTGGGCCTGCGGGACTGTCAGCTGGAGGTCGTCGCCGAGCGGGCCTTTGACACGCTGTCCGCGGCCGGTCGGATCCTGGTGCACGCCCAGGACGAGACGACGATGCTCCAGGCGATGTGCCAGGCCGCCGTCGACGAAGGTGGCTACGCCTTCGCGTGGTACGCGCGCGCCGAGCACGACGAGGGCCGCACGCTGTCAATCGTGGCGACCAGCCACGAGCACGCCGACTACGCCGAGGTCGTCCACGTCACCTGGGGTGATGGCCCCAACGGCGACGCGCCCATGGGCCGCGCGGTCCGCCTCGCGAAGACCGTCGTCGTGGAGGACCTGCGACGAGACACCTGGACCTCGCCGTGGCGCGCGATCACCGACGAGCACCAGTTCCGCTCAGTGATCGTGGTGCCGGTGGTCGTTCGCGGTTCGGTTGACGGGGTGCTGATGGTCTACGCCGCCGAGGTCGGCGCCTTTGGACCCAATGAGGTGAAGCTCTTCGAGGACCTCGCCAACGAGGTGGAGTTCGGGATCGTGCGACTGCGCGAGCAGGCGCAGTTGGTCGCGTCACTGCGTGACCAGAACATGCTCACCCGCGTGATCGAGCAAGCCGGCGAGTCGATCCTCGTGACCGACGCGGTGGGGCTCATCGTCTACGCGAACCCGACGCTGCTGCGCACCAGCGGCTACGGTCTCGACGAGCTGCTCGGCGAGAGTCCGTCGATCTTCCAGGGGGGACTCGCCGAGTGGCCGAGTTACGACCAGCTCTGGTCGACCCTCGCGCCCGGCGAAAGCTGGCGCGGCCCGATGGTGAGTCGGCGCAAGAACGGTGAGCTCTACGAGGAAGAGGCGACGATCACCCCGATCACCGACGAGTCCAACGCCGTCACCGCCTACGTCGCGGTCAAGCGCGACGTGACCGTGGTGCGCTCCCTCGAGGCCGCTCTCACCCGTGAGCAGCGAGACCGCGCGGCGACACTTGCGATCATGCGCGACGTTCGGGCCGGCGCAACCCTCGAGGACACGGCCAACGCCTTCGCGAACGCCGCGGTGAACCTGGAGAACGTCGACGCCGTCGCGGTGCTGCTCGTCGAGCGCGACGGACGCCTGCGCCCGGTGGCGTGCGCCGGGTCGGTGATGCCCGGGTTCGTCACCGGTGAGATGCTCGGCGCTCTCGACTCGGTGACGCTGCTCACGCGCGCCCGAGTCGGACCGTGGTGGACGACGCTCGCCGACCCCCCGCGCTCGATGAACGCCACGCTCGTGGCCGACTGGTGCGCGAACGACTACGTCGCGGCCATCACCGCGCCGATCAACCACGACGACCAGCTGCTCGGGCTGTTGCTCTTCGCCACCAAGGACGTCGCCGCCCCGACCTGGCTCGACGAGCGCATGTCGACCTGTGAGCAACTCGGGACGTTCGTCGGCGCCCTGGTCGGCCACCAGGCCGACTACTACGACCGCACCGAGCGGTTACGCGCCGAGATCGTTGACGTGATGCGCGCTCGCCGGTTCCACCCGGTCTTCCAGCCCTTCGTCGACCTCGTCACGGGTGCGGTCGTGGGCTACGAGGCCCTCACCCGCTTCGACGACGACGAGTCGCCCGAGCAACGATTTCTCGCTGCGCACTCGGTCGGCCTCGGGCCGGCCCTCGAGGCGACCTGCGTGGCCGCGGCCCTCAAGGCCGCCCACGCGCTGGCGCCCGAGATCTGGCTGAGTGTGAACTTCTCGCCCGCGGCGATCGTCGACGGCACCGCCGCTCGGGTCGTCGCGGGGGCTGGTCGCTCCATCGTGATCGAGATCACCGAGCACGCGATCGTCGAGGACTACGGCGCGGTCCGCCGGGCGATCGCGTCCATGGGTGACGTGCGCCTCGCGGTCGACGACGCGGGGGCTGGGTTCACGAGCCTCACCCACATCATCGAGCTCGACCCCGCCTTCGTGAAGCTCGACATCTCGATCGTGCGCGACATCGACCAGGACCGGGTGCGCCAGTCGATGGCGGCCGCGATGTACTACTTCGCCGCCAAGAGTGACGCGACCATCATCGCCGAGGGCGTCGAGACCGAGGCCGAGGCCGAGGCGCTTCGCGCCATCGGGACCTCGATCAGCGCGGGGGGCCTGCTCGGCCAGGGGTTCCTCTTCGGTCGACCGGTTCCGCTCGACTAGCGCGCGCTCGCGAGGGACTCGGCGATCGCGGCGATGCCCTTGCCCCACGCCTGCATCGTGTTGGTGGGCAGGAAGGCCGCACCCGAGGCGCGGTGGTTGACGAGCGGTGAGGCGACGTAGCGCTCGTGACCGGCCGGGTCGATGAAGTAGGTGATCGAGGTGTGGATTACGTCGGCCTTCGGGCTCGGGGCCTGCACGTCGACGCCGTAGGCGCGCCAGACCGCCTCGAGGGCGGGCACCGGGCCCGTGAGGTAGTGCCAGGTCGGGATCGTGGTGAGCAGGTGGGTGCGCGAGAAGGCGGCGACGTCGGCGACGGAGTGCGCGAAGGGGTTGACGTTCACCGCGATGAAGACGGTGTCGCGGGCCACCCCGGTCAGGTCGGCCTCGGCGTAGCGGAGCTCCTGGGCGACGAGGGGGCAGATGTCCACGCAGTGCGGGTCCATGAAGTTGAGTACCACCGGTCGCCCGCGCAGCGAGGCGAGCGAGACGCGTCGGCCGTTCTGGTCGGTCAGGGTGAAGGTCGGTGCGGGTCGGTTGGGCACTGGCGAGAGCGCCATGAGGTCGGCCTCCCCGGTCGTCACGGCGGCCGGCAGACCGCTCACGCGTAGTGGCGGCGGTGTCGAGGTGCGACGCGTGAGCACGGCGATGGCGGTGCCGGCCACGGCGATCGTGACGACGAGGGCGAGGACCAGGGGGAGCACGAGGCGCTTAGGCACGCTGGCAGCGTACCGGGCGCCGTCGTTTCACGGTCGACGCCCGTCGCGCCGGCCGTCGGGCCAGTGGTGCAGCCTGAGGGCGCTGCGATAGGCGAAGCGGCACGTCATCCCCGCGACGTAGGCGACCGCCCGCTCGAGGGGCTCGCCGGGCTGCTCGTCGATCAGTTCGGTGCGCGGCGTCTTGCTCGACGAGTGTGTGCAACATGACCACCACCCGCTCGGCCTGGTCACGTGTGGCGTCGCGTAGGTAGAGGTGCTCGTAGTTAGAGGCCCCGAACGCCGCGAGCGCCTCGGCGAGTGGTGTCCATGCCGAAGACGCCCGTTGAGGCGACGGTGTGGACCATGGCGTTGATGAAGGTTCCGCGCCGCTGGCCGCGCCGGGTGGTGCACCCCGTGGGGACGATTGTTGGTAGGTCGTCGACCTCGACGTCGTGCCACGAGGGGGCGATACGGTCGGCTCACCTCGTGCCTCGCTGCTAATGCGCGGTGATGAGGTATGGCACGTGAGAGAAATCCTCCACGCCGTCAGCGTGGCGTTATCCCTCGTGCCCGTTCGATCGTCACCACCACGGCACCACCAAGCGGATTTAGGTGTTATAGTACTCAATCAAGTACTTGAATAGGACCCCGGTGAGACCACGCGAATTCAAAGATGGGATGTTCGAACAACTGTCACGTGTGGGAGCCGCGTTCAGCAGCCCCAAGAGACTGGAAATCATCGACCTGCTCGCTCAAGGCCCGCGAGCGGTGGAGTCCATCGCTGAAGTTACGGGCATGACCGTTGCCAACACGTCGCGCCACCTCGGCATCCTTCGAACGAGCGGTCTCGTTGCCTCACGACGCGATGGCCTCCATGTCGTCTACCGACTCGCCGACGACACCGTGGCGACCGGGTACCAGGCGCTGCGTGCGCTGGCCGAATCGCGACTCGCCGAAGTACGTCAGCTAGCGGAGGCGTTCTTTGGCACCGTCGACGGGGCTGAGCCTGTTGGTATTGAGGAATTGCTCGAACGAGCCCAGACGGGCAACGTCACCGTGATCGACGTACGCCCTCGCCTCGAGTTTGAAGCGGGCCACCTACCCGGTGCCATCAGCATTCCGCTCGATGAATTGCCCGAACGCATGTCCGAAATTGATGGCGAGCGCGAGGTCGTCGCGTACTGTCGCGGTCCCTATTGCGTGCTCTCCGCCGAGGCCGTGACCCAACTGCGCAAGCGGGGGCGCGTGGCGCGACGTTTTATTGGGGGACCACTCGAATGGGGCGCCCATGGGCTTCCGATCGTTGGAGTATGGAAGGCCGACGTCGCCTCATCCGTCGCGTTGTCCGACTGAACCGTTGCGATAGAGAGGAATCACCAATGAAGACACTGATGATCATCAACGATCCGCCCTATGGAACGGAGCGAATGTACAACGGCCTGCGACTCGCGACGAACCTGCTCGACAAGGATCCGGACGCCCAGCTGGTCGTTTTCCTCCTGGGTGACGGGGCCAGCGGTGCGAAGTCCGGTCAACAGACCCCCAACGGCTACTACAACGTCGAGCGAATGCTCAAGAACGTCGTCCGTAAGGGCGGCAACGTACTGGTCTGTGGCACCTGCATGGACGCGCGGGGGCTCGCTCAGGGCGATCTGCTCGAAGGGGCGGCGCGCAGCACCATGGACGAGTTGACGGCCCAAACAATCGAAGCGGACAAGGTTCTGGTGTTCTGATGAGCCGACGGTCGAACGAGTCAGGACAGTCGGTGGTCGTGCTGGGCGGCGGTGTTGGCGGGGTCGCCACCGCCAATCGGCTCCGGCGTCGACTCGCATCTCGACACCGAGTGGTTCTGATCAATCGTGAGCCCGATTTCAGTTTTGCCGCCTCGTACCTGTGGGTGATGGCGGGGTCACGGACGGCGCGACAGGTGACCCGGCCCCTGCGACACTTGGAACGCCGGGGGATCGACGTCGTTATCGGCGCCGTCGACGCCATCGATCCAGTGCGCCGTGTCGTGTCCGTCGATGGTAAAGCGATCGAAGCCGATCATCTCGTGGTGGCACTCGGGGCCGACTACGCGACCGACGCCGTCGAGGGTCTCAGTGAATACGGCGAGACCTTCGCGACCCTGGCGGGCGCCGAAGGCCTTTCGCGAAGCGTTCGGTCTCTCGCCACCGGTCGCGTTCTGATCGTCACCGCCGCACCCCTGTACCGGTGCCCGGCGGCCCCCTACGAGTCGGCCCTGCTCATCGACGCCGCCCTTCAACGGACCGGCGTCCGTGCGCACGTGGAGGTCGCGGTTCACTCCGCCGAGCCGGCACCGATGGGCGTGGCTGGAGCGAACGTCTCGGCGGCCGTCACGTCGATGCTCGCGGATCGGTCTATCGACTACCGACCGTCACACCAGATCACGCGAGTTGAGCCCGGTCGTGCGGAGTTCGCCGATGGGGAGGTCGAGCCGTTTGACCTCCTTGTCTACATGCCAGGGATTCGGCCACCGCACGTCGTCGCGCAGTCGCCGCTCGCCACGCCGTCAGGCTGGGTCGACGTTGATCGAGCGACACTCGCGACGTCGTTCCCCAACGTGCACGCCATCGGGGATAACACGCAGATTCCTCTCAGCATCGGAAAGCCGCTTCCGCGCGCCGGGGTCTTTGCGCACGCGCAGGGCCTAGTCGTGGCTGACAACATCGCGTCGGCGATTGACGGTCGCTCGGCGAGCGCTCGATTCGACGGGCACGGAGGTTGCTTCATCGAGACCGGCTTCGCCAAGGCGGGATACGGCTCGGGCAACTTCTTCGCCGAACCCTCGCCCCAGGTTGACATCCGACCCCCGTCACGCCGAACGCACCTCGGCAAGGTCGCATTCGAACTCACGGTGATGCGGCGCTGGTTGTGAGCACGATGACCGCCTCGCCGATCTATCTCGACTTCAACGCGACGACGCCAGTCGCGCCTGAGGTTCTCGAAGCGATGCTGCCGTATCTGACCTGGTCATTCGGCAACCCCTCGAGCGATCACGCCCTGGGCCGTGAAGCGCGACGGGCGGTCGATGAGGCCCGAGAACAGGTCGCTGCGTTGATTGGCGCTTCTCGCGACGAGATCATCTTCACGTCGGGTGGAACTGAGTCGAATCATCTCGCGATCCGTGGAGCGGGAGCCTTGATGACGACCGGCCGCCGCCATATCGTGACCTCCAACGTCGAACATCCGGCGACCGTAGGCGCGTGTGCGTTTCTTGAGGCGCAGGGGTGGAAGGTCACTCGCTTGCCAGTGAACCGAGACGGCGCCATCGACGTACGCGGCGCCGACGAGGCCATTGGGGATGATGTTGGACTCGTCACGGTCATGCTGGCACAGAACGAGACGGGAGCGGTCATGCCGGTGAGCGATGTCGCCCACGTCGCGCGCGCTCACGGGGCAGTGAGCCACACGGACGCGGCCCAAGCCGTGGGCAAGATCGACGTCAACGTCGATCGCCTCGGTGTCGACCTGCTGTCAATTGCGGGACACAAGCTCTACGCCCCCAAGGGCGTGGGTGCACTGTACGTGCGCTCCCAAACGGCGATCGAGCCGCTCGTCCTCGGAGGTGGCCAAGAGCGCGGACTACGCCCGGGGACTGAGAATGTGGCGAGCATCGTCGGACTCGGTGTCGCCGCGACACTCGCGCAGTCCCGCCTGGCGAACGACGTCGAATTCATCGGAAACCTGCGCGACCATCTGTGGGCGGAAGTCTCGGCGAGGATTCCGGGACTCGTGCGTCACACGCCGATAGAGCGCTGCCTACCCAATACCTTGTCGCTCTCGTTTCCCGGGGTGCTTGGGCGAGAGGTTCTCCAACGAGCCGATGGCGTGCTCGCCTCGACGGGGTCGGCGTGCCATTCGGGTGTCGACACGCCGGCAGAGACACTGCTCGCGATGGGCGTGGCCCCGGACGTTGCGTTGGGCGCCGTACGTCTTTCACTCGGTCGGTCCACCTCCCTCGATCAGGTACGAGCCGCGGCCGAGATTCTGACTACCGCCTTCGTGTCCCTTCGGGAAATCTGAACGGGCGCACGATGCCCGCTTGATGGGTGAACGGGGCCAATCGGGGCGCTGCACCAGCAGCAGCGACTGACGTCATGCACGGCTATGGACGGGTTCGACACGGCTCACGACGTCAGTGGGGCATCTCGATACCCCGAGGAAGCCGTTCCGCGGGCCAGTTCAACAGCCTTGTTGCCGTGTCGAAGGCGAATCGGTCGGTCATGCCTGCCACGTAGGTGACGGCCGCCGTGACGGTGTCGAAGGCATCGGCGTTGGGGCCCGGCAGGAGTTCGGGCGATTCGATGAACTTCTCCACCAGTGCGGTCAGCACCGCCGCCACGGCGGCGCCCTGCCCGAGCGACTCGGGGCGGTTGTAGATCCTCTCGTAGTTAAAGGCCCTGAGTTCGCCCAGCGCTTCGGCGTGCGCGGCGTCCATCGCGACGAGCCCCGTCGAGCTGATGCTGGAAACCAGCGCACCTATGAGGGCGCGAAGTTGCGAGGAACGAGTGGTGCCGATCACCCTCGTGATTGATTCGGGTAGGTCGTCGGCGGAGACGATGCCGGCGCTTACGGCGTCTTCGAGATCGTGAGCGCTGTAGGCGCAGCGATCGGCCCAGCTGACGACGATGCCTTCTGGCGTCGATGGTGTGGGCAGCGACCAGGAGTGATTCCGAATACCGTCCAACGTCTCCACGCACAAGTTGAGAGGGTTGAGCACGACTTCAGCGCCCCAGACCGCGTGGTGGTATCCACCAGGGACGAACTGATCGAAAGCCTCCTCGGATGCGTGCCCACCGGGCCCGTGACCGCAGTCGTGACCGAGGGCGATCGCCTCGGTCAGTGCGACATTGAGACCGGTGGCTGACGCAACGGCAGTGGCTACTTGGGCGACTTCCAAGGCGTGGGTCAATCGAGTTCGTTGGTGGTCGGCGGGAAAGACGAAGACCTGGGTCTTGCCGGCGAGTCGCCTGAAGGCGTTGGAGTGGAGAATCCGATCGCGATCGCGTTCAAAGCAGGTTCGAAACGGGTCGGGCTGCTCGGGCGTGGCTCGATTACCAGCACCGGATGCCAGCGTTGCGCCCGTCGTGAGCCTGCCCGCCTCCGATGCCTCGCGCTGTTCTCTCGCGACCAGTCGAGGCTCGACACCGGGGGGAGGGGTGTCGCGATGGGCGAACACGAGTCCAGTGGTCGTCGGGTTGCCGTGCATGGTGGATGTCCACTCGCTTCGTCGATCGATATTCATTCCGACTTCTCTCGTTGCTCGCTGCTACCAGTCTGTCGCGGCTGCAGTTGGCGCATTCGGCGCGACGCCGCGGGCACCGCAGCCAACTCACTTCGCCACCTCGGCGTGTCCTCGGACGTCTCGGTGCGTCGCGTAACCAGCAGCTCGATTCGCTTCAGTTGGCCCGACCACTCGGCGGCTTGCCCACTCAGAACACGTGCGGACGGCGGGCTGTCTGCTTCGACACGACGGTAGGGGACTACCTCGTAGATCGCACCCTGGGTGCGGATCCACGACCGTGCGACTCGGGCCGAGATCACGACTCCTTGGCGAGTGACGGGCTGACGGCGTCGATCAGCCTCGCGCACCACGGCGGGAACGCGGCTGAGGCACTCGTCGTGCTTGCGATTCGCCGCTTCACGGAGGTGATCGGTGGTATCGGCTCGCATGGTTTCTCCTACGGCGCCCCTGCACCTCGACGCGGACAGGTTGCGCGGGCGTCACTTCGGTGACGTGCCGGATGATGTCGTGGGGCGCGTCCTCGTTGGCCAGCGTGGGACCAGACAGTAGTTGGTGGCGAGTTGAGCTCAGTCAGGTACGCGACGTACTGATCACTGCGTCCGATGGGCAGGCCGGCGCCGTCGACCGTGAATGCATCATGTCCGTCCGTCTCGATCAGTCGCTGAACGCTCATCTCGTCTCCGTTCTGGAGACCCACGGTAAGGGTCAGGTGTGACAGATAGAGGCAGTTCTGGTCTCCTTCAGGCGGTTCAGGAGACATCGTGCTGTTCCGCTGGATCACGGCCTAACTGACCACCTCACCCTCGGACGTAGCCGAGGTCGGCCGTCTCTGAGTGGTGACGCGCAACGGGCTTCGGCCATGTCCCATTGTGTCCCCAGCCCGTAACATGGATCCTGAGACGACTGAGGAGCATCATGGACATCCGCATAGGCATCGTGCAGTCGATGCGCGAACTCGAGGTTGAGCTGGCCGACGACGCCGACCGCGACCAGGTCATGGCCGAGGTCGAGGCCGCGCTCAACTCCGAGACGGTCCTGTGGCTGACTGACCGCAAGGGACGGCGCCTGGGCGTGCCCTCGGCGCGCATCGCCTACGTCGAGTTCGGCACGCCGGTCGACCGGGTGGTCGGCTTCGGCGCCGCGTAACGTGCTCGACTACCACCTCCACCTCTGGCCGCACGAGGAGTCCTCGGTCTGGTACCGGCTGGACCAGATCGCTGACTACTGCGACCGGGCGGCGCGCGAGGGGGTGAGTGAGCTCGCGCTCACCGAGCACTCCAATCGATTCGTCGACGTGATGTCACTCGTCGGGCCGTTCTGGGAACGCTTCGCTCACGAGGCGACGAGTCCGGTGATGGCCGACTACATGGCCTTCACGGCGCGTAACTCCCTCGAGGACTACGTGACACTCGCGATGAAGGCGAAGGACGAGGGTCTGCCCGTCAAGATCGGCCTCGAGGTCGACTACTACCGCGACCAGATGGATGTCGTGAGCGACCTGCTCGCCCAGTATCCCTTCGACGTGCTCATCGGCTCGGTCCACTGGCTCGGCAGCTGGGCCTTCGACGACATCGACAGCCCGATCCCCATGCGCGAGTGGACCGTTCGAGACGTGGACCAGTGCTGGGCGGACTACACGGTCGCCCTCGAGGAGTTGGCAGCCTCAAACGCGGTTGACGTGCTCGCCCACCCGGACCTGATCAAGGTGGCCGGCTACTACGCGACGAACCCGGGTGACTACTGGGACGCGATGGCCGACGCCGCGGCGGCCGCGGACGTCTCAGTCGAGTGCAGCTCGGCTGGCTGGGCCAAACCCATCGACGAGCAGTACCCGGCCGAGGGATTCCTCGACCGACTGGTCGCACGAGGCGTCACGTTCACGACCGCGAGCGACGCGCACCGCCTCGAGCGCGTGGGGAAACGCACGGGCGACCTCGCGGCGCTACTCGAGGCTCGCGGCGTGAGCACCCTCGCGTCCTACACCAAACGCCAACGCACGATCGTGCCGCTGCGCAGCCACTGATGGCGACCCTCGCCGAACTCGCCGCCACCCACACGGCGCTCGGCGAGCCCGCGATCGACCACCTCCTGCGGCTGACGGCGTCGTGGTCGTTGCTCGCCGACCTGTCGTTCTCGGACCTGCTCTTGATGGCGCCCGCGGTGGATGAGGACGACTCGTTCATCGTGCTCGGTCAGATCCGCCCGAACAACCGCTCGACGATGCTGAACGAGGACCTCGTGGGCTCGGTGCACCACGCTTCGCACTGGCCGCGCGTGGCCACGGCCTTCGCCGAGGGTGTGCGGGCGACCGGGGAGACCCACCTCGACCTGGTCGACGAGCCGGTCCAGGTCTGGGCGATTCCGGTGCGCTTCGCCGATCGGGTGGTCGCCGTGCTCGTGCGGCTCCAGGGACCCTTGCACGGACCGTCCTCGCTCTACGAGCGGGTCTACCTCGCGATCTTCGTGCGACTGTGCGACATGGTCTCCGACGCGACCTTCCCCTTCCGCGAGGAGGAGGTGGCCGGTCCGGGGATGCCCCGCGTCGGTGACGGGATCATCCTGCTCCAGGCGGACGGCCGCGTCGAGTTCGCCACGCCCAACGCCACCAACGCGCTGCACCGCCTCGGGATCTACTCGGCCGTCGAGGGTCACACCCTCGTCGAGCTCGGCCAGCGCGTGCGCGCCGTCGAGCGAGCCCTCAACTTCGCGCTGCCCACCATGGAAGAGATCGACCGCGGCCACGACGTGGCGATCCTCTTCCACTGCGTGCCGGTGGTCGCCGACGGCGCGGTCACGGGCGTCATCGTGCTGCTGCGCGACGTGTCGGACCTGCGCCAGCTCAATCGGGTGGTGTTGCATAAGGAAGCGGCGGTGCGCGAGGTCCACCACCGCGTGAAGAACAACCTCCAGACCATCTCGTCGTTGCTGCGGCTCCAGGCGCGACGAAGTGACGAGGCCGAGACCCGAACGGCCCTGCTCGAGGCCGAGCGGCGCGTGCGCTCGATCGCCGTCGTGCACGAGGTGCTGTCGCGCGAGCCCGGCGAGGACGTGGTCTTTGATGAGATCGTCCGCTCCCTCGTGATGCTGGTCGAGGACACCGTGCTCGCGCTGCACCCGGTCGAGATTGTCGTGAACGGGGACCTCGGCGTTCTGCCGACAGACGTCGCGACGCCGCTCGCGGTGGCGCTCGCCGAGCTGCTCACCAACGCCGTCGAGCACGCCTTCACCGAGTTTGACGACGAGAACGAACACGTGGGCGTGGTGACCCTGAACCTGTATCGAAGGGGCGGGGAGGCCGTCGCTGAGATCCGCGACAACGGCCGCGGGCTCGGTGACAACTTCTCACTGGACGTGCCGACGAGCCTGGGGCTCTCGATCGTGCGCGATCTCATCCGCGCCCAGCTCCACGGCACGATCACCATGAACTCCATGCCCTACGCGAGCGGTGGCGGGACCTTCGTGCGCGTGACGCTACCGCTCACGCCACGGCGCTGAGCAGGGGCGAATTCTCGCACGCCGGCCGGCGTGCGGTCGTCACGCGGTGCGAAGGCGTGCACTGACGCCAAGGGGTACGTGCAGCGTGACTGACGTGGCGATCAGTGCTGGGAGGCGCGCCGGCGCGCTGCCAGCCACTGCTTGCGCAGCTTGCGTCGCTCGTCCTCAGTCGTGCCGCCCCACACGCCCGACTCCTGGTTCGTGGCCAGGGCAAACTCGAGGCAGGCCTTCTGGGCTTCGCACTTGTCACAGACGCGCTTGGCCGACTCGATCTGGTCGGTCGCCATTCCGGTCGTTCCGACCGGGAAAAATAGCTCGGGCTCGGTGTCACGACACGCGGCGTCGGAGCGCCAATCCGCGTCGTCCCACGCATAGGTACGGTTCCACATCAACGACATTGCAGGTTCCTTCGCTACGGCCGGGTGAAAGGGGGGCACCGGACCGACGTTCGATTTTAGGCGATAAAGCCTTGTATTACAAGGGCTGACGGCAGATTAATTAGTAAAGAGTGGGTAAGAGCGTGTGCGCCGACGTCGTTCTGACAGACTTCGCCCATGACCGCCATCGTCGCTCACCGGGGACTACACCGCGACCTTCGAGAGAATACGCTCGAGGCCTTCGATGCGGCCCGAGCGGTCGGGGCCGACGGGGTCGAGTTCGACGTGCGCCGCACGGTGAACGGCGAGTTGGTCGTGCACCACGACCCACGGGTTGGCTCGCTCGTCATCGCCGAGCACGCCGCGAGCGAGCTCGCGAGCTACGTGCCGAGCCTCGCGGCGGCGCTCGAGGCCACGGCCGGACTCCTGGTCAACGTGGAGGTGAAGAATCTTCAAGAGCGAGACGAGCCGACCTATGACCAGAGCGGCGACTTCGCGCGTTCGGTCATCGCGGCCGTGGCCGCGTCGGCGTCGCGTAGCGAGATCATCTACTCGAGCTTCGACTTGGCGACCTGTATCGTGCTGGCCGAGTCGTCGCGTCCGGTGGGCTGGCTGCTTGACGTCACCGATGACCCGAGAGCCAGTCTCGAGCGGGCCGCACGGGCGGGACTGGCCGGGGTGAATCCCTACGTCGGCATCGTCGACGCGGACCTCGTGACCCGGGCCCACGCGCTCGGTCTCGCGGTCAACGTCTGGACGGTCAACGCACCCACCGACCTCGCGGCGATGTTCGCCCTCGGCGTGGACGTGGTGATCACCGACGACCCCGAAACGGCGATCGCCGTGCGCGACCAATCGGCGGCCGCGAACGAGTCGCGAAGGACCGGGGACGGCGGAAAGACGTCGTAACAGTCCCACCGGTCGAGGCGCGCCGTTGTGTCGAATTGAGACACGCGCGCTCGGCGGGAGCGGGTTCGCGAATGTCGTAGATTAAAACCCATGAACGTTGTCGTGTGTGTCAAACAGATTCCCGACCCCGCCGCGCCGCAGTCCCTTGACGCGTCGTACAACTTGAACCGGTCGGGCAAACTCATCTTGGACGAGGCCGATACCTACGGCGTCGAGATGGCCCTGCAGCTGGTCGATCAGGCCGGTGGCGGCGAGGTAACCGTCGTGTCGATGGGCTCGGCGGCCGACCTTGCGGGCGTGCGTAACGCGCTCGCGATGGGTGCGGCCAAGGCCATCATCGTCAGTGACGAGGCGCTGCGCGGCACCGACGCGCTCGGCACCGCCAAGGTGCTCGCCGCGGCGATCCGTCGCGTGAACCCCGGCCTGGTGCTGGCCGCGACCGAGTCCTCGGACGGCTACACCGGCACGACACCGGTCCAGCTCGCCGAACTGCTCGCGATGCCCTCGATCACCTTTGCTAAGTCAGTCACCGTGACCGGTGACACGCTGTCCGTCGCGCGCCAGACCGAGGCCGGTTACGACGAGGTCACCGCGCCGCTGCCCGCGGTGGTGACCGTCACCGCGGGCGTGGTCGAGCCGCGCTACGCCTCCTTCAAGGGCATCATGGCCGCCAAGTCCAAGCCGGTTGAGATCCTGAGCGTCGCCGACCTCGGTCTCGCCGACCAGGTCGGCCCGGCTGGTGCCCGTCAGCAGATCATCGATGTCGTGACCGCCGAGGCGCGCCAGGCCGGCGAGAAGTTCGTCGATGACGGCGACGGCGCCACGAAGATCGTCGCCTTCCTCGAGTCCATCAAAGTCCTGTAGGAGCATCATGACACTGAACACACTCTGGGTCGTCGTCGAGTCCGCCAACGGCTCGCTCACCACGACCTCGCTCGAACTACTCAGCCACGCGCGCACCCTCGCCTCGAACGTCGCTGCGGTGACCTGGGGCACGGGCGACCACGCGGCCCAGGCCGGTGAGTACGGCGCGACCACGCTCTACTCGGTCGGTGACCTCGGTGGTGCCCTGCCCGGCGCTCCGGTGGCGGCCGCGATCGCCGCGCTCGTCGGTGCCGGCGCACCCGACGCCATCCTCGTGCCCACGAGCTACGACGGTCGCGACATCGCGGCGCGGCTCTCGGCGCGCCTCGACCGGCCGGTGCTGACCAACGTCACCGGACTGGTCGACGAGGGCGGACTCGTCACCGAGCACCCGATCTTCGGTGGCACCCAGGTCGCCCGGGCCCGCTTCAGCGCCGAAGGACCCGGTATCGTCGTCGTTCGTGCGAAGTCCTTCGCCGCCGAGCCGAGTGGCGGCGCTGCGGCGACCGTCGTCGCGGCCCCGGTCGGTGAGCTCGGCGCGATCGGCGCCGCGCGCATCACGGCGACCCACGTGGAAGAGCGCGAGGGACCCAAACTCGAAGAGGCGCCCGTCGTCGTCTCGGGTGGACGAGGACTCGGTGAGGCCTCGCGCTACGCGCTCGTCGTGGAGGCCGCGCGTCTGCTCAACGGCGCCGCCGGCGCGAGTCGGGCCATCGTCGACGCCGGCTGGGTGCCCTACTCCCACCAGGTTGGCCAGACCGGCAAGACCGTCAAGCCCACCGTCTACATCGCCTGTGGCATCTCGGGGGCCACCCAGCACATGGTCGGGATGAAGGGGTCCAAGAACATCGTGGCCATCAACAAGGACCCGGACGCACCGATCTTCCAGATCGCTGACCTCGGGATCGTGGGCGACGTCAACACGGTGCTGCCATCCCTGATCGAGGCGTTGAAGTCACGCGCTTCGTGAGCCGGTGCACCGTCGCGTGTCACCGATCCGAGCGGGTCGTCACGCCCTAGGCTCAGTGGTCGTGCTTTCCGATCACGCCGCGCCATCGACTCGTCGGCGGTGGCTGGTCCTGGTCGTGCTCGGTCTCACCCAGTTGATGGTCGCGCTCGACGCGACGGTCATCAATATCGCCCTGCCCCGGGCCCAGGTGGCGCTGCACTTCAGCGCGGGTGACCGCCAGTGGGCGGTGACCGCCTACGCCCTCGCCTTCGGGTCCCTGCTCTTGATCGGTGGACGACTCGGAGACCTCTGGGGTCGTCGCACGGCCCTCGTGGTCGGGTTGGTTGGTTTCGCGATCGCGAGCGCGGTGGGCGGGTTCGCCTCGAACTTCACCGAGCTCGTCGCCGCTCGTGCGGTCCAGGGCGTCTTTAGCGCCATCCTCGCGCCGGCCGCGCTGGCGGCCCTGACGACGACCTTCACCGATCGCGACGAACGAGCCCGGGCCTTCACCATCTACGGCGCGCTCGCCGGATCGGGTGCCGCGATCGGACTCATCCTCGGTGGGGCGCTCACCCAGTGGGCGTCGTGGCGGTGGTGCCTGCTCATCAACGTGATCTTCGCCGCGGTCGCGCTCGTGGGGGTCGTGTGGCTCATCGAGTCGCGACCAGGGGCCAAGCCCGCGAACCTCGACGTGATCGGGGCGGTGCTCGTCAGCGCGGGGCTCTTTGCGATCGTCTTCGGCCTCGCCCACGCCGTCACCGCCACCTGGGCGAGTGTGGTGACCATCGGCAGTCTGGTCGCTGGTGTGGCGCTGCTCAGCGCGTTTCTGCGCTGGCAGCGGCGAAGCGACCACCCCCTGCTCCCGCTGTCGGTGGTGTTCGCACGCACGCGCGGTGGCTCGATGGTGGCGCTGTTCATCACGATGGTCGGATTCTTCGGCGTCTCGCTGCTGCTCGCGTACTACCTGCAGAACGAGCTCGGCTACTCGCCGCTTCGCACCGGGTTCGCCTTCTTGCCGATGGTGGTCGCCCTCGGGTTCTCGGCGATGCTCGCGAGCGCGCGGATCCTCGCGGTCTCGGGACCCCGTCCGCTGATCCCCGCGGGGATGCTGCTCGGGGCGCTGTCGATGGTGCTCTTGACCCGCTTGCCCGAGCGCGCCAACTACTTCGGCACGGTGCTGCCCAGTCTCATCCTGCTCGGACTGGGTCTGGGGCTGATCTTCGCCCCGGCGACCGCGAGCGCGACGGCGGGGGTCGCACCGTCGCGCGCCGGGGTGGCCTCGGCGATGGTGAACTCCTCCCAGCAGATCGGTGGATCGGTCGGCACGGCGCTACTCAACACGATCGCCGTCACCGTCGCGGGTCGGGCGTTAGCTCACTCGAGTGGCGCCACGGCGAGCGCCCAGGCCGCCGCGACGCTGCACGGGTACTCGATCGCGTTCTGGTGGGCGGCTGGGATCTTCTTCGCCGGGTCGATCTTCACCATGATCGTGCTCGAGTCGGGCGCGCCCGAACTCACCGTGGAGGGCACGGCCGGGGCGTGACCTAGCGCAGTGTGTAGGTCACGCGCACCGTGACCGAGACCGACTGGGTCCCCGGTTGGACGGGCACCGAGGCCGCCTTGACCGCGGCGAACCCGTAGACGCCGGGTAGGACGACCGGTGGGTTGCTCTCGTCGTCGACGATGGTGCGCACCGCGCCGAGGGACGCCGAGGCCGCCGAGGCCAGCTGGGACGCGGCCCGGTGGGCGTTGGCCATGGCCGACGCGCGAGCGCGCGCGAGCACCGCCGACTGGTTCGTGATCGAGTACGTGATGCCCGAGAGTTGGGCCGTGTTGCCGGCCGCGGCGAGGGCGGCCGCGATGAGCGCCCCGGCGTGGCCGACGCGGTGGCTGGTCACGGTGAGCTCGTCGTCGACCTGATAGCCGGTCACCTGACCGTGGGCGTCGGTGATCGAGGACACGTTGAGCCCCGAGGTGGCGAGGCCGCTGCGCGGTTCACCGATCGCGAGCAGCGCCGCCTCGAGCGCGCGCGTGCGCGCGTTGTTGGTGCGAAGCGCGGCCGCCGTGGAGGCGCCGGTGGTGACAACCCCGATCGAGAAGGCGACGGTGTCGGGCGTACCCGTCGCGCTTGCCGAACCGGTGACCTCGATGGTGCCCGAGGGACCGGACCGCGCGCGCAGCGCGACGAACCCCGCAGCGACGAGGACGAAGACGACGAGCACGACGATGACGCGGGTGGTTCGTGATGAGGCGGACATGGCGCTCCTTTGATCTCACCACCACGTGTCCGCTTGCGGCCGTTTCTAACGAGTGCTTTTTGCTTTCCTCAGATCAACGGCCACGGGTACGGTGGCCAGTCACGGTCCTCGTCGGGGGTCGGGTAGCGGCTCGACTCGACGAGTGCGCTCGCGCGGTTGAGCGCGAGGGCGACCTCGTGGGGCGCGAGCCAGGGGCGAAGCGCCGCGCCGTCACCGCGCGCGAAGCGGTCGATGCGCTCGAGCAACGCGTCCTCGACCCGCAGTCCGGCGTACTCCCAGACCACGGTGCGCAGCTTGTCCTCCTCATGAAAGCACAGGCCGTTGTCGATCGCCCAGCACCGCGTGCCGTCGTAGAGGACGTGGCCGGCCTTTCGATCGGCGTTGTTCGCCACGACGTCAAAGGCGGCGAGGGTGGCGAACCACTGGTCGAACTCGGGTAGCTCGCGCAGGGTGAAGTAGTGGTCCTCGTGGGCGTCCTCGACCCACCACTGGAGCGATCCCGGCCCGAAGGGTCCGTCGTCGCGCGCGATCGTGGTGGGCACGAGGTCGGTGTCGAGGGCCACGTCGAGTTCGTAGGCGGCGACCTCACGGCGCCACAGGCCGTCGGGGAAGTCCCAGAGTGGCCGCTCGCCGGCCTCGGCCTTGTAGCAGGCGCTGGCCTGGGACTCGCCGAGGCGCACCGTGACGAGTAGGGCCTGGTTCGACGATCCGGCGATGCGTCCCTCGACGGTGATGGCCCCGTGGGCCAGCAGTTCGCGCTGTTCGGCGCGTTCCACGGCTAGGCGATCGGCGCGCGGTGGCCGTTGGTGCGCGGGCAGTCGTGGCCGCGTGGGTCGAGGGGGCCGCCACAGAGGGGGCACGGCGGTCGTCCCGCCTCGACGAGTCGGGTCACCGCGATGGCGAGCGCGCCCGCCCACTCCTTGGTGAGCGTCAGCTCGAGGGTGTCCTCACCCTCGCGAGACTCCACTGAGACGCTGATGGTGTCGGTGTCCTCATCGACCACGACCGTGATGTCGCCGGCCTCGAAGTCGGACTCGAACTCGGGCTCGAGGGACAGGTCATCGGGCAGGTGGCCCGGGCGTCCCATCGTGTCGAGCACCTGGGCGATCCACTCGGCGAGCGCGGCGAGCTGCTGCTTCTCACACTTGACGACGATGAGGCGTCGACCCTGGCGGGCCTGGAGGAGGAACCGACGCTGGCCGACCTCGCCGTGGGCACCGACCATCACGCGGTCCGGGGCGTCAAAGACGTAGTTCATCGACCGACCACCTCGGCGAGTGACCCGGTGGAGTTCACGCACAAGACCGTCGGCTGGTCCCCGAGGGCGATGGCGCTCACCGAGCACGTCGAGACCATCGTGCGCTGGAAGAGGTCGAGGGGGACCCCCTGGGCAAAGGTGACCGCCGCCTTGATCGGGTCGGCGTGGCTCACGAGCACGATCGAGTCACCGCGGTGCGCCTCGACGAGACGCTCGATGGTCTGCCAGATGCGCCGCTGCATTGCGGCAAAGGACTCGCCGTCGGGAAAGGTGAACGTGCTCGGGGCGTGCTGGACGGCGCGCCACTCACGGGTCCGGCGCAGGCGCGAGAGTGACTGGCCGGTCCAGGCGCCGAAGTCGCACTCGAGCAGTCCGCGCTCACTGCGCGTGCGAAGTCCGAGCGCGCGCGCGATCGGCGCGGCGGTCTCGCGTGCGCGCTCGAGGGGCGAACTGTAGATGGCAACGGGTGCCGAGGCGAGTTCAGTGAGTCGCGTGGCGACCCGCTCGGCCTGGGCCCGGCCGCGGTCACTGAGGTGCAGGCCCGGCGCACGCCCGGGCAGCACCGACCCCGTGGTCGGGGTCTGGCCGTGGCGCACGAGCAACACCGTGGTCGCGGCGCGCTTCACGAGGGACGCACCGGAATCCGTCGGGGCTTCGGGTCGGCCGTCTCGGGCCAGCGACGGCGCGAGACCTGGGCGAGCTTGTGCAAGAGGGCGACCGCGCCGGGGTCGTCGTCGCCCGGGCGCACCTCGATGCGCCCGCCGTCGATCAGGCCCTGGAGCATCGTGCGCCCGAGGTCGGTGCGCACGATGAGGAGTGTCCAGTCCCCGAAGGCGCCGATGCCACCGGCCGAGATGTCGGCGTGCTCGGCGGCGAAGTCGGGGCACTGCACGCAGCCCTCACGGGTGAAGGCGTGGGCCTCCTTCAGGGGTACCTCGTGCAGCACGCCGTCGCGCGTCCAGATCTGGAAGACGCCCTTGATGTTCATCTTGACGATGTCGTCGCGCTTGAGTCCGTACTTCGCCTCGAAGAGCTCCTCGAAGATACGGTCATCGAAGGTCTTTGAGCAGAGCAGACCGATGGTGAGGCTCAGTCGACGGGCCATCTTGCCGGACTTGCGGACCTGCATCGCGCCCGGTGCTGAGGCCATGCAGCCCATGCCGACGAGCGCGATGCGCTCGGCGCCGCCCTCGATGGCCTCGGGGTAGGCGAGGAGGTTGGCGCTGTAGGTGTAGCGCGAGCCGGCAGTCGCGAGCACGTCGGCGCGGGTTCGCGCCACCGCCGGCACGGCTCGCCACGACCCGTCACCGGCCGTGGCACTCACGAGCGCGGCGTCGATCAGGTCGTGCTCGAGCGCGTAGAGCAGAATCGCCGACACCACGCCGCCGTCCTGTCCGGTCGAGGCGACCTCGGGGTCGAGGGCCCGTGCGAGCACGACGTCGCCGATGCCGTAGACCTCGTCCTCGGTGCGCTCGCGGCCCACGCGGTGCACGTCGATCTCACTCTCCCAGGAGCGAAAGCGCGGGCAGGCCCGGGTGCACATTGTGCAGCCCTTGACGCCGTGGGTGCAGTCCTCGCGTCCGCCGTCGATGTCGAGGTGCCAGGGCTTGTAGTGACCGTCCTGGTCGTCGTAGTCGAGCACGTCGTGGGGGCACGCGATGACACAGGCCGCACAGCCCGTACACAGCCCCGAGGTGACGACTTCGCTAAAGAGTTCTCGCCATTGGGGCTTGTCGACCATCCAATCATGCTAGTGAGGGTGCCCTCGCTTGCCGCTACCCTGGCGCGGTGCCCGAAGTGCTGGAGATCGAGTCGTATCGACGTCTCGCCGAGCGCGTCGTCGGTGCGAGAGTCTCGCGTGGGTGGGCCGACGAGTACGCGGCGAAGAAGCTCACCGCACCGAGTGCGTGGGCGAGGGTCGTCGCCGGGCTGACGATCACCGCCACGGATCGGCGCGGCAAGCTGCTGGTGCTGCAGACCGACGGGGTGACCCTGGCGCTGCGTTTCGGGATGACCGGGGTGCTGCTGCTCGACGGTGAGGCCGGCCTCGAGGGACTCTTCTACGGCCCCCACGAGTACCGCAGCGACTGGGTGCGCGCTGGCCTCGAGTTCGAAGACGGCCGCTCGCTCGTCGTGCACGACCCACGGCGACTCGCGCGCGTCGAGATCGATCCCGACCTCGACGAGCTCGGCGTGGACGCGCTCGCGATGTCGCGCTCGGCCTTTGACGCGGCACTCGGCGCGCGTGGGGAGGGACCCGCGATCAAGGCTCGGCTCCTAGACCAGTCCCGTATCGCCGGCGTCGGCAACCTGCTCGCCGACGAGATGCTCTTTCGCGCCGGAATCGACCCGCGGACCCCCGTCGGGCGCCTCGATTCCGCGCAACGCACGGCGCTCTACCGGGCCTTCACCCAGACGATGCGGACCCTCGGACGTCGGGGAGGATCCCACACCGGTGACCATATGGTTTCGCGATTCCCCGGTGGCCTGTGCCCGCGCGATGGCGGGGCGATGCGCATCGAGACGATCGGTGGGCGAACGACGTACTTCTGTAGCGTGCACCAGCGCTAGGTCGGTCGGGCAAAGCGCCCGGGAGTCGCGACGCGCGCCCTCGGCGCGACCTACGCTTCGACTGAAGTGATTCAGTGCGTCAGTGAGGCCGCAACTGGGTGCCCCCTGACCGTCGGAGGAGGACCCATGATGGACGCAGACGCGAAGGCGCGACGCACGCGCAGCTGGGCGGAGCCCTTTCGCATCAAGATGGTCGAGCCGATAACGGTGACCACGCGAGCGCACCGCGAACGCGCGATCGCCGAGGCCGGCTGGAACACCTTCCTGCTCAGGTCCGAGGACGTCTACATCGACCTACTCACCGACTCGGGCACCAACGCGATGTCCGACCGTCAGTGGGCGGCCCTGATGCTCGGTGACGAGGCCTACGCCGGGAGTCGGTCCTTCTACCACCTCGAAGACGCCGTGCGCGAGGTCTACGGCTACGAGGAGCTCGTCCCAACTCACCAGGGTCGTGGCGCCGAGCACATCTTGAGCCAGATCCTGATCAAGCCGGGCGACGTCGTGCCGGGCAACATGTACTTCACGACGACCCGCTTCCACCAGGAGCGCGCCGGCGGAACCTTCATCGACGTCATCGTCGACGAGGCCCACGACCCCGCGAGCACCGACCCCTTCAAGGGCAACGTCGACCTCGCCAAATTCCAGGCGGTCATCGACGAGTACGGCGCCGCGCGCATTCCCTACATCTCGGTCGAGACCAACGTCAACATGGCCGGCGGCCAGCCGGTCTCCATGGCGAACCTGCGCGCCACCTACGAGCTCTGCCGCGCGAACGGGATCTATCTCATGCTCGACGCCACGAGGGCCGTTGAGAACGCGTGGTTCATCAAGCAGCGCGAGTCGGGCTACGCGGACAAGAGCGTGCGCGTGATCCTGCGCGAGATCTGCAGTTACTCCGACGGCGCGACCGTGTCGTCAAAGAAGGACAACCTCGTCAACATCGGCGGCTTCCTCGCGCTGCGCGACCCCGAGCTGGCGCGTCGCGCGCGGGGCCTGCTCGTGGCCTTCGAGGGTCTGCACACCTACGGCGGGATGTCCGGGCGCGATATGGAGGCCCTGGCCGAAGGGATCCGCGAGATGGTCGACACCGACGACCACATCGCCGCGCGAATCGGACAGGTGGAGTACCTGGGTCACACCTTGCTCGACGCGGGCGTGCCCATCGTGGTGCCCATCGGCGGTCACGGCGTGTTCCTCGACGCGCGAAAGATCCTCGCCCACATCCCCCAGGAGCAGTTGCCGGCCCAGGCGTTGGCGAGTGCGCTCTACGTCGACTCGGGGGTCCGCTCGATGGAACGCGGCATCGTGTCGGCCGGCCGTGACCCGAAGACCGGGGAGAACCACCACCCCAAGCTGGAGCTCGTTCGCCTCACGATCCCGCGTCGGGTCTACACCCAGGCGCACATGGACGTGGTCGCCGAGTCGGTGATCGAAGTGTTCGAGCGCGCCGACGAGATCACTGGGCTTCGCTTCACCTACGAGCCCGACGACCTTCGTTTCTTTCTCGCCCGGTTCGAACCGATCGGCTGAACCACGGCGGGTAGCTCGCCCTCGATGGAGCGGCCGCCTGCACCGCTCGAACGGGACACCCGTGGTTGCGCGGCTACGAGACGGCGGAATCGACCCGGTTCCCTGGCCAAGGTAAAGATTTAGTAGGAAAATCGGACTTCACGGGATTTTCGGCGAGAATATCGAGATGTCCTCGTTCGTCCAGCACTACGGCTACTTCGCGCTGTTCATCCTCGCCATCGCCGAATCGGCCCTCATCCCGATCCCCTCGGAGGTCACCTTCGGCTTCGCCGGTGCACTGGCCACCTCGGCCGTGACGGGCCACGCCCAGTTCTCGATCCTCGGCATCATCGTGGTCGGGGTCATCGGCTCCCTGATCGGCTCGGTCATCGCCTACGAGATCGGCCGCACCCTCGGTCGGGCGATCGTGGACCGCTGGGGTAAGTGGATCCTGCTCACCCACGGGGACCTCGACGCCGCCGAACGCTGGTTCGCCCGTTACGGTGCCGCCTCGGTCCTGATTGGCCGTGTGCTGCCGGTCGTGCGCACCGTGATCTCGCTGCCGGCCGGTGTGGCTGAGATGAAGCGCGGTCCCTTCGCCATCCTCACGGTCATCGGGTCAGCGGTGTGGATCGGGCTCTTGACGGTGCTCGGCTACGCCGCCGGGTCGAACTGGACTCGGGTGAGCCACGACTTCCACCTCCTGCAGAACCCCATGATCGTGCTCATCGTGCTCGCGCTCGCGTGGGGGTTCTGGCACCGGGTGCGCACGGTTCGTCGCTACAACGCGGACACGCCGAGCAGTCGCGGGCGCCACGCGAAGTGACTTCGAGCGACGACTTCGGCGCTGACCCGAAGTCGTCGGAGCCGGTCAAGTAACCTTCCCTCACGATGAGGCACGTTCGCGCCGCGACCCGCACCCTTGTGGCCGCGGCCACGTTGGTGGGGGCGCTCGTTGTCGCGGTCGGTGCGCCGAGTGCGGCGAGCGGCGACCTCACCACGATCGGCGAATGGCAGACCATCGCCCCCGGTGGTGCCCAACTGGGTCTCGCGCTCGACAACGGCGGGAACCTGCTGAGCTTCGCCGAACCGGGTCAGCTGGACCTCTACGCGAGGAACGAGATCCTCACCGCCATGGCCGGCGTACCGTCCACGGGGCCGACGCGCCGGCTCGCGATCGTGAGTGCCGACGGGCGAAGCATCGCGGGGATCGCGGTGGCGGACTCGGGCACGATCTACTTCGACACCGGTTCGTCGAGCACCATCTGGGTGCTCGCGCCCGCGAGACATACCCTGACCGGGCTCCCCCTGACCTCGACGCCTTCGAGCGGCTTCTCGGGGCTCGCGCTCTCGGCGGACCAGCGCTTCCTCTACGCGGCCAATCAGCGTACCGGCAAGGTCTATCGGATCAACCTGTCGTCACTCCAGGTCACGGTCGCTTTTGACGCCGCGGGCGACGGACTCCAGGAGATGGCAACCGACGTCGTCGGCAACCTCGACGTCGTCGGCGACAGTGGCGCCGTCTACTCCATTGCCGCGGCGACGCTCGCCGCCGGGGTCACCGCGACCCGCGGCCGCGGAGCGACGGTCATCGCGTACCTGGGCACGCACGCGAACCCCGGTGGGCTCGCCGTCGACGGTGCCAACAACGTCTACGTGTCCACGTGCGCCTCGACCTCGTCGCCCCACCTCTCGATCGGGGTCGTGACCGCTGGCGCCGCCGCACACGCGCGCGCGACGGGCGCACCGGCCACGACGGCCAACGGTGGCGTCGTGGCGATCGCCGACACGAGAGCTGAACCGTCCTTCACGTGCATCGAGCCACTCGCGGTCGCTAACGGCGTCCTCTACGCGGGGGACTGGCACAACGCCAAGATCTGGGGTCTGCCCCTGCGCGACTTGGGGCGTCTGGTGAACCGGACGCCGGCGACCGCCGGGCGAGTCCAACTGGTACGAACGGCGTCGACGCTGCTCGCGACCTGGGCGTCGGTGCCCGACGCGCTCGAGTACGTCTGCACACTGATGGCGAGTGCCGTGGTGCCCACCAATATCCGCGAGACCACGGTCTCGACCGCGTGCTGGTTCGGGGGACTCACGACGACTCAGCGCTTCGGCGTGCGCGTTGTGGCCAATGGTGCCTCGAGCGAGGTCGTCGGCTACGCCCCGGCGCCACCCATGACCACCATCACCTGTACGCGCGGTACGACCATTCGCCGGGTCGAGTCCTACGCGCCGCGATGTCCGGCCGGCTACACCCGGGTTCGTTGAGCCCAGGCAACGCCGGGGCCGATGGACGTTCTCTACGCGTTGAGTGCGGCGAGGACCTTCGCCGCGTGTCCGTTCGCGCGCACGCCGTACCAGACGTGCTCGATGCGTCCCGTCGGGCCGATCACGAACGTCGAACGGATCACGCCGGTCACGGTCTTGCCGTAGAGCTTCTTCTCGCCGTAGGCACCGTATTTGGTCATGACCTTCCGATCGGGGTCCGAGAGCAGCACGAAGTTGAGGCCGTACTTGTCGATGAAGCGTTGGTGCGATGCGCCGTCGTCGGGTGAGACGCCGATCACCGTGACCCCGAGCCCCACGAAACTCGACAGTTCATCGTTGAACTGGCACGCCTCGGCCGTACAGCCGGGGGTGTCGTCGGCGGGGTAGAAGTAGAGCACGACGCGCTGGCCCGCGAAGTCGGCCAGGCGCACGGGTGCACCCGACTGGTTGTGCAAGGTGAAGGCCGGTGCGCGGCCACCGATCTCGAGTTTCATGGCGCCTCCGTACGTTGGGTGGGAATCGGACCTAGACTAGATGCGGAGCTCGAGGATTGAGCTCGGGCCCACCTTTCCTTACGAACGCCGGTTTCGGGTCCAACCGAGAAAACGGATGTTCCGTGAGTAGCCAAACCGATGAGTCGGTATCGACCGACTCGTACGCCACCAATAAGACTTTCGCCGAGCTCGAGGTTGACGCCCGTCTCGTAGCGGTCCTCTCCGACCAGGGCATCACCACCGCCTTCCCGATCCAGGCGTTGACCATCCACGACGCGCTCGCTGGTCGAGACGTCTGTGGCAAGGCGAAGACCGGTTCGGGCAAGACCCTCGGCTTCGGACTACCGATGCTCCAACGCATCGCCGCGACCCCGGGTCCGACCGGCTCGGGTCCCGCACGACCCCGGGGACTCGTCCTGTTGCCGACCCGTGAGCTCGCCGTGCAGGTCCACGAGGTCCTCGAACCGCTCGGCGCCGCCCTCGGGCTCGCCGTCACCGCCGTCTACGGCGGCGCGGACATCGAGCGACAGGTGAAAAACCTGCGCAAGGGAAGCGACGTGATCATCGCCACGCCGGGTCGACTCATCGACCTCGGCGACCGCGGCGAGGTGAAGGTCGAAGGACTCGACGTGCTCGTGCTCGACGAGGCCGACCGGATGGCCGACATGGGCTTCATGCCCCAGGTCGAGTGGGTGCTGCGACGCATCGCCACCCGTCCACACCAGACTCTGCTGTTCTCAGCGACCCTCGACGGCGCGATCGACCGACTGGTCAAGCGCTACCTGACCGACCCGGTCTTCCACGAGGTCGCGAGCGACACTCAGACGGTGGCCCAGATGGCCCACCACTTCTTGAACGTGCACCAGATGGACCGCATCAAGGTCGCCGCGACGATCTGTCGGTCCTTTGACAAGACGATCATCTTCTGTCGCACGAAGCGCGGCGCCGACCGCCTGGTCGAACAGCTCGAGAAAGAGGGCGTACGCGCCGCCGCGATCCACGGCGACCTTCGTCAGAGCCAGCGCGAGAAGGCGCTCGCGGACTTCAGCGCGGACAAGCTCCCGGTGCTTGTCGCGACCGACGTGGCCGCGCGCGGACTGCACATCGACGCCGTTGACTGCGTGATGCACTACGACCCGCCCGAGGATCACAAGGCTTACCTGCACCGCTCCGGGCGCACCGCGCGCGCCGGTTCAAAGGGCGTCGTCGTGTCCCTGCTGCTCTGGAACCAGATCATCGAGGCCCAGGTGATCATGCGTCGCCTCGCCCTGAAGCGACCAATCGTCGAGGTGTTCTCGAACAACCCCCACCTCACCGACCTGGCCGCGTGGGAGCCGACGATGGAGGAATCGGTTCTGTGAAGTCGACCATCGACCGCTACAAGAAGGACCCCCGAATCAAGCGTGCGCTCGTCGTGATGGCGCACCCCGACGACGTCGACTTCGGATCGGGTGGCACCGTCGCGCGACTCACACGTGACGGCGTGGAGGTCTCCTACTGTCTCGTCACCTCCGGTGACGCCGGGGGTGACTCGTCGCGTTCGACGCCCGAGGAGCGTGCCGTGACCCGCGAGGCCGAGCAGCGCGCCGCCGCCGAGGAGCTCGGGGTGAGTGACCTCACCTTCCTGCGTTTCGGTGATGGACGGGTCGAGGTGACCCTCGAGCTGCGTAAGGCCATCGCGCGGGTGATCCGCCAGAAGCGACCGGACCTGGTGATCTGCCAGAGTCCCGAGCGCAACTACGAGCGGATCTTCGCGTCCCACCCCGACCACCTCGCCGCCGGCGAGGCCACCCTGCGCGCGGTCTACCCCGACGCCCGCAACCCCCACGCCTTCCCCGAGCTGCTCGCCGAGGGACTCGAACCCCACGCCGTCACCACGGTCTGGCTCGCGAGTTCAGTCGACCCGACGTTGACCGTCGATATCACGAAGACCTTTCCCCGCAAGATCGCCGCGCTACGGCGTCACGTCTCCCAAGTCGGCGACCGTGACGACCTAGAGGTAATGGTGCACCAGTGGGCTCGCGCCACCGCCAAGCGGTTCGGGCTCGACAAGAAACGCCTAGCCGAGACCTACCGGGTCGTCACGACCGCGTAGCGATTCACATTGAACTCTCAGGCTTCTCACGGGAGCCCTTGAGATTGTCTCCGTACGATTCGTCTGACGCCAACCGGCGCAGATTCGAATGGAGAACCGACTATGGCAACCAAGTACCACAAGCCAGTGGCCCGAGCGGCGAGCCTGGCGGCCGCTCTCGCACTGACGATCCCCCTGGCGCCGCTCGCCGCGAGCGCCAGTAAAGCAACTAACGCGACCACCGTGCAGGGAACCGTCGTCGCGACCAACACCGCCCGGCACACACTGGTGATCGCCGCGGGCAACGCGATGGACACCGTGCGCTTCGCGTCGGCGGGCGCCGTCGCGAAGGTCGCCTTGGGCACTCGGCTGACGGTGCGCGCTTCGCGTCTCGCCGACGGCACGTTCAAGGCGCTCGCCAGTCACGCTCGGGGCCGCGTCGATCGCGCGATGATCCACGGCACCGTCGTGAGCGACGTCGCATCCAACCTGGTGCTCTCGACCGGTGCGAGCACGGTCGCCGTCGACCACGCCAGTGCGGTTGTCACGGCGGCCAAGGCCGGCCGACACAGCCACGCGTCGGGTTCATCGCTGGGCGTTGGCACTGACGTGCGCGTCGGCGTGATCATTCGCCCGACGAGCCTCGACGCGACTTCAGTCACCGAGACGGGCTTGAGCGGCTTCATCGGTCTTGAGGGCACGCTGCTCACCCTGCCGTCGAGCGCGTCACCTACAACGCTCACTATCGCCGTCGAGGATGGCGCTAACACCGCGGTGACGATCCCTTCGTCAATCACGCTCCCACCGACGATCAACGTGGGCGACCAAGTTGAGTTGCTTACGTCCTGGGCGAACAACGTCTTCACGCTCGTCACGATCACCGACGACAGCATCGCGGCGACCCAGTCGACCGACGGTGTGTCGATGGACCAGAACGGCGCGGGCTACATCCAGGGCGAGGGTCTCGTCACGGGGTACAGCACAGCGACCAGTCCGGCAAGCCTGACGGTGCAGCCCGGTGACGGTGCCGCTGCCATGACCTTCTCGGTGCCCTCCACCGTGACCGTGCCGGTCGGCCTCCAGGTCGGATCGCGCGTCCACGTCACTGGGACGTTGTCGGGTACCACGCTGACCGCGGTCTCGATTCGCCTGCAGCAGATCGAGGGCGAAGGCAACGGCTCGATGACGACCCAGACCGAAGGTCTCGTCACGGTGATCCCAACTACAACCTCGGCCACGCTGACGGTCCAGCCCGGTGACGGCGCGGCGCCCGTGACCTTCGTGGTGCCTTCTTCCCTTACGGCTGATGTGTCGAGCATCGCCGTTGGCGCCCGCGTCCACGCGGTCGGCTTCTTTGACGCCACGAACAACAACGCGCTGACGCTGCAGAGCGTCCGAGTCCAGCAGCCCGAGGGTGACCAGGGTGGTCAGGGTGGCCAGGGTGGCCAGTCCAGTGTGGTGCACGTCGACGGCACGTTCGTCAGTTTGGTCGGCGAAGTCCTCACGATCCAGCCCAACGACCAGGCAGCCCAAATGACGTTCACGGTGGCGTCCGGTTTCATCCTGCCGGCAGGAATAGTTGACACTACGCCCGTGACTGTGACCGCAACCATGGTGGGCACTGTGCTCACGTTTGTGAACATCGCGCCCAACGACTGATCGTCCGGCCCGGTGTCCGACGTGAGTCGGGCACCGGGCCTAGGGTGACGTCGTGGGTCACGAATCCGAACGTCACCCCGCGCCGCGCACCCCAGTTGCGCGGCGCGTTTCGACGCACGGACTCGCGAACCTCTTTCACGGCGTCACTCGCGTCAGTGCCCCGCGCGAGGTCCTCGCGGGGATCACCCTGCTCGCCATCGCGATCCCCGAGCAGCTCGCGACCTCACAGTTGGCGGGCGTGCCAGCCTTCCTCGCGATGATCGCCTTCATCGCGGCCACACTCGCCTTCACCCTCTTCGGTTCGAACCCCATCGTCTCGGTGGGGGCCGACTCGACCATCGCGCCGCTCTTCGCCGTCGCGATCGCGCACCTCGCAGTCACGGGATCGGCGCAGTACCTCTCCCTCGTCGCGGCCACGGCAGTCGTGACCGGCGTGCTCGTCGCAGGCGTGGGACTGCTTCGCCTCGGGTGGATGGCGGACTTCCTCTCGGCGCCCATCATCACCGGCTTCATGGCCGGTATTGGGGTGATCATCATCGTGCACCAGTTGCCCACGGCCCTCGGTGTGCTCGGTGGCGGCGAGACGGTCGGCGCGCGCCTGCGCGCCGTCGCGAGCGAGCTCGCCCACGTCCAGGGCTGGCCGCTCGCGCTCGCCCTCGGCACCGTCGCCCTCATGGTGATCGGGGAGCGAATCAACCCCCGTTGGCCAACGGCCCTGCTCGCCGTGGTGGCGGCGACCACGCTGACCGCCGTTCTCTCACTCAACCACCACGGGGTCACTGAACTCGGTACGGTGATCGTCGGCGTGCCCACGTGGCGGCTGCGTTGGCTCTCGGTCCACCAGTGGGGCGTCGTGGTGGCGACCTCGATCACCCTCGCGATCGTCGTCATCTCTCAGAGCGCGATGACCTCGCGGGTCTCGGCCGACGAGATCGGCGTCGCTGAGGACCTCAGTCGTGATTTCGTCGGCGTAGGCGTCGCCAACCTTGCGGCGGGACTGCTCGGGACCTTCCCCGTCGACGCGAGCCCCGCGCGCACCACGGTGACCCGGCTCGCCGGTGGGCGAACGCGGCTCCCCGGCGTGGTCGCCGCGCTCGTCGCACTCGCGCTATCCCCACTCGCCGCCTACGCCCACCAGATCCCGATGGCCGTGCTCGCCGGCGTGCTCTTCTTCATCGCGGGCCGGCTCATCAAGGTCGAGCAGTTCCGTGCCATCTGGCGCGCGAGCCGCGCCGAGTTCGTCGTGGCCCTCGTCTCGGCCTTCGGGGTGATCGTCCTCGGGGTGGAGCTCGGCATCGCCGTCGCCGTCGGACTCGCTGTCGTGCTGCGAACCTGGCGCTCGGCGCGTCCGCACATGGTCGAGCTCGGGCGCCGCCGAGGCACCACGAGCTGGGAGCTGATGGGTTGTCACGACGTCGAGCACGTGGACCACGTGCTCACCGTGTTCTTCGACGAGGCGCTGTACTTCGCCAACGCGGGGGTCTTTCGCCGCGAGCTCCACGAGTTACTGGCGCAGAATCCATCGACCAAGCACGTCGTGCTCGACGCGGTCGCGATGTCCGACATCGACTACACCGGTCTGCAGACGCTCACCGAGATCGTCGCCGACCTCGACGCCGAGCACGTCGGGGTGTTCGTCGCGCGCGCGAACGAGCCCGTTCGTCACCAGCTCGCCAACGCCGTCGATGGCCGGGTTCGTGATCTGAAGCACTTCGACAGCGTCGATGCGGCCGCGACGCACGCCATGGGTCACTAGGCCGAGCGAGGCGCCGCTAGCGTTACCCCGTGACCACCGCACTGCTGCTCATCGACATCCAGAATGACTACTTCCCGGGTGGGCGCATGGCGCTCGTTGGACCCGATGCCGCGGCGGAACGGGCCGCGGCGCTGCTCGCGCGCTGTCGCGAGCACGCGATACCCGTCGTGCACGTTCGTCACGTGTCTGACCGCCCCGGTGCGACCTTCTTCTTACCCGACACCGACGGCGCGCTGATCCACCCCTCGGTCGAGCCGGCACCGGGCGAGACCGTAATCGAGAAGCACCGGCCGAACGCCTTTCTCGACACGACGCTCGATGGTCACCTCGAGACGCTCGGGGTGACGCGGGTCGTGATCGCGGGGATGATGACCCACATGTGCGTCGACTCCACGACCCGGGCCGCGAGTGAGCGAGGATTCGACTGCGTGGTCGTGGCCGACGCCTGTGCGACGAGGGACCAGGTTTTTGCTGGCGTGCACGTGGCCGCAGACCAGGTTCACGCGGCCTTCCTCGCGGCGCTCGACGGCACCTTCGCCACGGTCAGCTCGTCGAACGACGTGCTCGCGAGCTGGGCCTAGCGAAGACACCCGCTCGGCCGCTAGGGTCGCTGGGATGCGGACCTTCCCCGACGCCGACGCCGAGGAGACATTGCCCGACCGGTGCCTGCGCTGGGCCATCGTCGCCGTCGAGTACGCGATCGTGGCCAGTCTGTTGCTCGTGGCTGGCGTCGTGCTCGTGCGCACCGTCGTGGAGTTCCTGCGCCACCAGGGGTCCTTCGCCGGCGTGGTGATCAACGCGATCGACGGCATCCTCGTCGTGGTCATCCTGCTCGACATCGCCCACACGGTCTTCGGGCGGCTCCGATCCGCTTCCTTCCCCGTGCGACCCTTCCTCGAGATCGGCGTGCTCGCGGGTGTACGGGACATCTTGAGCGCCTCAGCGCACCTCACCATCGGTGGCCGCTTGAGCGAGCGTGACTTCTCGAACACCCTGATCTCGGTCGGGGTCGGCGTCGGTGTGGTTGTGCTGTTGCTCGTCGGGCTGAACCTGCTTCGCATGAGCCTCGCTGGAACCAGTGACGCCGCCGACACCGCATCGGGTGACGAACGCGCTCAACGCGACGCGAACTAGCTCGAGGTCACGACCACACTCGTGGCGTCGGCGGGGTCACTCGGGGCACCACTCGACGTTTGGACCGCGACGGTGACACCCGTCGCACCGTCGCTCGCGAGCGCGAGCTCCAACGCCGCGGCAACGGCTCGGGTCCGCTCGGTGGCGAGGGTCGTCCCCGCGGCGCCGCTCACGTCGGCGGCGTAGCCCTGTAGCGCGACGTAGGTGGCGCCACTGAGCACGATCCCCTGGGCGAGGTCGGTGACCGACGACGCCAGCGCACCGTCGAGCACCGCGGAGCCGTTCGGGAACGGTCCGATGGCGACGGTGTTCACCGGGCCGGGCACGACGGTGACGGCACTGGACGGCGCGGAGGCGCCCAAGGCGTTGGTTGCGACGACGGTGACGGTGTAGGTGAGTGCGTCAGTCAGTCCGCTGATGACACAGGTGAGGCCGGCTGGCTGACGACTGGCGTGTGTCGCACAGGTAGCGCCGCCAGGTTCAGCGGTCGCGACGTAGCCCGTGATGGGCGAGCCGCCGCCGAAGGCGGGGCGCCAGGTGACACTCGCCGACTGCTCGAGCGGCACGGCGACGACGGTACCGGGCGGGCTCGGGCGCTGACCGGGGACGGCGACATTGGACCACGGCGACGGTCGGCTCGTGGCGTCGCGCGTCGTGTCGGTGACGCGAACGCGGTAGCGCACACCGTTGCGAAGCCCCGTGAGCAGGCACGAGAGCAGCGGACCGGTGGGATCGGCGCCGAGGTCCGTCGGGGTCGAGACCAGTCGACAGGACCGTCCCGACGGCGATGCGACGGCCCGGTAGGCGAGCACGGGGAACCCGCCGTTAGAGCGTGGCGCGCGGAAAGAGACGAGGACTGCGCTCGTGCGCGCACTCGCCGTCACCGATGTCGGCGGACTCGGGGCACCGACGGGAGTCACTGAGACGTCGTTGGAGGTGGCGATGACGCGGATGGTGTTGGTGCTCGCGCCACGGCCGATCGCGTCGACGACGAAGTCGTAGGTGACGCCCGCGCGCAGACCCGTGAACGTGGTGTGCGTGGTGAGGACGTTGCGCGCGGGCACGAACGTGCGGTCGGTCGTCGAGCGTTCGACGGCGTAGCCGAGGAGCGGACCGTTCACCGCGTCCCAGGTGAGGGTCACCGTCGTGCCGGTTCTACGGGCCGTCAAGTGCAATGCTGATGCGCCCGCGCCCGCGCCGGCGGGCGTAGCGACCGTGGCGAGCGCGAGCCCCGCGAGGACGCCGGCCAGACGGCGACCCATCAGATGCTCACCTGGTAGGTGGAGCCGAGGTACGTCGCGGAGAATCGGCCGGCCGTGTCTATTGAGACGCCCACTGAGGCCAGGTTGTACCAGCCACCCCACTCGACGTAGGTGTCGCAGTGCCACGTCCAGGGTCGCCAGTCACCCGTACAGTGGGTCTGCAGCGTGCCCCCGCGGCTCTGGACCTCGGCGTTGAAGCCACTGCGTACGCTGAGGTAGGGCGACGAGCTCGAGATCGACACGTAGTAGTTGCCGACGAACGAGGCGCTGTACTGGATGAGTCCGGTGTCGATGACGCCCGACTGGGCGTTCACTGAGCCGCTCGAGCTCACCGCGAAGCTCCACGAGGGTGGGACCGAGACCGAGGCGAACGAGTAGGTGCGCCCGGCCCAGGTGAAACTACCGCTCACCGACGCCCCGAGGGTGGTGAGTGTCGTGCACGCACCCGAGCAGTTGCCAATCGAGAGGGTGCCGCTCACCGCGACCTGGGAGCCGAGTTGGAACGAGGCCGCGACGCTGAGATTGAAGCCCACCGACCCGTTGACGGCACTGAGCGCACCACTGATCGACCCTTGGAACACGCCACCGAGGTCGACGTTGCCGCCCACCGTGAGTGACTGCTGCTGGGGGCTGAGGGTGAGCGCGAAGTTGAGGTTGCCCAGGTTGTAGCCCCCGGGGTTGAACGAGGCGTTGCCCTGGAGTGTGGCCTCGACGCCGCCGCCGCTCGCCGGGCCGAAGTACCCCGAGATCGAGACGGTCGATCCGAGCACGTTTAGTGAGGCATTCGCGGTCACCGCGACGTATTTGAAGTGACCAAAGCCGAAGAAACTGAGGTCGATGGTTTCGGCGTGGACGTACATGGACATACTGAAGCCCGAGAGGGTGACGTTCGCCGTGCCCGTGAGGTTGATGTCGCCACTCGAGTTGATCGAACCCTCCACCTGGACCTGGTTACTCGGGCCGAGGATCTGTATCCCGCCCGAGAAGGTGAGTGAGAAGGATGAACCGATCGTGACGCTGACCGAGGCGTTCTGGAGTGTGAAGGGGCCGGCGCTGAAGCCCTCGACCGTGGCCGATCCCGTGAACGTGAAGGGGTTGACCGTGAGGACCGCGTCGAAGGTCACCGCGACGCCGACGAATGAGCCGTGGAACCCGATGGCGAACCCGGGACTGATCGTCGTGCCAGCGACGGAGCAGCCACTGGGCGCCGCGACGAACGTGGCGTAGCTCGCCGTCAACACGCCGTTTCCGATGTCCACCACGCTCGGCGCGTTGGGGGCGGGGTTCCCGATGGCGACCGCGAGACAGGGGATGGTCGCCGAGATGTTCATGGTGAATGAGAGCGGGACATCCTGTCCGGTGCCGATGCCGAGGTCACTCGTGATGGTCGCGGGCAGTGAGCCCGACGCCGTGAGACCGAAACTCGGTAACGGGATCGGCGCGACGAGGGTGACGCCGGCTTGGATGCCGAAGTTCGTGATGTCAAGGCCGGGGTAACCGAAGGCGTTCTGCCACGCCGGCGCACCGTTGACGCCACTGCCGGCGATGGAGAACACCAGCGTGCTCGTTGTCGGCTGGTAGCTGAGCGCGAGGGTTACGGCAACGCTCTGGGGGGTGTCGCCGGCGGCGTCACCACTGATCGTGAGGGTCCCGGCCTCTGAGAGCGTGATGAACGCCGTTCCATTCGACATCCCCGCGGAGAGCGCGAGGTCGCCGAAGGTGAAGGAGAACTCCGAGGAGGCACTGACGGGCACACTCATGGGGAAGACGGCGTTGACCGAGAAGTCACTGGCCGAGGTGTAGGTGACGTAGATCGAGATCGATGACGTCTGGCCGAGGAACGTCGCGATGAAGCTCGGCAGACTGAGCGATCCCCCGAGGACGAACGTGTTCGCCGGGACATTGACGCTGACACCATTGAGGGACAGAGTGGCCGACGTCGTCACGTAGGCGATGGTGTTGATCGAGGCGCCGGTCGAGCCGAGCTCGAAAGGTGGTGTGAAGTCCGCGACGACCGCCAGGCCGTTGGTGTCGTAGACCAGGCTCACCGTGGTGGTGAGTGCGGTACCGGCGAAGGTGAGGCTCACGGTCCCACTCACGAGGAGCGAGAATCCCGACGCGGTGCCCAGCCCGTTGAGGGAGACGGCACTGCCGGGGTTGGCGAACGTCGGGTCGTTGTAGGCGAGCTCGAAGGTGGGGTTCGAGATGGTGAGCACGTTCGACACGACGGTGATCGGACCGGGCATCGAGGCCGCCAGGTCGAAGGCCTTCGTGGTGAGGTCGTAGAACGCGCTGAAGGTGAGGTCCTGGGTCGAAAGGGGGCTGAAGGTGAGCGCGAGGTTCCCGCTCAGGGCGATGTAGGTGTCGTTGTTCGCCGCCGGACAGGGGAGGGTGCTCGCCGTCGGACAGGTGTTGGCGATCGTGAGGGTGAGTGAGCTCAGTTGCGCAACGCCCGCTATCAGCGTGACGGGCGAGAGCGACGCGGTGACGTTCCACTGCACGCTCGGGAAGTCGCTGCCGTTGGCGAACCCGTAGGCAACGGTGCCGGAGAGGTTCGACAGCGGGATTGAGAAGTCCGGTGTGATCGCGATGGAACCCGACGAGTTTGACATCGAGAGACTGGCCGACCAGCTCCGAGGGTCGGTGTACGTGAAACTAACCGGCAGACTCAGGGTCCCCACGGTCAAGGTCGCCGTCCCCGTGAAGGTCGCGCTGGCGGCGCCCGTCGCGAGTGACAGGTTCAGCGATCCCTCGAAGGTGACGCCCGGCACGATCGTGACCGGAGCGGCCGTCGAAGCCGTCAGCGTGGTGGCGAGCGCGCCGCTCGAGTCGGTCACGGTACCACTGACGGCGATGGTGACCGGCGTCGGGGACGGGTTCGCAACCGTGCCCGGGGCGTCAAAGGCGATGGTGCCGCTCTGGGCCGTCACGCTCCAGGTGGACGAGTTGGTGTAGGTGAGCGAGACCGGGATCGCCACGCTGGAGTTGACGAGTCCGATGGTGAGGTCGGCGCTCGCGCTGAGCGTGGGGGTCGTGCCGCTACTGGAGCTGAGTGTGATCGAGCCGGAAAGGGTGACGCCCCCACCGAGCGCGATCGCCGAGACGGGCGAGAGGTCGATCGAGAGAGCACCGGAGATCGTCCCGTTCACGGCGGTGACCGTGCCGGTGAAGGATGGCGTGATCCCAAAGAACGTGATACCCGTCTGGGTCGCCGCAATGGTGACCGTCCAGTCCGCCGCGTCGCTGTAAGTGACGTTGACGGCGATCGATGCGCCCGAGAAGAGCGACAACCCCGACCCGAGATCGATCGTGGCCGTGCCACTGCAGAACGTCGAGTTCGAGGTCCACGTGGCTGAAGTGAGTGCGAATGGCCCGAGCGTGACCGAGGCGCCGGGACAGGTGACGTGGGGCGTCGCCGTCGTGGCGACCGGCACGGTCGTCGCCGACACGGCGTGGGACGACCTCGCGCTCGACTCACGCGATGCGGACGCGGTGTGAACGGGCGCGGGCGTCGTGGGGTGTGTCGGCTGCGCGGGTGACGGCGTTGACGTCGATGACGCTCGCGACGTCGGTGAGCCAGGTGGCGGCGGTGCCGCCGGCACCGGTGTTGCGGGCGCCGCCGGTGCGGTGGGTGCCGGGTGACCAAGGACGTTGACGATCGCGAGACCGGCGTTCTTCACACTTGCGTCACGAGCGATTGAGACGACGGCGACGATGGCCATGCCCACTGGCGCATCCGTTCTCGCGCGCAGTGCGACCCGCAGTACGAACGGTGCGTTGGTGAGGATGGGTGCGGGGTGTTGGCACGTGAGCTTGCCCGTGCCGCCCGGACAGCTCCAGCCATCGACGTGCTCGGCGAGCATCGTGAAGCCGGTCGGCACGATGATCGTGTCGGCGAGACCGCTCGCCACGCCGTCGCTCGCTTGGTGGATGATGGCGATATTCGAGGTCTCGCCCCGTGAAACGCTCTGGCTCCCGACGGTCTCCACTTGGACGCGTAAGGAACCCACCGCCGACGACGTCACGGCCACCGCACCAGGGACCGCACGCTGCAAGGTAACGCCGTAGGGTCCGGTGACGACGAGCGAGCTCGACCAGGCGTCCCTCGCGCGGTCGTGACCTCGCAGGAGCGCGGGTCCGTTCACGCGGTAGGTCAAGGTGAGCGGCGAGGCCGCTGCGTTCACGCTGATTCCGTGCTCGTACGTGCAGGTCGGACTCGACGTGGGTGCGCCCGCGCATCGCCAGCCTGGTGAACGAGACTGCCACGAACGGATCGATGGGGGGAGGGCGTGGTCGACGGCGACGGCCCCGGCGGCGACGGGTGCGCCGGCGTTGTCGTGCACGACGTAGCTGACCGACCCGGCGGCGTTACCAGAGACGACGGGCGTCATCGAACGATCGAGTGAGACCGAGGGGAGGTTCGTCGGCCCGATCGAGACCGGCACGTCGAGCGAACTCGCTGGCGCGCCGTCGAGTGATCCGCGTATCGAGAGCGCAGTGCGTGGCCCTTGGGCTACGGAGCGATGGTTTACGAGTTCGACGTAGGCGATGATCGTCGGCGACGAGGAGACGGCGTGGTGCAGTGAACACGACGTCGTCGCGTGTCGCGTCGAGCAGGACCAGTGGCCGCCCGTTGGCCGCCCGCCCGTCGCGTCGACGCTGCTCAGTCCCGCGACACGAAAGCCACGAGGTACCGTCAGCCGTAGAGTCGTCGGTCCCGTATTCGCCGATTGATCGATGAGCGCGACGGGCACCACGTCAACGCCGCTGGCGTGCAGTTCTACCCGTGACAGGGGTGTGCCGTGAAGGTTGAGGACCTCGAGTGTCGTCGCGGCGCCGCTCGCGCTCGGTGCGATCACCACACCGACACTCGTCAACGTGGCGACGAGTGCTGCGGCGAGGGTGACGGTGGTCGCGCGACGCCAACGCGGTCTCGCCATCGTGCCCATCGCCCTCCCCGTATCGAGGCGATTCTTGCGTTTCGGGCTCGGCGTGGCAACGGTCGTTGCCGCCGGTGACTGAGATGATTTTCAGCCGAGCCGCGAGGACTCGCGCGTGCGAGTTCGGGCCCTATGGCGTCGGTGACGCTTCGGTTAGTCGTGCGAGCGTCGGCGGTCGTGCAGATAGTAGAGGATCGAGGCGCCCTCACCCACGAGCACGAGTGTCGTGACCACGATCATGGACACGATCGCTCGGTGGAGATCGGTTACGCCGGCGGCGTCGGGTCCCGCCTGGGTGAGTGCCAGAAAGGGGCCGACGAGGAGACCGAGCATCGCAATCTTCCAGGAACGCGCGCGCAGCCGATTCTGTGCCCGAAGGAGGCGCCCCGCGTTGCGGGTGTCACCGTGGTTGGCGCGAACGAGTGGCGCGCTAGCGCCCACGACCGTTGCCGTTGAAGAAGAAGGGCTTGGTCCGTCGTCCATCGGGCGTGCGCGGGGCGATCGAGGAGTACTGGCTCGGCTTCTTCTCGAAGAAGAAGTGGGTGAGACGCGCTCGCCACGACGCGTGCACGATGACGCGAGGTTCGTCGGCGGTGGCCTCGTCCTCGTCGGCGTGCCGCGCCGGCTGGGACACGAACGCCTCGACTGCCGCGTCCTCGAAGTGCTCGTCCGATGGGGCGCCCATGATCGGACGCTACACCTGCACCGGCGTACAGGTACGCCGGTGCAGGTGTAGCAACGACTGACTACTGCGCTGCGAGTTGGCGCAGTACGAAGTTCAAGACGCCACCGTGGCGGTAGTACTCGGCCTCGGTCGGGGTGTCGATGCGAAGGCGGACCGCGAACTCGGCCACCTCACCCGTGCTGCGCGTCGCGCGCACGGTGACGCGGGGCACCATCTCACCACGGTTGAGCGCGTCCAGTCCAAGCACGTCGTAGACCTCGGTGCCGTCGAGCTCGTGGGTCGCCGCGTTCTCGCCGGGCAGGAACTGCAAGGGGAGCACGCCCATGCCGACGAGGTTGGAACGGTGGATCCGCTCGAAGCTCTCCACGAGTACCGCCTTCACGCCGAGCAGTTTGGTGCCCTTGGCGGCCCAGTCGCGACTGGAGCCGCTGCCGTACTCCTTACCGCCGAGGATTACGAGCGGCGTGCCCTCGGCGGCGTAGGCGACGGCCGCGTCGAAGATCGAGGTCTGCTCGCCTTCGGGGAACTTCACCGTGACGCCACCCTCGGTGCCCGGGGCGAGCTGATTGCGCAGCCGGATGTTGGCGAACGTGCCACGCATCATGACTTCGTGGTTGCCCCGGCGTGTGCCGTAGCTGTTGAAGTCCTGGGGCGCGACGCCCTTCGCGGTGAGGTAAAGGCCCGCGGGCACGTTCGCGCGGATGTTGCCCGCGGGCGAGATGTGGTCGGTCGTGACCGAGTCGCCGAGCTTGGCGAGCACGCGTGCGCCGACGACGTCGGTGACGACGCCCGGCTCGGGAGTGAGACCCGCGAAGTACGGGGGCAGTTTCACGTAGGTCGAATCGTCATCCCACGCGTAGGTGACCGCGTTGGTCGTCGGCACCGCCTGCCAACGCTCGTCGCCGCTGAAGGCGCTCGCGTAGCGCTCCTGGAACATCGCCGGCGTCAGCGAGGCGCGCACGGCGTCGGCCACCTCCGCGTCGGTCGGCCAGAGGTCGGCGAGCATGACCGGCTGACCGTCGCGGTCAACGCCGAGGGGCTCACTGGACAGATCGATGTCGATCGTGCCGGCGATGGCGTAGGCGACGACGAGCGGCGGGCTTGCGAGGTAGTTCTGCTTCACGTCGGGGTGGATGCGACCCTCAAAGTTCCGGTTGCCCGAGAGCACCGAGACGACCGAGAGGTCGTGCGCGTTCACCGCGTCCGAGACCCCGGGCAGCAGGGGACCGGTGTTGCCGATGCAGGTCGTGCAGCCGAAGCCGGCCAAGTAGAAGCCGAGCTGATCGAGCGGGGTGACGAGGTCGGCGCGCTCGAGGTAGTCCATGACGACTCGGCTACCGGGTGCGAGTGAGGTCTTCACCCACGGCTTCGCGGTGAGGCCCTTGGCGACGGCGCGACGCGCGACGAGTCCGGCGGCCACCAGTACCGCGGGGTTCGAGGTGTTGGTGCACGACGTGATCGCCGCCACGGTGACTGCACCGTCACGCAGGGACGCGGCGTGCTCGGCGCCCTCGACCGAGATCGGCTCGCGGCCGAGCGCGTCGCGGAACGCCCCGCGGGCACCGGACAGCGAGACGCGGTCCTGGGGGCGCTTGGGGCCAGCGAGGCTCGGCTCGACGCTCGACAGATCGAGTTCGACGTACTCGGAGTACGTCGGCTCGGCGACGGTGTGGTCGTGCCAGACGCCCTGGGCCTTCGCGTAGGCCTCGACGAGGGCGAGGTGTTCAGGGTTGCGGCCGGTGAAGGCGAGGTAGTCCAGGGTGACCTGGTCGATGGGGAAGATTGTGCAGGTCGCACCGTACTCGGGGGACATGTTGCCGATCGTCGCGCGAGTCTCGAGGGACAGTGCGGCGACGCCGGGACCGTAGGCCTCGACGAACTTGCCTACGACGCCGTGGCGACGCAGCAACTCGGTGATCGTGAGCACCACGTCGGTCGCGGTGACTCCCTCGCGCGTCGCGCCGGTCAGGCGTAGACCCACGACGGGGGGGATCAACATCGACGTCGGCTGGCCCAGCATGCCGGCCTCGGCCTCGATGCCACCGACGCCCCAGCCGAGCACCCCGAGGCCGTTGACCATCGTGGTGTGGCTGTCGGTGCCGACGACGGTGTCGAGGTAGGCGACACCGTCGTTCTCAAAGACGACGCGGGCCAGGTGCTCGAGGTTCACCTGGTGACAGATGCCCATCCCCGGGGGTACGACGCGGAACCGGTCAAAGGAGCTCTGGGCCCACTTCAAGAAGGTGTAGCGCTCGACGTTACGGTCGTACTCGATCGCGACGTTCTCGTCGTAGCTCGAGGCCGTTCCCGCGTGCTCGAGGATGACCGAGTGGTCGATCACCATCTCGACGGGCACCAGGGGATTGATCTTCGCCGGGTCACCGCCGAGCGCGATGATCGCGTCGCGCATGCTCGCGAGGTCCACCACGGCCGGCACACCCGTGAGGTCCTGCATCAGGACCCGCTCGGGGGTGAAGGCGATCTCACGGGCGTCGTCTCCGGCGGCCTCGCCGTGGCGGGTCGGGGTCTCCGCCCAGCGCGCCAGGGCCTCGATATCAGCGGCGCGAACCTTGTGGCCGTCCTCGTGGCGCAGCAGGTTCTCGAGCAGGACCTTGATCGAGTAGGGGAGCTTGTCGACACCGAAGCCCGCGAGCGCCTCGGCGCGCAACGAGTAGTACGTGAGGGCTCGACCGTTGACGGTGAGCGTGCTGGCGGAACCGAAGGAGTTGAGTGAGGTCATCCCCCCATTCTGCCCCCTCTGGCGAGGTACCGTCTTCGGCCGCGGGGCCGCGCGTGGGAGACTGGCCCGATGGGCTCAACCTACGAGATCTTGGTCGAGCGGCTCGCGCGATCCTTTCAGCGCCTAGTGCCGGGCAGCGACCCGGTGCTTCGGACCTCCGAGCGGGCCGACTTCCAGGCGAACGGCGTCATGGCGGTCGCCAAGTCCCTCGGCCGCCCCCCGCGTGACGTCGCGACTGAGATCGCCGCGAGCGGCGATCTCGACGGTGTCGCGACGATCGAAGTCGCGGGGCCGGGCTTCTTGAACATCACGCTCGATCCGGCCTTCCTCGCCTCGCAGTTGCGCGCACTCATCGGCGACGAACGGCTCGGGCTCACCCTCGTCGCGCCACCCAAGACCGTCGTCATCGACTACTCGGCCCCGAACGTCGCCAAGGAGATGCACGTCGGTCACCTGCGCTCGACGGTGATCGGTGACGCATTGGCGCGCACCGAACGGCTCGTCGGCAACCAGGTGATCGCCCGCAACCACGTCGGTGACTGGGGCACCCCCTTCGGGATGCTCATCGAACACCTCCTCGACCTGGGCGAGGACCGCGCGATCGCCGAGTTGTCCATCGGGGACCTCAACACCTTCTACCAGGGTGCCCGGTCCGCCTTTGACGCGAGCGAGGCGTTCCAACGCCGCAGCCGCGCCCGGGTCGTGCTGCTGCAGGGCGGCGACCCCGAGACCCGCCGACTCTGGCACATCCTCGTGGACCAGTCCGTCGCCTACTTCAGCCAGGTCTACGCGAAGCTCGACGTGACCTTGACGCCCGATGACGTAGTCGGTGAGTCGTTCTACAACGACGCCCTCGAGGGTGTCGTCTCGGACCTCGACGCACTCGGGCTCCTCGAGGACAGCGACGGCGCGCGGTGTGTCTTCCCGCCGGGGTTCACCAATCGAGACGGCGAGCCGCTGCCCCTCATCGTCCAGAAGCGCGACGAGGGGTTCGGCTACGCCGCGACCGACCTCGCGGCGGTACGTGACCGGGTCGGAAACCTCCACGCCGACGAGCTGCTCTACGTGGTGGGCGCCCCCCAGGCCCAGCACCTCGCCATGGTCTTTGCCGTGGCGCGTCGCGCCGGGTGGCTGCCCGACACCGTTCGCTGCGAGCACGTGGCCTTTGGCAGCGTGCTCGGGCCCGATCGCAAGATGTACAAGACGCGAAGTGGCGAGACGGTCAAGCTGGTCGAACTGCTCGACGAGGCGATCGAACGGGCCTACGAGGCGCTCGTCGCGCGCGGCACCGACCTCGATGACGCGTCGCGTCGCGAGCTCGCCACCCAGATCGCGCGCGCGGCGATCAAGTACGCCGACCTCTCGACCGAGCGCCAGCGTGACTACGTCTTCGACCTCAACCGGATGCTCGCCTTCGAGGGTGATACCGGTCCGTACCTGCAGTACGCCCACGCGCGGCTGCGTTCGATCCTGCGCCGGGCCGGGGAGGTCGAGCTCGAACGAGCGACGTTCAGCCTCGAGAACACCCCATCGCGATCCCTCGCGCTCGCGCTACTCGGCTGGCCCGACGCGGTCGCCTCGGCGCTCGAGGGTGCCGCACCCCACCGGCTGTGTACCTACCTGTTCGACCTCGCCCAGCGGCTCACGGCCTTCTACGAGGCCTGCCCGGTGCTCAACGCCGAGGGGGCCGTGCGCGTAGAACGACTGGCGTTGTGCGACCTCGCGGCGCGCACCCTCGCCCTCGGACTCGGGGCCCTCGGGATCGCCGCCCCCGAGCGGATGTAGCACCAGCACGCCACGACGCCACGGTGATGGTGGGTCGTGGGCCCTGGCTATCATGACCCCAGGTGCCGCCTCGGCACCGGAATCCGGGGGGAATCATGCAGGTCAGGGCCGCCGTCGTCAGTGAGATCAATGGTCCGTGGCGCACCGAGACCATCACGATCGATGAACCCCACGCCCACGAGGTGAAGGTGAAGATGGCCTTTGCGGGCATGTGTCACTCCGATGAGCACTTACGCACTGGTGACATCGCCCAGGACCCCGCCGTGCTCGAACTCATCTCCGGTAGACCCTCGATGTTCCCGATCATCGGTGGCCACGAGGGATCGGGCGTCGTCGAGTCGGTCGGCGAGGGGGTCTCGTCACTCCAACCCGGCGACCACGTGGCGGTGTCCTTCGTCCCGTCCTGTGGCACGTGTGAGGCGTGCGCGTCGGGACGGCAGTACCTCTGTGACCTCGGCGCGACGACCCTCGCCGGGCCGATGATCAGTGACGGCACGTGGCGCCACCACCTCGGCGACGTCGACCTCAACCGCATGACCCAGCTCGGGTCGTTCAGCGAGTACGTTGTCGCCCACGAGGCATCCCTCGTCAAGATCGAGCCCTGGTACGACCTACGCGCGGCCGCACTGATCTCGTGTGGGATATCGACGGGCTTCGGCTCGGCGACGAACCGAGCCGAGGTGAAGCCCGGCGACGTCGTCGCCGTGATCGGCTGCGGCGGCGTCGGCTCCGGCGCAATCCAGGGCGCGCTGCACGCCGGCGCGCGCGCGGTCATCGCCATCGACACCGACGCGAGCAAGGTCGAGCGGGCGCTCGCGCTCGGGGCGACCCACGGGTGCGCGACGACCCTCGACGCCGCCTTCACGTTCCTGCCCGACCTCACGATGGGGCGCAACTGCGACAGCGTGATCATCACGACCGGCGTGCTGAGCAGCGAGCTCGTCGAGCAGGCCCGTTCGATCACCGCCAAGGGTGGCATCATCGTCGCCACGTCGATCGCGCCCTACAACCAGCAGTCGGTCGACCTCAACCTGTTCATGTTCTCCATGTACAACCAGGAGTTGCGCGGCACGGTCTTCGGCTCGGTCAACCCCCGCTACCAGATCCCGCGGCTGCTGCGACTCCACCACGACGGCCAACTGAAGATCGACGAACTGATCACGCGTGAGTACACCCTCGATGAGGTCCAACTCGGCTACGACGACCTCGCCGCCGGGCGCAACGTGCGCGGCGTGGTGCGCTTCTAGCGGCGAGGCGTCGCTGTGATCGTTGGTGTCAGTGCCGTCGCGTCTCGTTGGCGCCACGCCCCGAGCCAGACGCCGAGGCCGTAGGCAAGGTCGTCGGCCATCGCGAGGGGCACGTCGCGTGCTCGAACCCGCCCGCGGTCGCGCCAGCGCCACAGCGTGCCCACGGCGACCACGAGCCCAACAGAACGGCGCAGTCTCGGGACGATCACGGCAACGGCGAGCATCGGACCGTAGGAGCGCACGAGGGCGCGCGCGAAGGCGCCGGCACTGCCGAAGGTCGCGCGCGTGAGCAGTCGAGTGACGAACGCTGCGCGTCGCTCGATGTCACGCGGGAGTTGGTGGTCGATCCGTCGGGCGAGGATCGCGACACCCGTCGCGACGAACCCGAGGCGTCGCGCGAGGAGTCCGACGAGGACCGGGGCCATCGTCTCGTCGAGCACGACCGGGGCGAGTCGGTCGCGGTGGCGGGAGGCGAGGGATGCCGCGGAGGTGCCGTAGGTAACGCGCTGACGCCACCAGGCGCGCCACGTGGCGCGCGCGAGGTGCCCCGCGACGAGGTCCGCGTCGTAGCGAACGAGCCAGCCCGCGTCGACGAGCCGCCAGACGAGGTCCACGTCCTCGCCCACGCGCAAGGTCTCGTCAAAGCCCACGGCGAAGACGTCGCGTCGCACGAGCAGACACGCGCTCGGCACGTAGCTGCGCGCCGTCTGCGGGACGACGAGTCCGCCCTGCGGGCCCATGTCCAGAGGTCCGTGGTCGCGCTCGAATCGAGCGCGCACCCCCGCACCGACCCCGCGCACGCGCGGGGCGACCGCGCCCAGGCGGGGGTCGGTGCCCGATGCGAGGAGCCGAGCGCCGAGCGTGGCTGCGTCGTCGAGCACGACGTCAACGTCGATGAACCAGAGCCAGGGGCGCGTCGTCGCACGGGCCCCGGCGTTTCGCGCGCCGGCGGGCCCGAGGTTGCCTTCGAGGCGCACGAGTCGGGTCCCGGCGACCCGGGCACACCGCTCCACGGCGTCGGCGTCGTCGGACCCGTCGTCGACGACGGTCACCGCGAATCCGTCGAGCTCGGTGAGGAGTCGCGCGAGCCCGGCGGTGTCATCGCGAACGGGCACCACGACGTCGATGGCGTCGCGGTCCCCGTTCGGCGCCCAGCGAGGTCGCGCGAGCCCGGCATCGACGAGGGTGCGAGCAAGGACCGCCTCGGTCGCCGCGAGGTGTTCGCCGGCTCGCCACCGGTCGACGGTGGCGCGGGCCCGTTCCCCCAGTCGCACCAGGCGCCAGGGGGAACCACCCGCGAGCAGGGCCCTCGAGGGGAACGTGGCGTCGGTGAAATCGAGCACCGTGCCGGGGGGCAGCGGGGCGCTTGGCGGTGGCGGGGCCGGGTGGAACTCGGGCACGTGGCGAGTCTCGCAGAACCACTAGCGAGGCGAGCGCCGAGACGACAGAATGGGGAGGTTCGAGGAGGAACCGTGCCGACCGAGACTGTGATCGAATTCGATGACGTGGACGTTGAGCAGGTCGATGACCTGCTCGTCGAAGAGGTGTCCATCGACGGTCTCTGCGGCGTCTACTAAAGCCGTGGCCGACGACCCTCGGCCCTTCACGCGCAGTGGACACTGGTCGCTCAGCGGCGAGGTGTCACTTCGCGAAGAGTCATTCGGCGCGCTCGCGTACCATCACGGGACGCGTCGTCTCGTGTTCGTGAAGTCGCCACTGCTCACCGACGTGCTGCGCCGACTCGGTGACTACGAGACCGTGGACGACGCGCTCGACGCGATGGTCGAGCCCAAAGAGCGAGATCGTTTCGCCAACGCGCTCGCGTCCCTCGCGAAATCGGAGATCCTCAGTGGGTGCTGACTCGTTGCTGCGCAGCCGATTCGAGCGCGGGCTTGACGCGCCGATCTGTCTCACCTGGGAGCTCACCTACGCCTGCAACATGTCGTGCTCACACTGTCTCTCAGCCTCGGGTCGGCGCGATCCACGCGAGCTCACGACCGACGAGGCCCGTACCTTCATCGATGAGGTGGCCGCGATGCAGGTCTTCTACATCAACGTCGGTGGGGGCGAACCCATGATCCGACGGGACTTCTTCGAACTGATCGGCTACGCGGTCGCCCAGGGGGTGGGCGTCAAGTTCTCGACCAACGGCACACGCATCGATGCCGGCGCGGCGCGTCGACTCGCGGCGATGGACTACCTCGACGTCCAGGTGTCCCTCGACGGCGCGGACGCGGCCACCAACGACCGACTGCGCGGGGCTGGCAGCTACGCCGCGGCCCGTCGCGCCATGGAGCACCTCGCCGACGCTGCCTTCGGCGAGTTCAAGATCTCGGTCGTCGTCACGCGCGAGAACGTGACCCAACTCGACGACTTCGCCGCGATTGCGGCCCATTACGGTGCCCAACTCCGACTCACCCGGCTGCGACCCTCGGGGCGCGGGGTCGACTCGTGGGCGGACCTCCATCCCACACGTGCCCAGAACGAGATGCTCTACCACTGGCTGGTCGGGCACCCGCGCGTGCTGACGGGCGACTCGTTCTTCCACCTCTCGCCCCTCGGCGCCCCGCTCGACGGACTCAACCTCTGCGGAGCGGGGCGGGTGGTCTGTCTCGTTGACCCCGTCGGCGATGTCTACGCGTGCCCCTTCGTCATCCACGAACGTTTTCGCGCGGGCACGATCCGCGACGGCGGTTTCGCCGAGGTCTGGCGCAACAGCGAGTTGTTTGGCGAGTTGCGCGAACCCGGGAGTGCGGGCGCGTGCTCGGCCTGTGGTTCCTATGACGCCTGTCGCGGCGGCTGCCTCGCGGCGAAGTTCTTCACCGGGCTCGAACTCGACGACCCGGACCCCGAGTGCGTCTTCGGTCTGGGCGAACAGGCGCTCATGGCGCACCCGGTGGCAATCCGACCTCGGTCGGCCCCGGACCACTCGCGCGTGCGCATCCCGGTTCACAGCGCGTTCTAGTGGTCCGTCCTTGAATTGACGGAAGCGAGTTTCGATCGCCTGCGCTGAACCTACGCGACGATCTCGTCGGCCGACTTCTTCCAGATGAATGGTTGCGGATCGTCGTTCCAGCCGTCGGTCTAGCTTCCAACCGTCTCTTCGAGTTGGTCCACTGAAGTGAACGTGCCCTTCTTCAGTCGTCGGTTGGTGAGTTGGCTGGACCAACTCTCCACGAGGTTGAGCCACGATGAACTGGTGGGGGGAAGTACACGTGCCACGTCGCTCCCTTGGGATGCGCGAGCCAGGTCACGACCGGTTCGGCCTTGTGTGCCGACAGATTGTCGAGCACGACGTGGATCTCCAGGTCCTTTACCACGGGCGGGTCAATGAACCGGACGAAGGTGAGGACCTCTTTCGACGAGTGTTGGTTCTTGGCGTCATAGAGCACCTGACCAGTCGCCACCGTCGCACCGAGTTGGAACCCACTTCAAGGCGACGAGCGACTTCGTAGACGGCTTCGCCATTGGCTGACGTCAGTAGCGCCTTCGCTTGCAGCACTGCTTGTTGCTCCGTGGTCACTTGCAAGGATGGCGTCGCGAGTTTCGATGCCATCGCGATGTTCTAACCATTTCTACTATCTAACCGACGGACCACTAGATGGCGACGTTGAAGAGGGTTTCGTCGATCAAGTTAATGAAAGCGCGCGCGCCCGGGGTCAGAGGACCCTTGCGGTGAACTAAAACGATAGAGCGCTGGACGCGCGGGGTCAGTTCCGCAATACTGCACCCGAGAGTTGCGGCGTACGACGCGAGAGGCCGAGGTAGAAGGCCAACGCCGGCACCCGCAAGGATGAGGGGCAATAACGCCTCGCGTTGGCTAGTTTCGACTCCAACGCGCGGCGTTTCGTCAGCCGCAGCAAAGGCGTCGTCAAGCAGACGCCGCGACGACGTTCCTTTTTGTGACGCCACAAGGGGAAACGTGACAAGCTCACGAAGCGCGATTCGCGTGTTACAGGGTGTTCCGGGCGGAAACACCGCGAGAAAGTCCTGACGACCGAGGCTGACTGCCCGTAAGTCCGGGGCCGCCACATCGTCAACAATTCCGAGTTCGGCGTGACCCCGTCGAACTTGTTCGATGAGTTCTTCCGTATCCTCCGGCGCGCCGATCGTCACGAGAACGCCGGAGTGACGTTGGCGAAATGCTCCAACGAGAGGTGCTAGCGGTGCGGCCGCGAGTGTAGGCAAACAGACCAGATCGAGTTGGCCGTCTTGCAAATTCGCCACCGCGCGCACCGTTGCCCGACTCACCTCAACGTCGCGCAACAAACGCCGTACCGGCGCGACGAGAACGGCACCCGCTGGCGTGAGTTGAATTCGCCGGCCGATGCGGTGAAAGAGAGGCGTCTCCAACTCACTCTCTAACTCGCGGATGGCTTGAGATACTGCGGGCTGCGAACAACCCAACACGTCGGCCGCGGCGGTGAAACTTCCCTCATTCGTGACTTCGAGAAATATAGATAAGCGCCGGAGGTCCATAAGTAAATGTTATCGATAATCGTAATTCTGCTAGTTGGACTAGCGCGAAGGTGCCCGACAAAGATAACTACATGAGTAGAGCGCGAGACCGAAGTACGCGCTTTCGCCATCGCTCCCCCCGGCGTCACCCCATTCGGGCTCTTGCTGTCTTGGCGATCCTGCTCGGTGTCGCCGGTGTCGCCGGTGTCGTGGTCGCGCACGTTCGTCAACCACACGCCTTCGCCGCGGCACCCGCGACAACGCTCGCGCACTCGAGTTCTCACGTGCTCGCCACCGTCCCTCTGACGGGTGCGCAAAACGTGAGTTGGTCACCCTCGATCTCCGTGCAACTCACTCAGCCTCTCCGAAACGCGGCGCAACTTCCACACCTGACACCAAGCGTGAAGGGACGTTGGTTCTGGCGTTCGACGCGCACCATCATCTTCCACCCGAGTGAGCGACTCACACCCGGTATGAACTACACAATCTCTATTCCCGAAGGAACGCGTGGAGCCGCCGGGTCGGCGACAACCGTACACTTCGCCGTCGCCCTTCCCTCAATCACTCGACTTCAAGAACTTCTCTCCGAACTCGACTATCTTCCCGTCACCTTTACTCCTTCAGCATCGTCAGGGTCGAACGCTCTTGTCAACGAACCCACGACGCCCGCCGCGATTCCACTCAGCGCCCAAAACGGTCTCTTCGCTTGGCGCTATTCCAACACTCCACCAACATTGCAGGGTCTCTTTCGACCCGGGTACTGGAGTGTTCTCGACCAGGGCGCGGTGATGAGTTTCGAGGCCGCTCACGGACTTAGAGTTGACGGTGTGCCGAGTACCCCCGTGTGGTCGACACTTCTCAACGCCGTCGCCCGGCGTCAAGTCGATCCCCTTTCGTATCGTTATCTGCTCGCGTCAAAGGCTCTGCCCGAGCGACTCATGGTATGGAGTAATGGATCAATTATCTACACGACGCTCGTGAACACGGGCGTCAGCGGCGCCGCCACACCCGTAGGCACGTGGCCCGTCAGTTTACGAATCCCATCACAAACAATGTCCGGCACCAATCCCAACGGCGTGCACTACGTTGATCCCGGCATCCGTTACATCGCGTACTTTCACGGTTCCGACGCGGTCCACGGTTACCCGCGAGCGAGTTACGGGTTTCCCCAAAGCGCTGGCTGCATTGAACTTCCCCTCGCCGCCGCCAAGATTGTGTACGGCTTCGATCCGCTAGGGACTCTCGTGACCGTGACCGCAAAGCCCCTCGCCTCGTGACGCGCCGCGTTCTCCGTCACACCGACATTGACTCCGTGGACCGCAGCGTTAGCCCATGAGTACACGCGCACACGATCACGACGACACGACCACGTCCGCGGAGACTCTCGTGCATCACTCAGACCCGACCGTGCGTCGCTCCAGGTCAACTCGACGCGCTCGTCGACGGCGCCGGCGCCTTAGAAACCTCGGCGTGCTCGTCGTAGTCGTCGCTGGCTGGTGCGCCTTCGCGCTACTTCGCCCGCTCCCCACTCCCCACGTCGTCGCAGTGCTTGGTCCCAACGAAGTTATTTCGGGGCAACCGTTTCGCGTCGCCCCTTCCTTAGGTATGGAAGAGACCGTTGCCGTCGCTGGCCTGGGTACAGTGACCTCCGCAAACGCTAATACCCCCACCCCGGTAGCCAGTTTGACCAAGATAATGACCGCGCTCGTTATCTTGCACGACCATCCTCTGACACTCGGTCAAAACGGACCCAATCTGGTCGTCAACGCCGGTGACGTTGCGCAGTACCATCTCGAAAAGTCCCGAGGCGACTCCGTCGTCGCCGTTCATGCGGGAGAAACGCTCAGTGAACTTCAGGCGCTCGAGGCCGTACTCATCCCCTCGGCGGACAACGTCACGCAACTACTCGCGCAGTGGGACGCTGGCACCCAGAGCGCCTTCGTCGCCAAGATGAACGCGCTGGCCCAGTCGATTGGTGCTCGTCACACCACCTACGCCGGAGTGAGTGGCGTCAATCCCCAAAGCGTCTCCACTGCGAACGACCAACTACTCATCGCCCAGTTCGCGATGAGAAACCCGGTCTTTGCGGGGACCGTTTCGATGGCGCAGGCGACGCTACCCGTCGCGGGAGTCGTCTACAACGTGAATGCCGATCTCGGCACCGACGGAATTGACGGAGTGAAGACCGGCTGGCTTCCCCAAAGCGGAGGCTGCGTCGTGATCGCCGCGCACTATCGCGTCGGTACCAAGAACGTTTCAATTCTTGGTGTCATACTCGGCCAGCAAGGCCTCACGCCGATTCCCTCGGTGTTACGGGCGGCGCGCCACCTCGTCACCAACCTCGGCGCAGGCCTACGCGTGGTCGCGATCAAGGCGGGTACCACCATCGAGAACTACGACGCCGCCAACGGACAAGTGATTCCTCTCGTGACGACCTCGCACCTACACCTTCTCGCGATGAATGGCGAATCGCTTCACGTCGAGACGCGATTGACGAGACGTATCGCCACCGGTCTGGCTGCAGGAACAGTTGTCGGTAGCGTCACCTTTATTCGAGGCGTGCAGCGCACGACAAGTTCGCTTCAAATCGCCACCGGCTTTACAGGGTCATCACTCTGGTGGCGTTTTACCCACGTTTAATCCACCGTCACTACAACTTGGGTCTGGAGAAGGGCACGTTCACTTCAGTGGACCAACTCGAAGAGACGGTTGGAATCTGGACCGACGGCTGGAACGACGATCCGCAACCATTCATCTGGAAGAAGTCGGCCGACGAGATCGTCGCGTAGGTTCAGCGCAGGCGATCGAAACTCGCTTCCGTCAATTCAAGGACGGACCACTAGTTGCTCGGTTAGTCTCGACTCGAGTCGAGGGGGAATGTGACCAACAAGTGGTTCGAGACCGTCGCCATCGCACAGCGCCGGGCGAAACAACGGCTCCCGCGGTCGGTCTACGGGGCGCTCATCGCGGGTTCCGAGAAGGGTCTCACCGCGGCGGACAACCTCGCGGCCTTCGACGAGCTCGGCTTCGCCCCCCACGTCGCGGGCAACGCACCGGTGCGAGACCAGACGACGACCGTGCTCGGCCAGTCGATGTCGATGCCGGTGCTGCTCTCGCCGACCGGGGTCCAGGCCGTGCACCCCGAGGGGGAGGTCGCCGTCGCCCGTGCCGCCGCCAACCGAGGCGTCGCGATGGGGCTCAGCTCCTTCGCGAGCCAACCGCTCGAGGCCGTCACCGCAGTCAACGCCCAGGTGCTGTTCCAGCTCTACTGGTCGGGCTCGCGCGAGACGATGGTTCGGCGACTCGAGCGCGCCCGGGCCGCCGGCGCCGTCGGGATCATCCTCACCCTCGACTGGTCCTTCGCCAATGGGCGCGACTGGGGGAGCCCCTGGATACCCGAGCGGATGGACCTGCGCGCCATGGCCCGTCTCGCGCCCGAGGCGATCGCCCGACCAGCCTGGACCTGGTCCTATCTGAAGGCCGGTCACGTCCCAGACCTCACGACGCCCAACATGGCCGAGCCCGGGGCGCCAGCGCCCACGTTCTTTCAGGCGTACTACGAGTGGATGCAGAGCCCGCCGGCCAGCTGGGCCGACGTGACGTGGTTGATCAGCCAGTGGGAGGGGCCCTTCATGGTCAAGGGCGTCAGCCGCGTCGATGACGCCAAGCGCGTCGTCGACGCGGGGGCGAGTGCGCTCTCGGTATCCAACCACGGCGGCAACAATCTCGACGGAACTCCGGCGGCCCTGCGTTGGTTGCCAGCGGTCGCTGAGGCCGTCGGGACGGACGTCGAGGTCCTGCTCGACGGCGGGATCCGGCGCGGCAGTGACGTCGTCAAGGCGCTCGCGCTCGGCGCGCGCGCGGTGATGATCGGACGCGCCTACCTCTGGGGACTCGCCGCGAACGGCCAGGCGGGTGTCGAGAACGTACTCGACGTGCTGCGCGGGGGCATCGACTCGACGCTGCTCGCCCTCGGCCGATCGAGCGTGGGCGAGCTCGGCGCTGACGACGTGATCGTGCCGGCGGGATTCACCCGGAGCGTGAAACCATGAACCGTGTCGCCGTCGTAACGGGTGCGGCGCGCGGCATCGGTGCCGCGACCGTTGACGCCCTGGTCAACGAGGGCTACCGCGTCGTCGCGGTCGACCGCTGTCGCGACATCGCTGACGTGCCCTATCCGATGGCGAGCCCGGCGGACCTCGACGCGGTCGTCTCGCGCCACGGTGACGCGGTGCTCGGACTCGTGGGCGACGTGCGCAGCGCGACCGACATGGGTCTGGCCGTCGAGACCGCCACACGCCACTTCGGACGACTCGACGCCGTCGTCGCCGCCGCCGGGGTCGTCGCCGCGGGCGGACCGCTCTGGACGGTTACCGACGGTGCCTGGGACGCCGTGTGGACGGTCAACGTGCTCGGGGTCCGTCGACTGGTCGAGGCCGCGGCCCCGATCCTGATCACCCGCGGTGCCTCGACCAGTCCGCGCATCGTCGCGGTCGCGTCGGCCGCTGGGACCCAGGGATTGCGTCATCTGGCGGCGTACTCGGCGGCCAAGCACGCCGTGGTCGGGCTCATCCGCGCTGTCGCCATGGACCTCGCCGAGTACGGGGTCACCGCCAACGTAGTCAGCCCGGGTTCCACGCGCACGGCCATCCTCGAGGCGTCGGCGCGGGTCTACGGCCTCGAGTCGGGCGAGGCCTTCGCCCTGCAACAGCCGATCGGTCGTTTAATTGAGCCCGCCGAGGTCGCCGCGGCGATCACGTGGCTCTGTTCGCCGACGTCCTCGGCGATGACCGGCGCGGACGTCGCCGTCGACGGTGGGATGACGGTTTCCTAGCCGGGCTCGCCACTGCACTAGCGTCGTTCGCGCGGTACTACGGCCGCCAACGAATCGAGGTCCTAATTGTCCGAACTCCACGTGCCCCGTCGCGTCGTCATCCTCGGAGCCGGATCGGTGGCCCAGTGCCTCCTGCCGCTCCTGCTCGACCACTTCCCACTCGACCCGAGATCCGTCACGGTGCTCGAGAGTCGTGACAACCGGGCGCGCCTCGCGTCGTCGCTCGAGCGCGGCGTGGGCTACGAGACGGTGACCATCACGCCTGAGAACCTCACGGACGTCCTCTCGACGTACCTCGACGACGGTGACCTCTTGATCGACCTGGCCTGGAATATCGGACTCACGGAACTGCTCGACTGGTGTCGCGAGCACAACGTGCGCTACCTCAACACCTCGGTCGAGGTGTGGGACCCCTACGACGACCCGGGCGCGGTTTCGCCCCAGGACCGGACCCTCTACTGGCGTCACATGGCACTGCGGCGCCAGATCGCCCGCTGGGGCACGAACGATGGCCCGTCGGCGGTCGTCGAACACGGCGCGAACCCCGGACTCGTGAGCCACTACGTGAAGCAGGCCCTGAGCGAGATCGCGACCGCGGTGCTGGCCGACGGACTGCTCGACGAGCGCCGCGCTGACATTGAGGCGGCTCTCGCGAGCGGTGCCTTCAACGAGTTGGCCCGGCTCCTCGAGGTAAAGACCATCCACATCGCCGAACGCGACACCCAGATCAGTCGCGATCCCAAGCGGGTCGGTGAGTTCGTCAACACCTGGTCAGTGGACGGGTTCTACGAGGAGGGGGTGGCTCCCGCTGAGATGGGTTGGGGAACCCACGAGAAGCGCCTGCCGCCGCTCGGCCTCACCCACCAGGGTGAAGGCCCCTTGAACCAGATCTGTCTCGCCCAGATGGCCCACCAGACCATCGTCCGTTCGGTCGTGCCGTCGGGTCCGATCATCGGCATGGTCATCCGTCACGGCGAGTCGTTCACGATCTGTGACCACCTGACCGTCTGGCGTGACGGCGAGGCGCTGTACCGACCGACGGTGCACTACGCGTACTGCCCGACTGACGCCGCGTGGGCGAGCTTCGTCGAGCTCGAGGGCGCCCAATACCAGTACCCCGAGGTCCAACGGATCATGAACGACGACATCATCGAGGGCCGCGACGAGCTCGGCGTGCTCGTGATGGGCCACCCCTACGGTGCGTGGTGGACCGGCATGCGCACCACCATCGACGAGGCGCGCGCCGTCGCGCCCCACCAGAGCGCGACGACCGTCCAGGTTGCGGCGTCGATCCTCGGCGCGATCGACTGGCTCCTGCGCTCGCCGCGCGAGGGTGTGCACGTGCCCGACGAGCTGCCGTGGCGCGACGTGCTCGCGGTGGCGACTCCCTACGTGGGCACGACCTGGTCCGGCCCGATCGACTGGGACCCCGTCTCGACGCACGCCGACTGGTTCGACCGCTGGTCGGGGCGCGAGCTCGATCGCGACGACCCCTGGCAGTTCACGAACTTCCTCGTGCGCTAGGGATTTCGCGCGAGCGCCGCTGGAATACGGGCCGCAGCGCGAGCGGCGCCGAACGTGGCCGTGCCACACCGAAGATCCAATACCCCGCGGGGGTATTGGCGTGCTTGCGCGCGTATACCCTAGGGGGTATACTGGCTCAGTGCCTCGTCGACGAGGCGCGACGCCATATCGGTTGAAGGGGTGAAGTGATGGCACGAGTCGTGATTTTGGGGGCCGGTATCTCGGGGCACACCGCAGCGTTGCATCTTCGACGACGGCTGGGACGCGCCCACGAGGTCGTGATGGTGACGCCGAACTCCAAGTGGAACTGGATCCCGTCCAACATCTGGGTCGGGGTGGGCAAGATGACCACCGAGGACGTGACCTTCCCGTTGGCGCCGATCTACAAGCGTAAGGGCATCACGTTCCACCAGGCACTGGCCACCGAACTGCACCCCGAAGGGTCCGCCGAGATCGACCAGCCCTTCGTCACGGTTCGCTACACCGACCCCGCGCGGCTCGACCAGGTCGACACGATCACCTACGACTACCTCATCAACGCGACCGGGCCGAAGTTGAACTTCGCCGCGACGCCGGGTCTCGGCCCCGACGGCAACACGGTCTCGGTGTGCACACCGGGCCACGCGGTGCAGGCCGCGGCGGCGTTGACCGACGCGATCGCCAAGATGCGCCAGGGTCAGCGCCAACGCATCGTCGTCGGTGTCGGACACGGGACCTGCACCTGTGAGGGCGCGGCCTTCGAGTACACGTTCAACGTCGAGCACGAGATCCGCATGGCGGGCGTGCGCGACATGGCCGACGTCACCTACGTGACCAACGAGTACGAACTGGGCGACTTCGGGGTCGGTGGGATGGTGTTCACCCAGAACGGCTTCGAGACCACGAGCAAGCTCTGGACCGAGTCACTGTTCCGCGAGCGTGACGTCAAGGCCGTCGTCCAGGCCCACGTCGAGCGGATCGAGCCCGGCGTCATCCACTATGAGCAGCTCGACGGGTCCAAGAACGAGCTGCCCTTCGACTTCGCGATGCTGCTGCCGCCGTTCCGGGGTGTCGACCTAAAGGCCTTTGACCGCGCCGGCGAGGACATCACGAGCGAGGTGTTCCTGGCGAGCGGGTTCATGAAGGTGGACGCCAACTACACCGCGAAGCCCTACGGCGAGTGGAGCGCCGCCGACTGGCCGCGCACCTACGAGTCGAGCCGGTTCGCCAACATCTTCGCCGTGGGCATCGCCTTCGCCCCGCCCCACCAGATCTCCCAGCCCCGTTCGAGCACGAACGGGACGGTCATCACACCCTCGCCGCCGCGCACCGGAATGCCGTCGGGGGTCATGGGCAAGACGGCCGCGCTCACCATCGTCGACCGGATCACGAACGGCCCGACCTCGCGCTCACGTGAGGCGTCCATGGCCGACATGGGTGCGGCCTGCGTGGCGTCCTCGGGCATGGGACTTCGTCGCGGCACCGCCGCCTCGATGACGATGTACCCGGTCGTGCCGGACTACGAACGCTTCCCGGCCACGGGGCGCAGCACCAAGGACACCTTCGGCGAGATCGGTCTCGCGGGCCACTGGATCAAGTACATGCTCCACGTGCTCTTCCTCTACAAGGCCAAGGCCCGCCCCTTCTGGTACATGATCCCCGAATAGCCGACGAACGAACGAAGGAGAACCACCATGGACAACGCCATTGCCGATATCAAGAACTCACCGCTGCCGACGGCCCAGACGCTGCGCCGGCGCAACCACGTGCTGTTCCAACTGTGGCGATTCGTCGCGCTCAACGTGCGCTTCGTCACGATGATCTTCAAAGGAGACCACTGATGCCTAAAGCCGTCACACACGCCGGCGCCACGAGCGCCGACTCACACGTCCTGCACGACCAAGCCCAACTCCACGCCATCGTCACCCGGCTCAAACGAGCCCACGGCCAGATGGGCGCCGTGGTGCGCATGTTGGAAGAGGGCCGGTCCTGTGAGGACGTGATCACGCAGATGGCCGCCGTGAACAAGGCCATCAACACCGCCGCGTTCACCCTTATCTCGTCGAGTCTGAAGGAGTGCATCATCGATCCCGAGATCAACTCCGAGGACGTCACCACCAAACTACAAAAGCTCTTCTTGAGCCTGGCCTAAGGAGAAACATGCGAGTTGTCGTCATCGGGGGAGTGGCCGGCGGGATGTCCGCGGCGGCGAGGCTCCGGCGCCTCGACAGCGAGGCCGAGATCGTCGTCTTAGAGCGCAGTGGGTACGTGTCGTACGCCAACTGCGGCCTGCCCTACTACGTCGGTGGGGTCATCGAGGACCACGAGGACCTGCTGTTGCAGACCCCGGGGTCGTTGAACGACCGGTTCCGGATCGACGTGCGCGTCGCCAGTGAGGTCACCGCCATCGACCGCGCCGCGCGGGTGGTGCACGTGAAGGACCTAGCGAGTGGCGCCACCTACGAGCTCGACTACGACTACCTGGTGCTGAGCCCCGGCGCGACGCCCGTCGTGCCCCCGATCCCGGGCATCGAGCGTGCCCTGGCGCTGCGCACGGTCGAAGACGTTGAACGCATGTCCGAGGCCGTCGAGGGACTGTCCGGACGGGCCGTCGTCATCGGTGGCGGCTTCATCGGCGTCGAGATCGCCGAGAACCTCACGCACCGGTCGATTCCGACCACGGTGGTCGAGGCGACGTCGCAGGTCCTCGCCCCGCTCGACCCCGAGATGGCCCAGCTCGTCGCGGACGAGCTGCGGCGCCACGGCGTGGGACTGCACCTCAACGACGCCGTCGCCACCATCACCGAGCGGACGGTCCAACTCGCATCGGGCGCCGTACTCGACGCCGACCTCGTGGTGGTCGCGATCGGGGTGCGTCCCGACGTCGCCCTCGCGCGCGAAGCAGGTCTGGCCATCGGCGAGCTCGGAGGCATCGCGGTCGACGAGTTCAATCGCACGAGCGACCTCGCGATCTACGCGATCGGCGACGCGGCCGAGAAGACCGACGCACTCGACGGTGAGGCGTCGCTCGTGCCCCTCGCCAACATCGCCAACCGACAGGGCCGCGTCGTGGCCGACCACATCGCCGGTCGTCGCGTGCGTCCCGTGACCACCATCGGCACCGCCATCGTGAAGGTCTTTGACCTCACGATCGCGACGACGGGCTGGAACGAGAAGCGCCTCGTCGCGAAGTCCCGTCCCCACCTCGCGATCCACACCCACCCCGCGAGCCACGCCGGGTACTACCCCGGTGCGGCCAAGATGGCGCTCAAACTCCTGGTCGACCCCGAGTCCGGGGTCATCCTGGGTGCTCAGGGTGTGGGGACCGAAGGCGTGGACAAGCGCATCGACGTGATCGCCACGGCGATGCGCGGCGGCCTGACGGCCCCCGAACTCGCGGACCTCGAGCTCGCCTACGCGCCGCCCTTCAGTTCCGCGAAGGATCCCGTCAACATGTTGGGCTACATCGCCGAGAACTTGCTCACGGGCCTCGTCGAATCGGTCCACTGGCACGAGGTCGAGGGCCACGCCGAGCAGGGCTACCTGCTCGTGGACGTGCGAACGGCCGGTGAGTTCGCTCGCGGCTCGCTGCCCGGGGCCATCAACGTCCCGGTCGACGAGTTGCGCGAGCGCCTCGACGAGCTGGGCGAGAAGGACGTCGTCGTGATCTGTCAGGTCGGTCAGCGCGGTCACGTCGCCACGCGACTGCTGCGCGACTTCGGCTTTAACGCGAAGAACCTGAGTGGCGGCTACCAGACCTGGCACAAGTCACCCGCGGCGCTCGTCGCCTAACGGCAAGTCGAAGCAATCGAATCACCAAAGCCAACACCAAAACCAAAACCAAAAAGAGAATGAAAGGAAACACCCCCAATGTGCAGTCGAGTTACGTGTCGTACGTGCAACAAGCCCACCTGGAGCGGATGCGGTAACCACATCGAGCAGGCCCTCGCGGGCGTGCCCAAGAGCGACCGGTGCCAGTGCGGCTCGGGCGCGTCGGGCGCCTCGAGTGGCGGCTTCTTCTCGCGCTTGCGCGGTCGCTAGACCGTGAACGCGGCCGATCGGTGGCGCGCGGCGCTCGAAGCGTGGGCCATTCCCGAGGCGATCCTGTCCTCGGCGCCGGAGAGCCCGTGGATCCATCCACCAGTGCTCTTCGACGTGCCCACGACAATCGAGTCGTCGCCGTCACACGATCGGGCCCGCGAGGCGGTACCGGCCGGTGGCACGGTGCTCGACGTCGGGTGTGGTGGTGGCATCGCCGCCTTCGCACTGACGCCGCCGGCGTCCCACGTGATCGGTGTCGACCACCAGGTCGAGATGCTCACGATGTTTCGGGCCAACGCCCAAGCTCGCGGCGTCTCGGTCGAGACGATCGAGGGATTCTGGCCGGCCGTGGCGGCACGCACCGCGATCGCCGACGTGGTCACCGCGCACCACGTCGTCTACAACGTCGCTGACGTCGTGCCCTTCCTTGCCGCGCTCGACGACCACGCTCGAGCGCGGGTCGTGCTCGAGATGCCGAACCAACATCCTTTAGCTAGTCTCAGTTCGGCCTGGCGAGCGTTCTGGGCGTTGGAACGGCCGTCGGGCCCCACACCCGATGACCTGCTCGCCGTACTGGGCCAGATGGGCATCGACGCGAAGTCCGAGACCTTCGAGGGGTCCCTTCGTACCGAGACCGACCTCGACCAGGCCGCGCACTTCACCCGGATCCGGCTCTGTCTGCCCGCGTCACGCGAGTTGGAAGTCCGTTCGTTCCTCGAGTCCCACCCACCGTCGCCGACCCGGTCGTTGACGACGATCTGGTGGGATCACACCGCCGCCTAGGGTCGCCGCGAATTGTGACTTTGTACCTGGGTGACCTCCGTTTCGCCTGATTACCCGTCGGTAGGTTGAGGACATGAGTGCATTGCTTGGAAGTATTTCGACACTGTCGCTCGCGCGGTGGCAGTTCGGCGTCACCACGGTCTTTCACTTCCTGTTCGTCCCCCTGACGATCGGTCTCGGGCTGCTGGTCGCGATCTTGCAGACGGCCTCGTATCGAACCGGTGACGAGTCCTGGGAGCGCGCCACGCGCTTCTTCGGCAAGCTCTTCCTCGTCAACTTCGCCATCGGAGTCGTCACCGGTATCGTCCAGGAGTTCCAGTTCGGCATGGACTGGTCGCGGTACTCGGTCTTTGTCGGCAACATCTTCGGCGCGCCACTCGCCATCGAGGGTCTGCTCGCCTTCTTCATGGAGTCGACCTTCCTCGGGGTGTGGATCTTCGGTCGGGGTCGGGTGAGCCCCCGAGTGCACCTGCTCGCCATTTGGCTGGCGAGCGTGGGCACGATCCTGTCGGCCGCCTTCATCGTCGCCGCCAACGCCTGGATGCAGCACCCGGTGGGCTACGTCATCGACCCGGCCACTCACCAGGCCGTGATGAACAACTTCTGGGCCGTGATGACCAACTCGACCTTCGTGCTCGAGTATGGCCACGTGCTCTTCGCCGCGTTCCTCACCGGATCGACCTTCCTACTCGGGGTCTCGGCGTGGCACCTGCGCCAGGGCCACGACGTGGCCGCCTTCGCCAAGGCCGCACGCGTGGCCATCGTGGTGGTGCTCGTCTCGGCGGTGGGGACGATCTTCCTCGGCGACTCCCAGGGCAAGCAGATGGAGACCCAGCAGCCGATGAAGATGGCCGCCGCCGAAGCGCTCTACGACACGACCAACGGCGCGAGCTTCTCGCTGCTCACGATCGGGGACCTGTCGGGCAACCCGATCTTCCAGATCCGCGTGCCGCACATCTTGAGTGTGCTTGCGACCAACACCTGGTCCGGCAAGGTCGACGGCATCCACCAACTCCAGGCCCAGGCGACCAAGAAGTACGGTGCGGGTAGCTACGTGCCCGTGATCTGGGTTCTCTACTGGACCTTCCGTATCATGGTCGGCCTCGGTGTGCTCTTGCTCGCACTCGGCGCGATCGGACTGTGGCTGATGAGGAAACGTCGGCTCGAGCGCTCCACGTCGTTCTTGCGCTTCGCGACGTGGATGATCCTCGCGCCGTTCCTCGCCAACTCGGTGGGATGGATCTTCACCGAGATCGGTCGACAGCCGTGGGTCGTCTACGGGCTGCTCAAGACCTCCAACGCCGTCAGCCTCATCGCCCCGGGCTACGTGGCGACCTCGCTCATCGGCTTCACGGCAATCTACACCCTGCTCGCCGTCGTGGAGATCGGGCTGATGATCCGTCTGGCCAAGGTCCCGTCCGAACCGATCGCGCTCGACGATCGGGTACCCGAGCTCATCTACTAGGAGGCGTCATGCTCGCACTGCTCGCCACCTCGCCCAGCGGGCTCGAGAAGCTCTGGTTCGCGCTGATCGGGGTGCTCTGGCTCGGGTACTTCTTCCTCGAGGGATTCGACTTCGGGGTCGGGGTGCTGATGCCCTTTGTCAGTCACGACGACGTCGACCGTCGCGTGGTGGTCAACACGATCGGCCCCGTCTGGGACGGCAACGAGGTCTGGCTGATCACCGCCGGCGGTGCGACGTTCGCCGCCTTCCCGCTCTGGTACGCCACGGTCTTCAGTGGCTTCTACCTGGCGCTCTTCGTCGTGCTCGCGGCCCTGATCTTCCGGGGCATGGCCTTCGAGTTGCGTCATCGACGCGACGACGAGCGGTGGCGCCAGTGGTGGGACCGGGCGCTCTTCTGGGGTTCGGCGCTGCCCGCTCTGCTGTGGGGAGTCGCCTTCGCCGACTTCGTCCACGGCGTGCCGATCACCGCCGGCGGCGCGTGGACGGGCACCTTCTTCGACTTGGTCAAGCCCTACGCGCTGCTCGGCGGGCTCGCCACGCTCAGCCTCTTCACCCTCCACGGCGCGACCTACCTCGGACTCAAGACTGAGGGCGCGGTGCGCGAGCGTGCTCGCGAGTTGGCCCGATGGTTGGCGCCGACGACCACGGTCATCGTGACGGCATTCCTCGGCTGGACGTATCTGAGCGCGCACGCCTGGCACCGCACTGGCCTCGTGCCGCCGCTGCTGCCGATCCTTGGGGTCGGGGTACTCGCCGCAGTGGGCTGGCTCGTGCACGACCGCCTGGAGGGTTGGGCCTTCATCGCGACCGCCTTCGTCGTGCTCGCCTTCTTCACGACGCTGCTGCTCAACCTCTACCCGAACGTGCTCGTCAGCTCGGTGCGCTCGGCCTACGACCTCTCGATCACCCAGAGCGCGTCGCACCCCTACACGCTGACGGTGATGAGCTGGGTGGCCCTCGTGTTCACCCCCTTCGTCCTCGTCTACCAGAGCTGGACCTACTGGATCTTCAAGAAGCGGGTCAGTCGACCCGACCAGGTCGACGCCCGCTCGAGCGAGGTGTGAGCGAGTCACCCGCGGCGCTGCTCGCGCGGCTCCGACGGGCCTCACCGCTGGTCACGCGTTCGCTGGTGGCGGCGAGCGTGTTGGGTGTGCTCGCGACCATCGCCATCATCGTCCAGGCGGTCGCGATCGCGGGGGCGGTCTCGACGCTGGTGGCGCATCGCGCGAATGCGGTGACCGGCCCGATCCTCTGGCTGCTCGGCGCGACCCTGGTACGGGCCGTGGCCGTGGGCGCGAGCGAACCCGTCGGGGCCTCGCTCGCCGCGCCGGTGCGACGGGACCTGCGTCGACGGGCGCTTCGCCAGCTCGTGCACCAGGGGCGCTCGACGAACCTCGACGCGACGGTGCAGCTGCTCACGCGCGGCGTCGACGAGGTCGAAGCCTTCCTCGTGGCGTCGGTGCCCTCGTTGGTGCTCGCCGCGCTCGCGCCACTGACGCTGCTCGTCTACCTCACGGCTCGGGACTGGTTGAGCGGGGTGATCGTCGCGGTCTCGGCGCTGTTGCTACCGATCTTCATGTGGCTGCTCGGACTCGCCGCGAAGGATGCGATGGAGCAGCGCTGGCGCGACCAGCAGCGTCTGGCCGCCTACTTCGGCGACGTCGTTCGTGGGATGATCGTGCTCAAGTCGGTCAACCGGTCGGGTGCGGCGCTGGCCGGTCTCGACGCGATCGGCGCGTCGCTCACGGCCTCGACCATGGCGACGTTGCGCGTCGCGTTCCTCTCGAGTTTCGCGCTCGAGTTGCTGAGCTCACTCGCGACGGCGCTCGTCGCCCTGGTGCTCGGCCTGCGACTGGTCCACGGCGCCGTCTCGCTCGACGTCGCGTTGGTCGTGCTACTACTTACCCCCGAGGTCTTCGTGCCCCTGCGACGCGCCGCCTCCCAGTACCACGCGTCCTCGACCGGCGTGGCCGCCGCGGCAGAGGTGCTCGCGTTGCTCGAGGGGGAACGGGACAGTGGCACCCGACCGGCGCCAGCGCGTGCGCCGCGCATCGAACTGGTCGACCTCGTCGTCGCCGCGGGGGTGGAACCCGTGAGCGCCGTGATCGAGCCGGGCTCGCTCGTCACCGTTCGCGGACCCTCGGGCGTGGGCAAGTCGACCCTCGCGGCGGTCATCGCGGGACTCGCCGATCCCGTCTCGGGCGCGGTCCTCGTCAACGGCGTCGATCTGGCCGACCTCGACCGCGACGCGTGGCACGACCGGATCGGGTGGCTCGCCCAGGAGCCGGTACTTCGCGGTGCGACGGTGCGTGACGCGGTCGTCCAAGGTCGCACCGTCGAGGACCGGGTGGTCCGTGAACTCCTGGACTCGCTCGACCTCGACATCGAGCTCGAGCACCCGCTCACCGAGGGGGCGACGCTGTCCGCCGGCGAACGGCGCCGCGTGGCGCTCGCCGCGTGCCTGGTGGCTCTCCCCGTGGTCCTGGTGCTCGACGAGCCGACGTCCCACCTCGACGCGGCGAGCGAGGTCGCCGTTCGCGCCGCCATCGACGCGAGTACCGCGACACGGGTCATCGTGACCCATCGCCGCCTGGTCGGCGACGGCGAGATCGTGCTCGAGCGATGACCGCGCTGGGTGAGGCCCTCGCCGCCGAGCGCCCGGCCATCGGCCGAGCGCTCTGGGCTGGGGCGCTCGTGAGTGTGAGTACGGTGGGACTCGCCTCGACGTCGGCGTGGCTGATCGTGCGCGCGAGCGAGCGGCCGGCGATCCTGTCACTGACCGTGCCGATGGGTCTCGTCCAGCTCTTCGCCCTCGCCAAGGCCGCGGGACGCTACCTCGAGCGCACCGCCACGCACCGCGCCGCGCTCTCGGTGATGGGCCGGGTTCGTGCCAGCGTGGCGCGCCGACTCGAGCCGCTGGTCCCGGCCGGGCTCGGACCCGACAGCGCGTCGGTGGTCGATCTCGCGGTCCGTGACGTCGACCGCGTTCAGGACCTGCTCACCGCGGTGGCGGCGCCGCTCGCGGCGGGCGTGGCCGGCTCGCTCGTCGCGGCAATGGTCAGTGGCGTCGTCGTGCCCGGTGCCGCGCTCGCACTCGCCGTCGCCGTCGCCGCGAGCCTCGCGTTCGCGCTGCTCGGCGCGCGCTGGGCGGCGCCGAGCGAGACGTCCTTCGACGAGGCGCGCGCCGCACTCGTCGCACTCGTCGCCGAGGTGGCTCGCGACCCCGAGGGTGTCGCGACGGGCGAGGGCCTGGCCCTGGCCACGGGCCGACTCGACGCGCTCGAGACCGAGCGTGACCGCGCTCGCGCACGCGCGAGTCGCGTGCGCGGACTCGTCGCCGGACTCGTCAGCGCCTGTAGTGGACTTGGCGCCGCGATGGCCCTCGTCGTCACGGCGACGGCACGCCACGGACACCTCGCCGCGGCGATCGTGGCGGTGCCGGTCGTGACGACGCTCGCCGCGATCGAGCTCGTCGGTGGGCTTGGGCCCGCCATGACGGGTTGGCGCAGTGATCGGGCGGCGATGCAGCGTCTCGAGGCGCTCGGCGAGCGCGTCGCCCCGGTCGCCGAGGTGGACGGGCCACGTCGCGACCTGCGCGGCGCGGTGCGCGCGACGCACCTGCGCGTGGCGCAGAACGGGCGAGACGCACTCACCGACGCGTCGCTCGAACTCGCGCCCGGCGAGGTCGTGGTAATCCGTGGTCCGAGCGGCGCGGGCAAGACCACCCTCGCCTGGGCGCTCGCGAAGTTGGTCGACCCCACGGGCGGACGGGTGAGCCTCGCCGAAAACGACTACGCCGAATTGAGCTCGGCCACGGTCCGGCGCGCCGTCGGCTACGTCGACGACGCGCCCTACGTCTTTGCGACGACCCTCGCCGGCAACCTGCGCGTCGTGGCGCCCGACGCCACGGACGACGAGCTCCTCGAGGCCATCGAGGCGGTTGGGCTCAGCGCGCTGCTCGAGCCCGCGGGTCTCGCGCGCGAGCTCGGGGGCGCCTCGCTCGGACTCTCGGGGGGCGAGCGTACGCGCCTCGGCGTGGCGCGGGCCCTGCTCGCGAAGTGGCCGATCGTCGTGCTCGATGAGCCGACCGAGGGCCTCGACGCCGTCGCGGCGTCGCGGGTTCTCACGGCCATTACCTCGCGCGCTGACGGCGCGGTGATCATCTCGCATCGCGAGGGGGACGGGGTGGTGGCGACCCGGGTCGTCGAGCTCGTCGCGGGGCGCGTCGTGCGTTAAGCGGTCTTAAGGAGGGCCGCACGCAGTTGCGCCAGAGCCTCTGCGGACAACCCCGCGCTGGACAACCACTGCACCGCGCCCCCGTCTCGCTCGTCGAGGGTCGCGAGGAACTCGACCATGGTGTCGGGCTCGGCCGCGAGGCGCGACGGGTCGGTGCGCGCGATGGTCTCGGCGTAGACCTCGTCGGCGGCGAGGCGGATCACCATGTCCGCGACCGGGTCGGCTGAACGCGCGTAGTCCGCGACGATGGCCTCGCGTTTCACGCCGAGCGCCTCAAGGACGAGGGCGATCAGTACCCCGGTGCGGTCCTTACCGAAGAAGCAGTTGACGAGCACGGCGTGGTTCGAGACGTCGGCGATCGCCTCGATCGCGGCGACGATGGCCGACGGACCCTGGTCGAGGTAGTCGCGGTACCGGGTCGCGAGTGGCGCGAGCGCCGCGTCGGGGTCCGGCGGGCGCTCGAGCAATCGGTCAAAGGACAAGGAGTGGTTGACGAAGGCGATCGAGTCGGACTCGAACAGACCGCGGCCGGTGTAGGCAATCTCACTGGGGTCGCGCAGGTCGATGTTGAGCGAGACGCCCCGTTCGTGCAGGGCCGCGACGTCGCGCTCGCTCGCGTCATGCAGCGCGGCGGCGCGCAGGAGACGCCCGCGCGCGACCCGCCGCCCGTCGATCGTGGGTAGCCCGCCCACGTCGCGCACGTTCGCGATCCCGTCGAAGCCGCGGTCGCGGCCGAGTTCGTTCGCGTCGAGCACGGAGGTAGCGTACCGGTCGGGATCCGGGCTCGATGCTAGACATGTCCGGTGCTGCGTGACGACACCGAGCCACTGGACGCGAGAGACGCAGTGGTGATGCTTGAGACCCACGACGGGTCACCCACCGACCGGCCGTTCCACGTCGAGCGGCGCGGGATCGACGTGGTGCCCCGCGCCGAGCGATGGGCGAACGCGCGCGACATCGGGGCACTGTGGAGCGGCTCGTCCATCAACATCGCCTACGTCATCTACGGGGCACTGCTCATGGGCTTCGGGTTCAGTCTGCCCGTCGCGATCGCCCTCATCGTGCTCGGCAACCTGTCCTATCTGCTCGTCGCGGTGGCGTCCCTCCAGGGACCGGGCGCCGGCACGACGACCTTCACGATCAGTCGCGCGGCCTTTGGGCCGCGCGGTGCGCGGGTGCTGAGCGCTCTCAACTGGCTCACCCAGGTGGGCTTTGAGACCGAGGCACTCCTGCTCATCGTTGGGGCCGCGATCGTGCTCAGCCAGCTGGCGGGGGTCCACGTCAGCTCGGGGATGAAGGTCGTCTTCATCGTGCTCGCGTGCGTGATCCAAACGATCGTGCCCTACTTCGGCCACGCCACGATGGTCAAAGTCCTTCGCTTCATGATCGTGCCCTTCGTGCTCGTCTTCGTGCTGCTCGCGTTCTTCGGCCTGCACCACGTGCCGGCCTCGTTCCACGGCGTCGCTGGCGGGTGGGAGCTCGAGAGCGCGGGACTGGCCTTCGTCGTAGCACTGTCGGGTCTTGGTTGGAGCGAGTGCGGCAACGACTACACCCGCTACGTCGCCCCCTCGACCCGCACGCGCTCGCTCGTCGGGTGGATCATGCTCGGCACGGCCCTACCCGAGGCGGTGCTGATGATCCTCGGAGCCTTGCTCTTCACGTTCCTCTCGTCGATACCGGTGTGGAACGGGACGAACCCCTTTGAGGCCTTCGTGCACACGGGGGTCTTTCCCACGTGGGTCGTCGCAACGCTGCTCGTCGTCGCGATCGTCCAGATGTTCAGCATCGACGCCCTCGTGCTCTACTCGTCGGGCGTCTCGCTGCTCGCGACGGGGCTGCCGATCAAGCGCTACCAGGCCGTGGTGCTCGACGGTGTGCTCGCGGGGCTGCTCACGATCTGGGCCACGTTCCAGTCGTCATTCTCGGTCTTTACCAAGGAGTTCGTCGGGGTGATCATCATCTGGATCGGCCCCTGGTTCGGGGTGTTCGTCATGGACTGGCTCTTGCGCGCTCGTCGCTACGACGCGCTCGATCTCGAGGGGACTCCCCGGCGCGGCCGGCGTGGGGGCGCCGTCAACTGGTCCGGTATGGCTGCCTTCCTCGCGGGGATGGTGAGCGCCACCATGAGCTTCTCAAAGGCCCCGCCGCCGGTGGACTTCCCCTTCCACTGGATGACCCCGATCGCGAATCACTTCGGCTCCTTCTACTGTCCGGGCACGTCGAGCGCGGCCTGCGGCGCGGCCGGCTGGTTCGGCGGGGCCGACTTCTCCGCGCCGAGCGGCATCGTCGTCGCCGCGCTCGTCTACGTGGCGCTCTGGTGGGCGAGTGGTGTTGCGACCCGGCGACGGGCGCGGCGCTGAAGACCCGACGCTTCGACGGACCGGTCGTGCGTCGATATACTCGGGTTGCTGCGACGCCGTCGCAGTGATGGAGTTGCAGCGAATTCCGGTGAGATCCCGGTACTGTCCCGCAACGGTAAGGCCCCACTTCGGGGACGAGTCCGGTCGCCTGCGCTTCATCGACGTAATCGGTCCTCGGAGGAAGGACGGTTCGTTTCACCCGATGCAGTGGTGGCGAGCTTCTTGACTCCGTTCTAAGTAACGGAGATTGACCATGAATGCAGTGCGTTCCCGTCTGAGCATCGTCGCGATGGTGCTCGGATCCACGTTGTTCCCGATTCTCGGGGCCGCCACGGCGGCCTCGGCCGGCTCGGGCTTCCCGGTGACGGTGAAGACCGCCGCCGGGTCGGTGACCATCCCCAAACGTCCGACGGCCATCGTGTCGCTCTCGGCGACCGCGACCGAGATGCTCTACGCCATCGGCGCTGGACCCCAGGTGAAGGCCGTCGACAAGTACTCGAACTACCCGGCCGGCACGCCGATGACGAGCCTCGACGGCTACAGCGTGAACGCCGAGGCGATCGCGAAGTACCACCCCGACCTCATCGTCGTGGCCTACGACCCACCGGCGCTCGCCGCCCAACTGGCGAAGTTGAAGATCCCCGTGATCTACGACCCGGCGGCACCGAACCTCGCGGCCGCCTACGCCCAGTACATCGGACTCGGCCGGGCGACCGGTCACCTGCTCAGCGCCCAGCGCGAGGTCGCCCACCTGCGCACCGTGGTGAGCGCGATCGTGAAGTCGACGCCGCGTCCACCCGCGCACACCACGTACTACTACGAGCTCGACCCGACCTACTACTCGGTGACCTCGGGGACGTTCATGGGCCAGCTGCTCGGCCTGCTCGGGTTGCACTCGATCGCCGACGCCGCCGGGGTCAACAGCAACGGGGGCTACCCGCAGCTCACCGCGGAGTTCATCTTGCAGGCGAACCCGACCTACATCTTCCTCGCGGACCACGGCTGCTGTCAGGCGACGCCCCAGTCGGTGGCGGCACGTCCGGGTTGGTCGGCGCTGTCGGCCGTCTCGAACCACCGGATCGTCACGCTCTCGGACAGCATCGCCTCGCGCTGGGGACCACGCATCGTGATCCTGCTCCAAGAGGTCGCCAACGTGCTCAAGCGCCAACGGGGCTAGCGCGATGACCGCGGTGCGATCCACGGAGCCACGGGCTACGGCCCCGGCACCCGTGTCGGCGCGCAAGCCGATCCTGATCGCTCTCGTCGTCCTGGTCGCGGTGGTGCTGCTCGCCACCGCGATTGGGCCGGCGGACCTGTCGCTCGCGACGGTACTCAACGTGCTCGCCTCACACCTGCCGTGGTGGCACCCCCACAGCGGGGTCTCGGCCATCAACCAGGCGATCGTCTGGGAGATCCGGCTGCCGCGCGTCGTGCTCGGCGGGCTCGTCGGCTCGATGCTCGCCGCCGGGGGGGCGTCCTACCAGGGGGTGTTCCGCAACCCGCTCGCCGACCCCTACCTGCTCGGTGTCGCCGCGGGCGCCGGGCTCGGCGCGACGGTGGCGATCATCTCGGCGTCGCGTTCGATGTACCTCCTGCCGGCGGCGGCCTTCGTCGGTGGCGCACTGGCCGTGACACTGACCTACCTCGTGGGCTCGCGCGCGACGACCCACTCGTCGGGCTCGTCGATCGTGCTCGCGGGCGTGGCGATCGCCGCGGTCTTCACCGCGCTGCAGACGAACCTCCAACAGCAGCACGCCGCCGACTTGCAGCCGGTGTACTCGTGGATCCTCGGCAGCCTCTCGGTCGCGTCGTGGTCCGACGTGGGGTTGATCCTGCCCTACGTGCTCATCAGCGCGGTCGTGCTACTCGCGCATCGACGGCTCCTCGACGTGTTGCGCGTGGGCGAGGAGGAGGCCGCTGCGCTCGGGGTGCACCCCCAGCGGGTCCGTCTCACCGTGGTGGCCGCCGCCACGCTCGGCACCGCGGCCGCGGTCTCGGTGAGTGGGCTCATCGGCTTCGTTGGGATCATCGTGCCCCACGTGGTGCGCCTCACCACGAACGCGAGCTACCGCGTCGTGCTGCCGGTCTCGATGATCAGCGGCGCCTCGTTCCTCATCCTCGCCGACCTCGGCGCGCGCATGCTCGACGCGCCGGGCGAGGTGCCCCTCGGCGTCGTGACCGCCTTCATCGGTGGGCCCTTCTTCATCTTCGTGCTGCGCTCGCGCCGTAGTCACCAGGGCGTGCTCTGATGGCCGCGCTCGCCGAGCCCGACTACGTCGTCGAGGTCCAGTCACTGAGCGTGCGCTACGACAACACGCTCGCGCTTCGCGCGGTGAGCGACGCGGTCCTGGCGGGCGAGTGGCTCGGGGTCATCGGGGCCAACGGTGCGGGCAAGAGCACCCTGCTGCGGGCCCTCGCGCACCTCGTTCCCTACGAGGGTGTCGTGCGCATCGACGGCGTCAACGCCGCACCACTGTCGCGGCGCCACTTCGCGCGGCTCGTCGCCTTCGTCCCCCAGAAGCCTGAGCTGCCCCAGCAGATGCGCGCGATCGACTACGTGGTGCTCGGGCGAACCCCGCACCTCGGTTACTTCGGCGTCGACGGCGAGCGCGACCGCGCGCGTTGTGCGGCGTTGCTCGAACGCCTCGGCCTGGGCGCGAAGGTCGAGCGCACGCTCGGCACCATGTCCGGCGGTGAGCTCCAGCGCCTCGTGCTCGCGCGGGCCCTCGCCCAGGAGGCGCCGGTACTGCTGCTCGACGAGCCGACGAGCGCCCTCGACCTCGGTCGGCGCGTCGAAGCGCTCGAGCTCGTCGACGAGCTGCGCCACGAGCGCGGGCTCACGGTGATCAGCGCGTTGCACGATCTCACGCTCGCCGCCCAGTTCGCCACCCGGCTCCTGCTGCTGCACGAGGGCTCGGTGGTCGCCTCCGGCAGCCCCGCGCAGGTCCTCGACGAGACAGCCCTCGGCCACTACTTCGGGGCCCGGGTCCAGGTGCTGGTCAGCGAGGGCGAGCTCATAGTCATACCCCGACGACGCACAGAGAGGAAGTCATGACCGAAGAACCCCGCGAGGCGCCACCGGCCCCGCCACTTCGCCGCGCCACCTCGGTGGTGCTGGTCAACACCGGCGACGGCAAGGGCAAGTCCTCGGCCGCCTTCGGTGTGATGGGCCGCGCCTGGGCCCGGGGCTGGCGCGTCTGTGTCGTCCAGTTCCTCAAGAGCGGTAAGTGGCGCTCCGGTGAGCACAAGCTCGCCGAGCACCTCGGCATCGAGTGGCAGTCCCTCGGCGACGGGTTCACCTGGGAGTCGACGGACCTCGACGAGACCATCGCCAAGGGCCGTCACGCGTGGTCGGTCGCTCGCGAGCGCATCGAGAGTGGCGACTACGAGCTCGTGATCCTCGACGAGATGACCTACGCGATCACCTACGGCTGGATTGACCTCGACGAGGTGGTGGCGACCATCACGAACCGTCCCGCGAAGACCAACGTCATCATCACGGGGCGCGACGCGCCCGAGGCGATCCTCGCCATCGCCGACACCGCGACCGAGATGCGCGTCATCAAGCACGCCTACGACCAGGGGATCCGAGCGATGAAGGGGATCGAGTACTGATGCGCGCCGAGCTGGTCGAGCGTGACGGGGCCGACCTGCTCGTGTGGCGCACGGGGCCGACCCTCGTCGCCTCGACCGCGACGGTCGGGGGAGGTGTCGGGCTGCGTCACTGGGTGCTCAATGTCCAGGTCCCCCACGACTACGGCCGCACCGACCTCGTCGCTCACGCCGGGGAGCTGGCGAGCGCCTTGGCGCTGCGCGGTGAGGGTGTCGCGCTGTTCACGGCCGCCGCGGTTCGACGCGTGCGCGAGGCCGTCGACGGTGACGTGCTCGTCCAGGCGACCGTCGGGGTGACCCGTCCGACGTGGGCGGCCGCGCCCGACGAGCCGGTCGAGTCGTACCCGGGCACCGTCAACATCGTCGTCTTCGTCCCGGTTCGCCTCGACGAGGGCGCCCTGCTCAACGCGCTCGTGACCGCGACCGAGGCCAAGACCCAAGCCCTCGTAGAGCGCCGCATCGACGGCACCGGCACGGCGTCGGACGCCCTGTGCGTGGTCGTGCCCCTCGAGGGGCCCCGTGAGCCCTTCGCCGGTCCTCGCTCGCCCTGGGGCGCGCGCGTCGCGCGGGCCGTGCACGGCGCGGTGCTCGCGGGCCTGGCCGACTCGTGATCACCCTGGTGCTCGGGGGAGCGCGTTCGGGCAAGTCGGGCGTCGCCGAGTCGCTCGCCGAGCACGCGTCGGACCCGGTCACCTACCTCGCCACCGGCGACGCCGGCACCGACGAGGACTTCGCTCGCCGCATCGCCGAGCACCGACGCCGCCGTCCGGCGAACTGGGCGACGCTCGAGTGCGGTGCGCGGCTCACCGAGGCGCTCGCACGCGTCGAGGGGACCGTGGTCGTCGACGCGCTCGGTACGTGGCTCGCGGCCCACGACGACTTCGAGGTCGACGCGGAGGCCCTGCTCGACGCGCTCGAGGCGCGCTCGGGTGACTCAATCGTGGTCTCCGACGAGGTCGGGCTCGGGGTGCACCCCGAGTCCGCGGTCGGTCGGGCCTTTCGCGACGCGCTCGGGCGACTCAACCAGGCCGTCGCGGCACGGGCCGACACCGTGCTGCTCGTCGTGGCCGGTTGCGTCGTCGTCGTGAAGGACGCCTTGCGCTGATGCGCCGCGCTTTCTCCTTCCTCACGATCCTCGGCGGGTCGGCCGAACCCACGCCGACGACCTTCGCGTGGTTCCCGCTGGTGGGTGCCGTGCTCGGTCTGGTGGTCGGTGCGGTGTGGTGGGTCACCGCCCGTCACGGCGCGCCCCTGCTCGCGGGCGCCGTGGCGCTCGTCGTCGACCTCGCACTCACCGGTCTGTTGCACGTGGACGGACTCGCCGACGCCGGTGACGGCCTGCTCGCCCCGATGTCGCGCGAACGACGTCTCGCGGTGATGGCCGACCCCGCGATTGGCGCCTTCGGGGCGGTCAGCGTAATCGCGGTCTTACTCGTGCGCCTGGCCGCCTTCGCCTCGGCGCGGCCCGCACTCTTCATCGTTGCCGCGCTGTGGTGCGCGTCGCGCACCGCGATGGTCCTCATCACCCAAGTCCTGCCCTACGCGCGCGAGGGCGGGATCGTGGGCGCGTTCCTCAACCGGGGCCACCGCGTGGTGCTCGGCGTCTCGATCGTCGTCGGACTCGCCGGGTCAGTCGCGCTCGGCGCGCGCTGCGGGCTCCACGGGGTGCTCAGCGTGCTCGCGACATTGCTCGGCGCCGGGATCGTCGCCACGCTCGCCGCGCGACGACTCGGCGGCTACACCGGCGACGTGCTCGGGGCGAGCGGGGTCGTGGGCGAGACACTGGGGCTGGTCGTATGGGCGCTGCGGTGATCCCCGCGCGGCGCCTGGTCGGTGCCGCGATCGGTCTCGGTCTGGACCGGGCGTTCGGCGAGCCGCCGACGCGATGGCACCCCCTCGTGCACTTCGGAACGTTGATGGGCGCGATCGAGGAACGGCTCTACCGCGACGAACGCGCGGCGGGCGTCGGCTACGCCGGCGCCGGGCTCGCGATCGGTCTGATCGCCGGGCGCCTCGTGAGTTCGACCGCGCTCGCCACGGCCCTCAGCGTCGGCGGGCGTTCACTCGCCTCGAGTGCGTCGTCGGTCGCTTCGCCCCTCGAGGCGGGGGACCTCGAGGCGGCCCGTGCGAGGCTCACCGCACTGGTCGGGCGTGACCCGCGTGCACTCGACGAGGCCGAGGTGGCGCGCGCGGTTGTCGAGTCACTCGCCGAGAACACGGTCGACGCGATCGTCGCCCCAGCGCTCTTCGCGGCCGTGCTCGGCGCGCGTGGCACCCTCGGCTATCGCGCGATCAACACGATGGACGCGATGGTCGGGCACCGCTCGCTGCGCTACCGGCACTTCGGCACCGCGGCCGCGCGCCTGGACGACGTCGCCAACTGGGTGCCCGCGCGCGTCACCGCCGCACTCGTCGCGATGGTTCGCCCGCGCCGCGCGCGCGCGGTGCTGCACGCCGTGCGCGTTCAGGCGCCGGCCCACCCCTCCCCAAACTCCGGGGTCGCTGAGGCCGCCTTCGCCGCGGCGCTCGGGCTCACCCTCGGTGGGCGCAACGTCTACGGCGAGCGCGTCGAGGTCCGGCCCCCGCTCGGTGCGGGTCGCCCGGCGCGCGCCGGCGACATCGAAGCCGCGCGCCGACTCAGTCGCGACGTGACCGTGGCCCTCGGGCTCGCCCTGGTCGCAGTGGCGACCCTCGTAACCCGGCGTCGAATGCGTGGGGCGTCGTGGGCCTGACCCCGGCCACCCACGGCGGCGACGGGGCCGTGATCGCGCGCGCCCTCGGCGTGGCGGTCGCTGACGTGCTCGACCTCTCCCAGTCGCTCAATCCGGTCGCGCCCGACCCGCGGCCCACGATCGCGCGCCACCTCGACGCCCTCGGTCGCTACCCCGACGCCCGACCCGCGACCGCGGCGCTCGCCGAGGTGATGGGTGTGGCGAGGGAGCGACTGCTACTCACCAACGGCGGCGCCGAGGCGATCACGCTCGTGGCCGCTCAACTCGGTGGCACCGTCGTTGAGCCGGAGTTCGCGCTGCACCCGCGCGCCGGTGGACCGCGGTGGCGCTCGAACCCGCACAACCCCACGGGACTGCTCGCGGCCGCCTCCGAGCGCGCCGGTGTGTGGGACGAGGCCTTCTACCCGATGGCGACGGGGACGTGGACCCGCGGCGACGACGCGGTGGTGGTCGGCTCGCTCACCAAACTGCTCGCCTGCCCGGGTCTGCGCGTTGGCTACGTGCTCGCCGATCCTGAACTCATCGAGCGGTGTCGGCGGGCCCAGCCGACCTGGTCGCTCAACGGCCTCGCCGGTGAGTCCCTCGCCGACCTGTTGGCGCCGATCGACCTCGCGGCGACGGCGGCGGGGATCGCCGCGCTGCGCGAGGACCTCGTCACCCTGCTCGCGCGCTACGGCCTCGTCGCCGCGCCCTCGGACGCGAACTGGGTGCTCGTTGCGCGCCCCGGTCTGCGCGATGCGTTGCTCGAGTCACTGGTCGTCACGCGTGACTGCACCAACTTCGCGATGCCCGGGGTCGTGCGCATCGCCGTGCCCGACGAGGCGGGGCTCGCCCGGCTCGAGTCAGCGCTCGCGGCTACACCCTTGCTGGAACAGACGACCGAGTAGAAGGAGAGACCCATGGAGCGTACGGAATCGTTGGAGGCGTTGCTCGCCCGAATCGTCCCGGTGGACGACGCGGCGGCCGAGGCGGCGCGCGTGTTGCAGGGTCGGCTCACCAAGCCCGCCGGCTCGCTCGGACTGCTCGAGTCGATCGGGACCCAGCTCGCCGCGATCGCGGGCGTCTGCCCGCCGCCGGTGCCCGCGTCGGCGACGATCTGCGTCTTCGCCGGTGACCACGGGGTCACCCGCGCCGGGGTCACCCCGTGGCCGAGTGAGGTCACCGCCCAGATGGTCGCGAACTTCTGCGCTGGCGGGGCGGCGATCAACGTGCTCGCGCGTCACGCGGGGGCGAAGGTCACCGTCGTAGACGTCGGGGTGGCCACCCCGATCCCCGGCGACGCCGTGGGTCTGGTGCGTCGCAACGTCGCGCTCGGGACAAAGAACCTCGCGGACGAGGCGGCCATGACCCCCGAGCAGACCCGCGCGGCGTTGGCCGTGGGCGCCGAGGTCGCACGCGACGCGCTCGAGGCCGGGGCCCAGCTCCTCGCGACCGGCGACATGGGCATCGGCAACACGACACCATCCGCGGCCCTGATCGCGGCGTTGACGGGCGCGAGCCCGAGCGAGGTCACCGGTCGCGGCACCGGTATCGACGACGAGACCTGGCGGCTGAAGGTCAGTGTCATCACCGGTGCGCTGGCGCGTCTCGCGCCCGACGCGACGCCCCTCGAGGTCCTGAGCGAGGTTGGGGGACTGGAGATCGCGGCGCTCGCGGGGTTTGTCCTCGCCGGAGCGGCTGGGCGCGTGCCGGTCGTGATCGACGGCGTGATCGCGCTCGCCGCGGCGACGGTGGCCGCGGCCCTGGCCCCCGCGGTGACGGGCTACCTCATCGGCGGGCACCGCTCCAGTGAGCCGGGCGCTACGGTCGCCCTCGCCCACCTAGGGGTCGCGCCGCTACTCGATCTCAGCCTGCGCCTCGGCGAGGGCAGTGGCGCCGCGCTCGCGGTGCCGCTCGTCCAGGCGGCCGCGAAGATCGTGGGCGAGATGGCGACCTTCGAGTCCGCCGGGGTGAGCGAGCGCGACGCGTGAGTGGCTCACTGCTCGTGCTCGGGACCTCCTCGGGCGCCGGCAAGTCGACGGTCGTCACCGGTCTTTGTCGGTCGCTTCGCCGTCGCGGGATCGCCGTCGCGCCCTTCAAGGCCCAGAACATGTCGCTCAACTCCTACGTCACGAGCGAGAACGGCGAGATGGGTCGCGCCCAGGTCGTCCAGGCGCGCGCCGCGCGCGTCGAGCCCGAGGTCCGCATGAACCCGGTGCTGCTCAAACCGGGCTCGGACGTCGCGAGCCAACTGGTCGTGCTGGGTCAGCCGGCCGGTGAGCTCGACGGGGAGCGCTGGCGCGCCAAGGGTGACCTGCTCGAGCTCGTCGTCGAGGCCCACGACGACCTGCGCCGTCGTTTCGACGTCGTGATCTGTGAGGGTGCGGGCAGTCCGGCCGAGATCAATCTGCGCGCCAGTGACATCGTGAACCTCGGGTTCGCCGCCGCGGCGCGCGTCCCCGCGATCCTCGTCGGCGACATCGACCGCGGTGGGGTCTTCGCGAGCCTCGTCGGCACCCTCGCCGTGCTCGACGGTGCCGATCAGGACCTCGTACGCGGGATCGTGATCAACAAGTTCCGCGGGACCCGATCGCTGCTCGAGGGTGGCCTCGACCGGTTGACCTCGATGACGGACCGTCCGGTGTTCGGGGTCCTGCCCGTGCTCGCCGGGCGTGAGGTGGACACCGAGGACATGACGGACTTCTCGTCGTGGGCCGACGGGCCCGCCCCCCTCGGCGACGACGTGCTCGTGATCGGGGTCGTGGCCCTGCCGCGGGCCTCGAACCTGACCGACCTCGACCCGCTCATCGACGAGCCGGGGGTCATCGTGCGCGCGCTGCACCGGCCCGAGGCGATGGCCGGCTGTGACCTCGTGATCCTGCCGGGCACGCGCGCCACCGTCTCGGACCTCGGCTGGCTGCGGGCGCGGGGCTTTGACGTCGCCCTCGCGCGCCGCGCCGCGTCGGGCGCGCCGATCATGGGCATCTGCGGTGGCTACCAGATGCTCGGGCGCGAGATCGTCGACGGGATCGAGAGCGCGAGTGAACGCGTCGACGGACTCGGCCTGCTGACGGTGCGCACCGAGTTCGCCGCGCGCAAGGTGCTGGCGCGCCCGAGCGCACGTCTCGCGAACGGCACGACGGTCACGGGCTACCAGATCCACCACGGGGTCGTCACGCGCGAGGCCGGCGAGGGCCTCGTCGGTGACGAGGGCTGCGTCGTGGGCGCGGTCTCGGGCACGACCTGGCACGGACTCTTCGAGAACGACGAGTGGCGCCGGACCTTTCTCACCGAGCTCGCGCGCGCGAGGGGCAAACGCGTCGTCGTCTCACCGTCGACCTGCTTCGAGGACCGTCGTGAGGCCCGCATCGAGGCGCTGGCCGACCTCGTGGACGAGCACCTCGACGTGGGGGCCTTGCTCACCCTCGTCGAGCGCGGCGTCAGCGGGCGCCGACCCGCGCGGGTCCAACTCGCCCTCGACGCGCCTCAGCCGTCGCCGAGCGAGCGCCAGTAGGCGTCGCGGCGCTCGTCGCGCGGCGTGCGGCTGCAGTCGGCGCAGCGCACGGCCCCCGGGAGACGGTCGTAGAGACAGCAGGTGGTTCGTTCGAAGAACCAGCCGTGTCGCGCGTCACGTTCGACGAGCAGGTAGGACCCGAGTCCTTGCATGCTCGACGGTGAGCGCTCGAGGAAGGACTCACCGAGCGGGCGCACCCATGGCCCGAGCACGCCCTCGAGCGTTCGAAAGGCGACGGCGCAGGAGGCCGCGACGTTGCCCCAGAGCAGGCGGTTGCCGACGCGCGTCGTCGCGCGAACGGACTCGACGAGGGCACTGAGGTGGGTCGTGACGACCCCGAGGAGCTCGTCGACGACGTCCTCGCCGAGGCGGGGGTCGCAGCGCAGCGCCGCCGGGTCCAGCGTCGCGACGCGCGCGTCGAGGTAGGCGAGTGAGGCCGGTCGGCCGCGACGCATCGACACGGCCATCGTCGCCGGCGACGAGTCGGGCAGCACGCCCGCGACGGTGACGCACGCCACCGCGAGGGTGAAGACGCGATAGGCGTAGTTCTGGACGAAGAGCGACGCGGCGACGACCGGGTCTTCGGTGCCGAGCTCGCGCCCGGTGTCGTGCATCGTCGCGGTGAGCCAGTCCGGGCTTTGGAGCAAGTCGCCACAGCTGAACCACGCGTCGTCGCGCACGGGTTCGCCGATCGCCACCGTCGAGCGCGGCCCGACCTCGGCGCGTAGGTAGGACAGCGACGCGCCCACGAGCGCGATGGCGGCCTCGAGACTCGCCGCGGCCTCGTCACCGTCTCGCCAGGTGAGGCTCACGAGTAGCCGCCGTCACCCTCGAGGGGAACGCGCAACCACGACAACAGCGCGCGCAGCTCGTGGTAGGCGGCGAGGCGCGCCTCGTCGGTCGCGCTCGCCTCGGCGAGCTCGACGGGTGCCCAGAGGCGCTCGACCATCGTCGGGCCGAGTTCGAGCAGGCCGGCGCTGCCGGTGGTCGCGTAGCGAGCGAGCACGTAGTGCGCGAGTGCTCCGACCGACAGTCCAGTCGCCGTACCGAGCCCCCGCAGGGTCACGAGCGGGTCGAGGTTGGCGTAGAGCGCGACGTCGGCCTTGAAGTTGGCGTCGGGGTCGTCATTTGCCCACGGTCCGCGGTAGCGCTCGAGAGCGACGACCTCGTCGGCGGGCTCGCGCGCGGCTCTGTCCATCGGGACGAGCGTACCGGCCCGGTGGCGACGGCGGTGACTGGTACCATGGCCCATCGCGCGCCTCGGACCTCGGATCGTCGTCGCCGGCACGCACTCCGGCGTCGGTAAGACCACCGTCGCCACGGGCGTGATGGCGGCCCTCGTCGCCTCGGGGCTTCGCGTCGCCTCGGCCAAGGTCGGCCCCGACTTCATCGATCCGAGTTATCACGCCGTCGCGACGGGTCGGCCCGGCCGCTCGCTCGACGTCTTCCTCGCGGGTGAGGACGTGGTGCGCCGACAGGCGGCGCGCGCGTCGCGCGGCGCGGACGTGCTCGTCGTCGAGGGTGTCATGGGGCTCTTCGACGGCGCGGGCGAGACCGGCGTCGATGGTTCGACCGCGGCGGTCAGCCGGCTGCTCGATGCTCCGGTGGTGCTCGTCGTGGACGCCTCGGCGATGAGCGGCTCGGTCGCGGCGCTCGTGCACGGCTTTACGCGCTTTGATCCCTCGGTCAACGTCGCGGGCGTGATCCTTAACCGGGTCGCCAGCGAGGGGCACGCGACGTTGCTCCGTGAGGCGCTCGCGCCGCTCGGGGTGGCGGTGCTCGGCGTGCTCGGACACGACGACGCCCTCACGTGGCGCGAACGCCACCTCGGGCTCGTGCCCGTGGTCGAGACCCCCGAGAAGACGCGCGACTCGGTCGCGCGACTCGGCGCGGTCATCGCACGCGACGTCGACCTCGCGGCGCTCGTCGCCATCGCCACCGGCGCACCGACCCACGAGGTGGACGACGTCCCCCACGCGGCGTTCGTCGCTCACGCGCGCGTCGCACTCTGCGTGGGCAAGGCCTTCAGCTTCGTCTACCCCGAGAACCTTGCCCTGCTCGCCGAGGCCGGCGCCGAGCTCGTCGAGGTCGACCCCCTTCTTGACGAGGCGCTGCCGGCCGACTGCGCCGCGCTCTACGCCGGCGGTGGGTTCCCCGAGGTCTACGCGAGCGCGTTGGCCCAGAACGAGCGGCTCCTCGGCGACGTGCGCGCGCGGGTCGGCGCGGGACTTGTCACCTGGGCGGAGTGCGGGGGCTACCTGTGGCTCTGTGAGTCGCTCGACGAGACGCCGATGGCGGGTGTGCTCGTGGGGACCCACGCGACGATGACCGAACGCTTGACTCTCGGCTACCGACGCGCGACCACGAGGGGCCCAGGGATCTTCGGCCCGGCGGGCACGGCACTGCGCGGGCACGAGTTCCACCGCTCAACCGTGACGCCGGCGGGCGAGGGGATGGACCTCGCCGGTCGCTTCGGGACCGCACCGGGCGGGGTGAACACGCCAACGCTCTTTGCGAGCTATCTCCACCAGCACCTAGCCGCGACGCCCGAACTGGCGCAACGCTTCGTCGCCGCGGCCAGCGCGCACGGCGGGCACGAGTCAGGACACGGGTAGCGAAGAATCGGGAGTCGACGACGCCCGGTCCACAAGGGACCGGGCGTCGTCGGTGCGTTTCGTGCCTGGTTAGCGGAAGTCCGCCATCAGGTCTTCCAAGACTGCGCTGCCGGGACAGAGCGCCTCGAAGGGGAGCTTGTTGAGACCCTCGACGGGCGTGTGGTTGATCTCGTGCATGCTCGGGGCGCTCTCGTCGAGGTACAGCAGTCCGGTGACGACCTCGCCGAGGCGCTGGTGGTCGCGGATGTACTCCTCGACCGAGATCCGGTTCGTCGGGTCGTAGCCCTCGGGCACCGAGCGGAACGTGATGACGCTGCCGTCGTGCATCGTGACCGAGCGCGTGTCGTGGCCGCCGATGGCGACGGCGATCTCCTCGCGCTCGGGCACGAAGTCGGTGAGGACCTCCTTCACCTCGTGCTCACGCATGAAGCGGTAGCTCTTGGTTGAGCCCTCGTGGTCGTTGAAGGTCACGCACGGGCTGATCACGTCGATCAGCGCGAGGCCGTTGTGGGCGACCGCCGCCTTCAGGATCGGGATCAGCTGCTCCTTGTCACCCGAGAAGCTGCGCGCGAGGAACGTCGCGCCCATCGCGAGTCCGAGCATGATCGGGTCGATCGGGGCCACGACGTTGGCGTCACCCTTCTTCGGGCGCGTGCCGATGTCGGCCGAGGCCGAGAGCTGACCCTTGGTGAGTCCGTAGACGCCGTTGTTCTCGATGACGTAGACCATGTTCACGTTGCGACGGATCGCGTGGGCGAGGTGGCCGATACCGATCGACAGCGAGTCGCCGTCACCCGAGACACCGATGTAGGTCAACTCGCGGTTCGCCGCGGCCGCGCCGGTGGCGATCGTCGCCATGCGCCCGTGGGCCGAGTTGAAGCCGTGGGCGCCGCGCACGAAGTAGGTCGGGGTCTTGCTCGAGCAGCCGATGCCGCTCAGCTTGGCGATCATGTGCGGTGGCGTCGACAGTTCCCAGAAGGTGTGGGTGATCGCCGCGGTGATCGAGTCGTGGCCGCAGCCCGCGCAGAGCGTGGACATCGCGCCCTCGTAGTCGCGGATCGTCAGGCCGAGCTCGTTCTTCGCGAGCGGGGCGAGCGGGATCAGTGGTTTGGTGATCGATGGCACGTCAGTCCTCCAACTGTTCGATGATGCCGTGTCCGACGACGCCGTCGACGACCTGGGCCGCGCTGAGCGGGAAGCCGCCGTAGGCGAGGATCGAGTGCATCGACTCGATCGCAACGCCGGTTTCGACGCTGATGAGCGAGCGCAGCTGGCCGTCGCGGTTCTGTTCGACGACGAAGCAGTGCTCGTGGCTTTCGACGAAGGCCCGCACGTCAGCGACGAACGGGAACCCGCGCACGCGCATGTAGTCGGCGGGCAGCCCGCGTTCGGCGAGCTCGTCGATGGCCTCGCGCACCGCGAGGTCACAGCTGCCGAGCGTGATGATGCCGATCGAGGCGTTGGGCTTCGTGATCACAATCGGGGCCGGGACGTGGGTGGCCGCGGCGGCGTGCTTGAGCTTCAGCCGGTCGACGACCTCCTGGTACTCCGCCGGGTCCTCGGTGTAGCGGCCGAACATGTCGTGGCCGGATCCTCGGATGAAGTACGCGCCCTTGGAGTCCGAGCCCGGCACGGTGCGCGCGGCCACGTGCTCGGCGTCGGCGTTGGCGTAGCGGAAGAACTCCTTCATCCCCGCCAGGTCCTCGTCGTTGAGGACGCGACCGCGGTCAGGGACGAACGAGTCGTCCCAGGTGAGCTTGGGCACGACCCAGTCGTTCATGCCGATGTCGAGGTCGGTCAGCATGAAGACCGGCGTCTGGAAGCGCTCGGCCAGGTCAAAGGACGTGACGGCGAACTCGAAGCACTCGGCCGGGTTGGCCGGGAAGGTGAGGATG
>JAJYSP010000029.1 GCA_021793515.1 Actinomycetes bacterium | reverse complement strand
GCGGACCTGATACCAGCCTTCAAGTTGAATCGCCTCTATGACGTCTCGTACCTTCACGACTCCCAACGGTCGCGCAAGGTTTCGCGTTCTAGAGACTTAGCCGGTACACGTTTGTTTCCCGGAACACCCGATGCGCGACAGTTTCTGCGTCTCACTCATTGAAAGCGCTAACCAACTCGGCGAGCGACGTAATTATTGTTCCGTCCCAGGAACTGTGTCCTTCGAAACGTTCCGTATCGACCAAGTTTGGATCAACGAGCATCGTGGCAGCCATCCCCAGTTCGTGCGCCCCATATAACTCGTTACTTCCACCATCTCCAACGAATACGCACTCATCTGGCTGAACGTTGAGACGTCGTGTGGCCGCCAAGTAAATTTCAGGATCCGGCTTTCGTACGCCAAGCTCACACGAGAATGCGACAACGTCAATCACGTCTCTCAGCCACGATGAGTTCCACGACAATGGCGTCTCGGCTGAACAGTCCGTGACAACGCCGAATCGGTATCCCCGTTCCTTCATTTGGGACAGGTGCATCGCCGAATACGAGTCACTCAATAATCCCCTGCAAAACTCCAGTCGCTGTTCTGTGGCCAGCGCAATCTGGCGAGAAGTGGGTGACCCCCCGACCCGTTGCGCCAATTCCGAGATCGTCTCTGAAAGACCACCCATCGTTCCGCGAACCCGCGCGTCGAAGGTATCTCGCACGATGTCTGCGAACGCTGTCCGATCGACCTCTAAGGCATCGGCCATCTGAAACGCTACGGTGTCTCGCTGCAGTCGCGAACCACCCAGTACCAACGTACCGTAGAGGTCGAAGATAATCGTTCGTGGACGTTGTGAAACGGTCATCGCTTCACAGTGCACTCACGACGCAATCTGAATCACGCCAGCCCGAGAATGCGGGACCGGGATCTCTTCGCCCATGCCTCGCAGAATCTCCAAGTGCTCGGCAATGGCATCTCGAAGAGTAGACGTCACCTCGGCCACGCTCGCGCCCGTGGCAATGCAGCCCGGAACGTCTGGAGCGTAGGCCGCGTAGTTGGTACCCGCATCTTCAATCACGATGGTGAATTCAGTCATCGTGGTCTCCTCTCGAGTCCGGCCTGTCTCACAATGCTACTGAGGGTTCCTTTAGGGACTTCATCACCCAAATTCCCCGCCACGCACACCGAGCCGGGGGCGTGGCGTGTTTGTAGTGACGATGACTACCCGTTTGACGAATCTGAACCCAACCTGCTCGTTCCAGTTCGCCAATGATTTCTCGGACTTTCACGCTCCACAACGGTCGTGACAATCAGCGAGATGAGCGAGTTACCCCGACCGGTCACTTTCTATGAAAAAACGATAGACATTCGTGTCGCGAATCTCGAACCCCAACTTCTGATACAGCTTGTTCGCCGCCTCCCGTGACGGCCGACTCGTTAAGTCAATCGTCCGCACACCGCGTCGACGGCCCTCCTCGATCGCCGCGTTCGTCAAGGCAGCACCGATTCCCAGTCCGCGAACGTCGCCGTCCACGATGACGTCCTCGATCCACGCCCGCTGACCACTCGGTATGGCGAACACGACCAACGTCAGGGTCCCGACGATCACGTCGTCATGTTTCGCGACGAAGAGGACGACATCGTGATCGGTGGTCATACGTACGACGTCGGCGTCACTGAGCGGCTTCGCGCTCGATGACAGCTGGGGGACGAGGCGATTGAGTGCGTCACGAAGTTCCGGTGACGCCGAAGTGGCGACGGTGACCTCGACGCTCACGACTCAGCCCGCCACACGGGTTGACGGAGATCGTCGTAGAAGACGTCGCGGCGCTCGCCATCGATCGCCGCGAAGATCGGCCCGGCCCACCGTTCGGCGCCGATGGTCGGCGTCGGCAGGTTGTCTCGCGTGAACCAGCCAGCGTCGGTGCACTCGAGAGGGTGGATCTTGAGCGAACCACCGGTCGCGCGACAGAAGAAGAGCAGTGAGTAGAGCGGGATGCGCGACACACCGAGCCGCATGCCGTCAAGGACCCCGATGAGCCGTACCGGCTCGACCTCGATGCCCGTCTCCTCGAGGACTTCTTTGACGACGACCTCCGGGGCTGAGTAGCCGACGTCGCACCAGCCCGTCGGATAGAGCCAGATCCCCGAGTCAGCCCGCTGGATGAGGAGCAGCTCGCCAGCATCGTTGGTGACCGCGGCCCCCACGGCGACCTTGGGCGTCGCGTAGCCGGGGACGCCCCGGCCAACGTCGCTGAGCCACTCGGTGACGTAACCGTCGGCGTCGGGCCGGTCGTCACGGCCGTAGTCCGCCGCCGCCTTGATGTCACCGGCGATCCGCAACACCTCCTCGTAGCGCTCGCGCTCGAACTGGCTCTCGGTGAACCCCATGCCCGTTCGCGCGACACCGGCGAGCGACTCGGCCCACCGACGCAACATCTTCTCAGTAACCGGCTCGGTCACAGCTAACCCTTAGGCGACGGTCGCGTCGAGCACTTCGTCGACGGTGCCGACGATGCCGGTGTAGAACGCCCCGAACTCGCCGTAGAGCGTGGACGCCTCGTCGTAGCGCATGGTGTAGACACAGTCCTTTAGGTCATCGACGTGCACGGCGAAGAGCGTCACGCCCCACTCCCAGTCGTCAAGACCGGTCGACCCAGTCACCACCTGCAGCACCCGACCGCGGAAGTTCCGTCCGGACTGGCCGTGTTGGCGCATCAAGGACTCTCGCTCCTCGTAGGGCAGCGAGTACCAGTTGTGCTGGTCGCCGCGGCGCTTGGACATGGGATAGAAGCAGAAGGCCGGCATGCCCTCGGGCGGCAGTACGGGAAAGAGCCGGTCGTTGAGCATCTTCTCGGGCATGCCCGAGGCGTACTCGCTCACCTCGGTCACCGACACGTAACTTTCGGCCACCTGGAAGCCCGCCGCCTGGATCTTGGACTGAAAGCGCCGCAGGTCCCAGAGGTCCTCGCCGAGCACCATGAAGCAGGTGTCGGCCTTGGCGCCGATGATCGCCGCCGTCACGACTTGGAGACCCTTCGCAACCGCCTCGTCGACGGCCTTGCGCACGGCTCCGGCGTCCACCGGCCCGTCGGGGTGACAGAAGAGGTGGACCACGTTGAGGCCCCGCGAGGGGGCTACGGGAGTCGTAGTAGTCATAGCGCCATGCTACGGCGATTCGTCGCGCGCAACACCGTGCGGACACGACGAAGCGGGGCCGACGCGGCCCCGCTTCGTCCAACCACGAGTGGTTTAGTAGTCTTCCATGCCTCCGCCAGGCATCGCCGGAGCCTTCTCTTCGGGCTTGTCGACGATGACGGACTCGGTGGTGAGGAACAGCGCCGCAATCGACGCCGCGTTCTGCAACGCCGAGCGGGTCACCTTAGCGGCGTCGATGACGCCGGCCTTGATGAGGTCCTCGTACTCGCCCGTCGCCGCGTTGAGACCCTCGGTGGGCTTCTTGAGGTTGCGCACCTTGTCGACGATGACACCACCCTCGAGTCCAGCGTTCACCGCGATCTGGTTCAGCGGTGCTTCGACGGCCTTGGCGACCATGCGTGCACCGGTCGCCTCGTCACCCGACAGCTTGTCAGCGGCTTCGAGGATCCGGCTCTGGCTACGCAGCAGGGCGACGCCACCACCGGGCACCACACCCTCCTCGATCGCGGCCTTGGTCGTAGAGACCGCGTCCTCGATCCGGTGCTTCTTCTCCTTGAGCTCGACCTCGGTGGCGGCACCGACCTTGATCACCGCGACGCCGCCGGACAGTTTCGCCAAGCGCTCCTGGAGCTTCTCACGGTCGTAGTCCGAGTCGGTGTTCTCGATCTCGGCCTTGATCTGGTTGATGCGGCCCTTGATGTCGTCGTCCGAGCCGGCGCCCTCGACGATCGTCGTCTCGTCCTTGGTCACCACGACCTTGCGGGCGGTGCCGAGGAGCTCGAGCGAGGCGTTCTCCAACTTGAGGCCGACCTCTTCGGCGATGACCGTCGCACCGGTGAGGATCGCGATGTCCTGGAGCATCGCCTTGCGACGCTCGCCGAACCCGGGTGCCTTCACGGCCACCGACTTGAAGGTGCCGCGGATCTTGTTCACGACGAGGGTTGCGAGGGCTTCACCCTCGACGTCCTCGGCGATGATCAACAGCGGGCGGCCGGACTGCATGACTTTCTCTAGGACCGGCAGCACGTCACGCACTGCCGTGATCTTGCCCGACACGAGCAGCAGGTAGGCGTTCTCGAGGACCGCCTCCATCCGCTCGGTGTCAGTCGAGAAGTACGGGGAGATGTAACCCTTGTCGAAGCGCATGCCCTCGACCAGGTCCATGTCCATGCCAAAGGACTGGCTCTCTTCGACGGTGATCACGCCGTCCTTGCCGACCCGGTCGATCGCGTCAGCGATCATCTGACCGATCTCTGCGTCCGCCGCCGAGATCGAGGCGACCTGGGCGATCTGCTCTTTGGTGTCAGCGGGCTTGGCGAGGTCGTGCAACGAGGCGACGGCGGCCTCGACGGCGGCCTCGATCCCCTTCTTGAGCGACATGGGGTTCGCACCGGCGGCGACGTTCTTCAACCCTTCGCGGACCATGGCCCACGCGAGCACAGTCGCCGTGGTCGTCCCGTCACCGGCCACGTCGTCGGTCTTCTTCGCGACTTCCTTGACCAACTCGGCACCGATGCGCTCGAAGGGGTCCTCGAGTTCAATTTCTTTGGCGATCGAGACGCCGTCGTTGGTGATCGTGGGGGCTCCCCACTTCTTGTCCAGCACGACGTTGCGACCCTTTGGCCCGAGGGTCACCCGGACCGCGTCGGCCAACTTGTTCATGCCACGCTCGAGAGCGCGTCGAGCCTCTTCATCGAAAGCGATCAATTTCGCCACGGTGATTCCTCCTAGTGCGAGAGTGCATCCTTTTTGGTGCAAAGCGATATTAGCACTCTCAGCATAGGAGTGCTAACGGCTCAACCGCCCGCGACCGCTGGCACGAGCGAGACCGTCTGGCCGGCCTCGAGCACCGTGTCGAGCCCCTGAAGGAACCGGACGTCCTCGTCGGCGACGAAAACGTTGACGAATCGACGCAGCGCTCCGCGATCATCGAGGACTCGAAAGGCGATCCCGGGGTAGGCCTCGTCCACGGCCACGATCGCGTCCCGGACCGTCGTGGCCTCGACGGGCACCTCGCCCGCACCGCCGACGAGTACTCGCAACTGACTCGGGAGGCGAACGATGACGCTCACGATGCCGCCACCAACTGGTGAAAGCGCAGCGCCGCCTCGGCGTCGGCGAGCGACGGACTGATCGTCGAACTCACGGTCGCACTGTCCACGACCGCGTCGAGGGTCTTGAGTCCGTGGCCCGAGATGATGGCCACGATTGACTTATCGCGGTCGATCGAGCCCCGCTCCACGAGCTGGCGCAGTGACGCGATCGTGACGCCCCCGGCGGTCTCGGCGAAGATCCCCTCGGTGCGGGCCAACAGTCCGATGCACTCGAGGATTTCCTCGTCGGGCACAGATCCGCAGTCTCCCCCGCGCGCTCGGAGTTCATCGAGCACGTACGGTCCGTCCGCCGGATTCCCAATGGCGAGCGAGCGGGCGATCGTGTTCGGTCGCTGCGGCGTGACGACGTCGACGCCGTCGGCGAAGGCCGTAGCGATTGGCGAACACCCCGAGGCCTGAGCCCCGAAGAGCGTCGGCGCCGCGCCGTCCACGAGTCCCAACTCGATGAATTCGCGAAAACCCTTCGCCACCTTGGTCAGCTGGCTCCCGGAAGCCACGGGCACAACGACCTGGTCAGGTGTGCGCCAGCCCAACTGCTCGGCGATCTCGAAGGCGAGGGTCTTGGAGCCCTCCGCGTAGTACGGGCGAAGATTGATGTTGGCGAATGCCCAGTCCTCGTGCTCGGCCACCAACTCGATACAGAGTCGGTTGACGTCGTCGTAGTTCCCCTCGACGCCGAGCACCGTACCGCCGAAGATTGCCGCCATGGCGATCTTGGACTTCTCGAGGTCGCTCGGGATAATGGTCACGCTGGGCCAGCCGATCGCGGCCGCGTGGGCGGCCACCGACGTGGCGAGATTGCCCGTCGACGCACACGCGGCGGTCGTGAAGCCGAGCCGGCGAGCACTCGACAGGGCGACCGAGACCACTCGGTCCTTGAAGGACCCGGTCGGATTGCGCGTGTCATCCTTCAGCCAGAGCTCGCGAACGCCCAGCACCTCGGCGAGGCGCGTGGCTCGACGCAGCGGTGTCCAACCCGCGCCCAGATCCACGGGTTCAACCCCGGGGTCGGGCAGCAGGGCACCATATCGCCAGATTGAGTTGGGACCCGCTTCGATCGACGCACGGGTCACGACGCCCCGTGCCGCTTCGAGGTCGTATTCGACCTCGAGCGGACCGAAGCAGAAGTCGCACGAATAGCGGGCGTCCGCCGGGTAGGTCGTGCCACACTCTCGACACTTGAGGCCAGTTGAGAAACTCATAACTCCCTTTTCATCGTTCGGGCTTTGGCACCTGGTTCGAACAAAACGAAAGGCTCGAACTGGTTGTCGCGACTTCAAAGGGCCCGTCCCTCAGTCGCTCTTGATGACGTATCCATTGTGTCGAGGCGCGGGCGCGCTGTCAAGTGCGGCCCGCAACAACTCGGCCCTAATCTCAGTACCAATGCTTGACGTGCCGTTAACCCTGCAGCGGGACGATTTCGACGCAGTGCGCGTCCGCCGGTTGATGGCTGCAACCTCCATCGCCGTCATCATCCCCGCTCGGAACGAGGCGACGACCATCGGCGCCGTCCTCGAGGCCGTCCTCGCCTATCGCGACGTCATCGACGACCTGGTCGTCGTGAACGACCGCTCGAGCGACGACACCGCGACGGTGGCGCATCATCACGGCGCTCGCGTTGTGATGGTCGACGGGCCCGGGGGCAAGGGCCTCGCCATGGCCGCCGGCCTCGCCGCGACCGCCACCGAGACGGTGGTCTTCCTCGACGCCGACGTGCTGAACACCGCCGCGGACTTCGTGCCACGGCTGATCCAGCCCATTCTCGAACGACCCGAGGTCGACCTCGTGAAGGGGTACTACGAACGCCCCCTGCACAACATGCCCACGGGTGGCGGTCGCGTCAACGAGTTGACGGCGCGTCCGATCCTCTCGCTGCTCTTTCCGGGCCTCGGAGAGATTCGTCAACCACTGGCCGGCGAGACAGCGGCTCGCCGGGAAGTCTTCGACGCCGTCACCCTCGAACCGGAGTACGACGTCGAGATCGCGCTACTAATCGACGTCGCCAGGAAGTTCGGCGTGAGCAGCCTCGCCCAGGTTGACCTTGGCGTTCGACGACATCGCAATCGGCCACTCGAGGAGTTGCGCCCGATGGCGATGGACATCCTTCGCGCCGCGCTCACTCGCTACGGCGTTGATCCGCCCGAACCCGATTAACCCGCGACGGCAGCGTTGGGCCCCAGAATGACGATGACGTCATCGCTGGCTGCGCCAGCCACCGGACTGCCGCCATTAAGCGGTCGAACCGACGACGGGGGGAATTTGAGTTCCGCCGCGATCATGCTCGCAGCGGACGCGAAGCCCGGGTTGAAGTAGATAATGGTCGAGCTCACGTGGGGACCATTGGCCTGGGGCAACGTGTCCCACCCGTAAGTGAGCAACTGCTGGGTGAAACTTCGGGCGAGCCCGGTCACCGTTGTGCCGTTGGCTACCTGGACGCGGACCTGGGACTTTTCGACCACGGTCGTCGACGTGGAACCATGTGACTTGCTCGATGTCGGGACCGTTGTGGTTGGGGATCCCGCGACGGGATGGCCGGGCTTGGTTGAGCGGAGCATCAAGAAGGCCCCCGCGACGAACGCCACGAGAATGACGAGTACCACACCAATCGACGGCTGGTAATGGGAACCGGGCGCTGTCGGTTCGGGAGGTGTCGTGCTCACGCCGACAGCCTAGAGCCAACCACCAGCACTCACTAGTCTGGTGTCCACCTTGCCGGTGTGGCGCAGTGGTAGCGCAGGCGATTTGTAATCGTCAGGTCGTGGGTTCGAATCCCTCCACCGGCTCCGAAGTCTGCACAGACATTCGACTGATTCTGGCCGAAACAGATTCGGGTGCTGGTTGAGACAACTCCGGCTGATGCTTGACACCGTTTCGGGAGTTGCTTGACACCACAGCCGCCATCGGCCCAGGTATGACACGATGTTCACACGTTGCCGGGTGATTCCGAGCATTCGGTCACAGTCGTCTCGGTTGGTCTAACGAACAACGACCGACACTCGGTTCGATGCGCCCACAGCTAGACCCTCGTCCACCACTACAACCCGAACGCCGCCGTGATGAGCGTGCGTCAGTGCCCGACGAAGAGCCGCTGCGACCGAAGCAACGCGAGCGCGCCCCTCTGATATACCGGCTTGCGCCGTCGCCGCCGTAGACGGGTAGCCGTAGAGCGTGACGACGTGACGTTGTTGTCGGATGATGAGCGATGCCAGTCGGTCCACCTGTGCGACCAGCGAGCCGACAACGCCAACATGTGCCGTCGCAAATGGGCCGATGGGACTGACCAGTCGAGCCGGTGCATGACCGCTCCACTGCGCGTACAGCGTCAGCGACGCGCCGAGGGTCATCGCCGCACCACCGGCGAACATCGACCCAGTCCCGTTCGCGCGCGTATTCCACCCTGTGAAGATGTAACCAGGGCGTGCGAGCGCTGGAGGCGACGGGAGTGTCTCGACTGCTCCGTCGTAGGCCGCTATGGCGGACACTGAACCACGCGCACCATTCAAGACGAACGTGACACTGGCCGCTGGAAGCTGACGCCATTGCGCGTACAGGGTCGTCGGGCCCGACAAGACCATCGACGAACCTGATTCGACTGCCGTGCCTGAGCCATCGGCAACTGTGTTCCACCCGGTGAACACGTAACCCGGCCGGCTAATTGGCGACGGCGACGGCAACGAGAGCGCCGTGCCACTCACTGCGGACACCGAACCGACGGAACCGACCCCGCCGTTGGCGCTGAACGTAATGTTGAAGGAAGGAATTGCAGTCCACTGAGCGAATAACGTCGTTGCCGAAATCGGCGTGTAAAGACCACCACCAGTTCCGACGAGCGATCCACCCTGTGGCGCGGTAAACCACCCGTGGAAAGTGAATCCCGGCTGCGTAGGCGTCGGTAACGTGAGCGGCGCTCCCCCAGTCGTAAAGGACGCGCTCGAAGGAGACATCGTGCCACCGTCGGCCGCGTAACTGACAGAGAAAGTGGTCGCGCTCCACTGGGCATAGAGCATCATCGAGGATGTCGGCGTGAACGAACTACCACCCGTTCCAACGAGGTTTCCACCTTGAGCGGACGTGAACCATCCGTCGAAGGTGTAGCCGGGCTGACTCGCACTTGGCAACGTGATCGGGCTGCTACCCGTGGTGAAGGTCGCGCTCGTCGCGCCTGCCGTACCACCACCAGCGACGTAATTGACGGAGTACGTATCGGCACTCCACTGGGCATAGAGCGTTGCCGAGGATGTGGGCGTGAACGGATTACCACCCGTTCCAACGAGGTTTCCACCTTGAGCGGACGTGAACCATCCGTCGAAGGTGTAGCCAGGTTGGCTCGCGCTTGGCAACGTGATCGGGCTGCTACCCGTGGTGAAGGTGACGCTCGTCGCGACTGCCGTGCCGCCGTCAGCCGCGTAATTAACTGAGTACGTCGCAGCGCTCCACTGGGCGTAGAGCGTCACCGAGGATGTCGGCGTAAACGAATCGCCACCAATCCCGACGAGGTTTCCACCTTGGGCGGACGTAAACCATCCGTCGAAGGTGTAGCCGGGCTGCGTAGGTGTCGGTAGCGTCAGAGCCGTTCCACCCGGCGTGAAAGACGCACTCGCAATGGGCGCCGTGCCACCGCCAGCCGCGTAGTTGACTGAGTACGTCACAGTGCTCCACTGGGCGTAGAGCGTCACCGAGGATGTCGGCGTAAACGAATCGCCACCCATCCCGACGAGGTTTCCACCTTGGGCGGACGTGAACCATCCGTCGAAGGTGTAGCCGGACTGGCTCGCACTTGGCAATGTAATCGGGCTGTCACCCGAGGTGAAGGTGGCGCTCGTCGCGCTCGCCGTGCCGCCACCGGCGGCGTAATTGATCGAATACGTGGCGGCACTCCACTGGACGTAAAGCGATGTCGACCCAAGCGTGAAATCGTACGTCGCGCCATCTGCATACGAGGTTCCAACACCATTAGCTGACGTCGACCATCCATCGAACACATAACCCGGCTTCGAAAAGTTCGGATTCAGGTCTGAAAATAACGTCAACGAAGTGGAGGTACTCGCACTCTGGACGCTGAACACTGAATCGCTTGGAGCCGCATTTTCGTAGAATCTAACTTGGTTTGGTATCCAATGTGCATACAAATCGATATTGCCGAGTGCAAAATTATATACTTCTCCATCGGTGTATTCAGTTCCTGATCCATCGGGGACTGTCGTCCAATAATCAAACGTAAAGCCAGGATTACTGAACTTGACCTCCAGTGAATTGAATAGGGTTAGCGCTACCTCGCTGCTTGCAACTTGTGATGTTATTACTGAGTCACCTATGTAATCATTCTGATGGAACGTGACCGCATTGTTCATCAGTACGGTCCCGCTAGTTCTCGTTGCTGGCAACAATCCATAAGTTGCGAACACGAATATGGCCACCGCGACACCAAACGTTACGGCTTTACTCCTGCCAGCGAAGAGGGTTTCAGATTTCAATTTGTATCTCACATTCCTGAGTCAACTTAGAGGAATAAACCCCATCTTTAACATCAACCACTAGGTCAGAATGAAAAGCCTGTAGTGAAATAATCCAGGCAATCTCCGCCAAGGTTTGAGATTTAATGTAGGGCAATAAACCGAGACTTGAAATTGAATCGAATTAACTTTACGAATTCGCGAATGAAGAAACTTCGGCCAACGGTCTCAGAAAGCGAGCCGTCGTTGGCGCGCTACTTCAAATGCCGCTATCGACAATGCGACACCGGCGTTCAGCGAACTGACGTGCCCAAGTTGGGGGATGGAGGCCACGGCAGCGCATCGCTTTCGCGTCAATGCGGCGAGTCCCCGCTCTTCACTCCCGACCACGAGAGCGACTGGAACGGAGCCGAGATCGAGATCGTAGAGCGAGGACGTTGACTCGCCAGCGAGTCCGACCGTCAGGATTCCGGCCTTGTTCATCGTGTCGAGCGCACTTGGCACACCACCGACGTCACAGAACGTTAGGTACTCGATCGCTCCCGCGGCGGTCTTGGTAACCGTTGGGGCGATACGGGCCGATCGATGTCGCGGCAGGACTACGCCCGTCACTCCAGCGCCGTCTGCGCTGCGCAACATCGCGCCGAGGTTGCGAGGGTCGGTGACTCCGTCACAGACCAGGAGGAAGGGGTGCGGAGCGTTAATCAGATCGTCGAGGATTACCGTCTCGAGACGTGACGCGAACGCCACCACACCTTGGTGACCCTCGGTACGCGCTTCGCGGTCGAGTCTCGCCATCGAGACCAGGTGCACGGGAACGCGTCGGCGTTGCGCCTCGCGCTCGATTTCATCGAGTATTTCGGCGGGGTCCTGCGCGTCGGCGACCAGAATCCGATTTACCGTGCGTCGACCAGCGCGTAATAGCTCGAGCACCGCACGTCGTCCCTCGACCTGTTCACCGCCGAGACCTTCCTTGTCCTTGGCCATCGGGCGACGGTTCTGATGAGTGGGGCCAGTCGGTGACCCCCCTCGCCCCCGGCGAGGTGGTGGCCCCGATGGTCGGCGAGGTGGTCGGGGGCTCACAACGCCCCCAGTATCGCTACCGCGGTGGCGGCGATGCCTTCACTTCGACCGATTGCGCCGAGTCCCTCCGTCGTGGTCGCCTTCACCGACACCGGTGCACCGACGACGACGCTTAGACGTTCTGCCATCGTCGCCATGAACGGCGCGAGCTTCGGACGTTGCGCGACGATCGTCACGTCGACCGAGACTGCCCGATAGCCCGCGTGTCGAGTCAACTCGACGATGTCTGACAGCAACACCTTGGACGAGATGCCCGCGGTGGACGCATCGGTGTCGGGGAAGTGGCGGCCGATGTCCCCGAGGCCCGCGGCGCCCAACAGGGCGTCGGCGACGGCGTGGGCGGCGACGTCGGCGTCCGAATGTCCCGCGAGTCCTGGCGAATCGGGCACCTCGACGAGACCGAGCCAGAGCGATCTCGTGGCGTCATCACTGAATCGGTGCACGTCGACACCCTGACCGATACGAAGCGACGCCCAGGGGCCTCGCATCCGCTCGAGGTCCGCTGGCGCGGTGATCTTCACGTTCTCGGGTTCGCCGGCTATCACGACGATGCGGCCACCGACCGATTCGACGAGGGCGGCGTCGTCGGTCGCCTCGCCCGCGGCGGCGTGCGCGCGCACGAGCGCGTCACGTCGAAAGGCTTGTGGGGTCTGCACGGTCACCAGTTCAGCACGTTCGACGGTCGCCACGGCGACGACATCGTCGCCCTCTTGTTCGACCCGCTTGACCGTATCGGTCACCGCGAGCCCGGGCACTGCGGCGTCGGCACCTTCGTTGACCGCTCGAACGACCGCGGCGAAGAGCGCGGGGCTCGCCAGCGGCCTCGCGGCGTCGTGGATGACGATGATTGATGCGTCAACGCAGTGGGCGAGACCAGCACGAACCGACGACGCGCGCGTGGGGCCACCGTGGACCACGACGTCGGCTCCCTCACCGGCGCCGACGTAATCCTCGGGCACAACGAGCACGACGTGGGACGCAATGCTGCGCGCGGCTGCGACACTGCGCGCGGCGACGGAGCGTCCATTGAGGTCCGCAAACTGCTTGAGACCTCCGAACCTCGTCCCTCGACCGCCGGCGACGACGACGGCGGCCACGGTCATGGTTACGGCAGGACCGAGGCGAGCTTCTCTTCGGCCGCTTCGGTGTCGACGTTCAGTGCGAACGTGAGCTCCGAGACCAGGATCTGGCGCGCCCGGGTCAGCATGCGCTTCTCGCCGGCGGAGAGACCCTTGTCCTTGTCGCGGATCGAGAGATTCCGCACGACTTCGGCGACCTGGTAGATGTCACCTGAGCGCAACTTCTCCGAGTGGTTCTTGAAGCGACGCGACCAGTTGGTGGGCATGCGCGCTTCCTTCTTGCGAAGCACCGCGAAGACTTCTTCGACCTCTTCGTCGTTGATCACGTCACGCAAACCGACCGATTCGGCGTTGGCGACCGGTACCATCAACACGAGGTCGGTGTAGGCGACTTTGAGCTTCAGGTAGTCCTGCTTGACGTCAAAGGCCGTCATCTTCTCAATCTTCTCAACCGTACAGGCACCGTGATGAGGGTAAACGAGACGGTCGCCCTTCTTATATTTCCGGACAGTCATTGCGCAGTAGCTCCTAGCCGACCGACGCCGCGGGGCGTTCGTGGGGACTATCCATTCTACCAAACTTCACTCAAACCGTGACGGGTTGCGCGGCCTCGATCACGTCGACGAGCCGGCGACACTCGATCAGGTCCAGCCCCGCCACCGACTCCAGGGCCGATCCGGCGGGAACGACCACCCGCTCGGCTCCGCGACGGCGAACCTCGGTGAGCCGACGGTTGAGCCCGCTCACCGGGCGCAGCTCACCGGCGAGACCAACCTCACCCACCACGGCCAGGTTCGCCGGGACAACGAAACCGACTGCCGCCGAGGCGATCGCGAGTGCCAGGGCGGCGTCGACGCCGGGCTCGACCGCAGGCAGGCCCCCCGCCGTGGTCGCAAAGACGTCCGATCCGCCGAGTTCGACCCCGCACCGGGCCTCGAGCACGGCGAGCAGCAGGGCCAGCCGTTGGGATGAGACCTGGTGGGCGACCCGGCGAGGCGACCCCGTGCTCGAGGCGACCAGGGCCTGGATCTCGACCGAGAGCGACCGGCTGCCGTCGTTGGTGACGCTCCAGACGACGCCGGGCACGTCGAGCCCGGGACCCGGCGGATTGAGTGAGCCGTCGGGCAGTTCACGCAGACCATCGGCGACCATCTCGAAGAGGCCGACCTCGCCGGTCGGACCGAAGCGGTGCTTCAGGGCCCGCACGACGCGCAGCGAGCCGTGTCGATCACCTTCGATACGCAGCACTGTGTCCACCACGTGCTCCAGCGCCCGCGGACCGGCCAACTCGCCATCCTTGGTGACGTGTCCGATGAGCACGAGCGCGGTGTCGGTGGCCTTGGCCACCGCACAGAGCCGTTCGGCGGCGGCACGGACCTGATTCACCGAACCCGACGAGCCGCTCATTCCCTCGTCTCGCAACGCCGACACCGAGTCCACGACCACGAGGGTCGGCCGGTAGCGTTCGATGACCTGTTCGGCGGTGGAGACGTCGTTCGTCGCCACGACCGCGAGGTCCGCCGGCACCGGTCCAAGTCGTCGTGCTCGTCGTGCCACCTGGGCCGCTGACTCCTCGGCCGCCACGAGCACCACGACCGAACCGGCCATCGCGAGCGAACGCATGGCCTGGAGGGCGAGCGTGGACTTACCGACCCCGGGCTCGCCGAACAGCAGGGTCGTCGAACCGGCGACCAGCCCCCCACCGAGCACTCGGTCGAGCTCGCCAACACCGGTGGGCAAGGTCAGTCCGTCGTCGATCCGCGTCGCCAGGATCGGGGTCGGCGCCGGCACCGCAGTGCGCCCGCCGGGTGCGTTGCGTTCAGCCACGGCATTCCACGCGCCGCAAGACCCGCACCGTCCGACCCAGCGGGCGCTCAGCGCCCCGCAACTCTCACACACGAACTCGGATCGGGTCTTCACCCGACGAACGTTAGACGGCGCCTGTCACGCCTCTGGCTTTGGCGCGACGTCCTCGAAGTCCACCGATGGTGGCAGTCCCTCGACTCCCTCGAACGTGAGCATCGGGCCATCGGGACCCTCGGTCGTGTCCACAACGATGGTCTGGCCCGCGTGAAACTCCTTGAAGAGGATCTTCTCGCTGAGCACGTCCTCGACGTACTGCTGGACCGCACGACGCAGTGGTCGCGCGCCGAGCTCGGGGTCGTAGCCCTTGTCGGCGAGGTAACTCTGCGCCGCCGCCGACAACTCGAGGCCCAGTCCCTGCACCGTCAGCTGGTCGCGCAGACGCGTGATGAACAGCTGGGCGATAGCGATGACCTCGGGCTTGGTCAGCTCGTGGAAGACGATGGTCTCGTCGATACGGTTGAGGAACTCGGGACGGAAGTGCGCCTTGAGGGCCTGATTGACCTTCTCCTTCATGCGCTCGTGCGTCGCGAGGTCCGACACCTTGCCAAAACCGATGGCGGCCTTGCGCAGGTCGGCGGTCCCCAGGTTCGAGGTCATGATCAAGATGGTGTTCTTGAAGTCGACCGCGCGGCCCTGTGAGTCCGTCAGGCGGCCATCCTCGAGGATCTGCAACAGGGTGTTGAAGACGTCGGGGTGGGCCTTTTCGACCTCGTCGAAGAGCACCACGGAGAACGGCTTGCGTCGCACCGCCTCGGTCAGCTGCCCGCCTTCGTCGTAGCCGACGTAGCCCGGGGGCGAACCGACGAGTCGGCTCACCGAGTGCTTCTCCATGTACTCGGACATGTCAAGTTGGATCAACGCGTCCTCGTCATCGAAGAGGAACTCGGCCAGCGTCTTGGCGAGCTCGGTCTTGCCGACGCCAGTCGGGCCGAGGAAGATGAACGAGCCACCGGGCCGCTTCGGGTCCTTTAGACCCGCGCGCGTGCGGCGGATCGCGCGGCTGAGCGCCGCGATCGCCTCGTCCTGACCGATGATGCGCTTGTGGAGCTCGTCCTCCATGCGCAGCAACTTGGACGTCTCCTCCTCGGTGAGCCGGTAGACCGGGATACCGGTCCAGTTGGCGAGCACCTCAGCGATCGTGTCCTCGTCGACGAGGTCGAAAGTCGCGCCTCCCGAGGAGGCGACGGTCGCGTCGAGCTCGTCCTTCTTCGCCATGAGGTCGCGTTCCTGCTCCTCGAGTGCCTTCGCTTGTTCCAGAGCACCGCGTTCCATGGCGGTCTCCTTGTCGGCGCGCACGCGCGCGATGTCCTCGTCGAACCGCTTGGCGGCCGGCGGGGCGTCCATCCGGCGGATACGAAGGCGACTGCCGGCCTCGTCGATGAGGTCGATCGCCTTGTCGGGCAAGAAGCGGTCGGCAATGTAGCGGTCGGCGAGATTCGCCGCCGCGATCAGCGCCTGATCGGTGATCTTGACGGCGTGGAACTCTTCGTAGACCTCGCGCAGACCCTTCAGGATCTCGATGGTCATCGAGACTGACGGCTGGTCGACCTTGACTGGCTGGAACCGTCGCTCGAGGGCGGCGTCCTTCTCGATGTGCTTGCGGTACTCGTCGATCGTCGTCGCGCCGACGGTTTGGAGTTCGCCGCGCGCGAGCATCGGCTTGAGGATCGACGCCGCGTCGATGGCGCCTTCCGCGGCCCCGGCACCAACCAGGGTGTGGATCTCGTCAATGAAGAGGATGATGTCACCGCGCGTGCGGATCTCCTTCAGCACCTTCTTCAAGCGCTCCTCGAAGTCACCGCGATAGCGACTGCCGGCGACGAGCGCGCCGAGGTCCAGCGTGTAGAGCTGCTTGTCGGCGAGGGTCACCGGGACCTGGTTGGCGACAATCTTCTGGGCGAGGCCCTCGACGATCGCGGTCTTGCCGACGCCGGGCTCACCGATCAACACCGGGTTGTTCTTGGTGCGCCGCGACAGGACCTGCATGACGCGCTCAACTTCCTTCTCGCGTCCGACCAGCGGGTCGAGCTTGCCCTCGCGAGCGAACTGAGTGAGGTTGCGGCCGAACTGGTCCAGGACGGCCGAACCACCGGTGGCCTCGACGTCGCCCTTCTGGCCACTCGACGAGACCGTCGCACCGGCCTCCTTGCCGGACTGACCCGACATCATCTGAATCACCTGGGTGCGAACCCGGGCCATGTCAGCGCCGAGGTCGTTGAGGACCTGAGCGGCCACGCCGTCGCCCTCGCGCACGAGGCCGAGCAGCATGTGCTCAGTGCCGATGTAGGAGTGACCCAACTGGAGCGCCTCGCGAAGCGAGAGCTCGAGGACCTTCTTCGCCCGAGGCGTGAAGGGTGGTGAACCCGGTGAGGGGTTCGAGTTCGTCCCGATGGCCTCTTCGACCTTCTCGCGCACCACGTCGAACGTGATCCCGAGGGCGTCCAGTGCCTTGGCGGCGACCCCTTCACCCTCGCGAATCAGGCCGAGGAGGATGTGCTCGGTCCCGATGAACGCGTGGTTCAACTCGCGGGCTTCCTCTTGTGCCAGTACGAGAACTCGCCGGGCTCGATCTGTAAATCGTTCGAACAACGTTCATCCTTTATGTGCTGATAGGTAGCAGTGTACCGGTGACTAGGCCGCGGGCGACCTCGCCCGGCGGCGCCCCGTCATGGCTCATCTATTGTGGGAACGTGAATCCGCACGAGCGACTCCAATTGCCCCTGGTGGAGCGCGACCTCGAGCGTCTCGAAGCCTTGCTCGCCGAGTCGGTAGTGGTCGGTGACCCCTACCTCGATGCTGTCACGACGCACCTGATCTACGCCGGCGGTAAGCGGCTACGCCCGATGCTCGCGATCGCCGCGGCCACCTTTGGCGAGCGCGAGGCCTCCGAAGAGGATCTGCTCGGCGGAATTTCGCTCGAGCTCATGCACCTCGCGTCGCTCTACCACGACGATGTCATGGACGAGGCCGACGTGCGGCGCAACGTCGACAGCGTCAACGCCCGATACGGCAACCTCGTCGCCATCGTCGCCGGTGACTACCTGATGGCCCGATCGGCCGGTATCGCCGCCGATCTCGGCACCGACGTGGCCGGACTGATGGCGCGCACCCTCGCGTGGCTCACCCGCGGTCAGGTCTCTGAGGTGCGAACGGCCTTCTCGGTCGAGCGCACCGAAGCCGACTACTTCGAAGCGATCGAGGGCAAGACCGGCTCACTCATGGCCGCCAGCTGCCGCGTCGGTGCGATCACGGCCGACCATGATCCGGCCCACACCGAGGCGCTCAGCGAGTTCGGCCGCTGCTTCGGGATGGTCTACCAGTTGCGCGACGACATCTTGGACGTCATCGCGGTGGACAACGAGCTGGGCAAGCCAGCCGGCCAGGACCTCGCCGAGGGCATCTATAACTTGCCGACGCTCTACGCGCTGCGTGATCCCTTGGTGGGTGACGAACTGCGTTCGATCCTCGGCGCCGTCTTGAACGACGCCGACCGTGAACGCGCACGCAAGCTCGTGGTCGCGACCGACGGCGTCGAACGAACGGTCGCCGCGGCCCAGCGCTTCCTCGCGCTAGCCCAGGAGTCGCTCGCCACCCTGCCGAGTGACGGCCTGCGGCAAGGTTTCGGCTCGCTTATCGAGTCACTCCTCGAGGACCTGCCCGCCCACTGACGTACCCGTCGCGCTGGTCAACTACGCGCGCGTCTGATCCGAGAACGCGGCGGGCGCGTGCGCCGCGCTCACCGGCATCTCCGGCGCCCGGCGCAACGTGAAACCCCTGCGCCGGACGCGAGCGCGCTCACGTCGCGGCGCCGGTGGCGCGGAGGCGAACAGCGGGGCCATCAGGTCTTGCATCGTATAAAGGCCCGGCAGCTTGCCCGCGAGGCCCACCGCGGCGAAGCGTGCGCCGTCACCGAAGGCCTCGCGCGAGATCGACTCGTGGCGCAGTCGCACCACCTGATAAGGGAAACCGAACAGGATCTCGTGCACGCCGATGATGCCGCCGGCCCGTACGGACTTGATGTCGGACTCACAGACGTCGAGGGCCTCGCCGATCAACTTGGCCGTGCCCGAGACGCCGTTCTTGAGTTTGAAGTGTTCCTCGAGGATCTCGACATCGGCGTGCGGCGCGATCCGGCGCAGTGACTGGGCCGCGAGGATGAGGAAGTTGACCCCGACGGTGATGTTGGGTGACCAGAGCACCGCGGTGCTCTGGCTCAGACGGTGGAGCTTCTGTTGCTGGGCATCGGAGTAGTGCGAGATCGCCGTCACCACGTTCACTCGGCGCGCGGCCGCCGCGTTCATGTAGTAGTCGAGCCCCTCCTCGGAGGAGAAGTCGATGATCACGTCGACGGGGTGATCATTGAGCAACTGCTGGGCGTCAATCTCGCCCGCGGTGATAATTAGTGCAGGATCGTCGCACGGTATATCGAGAAATTCGGCGGCAGACTGGTGCGCTTTTGCATCACTTTTCCGCACGACCCACATGAGTTGCATTTTGGGGTCTCGAAGTATCACGGAGGCTACCGGAACGCCGGTCTTGCCAAATCCAACCAAACCGACTCGCATAATCTCACTCCTTGCGTAGGCGAAGCAGGGCGAGCGGCCCCAGAAGGACGCTAGTTGATGCGCGGAAAGTGACCCTGGGAGAACGGTGTGAGTTTCGTGAGAACTGCCTGTGAGCGAGGCGTCTAATTCCTCCGAATCGCGTTCGCTATACCGGGCATTTTGCGGCCCTTACTCAGGTCCCCAGTCCATCAGGACCGATGCCATCCATCGCCCGACAAACACCGCGCACGTGCGTGCTCACAAGTTCACATGTCCCGAACGGTTTGGGCGCCGGTCAACCGCGCAGCGGCTTGAGCGTCGGGAACGCGATCACCTCGCGGATGTTCGACTCGTCGGTCATCAACATGACGAGCCGGTCGATCCCGACACCGAGGCCGGCCGTCGGCGGCAGCCCCCACTCGAGAGCCCGCACGTAGTCCTCGTCGATGCGCATCGCCTCATCGTCGCCGGCCGCGGCGAGCCGAGCCTGCTCTTCGAAGCGGCTGCGTTGGTCGACGGGGTCATTGAGCTCGCTGAAGCCATTGGAGAGTTCGCGCCCGACGGCGTAGGACTCGAAGCGCTCTGTGAGATCGGGGTCGCGGCGGTGGCGCCGTGCCAGCGGGGATACCTCGACGGGGTGCTCGGTGACAAAGATCGGCTCCCACAACGACGACTCAGCCGACGCCTCAAAGAGTTCGGCGAGACAGCGCCCCGCGCCCCACGAGTCGTGCACCTCGACGTCGCGCTCGACCAGCAGCTCGGCCAATCGTGACCGCGGTGTGTGCACCGAGACCTCCTCGCCGACGGCCTCACTGGCGAGCTCGGCCATCGGACGTCGCGGCCACGGGGTCGAAAAGGAGAGCGAACGACCCTGATAGGTCGTCTCGGTGGAGCCGAGTACGTCAACGGCCACGCCCGCGATGAGCTCTTCAGTGAAGGTCATCATGTCCTCGAAGTCCCAGTAGGCCGCGTAGAGCTCGAGCATCGTGAACTCAGGGTTGTGCCGGGGGCTCACGCCCTCGTTGCGAAAGACCCGACCGAGCTCGAAGACGCGCTCGAAGCCGCCCACCACGAGGCGCTTGAGCCACAGCTCGGGCGCGATGCGCAGGTAGAACTCACTGTCGAGCGCGTTGTGGAACGTGGTGAAGGGCCGAGCCGAGGCGCCCGTCGCAATGGGGTTGAGGATCGGCGTCTCGACCTCCATGAAGTTCGCCGCCCAGCAGCGCTCGCGCACCGCGCGCACCACGTCGCTGCGTCGCGCCAGAGTCGTACGGGACTTCTCGTTCGCCCACAGGTCGGCCTCACGGTGGCGGTAGCGCAGATCGAAGTCGGCGATACCGGCCCACTTGTCACCGAAGTTGTGCTGGGCGACCGCGAGGGTCTTCCACGAGGCGACCTTCACTGACAGCTCACCGCGCTTCGTGCGCACAATCTCGCCGGCGACCCCGACCCAGTCGCCGAGGTGGAGTTTCACGAACTCGTCGAAACCCTCGGTCAGCGCGGCGAGCGCGAAGAGCTGGATCTCGCCGGTGGAGTCGCGCATAGTCGCAAAGGCCAGCTTGCCCTGCGTACGCAGCAGCATGACGCGCCCGGCCACGTTGACCGTCACGCCGGACTCCTCACCGTCGATGAGATGGTCCCACGTCTGTTGCAAGTCGCCCGCGTAGGCGTTGTGGGCGAATGAATACGGTGTGGTCACGACTGGTCTCCCGAATGATTCCGTTCATGTACGATACGCAATCCGTGCAGGGTCAACCACGGCTCGACGTACTGGACCAGCTTCGTGTGTGGTGCGATCAAGCCCGCGAGACCACCGGTCGCGATCACCGTCGCCTCACCGAGCTCCTCGAGGATGCGCTGGGTGACCCCGTCGACCTGGGCGGCGAACCCGTAGAGGACGCCCGACTGGATCGACTCCACCGTCGAGCGACCGATGACTGAACGCGGCGCAATCAACTCGACCGAGCGCAGCGCGGATGCCTCGGTGTAGAGCGCCTCGAGGGAGATCGCGACACCCGGGGCGATGGCGCCACCGAGGTACTCACCCTTGGCGCTGATCGCGTCGAAGGTGGTGGCCGTGCCCATGTCGACGACCACCGCCGCACCCGGGTACAGGTCGTAGGCCCCGACCGAGTTGGCGATCCGGTCGGCCCCGACCTCGCGGGGGTTCTCGTAGAGGATCGCCATGCCGGACTTGGTTCCCGGACCGAGCACCGTGATCGGCAGTGACGCGAACCACCGGTTGGCCATCCTTCGCAACTGAGTCGAGACGGTTGGCACCGAGGACGAGATCGCGATCGCGCTCACCGTCTCGCGCAGGTCCAGGCCCTCGAGGTCGAGCAGTTGCGTGAGCACCATCGCGTGCTCGTCCGGGGTCCGCTCCTGAATCGTGGATAGGCGCCAGTGATACGCGAGACCCCGCTCATCCGAGGCCCTCGCGAAGCCCATCGCGTCGCCGGCGTCGGGGCTCGGCTTGCCGAACAGCCCGATGACGGTCTCGGTGTTGCCCACGTCCATGGCCAGAAGCATCAGTGCCCCCTTCGCAGCTCGACCGCCCGGTTGTCGATCAATCGCACGCCGTCGACCACGCCGGCGACCAACGCGCGGGCCCGTCCCGTGGCACCGTCGTCGAGTGGCTGGAGGGTCGTCGGGTCCACGACCTCGGCGTACGCGACGACCACGTCGGCGGCTTCCATCGTCGCGCGCATCACGGCGCGCATCGCGCTCGCGGGTCCGTCGAGCTCGCTCGCGAACGTGAGCGCTCGATTGAGCGCCAGCGCGCGGGAGCGCGCCAGCTCATCGAGGCGCACGTTGCGACTCGACAGGGCGAGCCCGTCGTCGTCGCGCACGATCGGACAGCCGACCACCTCGACGTCGAGACCCAGGTCGAGCACCATCCGACGCACGACCGCGAGCTGTTGAAAGTCTTTCTCCCCGAAGTAGATCCGCGACGGCCCGGTCACGATCGCCAACTTGGTCACCACACTCGCGACGCCGTCGAAGTGACCCGGTCGACCGGCGCCCTCGAGGACGTCGCCGAGCCCCGCCACGGACACCGTGGTCGGCGTCGGGTCGGGGTAGGCCGGCCACATCTCGGCCATCGTGGGTTCGACGAGCGCGTCGACGCCGATCGACTTAGCGAGATCGCGATCGGCTTCGGGCGTTCGCGGGTAGGCGCGCAAGTCGTTGGGGTCGTTGAACTGACGCGGGTTGACGAAGATTGTCATGATGACGTAATCGCCATTCGCGCGTGCGGCCTCGACCAGCGACTGGTGGCCGCGGTGCAGCGCACCCATGGTCGGGACCAGACCGACCCGGCGGCCGGCATCGCGCTGGTCCTGGGCGAGTCGTCGCCACTGCTCGATGTCGACGACCCGACGCATCAGGCGAGTGAACGCGATCGACGCTCCGTCACGTCAAAGGCCACCTGAGCGAGCGCTACATAAGTTGAGCGCTCGCTCGCGGGGATGGCACCGAGGTGAGCGTCGATCGTCGCGAGGTCGCCGCGCGAGGCCGGTCCAGTGAGGGCCCGCTCCACGCCGCGCTCGGTCACGTCCTCGAGCGCCATGCGCGCGAGCGGCAAGAAGTCCTCGAGACTCAGCCCCGCGTGCTCGGCGAGGCGCTCGACGTGCGCGAGCAGTGCCACGAGGTGGTTGGCCGCCACGGTCGCCGTCGCGTGGTAGGCGGTGCGCTGCTCGTCGCTCAGGTTGAGCGCACGGCCACGCAGCGAGGTGACCAGCTCGCGCACCAGCGGATCGCCCGCCACCGCGAATGTGGCGCCCACGAGCCGTTGGGCTCCCACGTCGTCACTCGGCATGGTGATGAGCGGGTGGATCGACGCGACCTTCGGGTGCGGCGCGAGAACCGCGAGCGAGCGCGAACCCGCCACGTGCGCGACAACGCGCGTGGGCTCGACCGGGAGTCGCGCGGCAGTGGTGGCAATAGCGTCGTCGGGGACCGCGAGCAAGACGAGGTCGACCGAGCCAATGCGCTCGAGTTCGTCGTGGTGCACCAGCTCGACGCGGTGCCCGCAGCGCGCCAGCGCCGAGGAGAAGGACGTGCCGGCTCGCCCGGCCCCAACGATGGCGATTCTCATCTCTGCTCCGTTCCGGCCCCGAGGGTGCCGTTCGGTTACTGCAATAACTCGAGTGTATCGAGTGCGACGACCCGTCCCGTCGCGCGCTCGACGTCGAACTGGCTGATGAGCTCGGGCGCCAGCTCGCGCCACGGCACGACGACGAAGGCCCGCTCCATCGCTCGTGGATGGGGCACCGTGAGTCGGGGGTCGTCACTCGTGAAACCCTCGGCCCAGAGCACGTCCACATCGAGCGTGCGCGGGCCCCAACGGACGTCGCGAGTACGGTCGCGCTGGGCCTCGGCGCGCTGGGCTCGCTCGAGTAGGGCCCACGGGCTCGCCTCGGTGACGAGCTCCATCACGAGGTTCCAGTAGTCGTCTTGGGCCACCCCGCCGACGGGCTCGGTCTCATAGACCCGCGAGAGGCGGTAGGGGTCGGTCCCCGCGACGATCGCCACGCCCGCTCGCAGGTGCTCGGCCCGATTGCCCACGTTCGAGCCGAACGACAGGAAAGCCCGCACGTCAGCGCCGAACGGTGGTACGCACGCCGATCGTCGCCACGTCCTCGGGCACCGGTGGGCGCAGCTTGCGCGCCGCGACCGTCACCGCCTCAATGGACTCGTCAGCGGCCAGGACCTCGCGCGCGACGCGATAGACGAGGGTCTCGAGGAGTAAGAAGCGCCCCTCGGTCGCAACGCGACGGGCCAGGCTCACGACGTCGGCGTAGTTCGTGGTCTCAGTCAGGTCGTCGCTCATCGCGGCGGCCTCAATCGGACGTTCGAGGTCGACGTCGATCTCGATGGGCTGGACGCGATCGCGCTCCTCGGCGAGTACCCCGACGATCACCGCGCAGCGAAGCCCTCGGATCTCGATGTGATCGCTCACGACCGCTCCGGCAGGTCGACGAGCACCGAACGACCATCGGGCCCGATCGAACGACGAAACAGCGCCTCGACGAGCGCGATCGACGCCGGTACTGAGGTGACGCGCTTGGACCAGACGAGGTAGCCCGCGACGACCCCGAGCAGACGGTCGGACACGTCGTCGCCGTGGAGCAACACGACCACGCCAGAAGCCATGGAATCGGCGAGGTCGCGGTAACACGCGTCGAGCACGTCTCGCTGTTGGGGTCCGCCACGCAGGGCGTAGTGGGCGGCGGTCATGCCCTGCTCGAGGTAGTTATTGAGGTTCTGCATCACGGGCAGGATCGAGATGATCCTCGTGAAGCCCTGGTGACGCAGCCACAGCAACTCCTCATCGCGCCGTACGCGCCGATGCACCGCCGTCGAACCACCCGGGCGTTCGGAGACGGCAAGGATCCCGCGAAAGACCCACGTGAAGTTCCGCGGTTCGATCCCCACGGCCCACTTGCCCCTCACGGTCCCACCTCATCGAGTGGACGCGTCACCACGTCACGCAGTTGCACGGTCGCCGCCACGTCGTGGACACGTACGAGATCGGCGCCGCAGAGCATGGCCCACGCCGCGCTGGCGAGCGACCCCTCCAGACGCTCCTCGACCGCGAGCGGTGGGTCGGCGAGGTCGCCGAGGAACCGCTTACGGCTCGTGCCGACGAGGACCTGCGCGTCGTAGCGGTGAGCGAGTTCGACGAAGCGTTCGAGGTTGGCGAGCAGGGCCCAGTTGTGGTCCGCGGTCTTGCCGAAACCGATGCCGGGGTCGAGCCACAGTCGTTCGAGGCGCGCCGCGCGAGCCCGGCGCGCCTCGCCCTCGAGGAAGGCGTAGACCTCCTCGACGACGTCGTCGTAGTGCGGGGCCACCTGCATCGTGGTCGGCGTGCCCTGGGCGTGCATCGCGACGTAGCCGACGCCGAGCTCGGCGGCGACCTCGAGCAACGAGCTCGAGACGTCGTTGATCACCCTCGCGCCGGCCGCGACCGCGGCGCGCGCTACGACCTCTTTGGTCGTGTCCACCGAGACCGGTCCGTAGGCCGCGAGCTGCTCGACGACCGGGACGACCCGCGCGAGCTCCTCGTCGGCCGAGACCGGGGTCGACCCAGGACGCGTCGACTCACCGCCCACGTCCACGGCGTCACACCCCAGCTCGAAGAAGCCGCGCCCCCGGGCCACGGCGTCCAGCGGGACCGCCGTTCGTGATTCGGGGAAGAACGAGTCAGGCGTGACGTTGACGATGCCCAGGACGCCCGGTCCTAGTGCCACGTCGACCGCCGCTGGTGGATGTACTGCAGGGCCTCGGCGCGATACGCCGGGTCATCGCGAAAGATCCCGCGTACGGCCGCGGTGACGGTGGTGACCCCCGCCTTCTTCACGCCGCGCATTGAGAGGCAGAAGTGTTCGGCCTCAAGCACCACGATCGATCCCCGCGGGGTCAGCTCACGTTCCATGGCCTCGACGATCTGAGTCGTCATGCGCTCTTGGACCTGGAGGCGGCGCGCGTAGCCCTCGACGAGGCGGGCCATCTTGGACAGCCCGGTGATCCGCCCGTCCGCGCCGGGCAGGTAGGCGACGTGGGCGTGGCCGATGAATGGGACCAGGTGGTGCTCGCACAACGACGTGAATGGGATGTCGCGCACCATCACGATCTCATCGTGGGCGGCCTCGAAGGTGACGCGCAGGTGCTCGCCGGGGTCGGCCTCGAGCCCCTCGAAGAGCTCGACGTACATGTCCGACACCCGTCGGGGCGTCTCGAGCAGCCCCTCGCGGGTCGGGTCCTCGCCGATCGCCTCGAGCAGCTCACGCACCAGGGCCTCCACGCGCGGGCGATCGACCACGCTCAGGCCTCGCCGATGTAGGTGTAGATGCCGTCGAGGTTGCGGTAACGCTCGCTCACGTCGAGTCCATAACCCACGACGAAGGCAGGCCCGATGGAGAAGCCGACGTACTTCAGGTCCTGCTCGACGCGCTGCTCGCCTTCTTTTAACAGCAGCGCACAGACTTCGAGGCTCGCCGGGCTGCGCGCGCCGAGGTATTGACGCAGGTAGTTGAGCGTCAGTCCCGAGTCCACCACGTCCTCGACGATGAGCACATCGCGCCCCGCGATGTCGACGTCGAGGTCCTTCACGATGCGCACCACACCACTCGTCTTAGTCGCCGCTCCGTAGCTCGACACCGCCATGAACTCGACCTCGACGGGCAGTTCGATGGTGCGCATCAGGTCGGACATGAAATTGATCGCACCTTTCAACACGCAGACCAGCAACGGCGGATGACCGTCGTAGTCCCGCGAGATCTCCTCACCGAGCTCAGCGATCCGCTCACGCAGGTCGGCCGCGGAGACGACGACCTCACCCAGGTCGTGCGCCGCCCAGTGGGCGGTAAATGCCGTGTCGTCGTGCGGGCCCATGCATGGCCAGCGTAGTTGACTACCCGAGTCGCAGGAACTGGTGTCGTCGGCTCAGACGACGACCCCCACTCAGCTCGACGGCGGTGACGTCACCCTCGACGACGCGGATGGCCCGCTCGACCTCGGCCGCGCTCGGCGGGTGGGCCTCGTCACCGTCGGCCAGTCGTTCGCGCAGCCACCGCCGCAAACGCGCTCGCGGCCAGGCGCGCAGCTCGCGGCAGTCGACCTCGTCAAGGGCGCGCCCGTCGAGTGCCGCGAGCTCGTCGAGCCACCGGCGTTCGTCGTAGACGAGGTCCGCCTGGCGTGCGATGATCGGCACCACGTCGCGCCCGGCGATGTTGTTGGCGAGTGGTACTAGTTCGTGACGCACCCGGTTACGCCAGTACGCCGGGCTGTCGTTGGTTTCGTCGTGACGGGCCGCGATCCCGCGCGCCGTGACCAGGGCGTGCAGGTCGTGGCGTCGCACCGCGCGCAGGGGCTTGGTCGGGTCCTCCACCATCGGCGAGAGCCCGTCCACGCCCGCGCCGCGCAGCAGGTTGAGCAGTACCGTCTCGGCCAGATCGTCCATCGTGTGCCCGGTCATGGTCCCTGGTGGTAGCACGCCCCGCCGGTGCGCGCGGGCCCTCGCCTCGAGATTCGGTCCCGGCGTCACCTCGACGTCGTGGACAACGACCGCGACACCGAGGCTCGCGCCAAGTTCCTCGACGAACCGGGCGTCCGAGCCGCTGGTCGCGCGCAGGTGGTGGTCAACGTGGTGCACCGTCACCGCGAGACCCGCGTCGAGGGCGAGCAGGAGCAGTCCCACCGAGTCGGGACCACCGGACACGGCGACGTCCACTGCGCTGTGAGCCGGTGGAAAGTGGCAGACAGCGAGCAGCGCAACCGCGTCGGACGTCACGCCCCGAGATTAGGCACTCACCGCGAGTGCGGCGCGCGCCCGCCACCCGGCGCCCAGCCGAGCCACGAGATACGACGAGGACGCGAGGGCCGTGATCCAGAAACTCACCGGACCGCCGATCCACACGCCGAGGAACAATCCGACCCACGCGCTCGTGAGCGCCAGCGCGGTCGAAAGGACCAGGGCCCGCCAGGGTCGTCGCGTGACCACCTCGGCGGCCGCGGCGGGCGCGACCAGCAGTGAGAAGACGAGCAGGACTCCGACGATCTGGATCGCGACGACCGTCGTGAGCGCGAGCAGCGCCATGAACAACAATGAGAGTCCGCGCACCGACAGGCCGCGGGACTCTGCGGACTGGGCGTCCACCGAGACGAAAAGCATCGGTCGATAGACGACCGAGACGACGAGCACGACCGCGATCGACAGCGCGGCGACCAGCCACACATCCCCGACGGTCACCCCGAGGATCTGTCCGAAGAGGATCGAGTAGGTGGCGTTGGCGTAGCCGCTGTAGAGCGAGATGAAGAGCACGCCGAGCCCGAGCGCCGCGGTCAGGGTCACGCCCACGACCGCGTCGCGGTCGTCGAGCGACGCGCCGCCGAGGCCGATGAGGAGACCGGCACCGAGACAGAACACGAGCAGTCCGGTCATCGGCGAAAGCCCGAGTAGCACGGCGCCGGCCGCGCCGGCAAAGCCGATGTGTCCAATCGCGTGCGCGGCGAAGGCCTGTCGACGCAGGACGACGAAATACCCGACGAGCCCCGCGGCGAAGGCGACCGCCGTCACGGCGTAGAACGCGTTCTTCACGAACGGGGTCAGCAGGAGTGACCACAGGCTCATCGGATCACCTCGTCGTAGACCTCGGCGAAGTGCTCGTGGGCGTCCTCGTGGCTGTGGTCGTGTCCGTGGGGATGGGGGTGCGCGAACTCCTCCTCGAGCCCGACGATCACCCGTCGACCCCGCGGGGTCACGACAATCTCGATCGGGTGGCCGTAGAGCTCACTGAGTGTGCGTTCGTTCACGACGTCGACGATGGGACCGCTGCGGATCTGTCGCCGGGCGATCCAGAGCACCTGGTCGGTAATGGTGGCGAGCGGATTGAGGTCGTGCGCGACGACGAGGATGGCCGCGCCCGTGTTCACCCGCACCAGGTTTATCAGGTCGACGATCTCGGCCTGGGCCGCGATATCGAGCCCCGCGAGTGGCTCGTCGAGCAGGAGTAGTTGGGGGCGAAAGACCGTCGCGTGCGCGAGGGCGATCCGCTGTCGCTGGCCGCCCGAGAGCGTGCGCAGCGCGCGATCAGCGAAGCTGAGCGTGCCCGTGAGTTCGAGGGCGCGCTGGACGGTGGCGTGCTTGGCGCGGTCACGGCGCCAGCCGAAGCGTGGGCCGTCAAAGCCGAGGCCCACGTAGTCGCGCCCGGTCAGGGTCGAGAGCTGGTCCGCCGCCCGGGACTGGGCCATGTAACCCACCTGGGCGTCACCGCGGCGCGGCGCGGCGCCGAGCGCCTCGATCTCGCCCGAGGCGAGCGGGACGATGCCGAGCACGGCCTTCAGCAACGTCGACTTACCCGCGCCGTTGGGCCCGAGAATCACGTTGATCGACCCCGCCGCGACATCGAACGTCGCGCCCTGCCACACCGGGCGACCCCCGAGCACGACCGATGCGTCACGAAGCGAGAGCACGCTCATCGGACACACCCTTCGCGCACGAGTGCTGTGCGCATCTTGGACACGACACCACCCAGCCACCGTACGTAGTCCGTTCCGGTCATCGTCTCGGTCACGTTGATGACTGGTACACGGGAGGCCTTGGCCTGGGCGACCATCTCCTGGGTGAGCGGCGTCGCCGTCTGGGTGTTGTTCACGAGGAACGCCGGGTGGTGGCGCAGCTGGCTGAGCGCGAGCGCGAGGTCTTGGACCGAGGGGTCGACCGAGTTGCCGATCGCGAGACGGAGTGATTCGGGCGTCACCACCCGCAGCCCCATCGAGCCCAGGAGGTACCCGGCGACGTCCTCGGTCGCGGCGACTTTCACCCCACTGCAGCCGCGATGGATCTGGGCCACCCGTGACGAGAGGCCACCGAGGCGTGCGAGCGTCTGGGTGGCGCGAACCTGGGTGCCCGGGAAGTGCCCGAGGCGCTGTAGGTCCGCCGCGAGCGTGGCGACGAACCGCTTGGCCGCCGCGACGTCATAGAAGACGTGCGGGTTCTGTCCCGTGCGCACGCCGAGCAACGACGCCACGTTAATGACCACCGGGGGCGTGGACCGGGCCTGGACCAGCTTGTTCAGCCACGTGTCGTAACCGGCCCCGTTCTCGATGACGATCGTCGCGCGCGACACGTTGATGGCGTCACCGGTGGTCGCCTCGTGGTTGTGAGGGTCAGCGTTGGGGTCGGTCAACAAGGACACCACGGTCGCGTCGGACCCGACGACCTGGCTCGCGAGCGCCCCCCACTGGGAGACGCCGGCCACGATCACTGGTTTGTTCGAGGCGTTGGACGGCGCTGCGTGCGCGATGACCACGACGAGCGGCACGACCAGGGCCGCGACGACGAGGAGGGTGCCGACCAGCGTGCGTCTTCTCAGAATCATTCCAGGTAGTATATCTGGAATGATTCTAGATTGCAACCGCGCATCGGGTAGACTCTGACCGTGGCGTCAACCAGAAATACCGTGCAGCGCCGCGAGATCATCGAGACGCTCGAGGGCGTGCGAGGCTTCATTAGCGCCCAGGAGCTCCACGGCCTGATTGTGCGCCGTGGCGGGCGAATCGCGCTCGCCACGGTTTACGCCCAGTTGCGCAAGCTGGTCGACTCAGGCGAGATCGACGTCGTCATGACTGACCGTGGCGAGAGCCTCTTTCGGCGTTGTGACGTCGACGTGCACCACCACCACCTGGCCTGTCGGCTCTGTGGGGCCACCGTCGACGTCGACACCCCCGAGCTCGAGCGCTGGACCGCCCAGCTGGCCTCGCGTCACGGCTACAGCGAACTGCGTCACGTCCTCGAACTCAACGGTCTGTGTCCCGCGTGCCAGTCACGCTGAACCTCGAGCCCCGGGTCCGCGACGGGCTGGTGGTCTACCCGCTCGACGAGGTCGCCCACCTCGGCGTGGACGCGTTTGTCACCTCGCGCGTGGGCGGCGTGAGCCGTGCGCCCTACGACACCCTGAACCTCGGCGACCACGTCGGTGACGACCCAGCGGCCGTTCGCGAGAACCGTCGTCGCGTCGCGCGCGTCGCCGGGGTCGACCCCGAGCACCTCGTCATCGTTAACCAGGTGCACGGCCGCGACGTCGTGCGCGTCACCGGGCCGGTCGGCGCGTGCAGCGCGGACGCGCTGATCACCGATGTCGACGACGTCGCCCTCGCGATCCTGGTCGCCGACTGCGCGCCCGTGCTCGTGGTGGACGCGGCCTCGCCGCGCTTCGCGGTCGCCCACGCCGGCTGGCGCGGGTTGGTCGCGGGGGTGCTCGGCGACGTCATCACCCGCTTCGACGACCCATCCACCCTGCGTGCGATCGTGGGCCCGACCATCGCCCAGGTCGGCTACCAGGTGGGGTCCGAGGTCGCCGATCACTTCACCGATTTCCCCGGTGCCCTCGTCGCCGACGACGAGGGCCGCTGGCGACTCGACGTCGCGGGCGTCGTCGTCCAGCAGCTGCGCGCCGCGGGCCTCGGTGACGGTCACGTGGCGCGCGTCGACCAGACCACCGACGGTGGCCACCCATTCTTCAGCGACCGCGCGGCGCGGCCCTGCGGGCGCAACGCCCTCGTGGCGCGTCGTAGCATGAATGCCGCCATGCCCGAGGGACTCCAGTGACACCACGCCCCGGCACCTTCCGCTACGTCGGACTCGACATCGAACCAACGCGGCTCAGCGCGCACTACGAGCTCGACGGGAGGGCCTTCACCGAGGTCGTCACCTTCGAGGGGACCGGCGACCTCACCGATGAGTCGACCCGGGCGATCGCGACGTTGTGGTACCTCATCGCGGGACTCTCCTACTACAAGACCGCGGCCCCGGGACGGGTCGACCTCCAGGCGACCCCCGTGGGACCCCGAGCCCTCGCCCTGCTGCGCGCCGCGATCGTCGACGGACTGGGCGAGTACGCCTACCGCAACGCCCTCGATCTCCGTGACGTGGAAATCGTCGGCGCGACGGCCGCCACACTCGCGCCGGTCGAGCTCGACTCGACGCGCGTGCTCACGCCCTTCGGTGGGGGCATCGACTCGATTGTCTCCGTGGAGACCCTCGCCGACGACCTTGACCAGGCGCTCTTCGTCGTGAGCCCTAACGGTGGCCGATTCGACGCGCTCGAGGCGGCCGCGGCCGTCACCGGGCGTCCCGTCGTGCGCGCCACGAGGTCCCTGGACCC
>JAJYSP010000028.1 GCA_021793515.1 Actinomycetes bacterium | reverse complement strand
GAAGGAGCCCTCGTCGATGGACAACGTCGTGGGCTCGAGGGCCACCGTGTCGCCGAAGACCTTGCCGACGTCGCGCAGCTCCAATAACGTGCTGGCGCTCACCGAACCAATGTACCGTTCACGCCGCCGTCACCGATAGCCGGCGAACAGGTCGGTAACCGGCCCATCGATGCCGTGGGGGTTGGTCGCGCGCACGAACCATTCGGTGCCCATATCAAGGCGGAACCGCTCGCGACCCATCGCCATGAAGAACGAGTCGGCGAGCTGGGATTCGTGGGCCGCCAGCGCATCGAACTTCGCGTCCACCACCGCGCTGACGTCGATCGTGGCCGCGATCTGGTCGTCGGGAGTCCCGAGGTCCATTTCCTCACCGTCGAACTCGGGCTCGGGTTCCTCGCCGCGCGCGAGCGCCGCGTCGGCTCGCTGGCGAGCCTCCTCGGCCCAGCGCGCCCGGTAGCGAGCCATCACGCTGTTGGGGATCGCGTTGAAGTAGACGGTTGGCTCGTAGTCGAGCCGCTTGATCGCCGCGAGGGTGATCCGGTGGGCCTGGATGTGATCGGGGTGGCCGTAGAAGCCGATCTCGTTGTAGGTCACGACGACCTCGGGCCGCTCCTCGAGCAGCACCGCGGCTAGGCGGTCCGCCGCCTCGTCGACTCGCGTCGCCCAGAAGGACCGCGGGTCCTCGTTCTGGGGCCAGCCCACCATGCCCGAGTCGCGATAGCCGAGTCGCACCAGTCGGTCCACGTGCAAGATGGCGACGGCACGATCGAGCTCGGCCTCGCGCAACGTCGCCACCGCCTCGGGGTCGTGGCCCGACGCCCCGGGTTTGATGCCACCGGGTGCGTCGCCGTACTCACCGTTCGTGCAGGTCACGAGCACGGTGCGCACGCCCTGGGCCGCGAGCAGCGCAAAGACCCCGCCCGTGGAACTGGCCTCGTCGTCGGGGTGGGCGTGGACGGCGAGGAAGGTGAGGCTCACGAGAGGCCCCCAAAAAGATCAGACTCATCCGCCACCGGTGCCCGTCGCGACCAAGCGCGCTGGTAGTACTCGGTGCCAAAGAGCACGAGGAAGAGCGTGGAGTCCATTGTCACGAGGTCAGCGTTGTCGATCTGACTGGCGTGCGCCGCGATGGCGCGCTGCTTAACCGATGCCCAGCGGCGCACGTCCATGGTCGTGGCGACGAGCTCGTCGGGTGCGCCGATCCCCGCCTCGAGGACCCACGCCGGCAGGAAGACCTCGAGGGCTCGCGCGTCGGGCACGAAGCGCGAGAGCACGCTCTCGGGCACGATCGGGTAGTAGAGGCGCTCGACCGAGGTCGAGCGCGAGACGGCCGCTCGGGTGAGGACGTTGGCCATCACGTGATCGGGGTGTCCGTAGAAGCCTTGCTCGTCGTAGGTCACCACGACCGTGGCGTCGAGCTCGTCAAAGAGGGCGGCGAGCGTCGTTGCGGCTCGCTCGACGTCCACGCCGGCGAAGGCGTTCGTGTCCTCGTTCTGGGGCCAGCCCGACATCCCCGAATCGCGATACCCGAGCTGGATGACCCGCTCGAAGCCGACGAGGGCCGCCGCCGTGGCGAGTTCGCCCGCGCGGGTCACCAGCGTCGCGGGCACGTCGTGGTCGGGGTCGTCACCCGAGCGACCCGTGGGGTCCAGGCCGTAGCGTCCGTCAGTACAGGTCACGAGCACCACGCGGTACCCGAGTTTGGCGTAGTGCGACGAGATCCCGCCGGTGAAGAGCGCCTCGTCGTCGGGGTGTGCGTGCACGCACACCAGGGTCGGTCGATTACTCACGCCACGACACTAGGAGGTCGTCAGTTGGATGATACGCACCACGAGTAGAGTGCCAGCGACAATGAGGTAGGCACCGTTCGCCCCGAGCAGCCAGCGCCGAGGGCGCGACTGCACCGGTGGCTCGAGCAGTGCCAGTCGAGGTGTGCGCCAGTCGAGACGTTCGACGTCGTAGTGGGGCTGCGGTCCGGCGCGTCGTAACCCGATGGGAAGTCCAATGGCGAGTCCAACGATCGCGACCGCCCCGAGGCCCTCGAGCAGGCCCACAACCGGCGCCGAAGGGAAGACGGTCGAGATCATCATTACCACCGAGAGCACAACGAGCACGCCGACGATTACGACCGCGAGAGCGTTCAGCCAGCGCGGGTTGACCCACGGACCGAGGGTGGCCCGGTCGTTGGCGAGTAGCAGCACGATGATCGAGGTGCTCGGCAACATCAGGCCGCTCATCGCCTGAACCGCCAGCGTGATGATGCCGAGCGGCGCGCCGGGAAGCAGGGTTACCGCACCGGCGATCACCAACAGTGCGGCGAAGACACCGTAGAAGCCCTTCGCTTCACGGATCGGCACGTCGAGGCCCTGGTTGAACCGGTTCGAGAGATCACCCATCGCGTAACTGCTCGCGAGGGTGACCGTGGCCGCACCGACGATTGACGCGTTGAGCAAGATGATGGCGAAGAAGGCGCCGGCTCCGTGTCCGACGTAGCGACTCAGTCCACGCGCGACCTCGAGCGCGTTCACGTATGCATTGGTACCGCCGTGGTGCGACAGACCAGCCGCGGTGACCGCAACGAGGAATGACGCGACCACCACCACCACAATCGAACCGATCACTGTGTCAGCCCGCTCGTAGTTGAGCCAGCGCGGTGAGATCTTCTTGTCAACGATGTTGCTCTCCTGGAAAAAGAGCTGCCACGGTGCCACGGTCGTACCGATGATTGAAATGATCAGCAACACGCTCGCCGAGCTCGCACCACCGCGGATGCCCGGGACGACGAAGTTCTGGGTCATCGCAGCCGTGGCGACGTGCACGCGCAGCACGAGCGGGATGACAATCACATTGGTCGCCACGAAGAGCATCATGAAGCGCTCCCAGCGACGAAACGATCCGGTCGCGGTGACCGAGAAGAGCGCAACCACGGCGACGGGCACCGAGATGTAGGGCGACACGCCGAAATAATCCATCGACAGCGAGATACCGATGAATTCGGTGATGATGATCAAGAAGTTAAGCAACAGGATCGACCCAATCGAGACGTTGCCCCAACGTCGACCGATACGTTCGCGGATTAGGCGGCCGTGGCCCACACCGGTCACCGCGCCTAGACGCGCGACCATCTCCTGATTGACGATTAGTACCGGGATCAGCAGCGGCAACGTCCACAGCAAGGAGTACCCGAAGTTCTGGCCAGCTTGGGCGTAGGTCGACACGCCACCGGCATCGTTGTCGCCGACCATCACGATCAGCCCCGGACCGATGATGGCGAGCAACGTGAGCAAGCGGGCTCGCGCGCCACGACGCTCGCCGGTGTCGTGGGACGAGATCGTCCCGAAGGCCCCTCGGATCTGCTGTTGTCGGCTCTCGTTCTCCACGCCACCTCCTCTCATCGTCGTGGGCGACCACGACGGGCCCAGAGGCGGGTTAGAGACCTGCCAAACGGACCGACCGCGGTCGGGTTGGGTCGTACTGCACTGTCACGGTTGAAGCGGTACTAGGGGGTTTCAGACAACCCCCTTTGAACGTGGCGCACGGCGAGTCACTATTCCTCCCCCGCCGTCATGCCGAACTCACGACGCCAGCCCTGGGGCAAGAGCTCCTCGAGCAAGTCGTCGACGGTCACCACGCCGATCATGTGACCGTGCGTCTCATCCACGACCGGCAGCACAGTCAAATTGAAGTCACTCATCTTTCGAGCGACACGGTGCAGGTCCCAGTGCGGGTGCACGTGCGCCAACTGGGTACGTGCCACGCTGAGGGCGAGATCGTTCGCGCGGGCTCGCACAAGTCCCGCGATGGCAGCCGCCCCGACTGGTTGGCCCTGTTCGTCGATGACGTAGACACTCTGGAGGGCTTCGGCCGGCACGCGCGAGTCCCGCACGGACTCCAGCGCTTCGGCGACGGTCGCGGTGACCGGCACGGACACGAAGTCCGGGTTCATCATCCCCCCGGCGGTGTCGGCGTTGTAGGCGAGCAGGTTTCGAACCTTGGCCTGTTGGCCCGCCGGCAGGTTCTCCAGGATTGTGAGGCGCCGCTCCTGGTCAATCTCGCTGATCAGGTCGGCCGCGTTGTCAGGCTCCATACGCGCGAGCAACCGAGCCGCGTCGGCGTCACTGCGGTCTTCGAGGAACTCGAGTTGGTGGGTGGTGTCCAGTTCCTCGAAGACGTCGGCCTCGAGCTCACGGTCGAGTCCGACCGCCTCGATGATCTCCTCGCCCTCCTCGTGGCTCGCCTGCTCGACGAGATCGGCGATCTGGGCGGGGTGCAGCTTGGCGAGCTTACGATACGGGATCCGCAACCGGGCCGTGGGGACGTGACCGACGAAGGGCTCGATCGAGGCGAAGTCGACGATTGCCTCGGCCTTGACGCGCTGGCCCATCGACGGACCGAGGATCCGACGCAGCAGGGGGCGACGTCCGGGGTCCACCCCGACGACCTCCCAGACATCGTCGATCTTGGCCAACTCGATCTCGTTGGCACTGATGAGTCGACCGCGCACCAGGTTGATCAGATGTCGCGCGAGCAGGTCCTCGGCGAGCAGCAACTCACCGGGACGGCGTTCGAAGCGTCGAAGGTCGACCCGGCGTCCCTCGAAGGTCACACGTCCACGCTCGAGGCCACCGATCTTTCGGATCGACACGAAGAGGTCACGGCCCTCGATACGGATGACCGCACCCACGATGGGCGGGTGGGCGTCGTCGCCGAGACGCGCGACCAGGTCCTGGACGCGTCCAATCCGGTCACCCTCGCGATCGAAGATCGGTCGGTGCAGGAACGTAGAGAGGTGGAAAATTTCGGGCATGAGCACAACTACCGAGTCCAGGCTACTGCCACGACTACGGCCGAGTCGCTGGTCGAGGGTGAAATCTCGGTGTCAGCGGCCACTCAGGCCATCGAAGGCAGCCGCCACGTGCTCAAGGTCATCGTCGCTGACGCCGAGGTGGGTCACGAGTCGCACGCGTCGCGCGGCGAGGGTGCCGGCGAGTACGCCACGCCCGGCGAGTTCGCCGACCAGCGCGCGCGCGTCGGGGTGGTTAAAGACCACGATGTTCGTACGACACGAGGCGGGGTCGTAGCCCGATTCGGGGAACGTCCGTGCCACCAGGTCGGCGAGGCGACGGGCCCGTACGTGGTCTTCGGCGAGCCGATCGATCATGGTGTCGAGCGCCACCAGGCCGGCCGCGGCGAGCACGCCCGCCTGTCGCATGGCGCCGCCGAGGCGCTTACGTTCGATACGCGCCCGCTCCATCAGGTCCCTCGGTCCGGCGAGCAGCGAGCCGACCGGCGCGGCGAGCCCCTTGGAGAGACAGACCATCACGGTCGTCGCCGGCGCGGCGTAGGCGGCGGCCGGGACACCGGTGGCGACGACCGCGTTGAAGAGCCGCGCTCCGTCGAGGTGGACCGGTCGCTGCACCGCGCGCGCGAGCGCCTCGAGGTCGGCGAGCGCCCAGGGCGTGCCGCCCGAAGGCATATGGGTGTTCTCGACGGCGACCGCCCCGACGTGGGCGCGGTGATCGGCCTCGGCCTCGACGAGCTCGACCACCCGGTCAAGGTCGAGGCGACCGGACGTGTCGTCGACGAGGGCGAACTGGATGGAGGCGTTGCGCGCCGAGGCGCCCATCTCGAAGTCCACGACGTGCTGGTTCGCGCCCGCGACGACCACGTCACCGGGGTGGGTGAGCACGCGCATCGCCATCTGGTTCGCCATCACCCCCGAGGGCACGAAGACGGCCGCCTCCTTGTCGAGCAGCGCCGCGACCCGCGCCTCGAGGGTGTTGACGGTGGGGTCCTCGCCGTACCCGTCGTCACCGACGGGCGCGCTCGCCATCGCTTCGCGCATCGCCGCGGTGGGCTGAGTGACGGTATCGCTTCGTAGGTCGACGAGTCGGGTCATACGTGCGAGGCTACCGGGCCCCATATGATTGCCCGATGGACTTCCTCGACGGTTTCACCACGAGCGAGAACGTGCATGACCTGCTCGGCGTCGAAGTGGTCGAAGCCTCTGGCGAGCGCGTCGTGCTGCGCCTCGAGGTCGGACCCAAGGTCCACCAGCCTTACGGCATCCTCCACGGTGGGGTCTCGGCGCTACTCGCCGAGGGCGCGGCCTCCTTCGGCGGCGCGATCAGCGTCGGACCCGAGCACATCGTGGTCGGCACCGAGCTCAACTGCTCGCACCTGCGCTCGATGGCCTCGGGACAGCTCACCGCGACGGCGACGCCGTTCCGCAAGGGCCGCTCGGTCCAGGTCTGGGGAATCGAACTCACAGACGAGCGTGAGCGGCTGATCGCAGTCGCGCGCTGCACGCTGCAGGTATTGAAGGCACCGCCGAGCGCGTAGGTCCGACCTAGACTGGCCTCATACCGGTCGGCGAAAGGGCTTTTCCATGGGCGTTCGATTCAAGGGGTGGGGTACCGCCGTTCCCGACCGGGTCGTCACGAATGACGAACTCTCCCAGACCCTAGACACCTCGGACGCGTGGATCACCGAGCGCACCGGTATCCGTGAGCGTCGCATCGGCGGTTCGGCGAAGTCCCTCGGCGTCCTCGCGGGCCAGCGCGCCCTCGCCGCGTCGGGCGTCGGCGTCGACGACATCGACTTCTTGGTGCTCGCCACAACCACGCCGGACCGGATCACCCCGGCCACCGCGACCCTGATCGCCGCCGAGATGGGCCTCACCTGTCCAGCGATGGACCTCAACGCGGCCTGCAGCGGGTTCATGTACGCCGTGCGCACCGCCTACGGCCTGCTCGAGACGGGTCAACGCCGCGTGCTCGTCATCGGCGCCGAGAATCTCTCACGCTGGACCGACTGGTCGGACCGCAACATGGCGGTCCTGCTGGCTGACGGGGCCGGGGCGACCGTGCTCGAGTACGACGCCGACGGCAACGACCTGCTCTCGTTCGTCTTGGGCGCGAACGGGAACTGGGCGGACCTGCTCACCTGTGAGCACGGGGGCTACATCCAGATGGACGGCAAGGAGGTCTTCCGGCGGGCCGTGCGCGTCGTGGTCGAGTCGGCAACGACCGCCATGGCCAACGCCGACGTGAAGGCCGAGGACATCGCGCTCGTCGTGCCCCACCAGGCGAACATTCGCATCATCCAGGCCGCCACCCAGCGCCTTGGCATCGACATGGAGCGCGCGGTGGTGGTCCTTGATCGCTACGGCAACACCTCGAGTGCCTCGATCCCCCTCGCGATGGACGACGCCATCGCCAACGGACGCGTTAAGGCCGGTGAGTACGCCCTCTTGACGGGCTTCGGCGCCGGCATGACGTGGGCGAGTGCAGTGGTGCGCTGGTCGTGACGGGCCCGTCACTCGTCGTCCTGGCCGCCGGTCGGGCTCGTCGCTACGGGGGACTGAAGCAACTCGCGCCCATCGGCCTGCACGGTGAGGGTGTCATCGATCTCATCGCCTCGGACGCCGTCGCCGCGGGCTTTTCACACATCGTGCTCGTGATCAACCCCGAGACGGGCCCCGAGATCCGCCGCCACGTCAGCGCCACATGGCCGCGGGAGTGGTCAGTCGACTTCGCGCTCCAGGCACAGCCTCAGGGCACGGTCCCCGCGACACTCGCGGCGCTACCCTTCCTGGACCCGACCATTCCCTTCGCCATCTCCAACGCCGACGACCTCTACGGTCGTGAAGTGTTCAGCCTCCTGAGTGAACACCTCACGACCAAGTCCACCAACTGCCTCATCGGCTTTCGCTTGGACCGGGCGCTGGTGGGCGATCTACCGGTCTCACGGGGTGTCTGTAACGTCGTCAACGGCCACCTCACCGACATCGTCGAACGTCGCCTCGTCCACAACTCACCGAACGGCTTCGTCTCCGACGACGGCCTGTCGCCGGTCTCGCTGGACGCCGAGACGACGGTCTCGATGAACCTGTGGGGCTTTCAGCCCGCGATCTGGCCGTTGCTCACCGCCGAGTTCGCGACGCACGACTTCACCGAGAGCCCCGAGGCGTTGCTCCCGGTATTCGTGGGCTCGATCCTGCACCACCACCCGCTGCGCTTTGACGTGCTGCACACGTCATCACGCTGCGTGGGGGTCACCCACGCCGATGACCTCCCCCTCGTCCAGCTAGAGGTCCGCCTCCAGGTCGAACTGGGTGAACGCGCCGAATACGCCTTCGACCGCTGATCAGTGCCAGTCGCGCGAGCGCGTCGCGGCCAGTGACAACGGTTCGACCGACTCCGCGCTGAGCGCGAGGGTCCCCTGCCCGCGTTGCAGTGAGCCGCGCACCACGAGCGCGCCGGCGCGTCCAGCGACTGCGGACCACCGCGCCCACGCACCCTTGGAGAAGATCACGTTCACGTGACCCGTCTCGTCCTCGAGGTTGAGGAAGACGGCGCCGTGGGCGGTCTCGGGGTGCTGGCGATGCGTGACCACACCGGCCACCGCCACGCGTGTCTGCTCCGCGCCGACCAGCGAGGCGGCCGTCACCACGCCACTCGCGCGCAACGTCGGACGGATCAACTCCATCGCCGTCGCCTCGGGGGTCAGCCCGAGCGCCCAGAGGTCGTCGGCGACGCGTTCCATCGGCGTCGGTGTGGCGAGCGCCGGCGCGACGAGTCCCGTGATGACCCCGGCGAGCCGGTCGGGCGATGACTGGGCCGCCGCGCCAGCCGACCAGGTGAGAGCCCGCCGTGACGGTCCGAAGGCGTCGAGGGCACCGGCGGCGGCCAGTGACTCGAGGTGAGTCTGCGAGCACCCGGCACGGCGCACGAGGTCCTCGGGACCCGACCAGGGTGCACCGGCGACCAGTCGCGCGGCGAGTCCGTCGTCGATCCCGCGCACGGCGCCCAGGCCGAGGCGAACCGCGGGCGCGGCGCTCGGCCCCTCGAGTGTCGCGCCGACTCCCGACACGTTCACGTCGGGTCGGCGCACCGCGACCCCGTGTCGACGGGCGTCGGCCACCAGGCTCTGGGGCGACCAGAAACCGAGGGGCTGAGCGTTCAGCAGCGAGGCGAGGAAGGCCGCCGGGTAGTGGTGTTTGATCCAGGCCGAGCAGTAGACGAGGTGGGCGAAGGAGACCGAGTGAGATTCGGGGAACCCGAAGTTGGCGAAGGCCGACAACGCGTCGAAGAGCTCGTCGGCTGCGGCGCCGCGGATGCCGTTGGCGGCCATGCCGGCGTAGAAGCGGCCCTTCAGCTTGAGCATGCGCAGCGCCGAGCGCTTCGCCGCCATGGCCTGGCGCAGTTCGTCGGCCTCGGCGGGCGAGAAACCCGCGACCGCGACCGCCATCTCCATCAGTTGCTCCTGGAAGAGTGGCACCCCAAGAGTCCGGCGCAGGATCGGCTCAAGCCGTGGGTGCAGGTACGTCACCGGTTCCTCGCCGCGGCGCCGGCGGATGTAGGGGTTCACGGCGCGGCCCTGAATGGGGCCGGGGCGGATCAGGGCGACCTCGATCACGAGGTCGTAGAAGCATCGGGGCTGCACGCGCGGCAGGGTCGCCATCTGCGCGCGTGACTCGACCTGGAAGACCCCCACGGTGTCGGCCTCGCAGAGCAGGTCGTAGACGGCGGACTCCTGGGGCAGGGACCCGAGGTCGAGCGTCACCCCGTGGAAAGCTCGAACCTGGTCGACAGCGCGATGCAGCGCGTCGAGCATGCCGAGTCCCAACAGGTCAAACTTCACCAGACCAATGGCCGCGCAGTCGTCCTTGTCCCACTGCAGCACGCTGCGTCCGGGCGTGCGGCCCCACTCAACCGGACAGACCTCGATCACCGGTCGATCGCAGAGCACCATGCCCGCCGAGTGGATCCCGAGGTGACGCGGGCGCTCGAGCAGTTGTGCGGCCATGGTCGTGACGAGTTCGGGCACGTCAGGTCCGAGTGGGGTCATCGTGTGACGGTCGACCCGGTCTCGGATCGCGTCCGCCTCGTCTTCGGAGTAGCCGAACGCGCGCGCGACGTCGCGCAGCGCCGAGCGCGGTCGGTACGTGATGACCGCGGCGACCTGGGCCGCGTGGCGGCGCCCGTAGCGGGCGTAGACGTACTGGATGACCTCCTCGCGTCGGCCCGATTCGATGTCGACGTCGATGTCGGGGGGGCCGTCGCGCGCCGGCGAGAGGAACCGTTCGAAGAAGAGGTTCAATCGCACCGCGTCGGCGTTGGTGATCCCGAGCGAGAAGCACACGGCCGAGTTCGCAGCCGAGCCGCGACCCTGACAGTAGATGTTCTCACGCCGGCAGAACTCCGTGATGTCCCACACGGTGAGGAAGTAGCCCGCGAAGCCGAGCTGACGGATCACGGCGAGCTCGTGGTCGATCTGGCGCCACGCGCCGGGCACCCGTTCGGCGCCGCGTGCGCCGTAGCGCCGCGCCGCGCCATCCTCGACGAGCTGCTCGAGGTAGGCCTGCTCGTCCATCCCCGGTGGCGTCGCGAACGGCGGAAGGTTCGGCGCCACCAGGCGCAGGTCGAAGGCCAGCTGCGCGCTGAGCTCCCCGGCGAGGTCGACGACCCCGGGCCAGCGCGCAAACCGGCGTCGCTGCTCGGCGTCGCTGCGCAGGTGCGCGAGGGGTGACGCCTCGAGCCAGCCCTGCATCGCCTCGAGGCTGCGCCGCGCGCGGATCGCCGAGAGAACGTTGGCCCGAGCGAAGGCGTCGGGCGTGGCGTAGTGCACGTTGTTCGTCGCCACCACCGCCAGTCCACGACGCACACCGAGCTCGGCGAGGACGTCGTTGCGCGCGACGTCATCGGGTGCACCGTGGTCCCACAGCTCGACGACCACGTGATCACGACCGAAGGCCTCGACCAATCGAGCGAGCGCACGATCGCTCGCGCGCGGGCCCGCCTCGACGAGGGCACGGGTCAGCGGCCCCTTGCGACACCCGCTCAACACCACCCACTCCTGGCTCGCCGCGGCGACCTCGTCCAGGCTGAAGCGCGGTGAACCCTTCTCCCCACGACGCAGGTGCGCCTCGGCGAGCAGCGTCGAGAGGGCCCGGTAGCCCGCCGGCGAGCGGGCGAGCACGACGAGGTGCTCACCGGAGGGATCCGTCACCCCCACCCGATCGTCGTCGGCGTCGAGGGTCAGCTCCGCACCAAAGACCGTGGCGACCCCGAGGGCGCGCGCGGCCTCGGCGAAGCGGACCACCCCGTAGAGCCCGTGGTGATCGGTGAGCGCGAGCCCCGTCAGGCCGAGCCGGGCGGCCTCGGCGACGAGTTCCTCGGGGTCGCTCGCCCCGTCGAGGAAGCTGAACCCCGAGTGGGCGTGTAGTTCGCCGTACCCGGGCATCAGTCGTAGACCCCCGCGAGTGACCACCGACCCGACTCGGCGACGAGCAGTAGGGCCTCGCCGGTGTCGAGCAGCACCTGCAGGTGCGCCCGGCGCCGACCGATCGCCCACCACCGTTCGACGAGCGGCCAGGGGCCCGCGTACCAGGTCACGTCGCGCGCGTTTCCCGAGGCGAAGGCGAACGTGGTCGGTGGCGTGTTGAGCGAACCACGCGCGTCCACCCGCACGGTGACGTTCGCCGCGCCGCGCAGCTCGACCGCCACCCGATGGGTGAACACCGTCGCGGGCGACGGCGCACGCAACTGGCCCGGCCACGGCGCGTCATCCTCGGACGGCGCCGTCGGTGAACCCCACGGCACAAGCGCCGCACGGTCCTGGGGTAGACGGCCACCCCGCAGCGCGGCTACGGCCACGCCGTCGGCCCCCAGCCGTTGACGCAGACGCAGCGCGGCGGCGTGCGCCCGGTCGTCGGCTGCCCCACGTTGGCCGAAGAACCCCCGCTGCTCGTCGGGTCGATTGGCCTCGCGCAGACGACCGAGTCGCGCGGCGAGGCGCGCGTCACGTTGGCCAGGCAGCTCGTCGAGTTCGCCGCGCGCGACCCGGTGCAACACCAGCACCGACGCACTGAAACGCTCGTTCACCCGTGCCCGGGCTAGGTCGGCGAAGTCCCCCACCGTCCTCAGCCCGAGTCGACGACCGGTCGTGGCGAGGTCGCGGCGGCCGAGCACCGCAAGGGGTCGCGACCGCCGATACTCGTCCGTCGCCCCCGGCGCGATCACCACGCCCTCGCGCGCCGCGAGTTCGCACCAGACGAGACCGTCGGCCACGCCGAGGGACGCCTCGCGGCCGAGCACGTCGCGCACCACGGTCGACACCACCTCGAGCACCCGCGCCTCGCCCCCGAAGAACCGACTCGGACCCCGCGAGGGCAGCACGTAGAAGCCGAGATGGATCAGCTCGGTGAAGGGACAGACCACGCTGAGCGCGTCCACGAGCGCGAGCGACTCGCGCAACGTGGAGCCGTCGAGGGCCTCGACGCGCAGCGACTCGACCCAGACACCGATGAGTCGTTCCATTCAGCCACCCGCCGCCCGTCCCCGACGATCGGGCAGCACGACGACGTGTTCGGCGCTACGCACACCGGCGCGACCCTCGATACGTACGCGAAGCGTGCGGTCTTCGAGACGAGACGACGCCGACCACTGCGCGTGGGTGACCGTGAAGGAGAGGTCGACCGGCAGGGGCCAGGTCGACGCGGACTCGCTCACCACGAGCAGCACCGCACCGCGCTCGCGCACCCGGTCCGTCAACACCCGCGCGCTGCCCATGGCCGCTCGCGACGGGGGCCGCACGACCACTAGGTCCACGCCGTCGAGCAGGTCCGCAACCGACTCGGCCCACGCCCCCCGAGGTCGCGGCACGAAGAGCACGCGACGCAGGTCGACACCGAGATCGGCCATGGCGAGCACGCCGGGGTCGTCGACGCCCACCACCGCCGCCCAGTGACCACGCGAACTCGCCCCGGCGAGCAGACTCAGGGCCAGGCTCAGCCCCCCGGCCCCCGACGGCGCCTGGATCGCGACCGTCGAACCGCGACGCAGCCCCTCGCCGGGCACGAGACCGCGCCACGGCTCCTCGAGGGCGATTCGCCGGTTGGTCGCGAAGCTCACCGGGCGCAGCGTGGCGGCCAGCTCGGGGGGGACGGGGGGTCGAATCGGTGGAGAAGCGAACATATGTTCGTAAGAGTACCCAGTCCCGGTGACGCGCGCCAACGGCCTATCGTCAAAGCAGAGAGGAGTCCTATGTGCGGACGAATCGCCCTGTTCAGCCCACCGAGCCGCCTCGCACGACTCCTCGAGGCGACCCTCGCCGCCGGCCTAGACCCCGACCAGGAGCCGAGCTGGAACGTCGGACCCCGCCAACAACTCGTCGCGGTGAGCGACCGTGAGGGCGCCCGGGTGCTCGACCGTTACCGCTGGGGGCTCATACCCAGCTGGGCGAAGGACCCGGCGATCGCCAATCGACTCTTTAACGCCCGAGGCGAGACGGTCGCAGCGAAGCCATCGTTCCGCGCCGCTTTCGCCAAGCGCCCCTGCGTCATCCCCGTCGACGGGTTCTACGAGTGGGATCACCGACCGGGGAATCACCGTCAACCTCATTACTTCACCCGTCGCGACACCCAGCCCATCGTGCTCGCCGGCCTCTACGAGCACTGGTCCTCAAGCGACGAGGCCGTCGCGACCTGCACCGTGATCACGACGACCCCGAACACCGACATGGACGGCGTCCACGACCGGATGCCCGTCGTGCTCGAACTCGAGGACGTCACGACGTGGCTCGACGTGGCGCAGTACGGACCCGACGAGCGAGCGTTGCTGCTCAGACCCGCGCGTCCGGGAACCCTGACCCACCACGGCGTCGGTCCGGCCGTCGGCTCGATCCGCAACGATGGCCCCTCGCTCATCGAACCGCTCGAAACCCCGCCGCTCTTCTGAAAGGCGCGGGCGCGTCAGACGCGTACCCAGTAGCGACGAAACAGCACGCCGTGTTCATCCGGACCGACGCTCTCGAGCTCTCCCCCGCACCGCTCGATGACCGTGGCCGACCCGACGTTCGCGTCGTCGCACGTGAGCAGGACCGGCGAGACCCCGTGGGCCGAGGCGAGCCGCAGGGCTTGGCGCAAGATCGCTTTCGCGTAGCCCCTGCGGCGGTACTCGGGGATGACCGCGTAGCCGATGTGCCCGCCGTAGGCCGCGAGGTACTCGTTGAGCTCGAAGCGCACCGACGCGCGCCCGACGAGCACACCGTCGACCACTGCCGCGAGCATCGCGCCGGGCACGTGGCCTTCGGGGAGATTTCGTCCCTCGCGGTAGTCCGCGAGGGACGCCACATACTCGGCCCACGGCTGCCCCTCGTGATACGACAGGAGGAACACGAAGGTGGTTTCTCGAAAGGCCCGCCAGGCGCGCAGCGCAGCTTCCTCGTCGTCCACGGTGAAGGGCCGAAGTTCGAGCGTCATCGGTGCAGTGTACGACCCGTGTCCCCGTCGCAATCCGTCGAGCGACAGCGCCAGAACTTTCCCTCGGTCGCGGTATCGCGCTGCCCGAGACGTAACCGCGCACGGTCTTCACGCCCCACCAGCAAGTTTTGTCGTTGAAAAGCCGAAGACCCCGAGTGACCAGTGGGCAAGCCCTCCAGCCTCTCGGGGTCTCCGAAGGCACGTCTCGCGCTGACCCGTGTCGGACGGGCCACCGTGTGACGGCGGTGCTCACGGCATTCGTCGTGCGAACGGTGGGCCGAACCCCACCGCCCGGTGAGTGACTCCGTCCCTCTTTCGAGGTCCCTCGCCCCTCCGTCGACGTCCCCTTGCGGTTTCGCCGATCGTCGACCGGTACTCCGTGAACTACGAGTGTCACTGTGCCAGAACGGTGGGCCGAGCGAAAGGGGTCTTTACCCACGAGTGGGGAAATCGAGAACTTTTACCCCTGATTTCACCCGTTATCCACCGAACGCTGGCCAGTTGTGCACCAGCGAGTGGCGGGCAATCCCCACGTTCTACACAGGAGCCGCATAGCCCCAGACACGACACACGAGCGACCGGCTTCCATCGGGTGCCACCACGCTCGTGGCTCGTGTCGAACGCGTGCGGTGACGAGACGATCAACACCGTTCGGTCCGTGCAGCGAGTACGCCATCACTGGGCCACCACCAATCCCCCGAGGAGCGAAGCACGTCAGCGCGATGGTGGTGACGCGTGAAAAGCCGAAGACCCCGAGTGACCAGTGGGCAAGCCCTCCAGCCTCTCGGGGTCTCCGAAGGCACGTCTCGCGCTGACCCGTGTCGGACGGGCCACCGTGTGACGGCGGTGCTCACGGCATTCGTCGTGCGAACGGTGGGCCGAACCCCACCGCCCGGTGAGTGACTCCGTCCCTCTTTCGAGGTCCCTCGCCCCTCCGTCGACGTCCCCTTGCGGTTTCGCCGATCGTCGACCGGTACTCCGTGAACTACGAGTGTCACTGTGCCAGAACGGTGGGCCGAGCGAAAGGGGTCTTTACCCACGAGTGGGGAAATCGAGAACTTTTACCCCTGATTTCACCCGTTATCCACCGAACGCTGGCCAGTTGTGCACCAGCGAGTGGCGGGCAATCCCCACGTTCTACACAGGAGCCGCATAGCCCCGAACGCGACGATGCCCCGGCGCGCACGCCGGGGCATCGTCGTTGAACGTGTGTTAGTTACTGCAGCCAGGCCGGGATGGCCGTGCTCAACTTCGAGGTGACCACTACCGGACTCGACTTGGTCGAGCCCGTCGTGTACACCGTGCGGTCGAGCACCGAAGTCGACGACGAGCTGGTGACCTTGACGATGTAGCCGCCGTTCAGCCCCTGGTGGTTCGTCGGCGAGTAGCGCAGCGGAACGAGAGCCGGTGTCTGGAACGACGTCGACATCAACGTGTGCAGGAAGCTCGCTCGCGTGAAGTTGCGGCCCGCCGCCTTCAACGCCTCGACGAACGCGACGCCCCAGCCGATGCCGTAGGCCATGTTCCCATCGAGGGGTGTGGTCGACGTGAAGTTCGGGAAGTCCGCCTTGTCATTGGCCATGACCGTGCGCATCCAGCCGTTCCACACCGACGGGTCTGACGTCGCGGGCAAGTAGCTGAACGAGATCGCGCCGATCTCGGGGTCCGGGAAGGGCTTGCCGGCGAAGGCCGCGTCCACCGTCACCGGGTCGGCACCGACGCTGGAGATGACCCACTGGGGCGAGTAGCCGAGCGCGAGCGCGTTGCCGAGCGCGGCGTCAGTCGCACCGGGAATCGTGTCGAGCACGACGACCTTGCAGCCATCCGACTGGAACTTCGAGATGAACGGCGTGAAGTAGCCGCCGCCGCCGGTGACCAGTCCGGCCACGTTGTACATGACCGAGTCGACGGGATTGACGCCGACGTAGTTGAGACCGAGCAGGCCGTCAGCGCCAAAGTCGTCGTTCTGGCCTAAGAAGCAGACCTTCTGACCGGCGAAGTGGGCGTTGATGTACTGACCGAGGATCTTGCTCTCGGTGGTGTAGCTGGTCTGCCATCCGAAGAGGCCTGGGTAGGTCTTCGGGTTGTTCCAGTCCTTGGAGCCAGAGTTGACGAACAACTGCGGGACGTGGTTGGCCTTCAGCAGTGCGCGCACCGAGTCCTGGGTCGGCGTGCCGAGCGATCCAACCGTCGCAAAGACCGGCAGCGCGAGTAGCGCCTTAGTCTGGGCGACCGTGTTCGGATTCCCGGTGCACCCAAATCCCGGTGTGCCGTAGCAGTCATCCTTCAAGACGTACTTGATCTTTCGACCATTGACCCCACCATGCTGGTTCACCCACGTAAAGACCGCGTTCGCGGCCTTGGCGACCTCGCTATAGCCCTGGGACGCGATGCCGGTCAATGGCACCGTCGCTCCAATGGTCACCTGTTTCGCCGTCACCCCTGGGACTTTGGGCGCCCTCGTCGAAGCGCTCGCCGCTCCCATCGATGTCCCCATCGTGATCAGACTCAGACTCAGACTCAGCGCGAGCGCTGATCCGCCGATCGTGAGACGACGCGTGCGTCGTACCTCCATGGTTTGTCTCCCCCCTCCATCGTTTCGATGGTTGTTTGTTGATTACTGGTGCGTAAGCCCCGATGCCGACCCTAGACCGCCGCGTAGGCAGTAGCAATTCACCTCGAGCGCCACGATGCCCATCGCCGGCGCACGAAACCCGCTATTCCCGTTGGTGCGAACAGGATTGTGAGCACCAAGAGACCACCAAAAATAATCCCGTTGAGCTGACTCGCGACGTTCCCTTGCGGGTTGAGACCAGTGTGGGCGGTGAACCAGGCGATCACGCTGGCGGCGAAGGCGTAGATCAGCCCGCCAATGAGCGCCCCGGGGATCGTCCCGATCCCACCGATCACCACGAGCGAGAGAATTGTGATCGAGAGGGCGAAACCGTAGGTGGCGGGCGTCACCGCGTTGTTGATGAGCGTCCACAGTCCGCCGCCCAACGCCGCGTACGCCGCCGAGACGACGAACGCGATGACCCGCGCGCGCGGTAGTGAGATGCCGACGAGCTCGGCCGCGACGTCATTGTCGCGCACCAGTCGCATCGCCCGGCCGGTTCGACTTGCAAAGAGGTTCGCCATGAAGAAGAGTGCGATCCCCGCGGTGACGATCGTCACGTCGACCAGCCAGACGCTGTTGGTCGTGAGCGACGAGGTTCCGGACCGGAAGAAGTGGACGAGCCAGGCTGGGGCGTTCACCGCGGAGGGCAGTTGCAGTCCCGAATCGCCACCGGTCCACGTCGAAAAGAGATTGAGCACCGCACCGAAGGCAACGGCGAAGGCGAGGGTCATGCCGGCGAGGTACGGCCCGCGGAGGCGCGTCGCGGGCAGCCCGAGCAACAGCCCAACCAGCGCACCAGCCACCACGGCGAGGATCAGCACGACGGCGATAGGGGTTGCCGCGTGATGGTTGGCCCAGATGGCGACGGTGAAGGCACCCACCCCCATGAAGGCGCCGTTGCCGATCGAGATCTGTCCCGACGAGCCGGTCAGGAATGAGAGACCGAGCAGCACGATCGACATCGCCGCGCCGATCGCGAGATTGGAGTCGACGGTCGAGGAGAAGAAGCCGGTCACGACGAGTGAGACGTCAACGGCCACCAGGCTGATCGCGGCGCGCGCGATCACCGGGTGGTCGCGGCGGAACTCTGACGACGAGACTAGGACCAGACCCACGACGAGGACGACGGCCGCGATGCTGAGTGCCGTCGCGGCCCGAGCGGTGCCCACCCCGAGCCAGGACGCGAGCACCGCCGCGACGCCGACCGCCGTACCCGCGACGACTCGTTGGTTCCAGCGCGCGCCCATCACACCCGCCTCTGGGCCGAGCGGGTGAACACGCCGTTCGGGCGCACCATCAGCGAGACGATGAGCATCCCGAGCGCCACCAGGATGATGTCGTTGGAGTTCAGGTAGTCACCGACGAACTGCAGGATGATCCCGAGTGAGACGCCCGACACCAGCGCCCCGACCGGACTGTCCAGTCCACCGATGGCCGCCGCGATGAAGCCGAACGCGAAGACCCCGTCCATGGTCGTGGGGGTGAGTCCGGTGAAGTAATTCGACGCGACCAGTACCGCGGTGACGGCTCCGACACCACTGGAGAGCATCCAGCCCAGCGTCAACATCCGCCCCACCCGGACCCCGAGCAGTCGCGAGACCTCCGGTGCGAGCGCGGCGGCTCGGAGTTTGAGTCCGAGCTTGGTGAACTGGAAGAGCAGGGCGATCACCGTCATCACCACCACCGCGGTAACGATCTCATAGAGCGCGAAGGGCGATAACGCGACGGGTTTATGGTTGATCTGCCAGTCCACGATCGAGAACGGTGTCGGCAGGCCTCGCGACGTGGTCGACCATATGGCCGCCGCGACCGACTCCAGCACCAACAGGAATCCGACCATCGCCACGACTGGGTTGATTTCGGGCTTGCCGTAGAGACCGCGCACGATCACTCGCTCGGTGAGCCCACCCAGGGCGAGTCCCGCGATGATGGCGACCGCCATGGAGACCCAGTAGTTGGTTGACGGCGCGAGCACGGCGAAACCGATGTAGGCGGCGATCATCGCCATCGCACCCTGGGCGAAGTTGAGGATGCGCGTCGAGCGCCACACCAGCACCAGGCTCAGCGCGACGAGGCTGTAGATCACGCCGTTGGTGATGCCACCCAAGACGTCAGCGACGTTGCGCGACGTGAGAACGGAACTCATTGCTTGACCATCCCGAGGTAGTACTGGCGTAGCTGGTCGTCCTGGGCCACGACCGCGGCGGTGTCATCGGCGACGACGCGGCCCAGATACAGCACGACCGCGCGACTCGCGATACGCAGCGCCGACTTCGCGTTCTGCTCGACCAGGATCACCGTCAGACCTGTCGTCGTACAGAGTTCGGAGACGGTGTGCATCAACTGGGCCGTTACGAGCGGCGCGAGGCCGAGTGATGGCTCGTCGAGCAAGAGCACCGTCGGCTGGGCGATCAGGGCGCGGGCCATGGCGAGCATCTGACGTTCGCCACCCGACAGGGTCGCCGCGGCTTGTTTGCGCCGTTCGCCGAGCACCGGAAACCACTCGTACTGCTGGTTGAGCCCGTCGCGCAACGACATCGGCGAGATCATGGCGCCGAGGCGGAGGTTCTCCTCGACGGTGAACTCGGCGATCACCCCACGTCCTTCGGGTACGTGGCCCACACCACGACGCACGATGTCCTCGGGCCGCTCACCCGTGAGCGTCGTCTCGTCGAGCGAGACGGTTCCCGACCGTGGCGTGACGAGTCCACTGATCGTTCGAAGCAGTGTCGTCTTGCCCGCGCCGTTAGCGCCGAGCACGGCGGTGATGGTTCCGGTCTCGGCGGTGAAGGTCACGTCGCGCAGTGCCTGGACCGCGCCGTAGGAGACGGACAACCCATTGGCGCGGATCATTCGTCAACCCCGAGGTAGGCGGCGATGACCGCTTCGTGGGCGCGGATCTCCTCGGCCGATCCCGTGGCGATCACCTCGCCGAAGCTGAGCACGACTAGTCGGTCCACGAGTGGCATCACGAACTCCATGTCGTGCTCGACGAGCAACACCCCCATCGTCGAACGAAGCTCGCTGATCAGCGCCGAGAACTCCTCGAGCTCGGCTTCGTCCAGCCCCGACGCCGGTTCGTCGAGCAGGAGCAGTCGGGGCTCGCTCATCAGCGCGCGCGCCACCGAGACCTTCTTCGCCACGCCGTAGGGAATCGCACTCGGCATCAGCTTCGCGACGTCGGCCACGCCGAGACGCTCGAGCATGGCCATCGCCGACGCTTGAAGTCCGCGTTCGCTCCGTACGCCGCGCGGTAGGGCGAAGAGGCTCGTAAAGAAGTCGCCGCCGGCGCGGATGTGTCCGCCGGCCATCACGTTCTCGAGCACGGTGCAGTGCGGGAACAGTCCGACACCCTGGAGCGTGCGCGCGACACCAATGTGGGCAAGTTGGTTCGGGTGGACATTGGACCGTCCCGCCGCGGGATAGTGAACGTGGCCCGACGACGGGCGCACGAACCCGCACGCCACGTTGAAGGCGGTCGTCTTGCCCGCGCCGTTAGGTCCGATCAGTCCGACGATCTCACCGGAGGACACCGAAAAGGAGACGTCGCGCAGCGCGTGCAGGCCACCGAAGTGCACTGAGACACGATCGAGTTCGAGAAGAGACGGACTACCGGTTGACTCCATTGAGTCCCCAAGTTACACACTCGAGACCACCCTCCGCTGCCATGGTCTGGCCTCGTCGGTAGCGTCGGACGTCATTGCGCCTACTGCGGTGACACCGGGTTCGTCACGCTTCGCTCGGCCACCAGCACGTCTCGCGAGACGACCGAGACGCGCACCCGAGCGCCCAACTCGATGTCGGCCGCGACGTCGCTGCGAACGTCGACACGTACCGCCACGCCGTCGACCTGGGCGATCACGCGGGTGGTCGCGCCGAGGAAACTCTTATGGGTGACGAAGGGCTTGGCAGTCTCATCGAGGGTGATTGCCACGTCCTCGGGCCGAAGCAGCGCGTCCAATGGACCATTGGGTAGGCCGGTGTCGCTCGCGCGAATACGGCACCGCTCGCCAAAGAGCACCACCGAACCGTCCACTGGTTCGACCGGCACCCGGCTCGAGACTCCGACGAACTCGGCAACGAAGGACGTCGTCGGTCGTGAGTAGAGGGCTGCGGGTGTGGCCGTCTGCTCGGCGCGCCCCGCGGACATCACGCAGACGCGGTCGGCCATGGAGAGCGCTTCTTCCTGGTCGTGGGTGACGAAGACTGTCGTGATCGCAAGGCGCTGTTGGAGCTGGCGGATCTGATCGCGTAACTCGGCGCGCACCTTGGCGTCGAGTGCCGAGAGCGGTTCGTCGAGCAGCAGGACACGGGGTTCGATCGCGAGGGCCCGGGCCAGGGCGATCCGCTGTTGCTGGCCACCGGACATCTGGTGCGGGTACTTGGACGCCTGGTCGCTCAGTCCAACCAGTTCCAAGAGTTCGCCCGCCTTCTGACGGCGCTGGGTCGCGTGCTGGCGACGCATTCGCAGCCCGAAGGCGACGTTATTGAGTGCGTTCATGTTGGGAAAGAGCGAGTAGCTCTGAAAGACCATCCCCATGTCTCGGTGCTGCGCGCTGATCTTGCTCACGTCGCGCCCGTCGACCGTGACGCGCCCACTATCGAGTCGTTCAAATCCGGCGAGCACGCGCAGTGCGGTCGTCTTGCCGCAGCCCGACGGGCCGAGCAAGGCCACGAACTCCCCTGGTTCGATGGCGAGGGAGAATCCGTCGAGTGCCCGGGTCGTGCCGTAGGTCCGAACGAGCCCCTCGAGGCTCACTCTCGCCCCGGCGGGGGCCGCACCGGTGGTACGGGTGGCGTCGACTAGTTCGGTCACGAGTTATTCGTCCTTCTGCGTGTACGACGCGATTGTGATCGGTCGAGGGAGACAATGAGTGTGATCAGTAGCCACGTCCCGATCAGCGAGACCATCGACACCGCGGTCGAGACGTGGGCGTCGACCTGTTGGAACTGATAGATCCACACGGGCAGCGTCGTCCACAAGTCGAGACTCGCCATGGTGAACTCCCCGAGCACCAACGCCAACGTCAGCACTGTCGCCGAGAGCAGCGCCGAACGGAGGTTGGGCACGACGACGCGCCAGAGCGTGTTCAACCAGTTCCCCCCGAGCGATCGTGACGCCTCGACGAGCGTCTTCAAGTCAATGGCGCTGAGTCCCGCGTCGAGCGAGCGGTAGACGAAGGGCATCGACAGGATCACGTAGACGAGGCTCAATAGATAGGGCGACGCGCGCAGCCACAGCGGTGCGGCGCGCAGCACGCCCAAGATGAGCACGATCGGAGGGATCACGATCGGCAGGATGGTGACGAAGTCGAGGAGCCGGCGCAGACGCGGGAGCTTGAGGTGTACGTAGACCGAGGTCGGGACCATCAACACGAGCGTGAGCGCGAGGGTGACCACCGCGAGACGCATCGAGAGCCAGAAGGCCGCCGAGAAGCCCGGCTCGGAGGGAATCGCCTTCACCGCGTAGAGCGAGAGGTGGCCAGCGTCGTTCTCGAAGGAGAAGCGCAGCCCGGCGTAGATCGGGATGAGGAAGTAGGCGCCCGCGAGGAAGAGCACGACCGCACGCCACAGGCGCAACCGCGGCCGACGGCGTCGACCCGGTACTTCGGGGACGGCGACGAGGGCGTCTTCGACGATGTCGGGAATCAGCGAAGCCACTTGGACGCCCTTCGCCGAACCAACCCGTAGAGGATCATCGTTACCGCGAGTACCACGAACATGCCGAGGCCGACGGCGTAGCCGACGTTCTCTTGACCGGCGAGCTGGTTGCCCGCGAGCAGTGAGCCGATCTGGATCGGTGCCAACGTCACGGTCCCGGCAGTCAGGGTTTCAGCGGTGGCGTAGGCGGCGAACCCGCTACCAAAGAGCAGCAGCATCCCGCCGAGCACCGACGGCATCAGGACTGGGACGCCGACGTAGCGCCAGTAGCCCCAGCTCGACGCGCCCATGTTCTCCGCCGCTTCACGCCACGAGGGACGCAGTCCCCCGAGCGCCGGCGTGATGACTAGGACCATGAGCGGCACCTGGAAATACAGGTAGACGAGCGCGACGCCGTAGAAGGAATAGAGGTTGAACCCGAAGTTCCACGGGTTGAGGTGGATCGCGCTCAACCACGCCGTGAGGATCCCCGTCGAGCCGAGCGTTGCAATGAACATGAAGGTGAGATTGATGCCGCCGAAGTTGGCGAGCACGCCCGACGCGGTGGCGACGAGGCGCTTGAGCGTTGCGCTACGTGACGTCGCGATGGCGTACGCGAGGATGAGGCCGAGGATGCCCGGCACGATCGAGGTGATCAGGGCCAGCACGATGCTGTTCTCGAAGCCCAGCAGGTAGGACCCGTGGGTCACCAGCGCGATGTTCGACAGGGTCGGTTTACCCTGCTCGCTCTGAAAGGCGTAGTAGATGACCGCGATGATCGGCACACCGAGGCCGAGAAACGAGTAGATCGAGAACGGCGCCATGGCCGCTACCGGTGCGAGCCACCGGCCCAGCGCGCGACGCCGAAGTCGCCCGGTGACGTCGACGCCCCCGGCGCCGGGTGCCGAGGCACCCGGGCCGGAGACGATCGATTGTCCATCCGACGTTGTTGAAGTCATGCGAGGACGGCTACGGACCCGACGTGACCTCGGTGGGCCAGTTCGCGACGACCACGGCCTCGGCCTTGGTGATCTGGGACTGGGTCGGATACTGGATGGCACCCTTGGGCAGCGGCGGCAGCGCAGCCAGCGCCTTCGCGTTCGCCAGGTGGTGGGCCGTCATGTAGGCCAGTTCGACCGGGCGCGCCATCCCCTGGAGCCAGATGTTCTGACCTTGGGTCGAGTAGAGGAACTCCTCCCACAGCCGAGCGGCCGCAGGGTCCGGTGCTGACTTATTGATGGCCTGGGTGTAGTACTCGGCCATCGACGCGTCACTCGGGATCACGATCTTCCACTTCTTCGCGTAGCCGGGCAAGGTGTTGATCCCCGACGCCTGGAGGTAGTCCCACCAGATGACGATGTTGGTCGCCCCGCTCTGGACCGTTGAGGGTCCGGCCACGGTGGCCACGAAGTTACCGTTCTTGTTCATCGTCCTGAAGTAGTCAACCCCGGGCTTCACGTTGTTGAGCGAGCCGTGGTTCGCGATCGCCGCCGCCATGACTGCCGCCAATGCAGAGCTCGAGGCCGTCGGGTTGTTGTTGATGCCGATCTTGTAACCCTGACCTTTCTTGAGCATCTGAGCGAACGACGTCGGACAGTGCTTCACGACTGCGGCGTTGCAACCGATCGCGACGAACCCGCCGTAGTCGTCGAACCAGTACCCCTTCGGTTGCTTCAGCGCCGCGGGGATATGCGCCCACGTCGCCACGCGATACGGCGCGAGGAGACCCTTCTGCTGGGCCGCAATCGCGAAGTTGGTACCCACGTCGATGACGTCGGGGTTCGTCGAGCGACCCTTGTCAGCGATGATCGCGTTGATCTCGTCCTGACTGGATCCGTTCGGGTTCTCCGAGTTCACCTTGATGCCGTACTTCTTCTGGAACGTCGAGATCATCGCGCCGTAGTTCGCCCAGTTCGGCGGCAGAGCGATGACGTTGAGCGTTCCTTCCTTCTTGGCGGCCTTCACCAGCGCCGCCATCGACGTCGGTCCGCTCGCCGCCAAGGTCTGCACGGTCGACCAGTTGACCGACGTCGCCCCACTGGCGCCCACCGACCCGGTCACCGACACGACGGCGAGACTGGCCATCGTCGCTCCAGCGGCGAGCACCACCTTCACTCGTTTAAGGGACATTCCTTCACCTTCCGCACCTTGCGAATCCTCCAGTTTGGAGGTCCGCGGCGAACACTACCTGATAAAAGGCGCGATTTCCGGGGCGCCTCGTGAACCCTCAGGAAACGGCAGATGAATTCCGCGCGACGGCGGAACGAACGACCAACCACCATCGATCATCCCTGATCACTGCGGTCAATCGAGCTTAACTGCCCGGGTAATTGGCGTGCCGTCCGTCACTTCGCTCGTGCTGGCGGTCGACCGTGACGAACGCGAGGACGTCATCGCGTTGAGCACGGCCGTGCCTTTGTGCGACCGAGGCGCGAGTTAAGGTCGCGACCGATGCAACTCGCTCCCATCTATCCCGTAACGACCGCCCGACTGCGACTGCGACCGCTCACCGCCGAAGACATCGAGGATGTCGTCGCGTACCGATCACGCGAGGACGTCTGCCGATATATCCCCTCTGAGCCACTGGACGCCGCGGCGGTAACCCAGCGGCTCGCCGACCGGTGGGCGACGCACGTGATCACCGGTGAGGGCGACGCCGTGACGCTCGGCGTCGAACTCGCGACAACCGGACGGGTCATCGGTGACGTCATGCTCCGCTTCGTCAGCGAAGTGCACCGAGGTGGCGAGATCGGCTGGACGATCAATCCCGAGTACGCCGGGCAGGGATTCGCCACTGAGGCCGCGCACGCACTCTTGCACCTTGGCTTTGACGACCTCGGGCTGCGCCGCGTGATCGCGCGGGTCGACGCTCGCAACACTCGATCACTTCGTCTCGGCGACCGGCTATTGATGCGACGTGAGGCGCACCTCATCGAGAACGAGTGGTTCAAGGGCGCGTGGAGCGACGAGATCGACTTCGCCCTGCTCGAGAGCGAATGGCGTGGCCAACACGTCACGGCTCCCCCGTGGTGCGCACGACCACAGCCTTCGAACTCGCCAAGCGGCTCCGACTGATCGTTAATGCCCCCTGAAAAAGGTGAGTCGTTGAGAGGCTGTGCTCAAGCCTTGGGGGAGAACAGTTGCCAATTCCCCTCGGAGACGACATCGACTGTGGTGCCGTCCACCGCGATGGCGGTCTGGTCGTCGATCGCGTACGTCGGCACGGGAACCCCCCTCGCCCACGCCGCGACATTGGCCATGGTGTGATCTTCGAAGATGGGATTCGGGTTGTCGACGTGGACCCACATCGTGAAATCAACAAGGCCAAGCGCCGTTTCGCTCCCCTGCGTCATCTCGCTACCGTCGGGCGCGAACTGGCGATTCGACTCGACATCGCAGTTGAAGGGGGTGGTGACGATACTCCCCGCGCTGACCCCGACGTAGACCAAGTTGGGTAGCGTCGGTAACAACTCAGCCAGGCCGGATTGTCGCATCCAGTAACGCAGGTACATAACGTTTCCGCCCCAAACGAGCAGCGCGTCGGCCTCTTCGAGGGTCGGGACCCAGTTCTCGCGCTTGACACTCGGCAGTGCGGTGAGCTCAAGCAGGGCCAACGATTTCCAACCCAGGTCGCAGAGTGGACTCGACGTTGTCCCTCTGATCGCTTCGATCACCCTGCCGCCGTCGGGGAAAGGATGCATCCCGGTGGGCACGAAGAGGGCGCTCGATTCGGCTATCGGTTTGCCCAATAGGCCAACGAGCGCTTCGTGGATGCTCGGGTTCGAGATACCACTGGACGTGAGCAAGAATTTCACGGCACCCTCGAAGAGTCCGAGTAGAGGGTGGCCGGTCGCACGAGCGAGTTCTTACGCTGCCATTGGAGTGGCGATCATCCAACGAATGCCGAAACGATCGAGACACGTCGACCAGTACGAACCCCAGGGCTGATCGGCTGGCGCGTTCTCTTCGATCCCCGCGGCGAGTCCGGCATAGAGGCGGTCAACCTCTTCTTTCGTGTCGACTTCGATCATGATCGTGGTGTTGTTGCCGACCCGGCACTCCATGCCCATTGAGCGAAGCATGTCCGTGGCCATGAGAACGTGCCCGGCGGTGATCTCCAGTTCCATATGCATGATGCGGTTCGCATCCTCAGGTGAGAGTTCAGGGCTCCCGGGAATCGGCATGTCGGCGAAGCGAACGAACGGGCCGACGAACTTCGTGCCGAAGAGATCGCGGTAATGCGTGAAGGCTTCCTCGGCGTTGCCTTGGAAGTTCAAGTACGTGCACACGCGGGCCATGGCGACCTCCCATCAACTGTCGATTCAATTGAGACTACCGGCCGAATTTGCATTCACGAAACCCTCGTCTGGCGGCTTCTCATTCGCCCGTCGATCCTTGATAGGGGAAGCCCACCGCCACCGCCGCGTCCATGACACCTCATGAACGGCGGTGCCAACATCGCCAATTGACGACGTTGGTCAGGAGCTACACGAGACGCCAACTCACCAGGCGAGCAGTTTCGGACGTGTCAACGGGCGGCCCTTGGCCAAACCACGCAAACCGGTACCTCACATTCAACGCCATAACGGCTGGACAACTGAACGACCGTCGTGATTGGCGCCACAGCGAGGATGACTGGGAAAACTCACGAGTCCTGCAGAAGGCTCGATAGTCAGCGACCGGTAACGCCATCCAGAGCTTGACGGATGATGTCAGCGTGGCCGTTGTGACGGGCCCATTCCTCAATGAGGTGGACGTAGATTGAAGCGAGCGACACCGCCTGCCCACGTACGTCGACGCAGTGATCAAGCGGCAGATTCTTCACTGCCGTGTCGCAACGCGCCCATTCAGCGGCAAGGTCGGCGATCGCCTGGGGAGCGCTTGCTGAGTCGAGATCGTCAAAGTCTTCGTCGGTAATCGTAAATAGGGCAGCGATGTCCTCGCCGGCGGCGCGGATTCGCAACCAAGTTCGTTCGACCTTTGTCATATGCCGGACCAGGCCCAACAGCGAGAGCGTCGACGGTGGTACAGGGGGCAGCACTAACTGTTCGGCATTCAATCCGGCACAAATTCGAAGCAACGTAAGACGTTGGTGGTCGAGATACCCCTGGAGAATGGGGCGAATGTCACCAGTGTCAGGGGCGGGTTTGTCGTCGGGCGGCTCAGGAGCGATCCACGTCATCCCATTGACGCTAACTGAACCGAGCCAGATATTCGGGAGTCTCCGGAGCACCTGCACCGAATCACCCAGACGCTTCGTGGCGTCGTTGTATGTCGAGGAGTCGATCTCGCTCCACCACGGCACCATCTCATCGCGTTGCTCCGCCCAGAGGTAGAGCAGACCGAAGCGCGAGCCACCGATGTGGCTGCGCGGCATTTTCGCCTGGTCGGGTGTCGGGTCGAGCGCGTAGATGTAGGCCTGGGTTACGGTGCTCTTCGGCGAAGTTGACGTGCGCTCTTGGACGATCGTGGTCACTGATTCAGGTTCGGCCCTGGGTGTCACATTTACCGCGCCCCAACATGTCCCGAGTTTGTCGAAGCGCAAGAGAGGAATCAATATGAAATGGGTTACACGGGAACGCCCAAAGACCGACCGAATCGCCTGCCCGTGGCTGATCAAGAAATTTGTCGACCCCGAAGCCGAGATTCTCTACGTGCCCCGAGAACAAGTCATCGAAACCGCTGAGCGAGAGGGTGCCGTCAGCTTTGATGCGCCAGGCGCCACGTACACGCACCGGGGCAACAAGTGCTCCTTTGAGGTCCTCATCGACGAGTACCACCTCGACAGCGACGCCGCGTTAGTCCGCCTCGCGAAAATTGTGCACGCGGCGGATATCGCCTGTGATATCGACAGCGACCCGGCCGGGCGCGGTCTGGAAGCGATTGGCGTGGGCGGGCTTGACACCGAGTTGGATGACCACGTCCTCCTCGAGCGCGGCTCGTTCGTCTACGACGCGCTCTACGCGTGGTGCGCGCGCCAGGTTTCTTCCTGACGGTGGGGCACGCGACAACCGAAAGGCAGACCACTTGCGCAATGAAGACCAAGTTCGCCCGGGTTCGGTAAACGCGGCACGGGATTCAAGTCCATCGAAGGGTGGTGAGAACAATCGACCCCGGGTCCTAGGTCCCACAACCGAGACTCCGGAACGCTGGGAGTCAGTCCAGTTCGTGATCTCGGACTGTTGGACCGAGCAGTAAACAGACCGCGGTCCAGCGCCTTTGGTAAGGACGCTTACGCAACTTTGAATCTGAAAGCTGCCGCACCTTACAGTTGATGACTAAGAACCACGCCCTCGTGGATGGCAACAAGCGACTCGCGCGGCTCAGCACAGCCGTGTTCTTCGATCTGAACGACCTGTCTGCTCAACTCACAAACCACGAGGCATTCCAGCTTGTCTACGACATCGCAAGTCCCCAACTGGACATCGTAGAAATCGCCGAACGACTCCGTCTCGAATAGAAAGGTGACGCGATTCTCACACCTATTCACTCGTGATGCAATAGCGAGTTGGGCTTCGACAATGGCGGCGACGAATTCGAGTCACGTGACCCGAGCGACGCAGTGAGTCCGAGAAATATTCCCGGTCCGCCAGCTTTTCGGTAGAACTTGAGTCGCACAATAGGAACCGGTAGCACACGTTCTTTGGAGCGCCCTCGACGACCGCACTGATCGAAGAATTCGTTTCGGTGGGCGAGAATTTGTGGTCCGAACGTGCTCGAACGACGACCGTTGGGTGTCAAATGACAATCAGGCGTCCGCAGAAACCTAATAGTACAGATTTGTACTATAGTAGTCACATGGTAAGTGGAGACTTAATCAAAGAAGCTCGCTTACGAGCCGGACTGACTCAAACCGAACTAGGTGCGCGCCTTGGCAAGGCTCAATCCGTGATTGCCCGCTGGGAACGCGACGACGCCTCACCAAGTCTTGAGACACTCCGGGGGGTTGTCCGCGCTTGTGGTTTTGATCTCACGTTCTTCATGTCCAAATTTGACGACTCCAATGTGACGATCATTGACCAACATCTTCGAATGACACCCGCCGAACGATTCACCGATCTCATGACCCGGGTTCGGTTCCACGAACAGCGTGAACAAAGGACGGCGAGACACCATGGCTGACTTGGTTCCTTATCGCCCCGACGAAATCCTTGAGGTCCTCGAGCGTCACCAAGTTCTTTACGTCGTCATCGGTGGACTCGCCGCCGAACTGCGTGGTTCTCCCTACGTCACTCGTGACGTCGACGTCACGCCCGCACGTACGCGCGAGAACTTCATAAGGCTCGCAGCCGCGCTCAGAGAACTTGACGCCAAGCTTCGGATTCCAGACATGGAGGAACCTTTAGCGATACCACTCGATGAGCGAACATTCGGGCAGGGGACGACCTGGACTTTCGTGACCAAACACGGCTACCTGGACATCGCGCTACTTCCAGATGGCACACGAGGCTACGACGACCTGCGAAGATCAGCTACCCAGGAGCAGATTACCGACACCGTGACAATCTTCGTTGCCGCACTCGCCGACGTCATTCGTTCCAAAGAAGCAGCCGGCCGCGAAAAGGATCGCGCCGTGCTCCCGATACTTCGCCAAGTCCTCGAACGCTCACGCAAGAAGGATCGTGGCAACCAAGATATGGAACTCTAACTCTCGGATCGCGGTCCAAACACGGGCGCCGTTGCAACTCGACAGTCCATTGATTTCGAGCGTCCATCGCAGACCGGACTTCCGGAGATGATGGACACACGACTGGGCTAGTTAGTTGCGCTGACGAGGAACAACGGGCGTGGAGGCGCGAATCGGTCGTGTTACTACATGAACTGCCGACCAGGAACTACGTGAGCGGTCTCGGAACCTCGAAATCGAGGAAGCGGCCGGGCTCGGCGATGTCGAGGGACTTGAAGATCTCGGCTTGACCAGGCGTGGTGTTCGAGCGTTGGGCCACGCGTCCCTCGCTCGTCTCCATGGTCACCAGGTGCATGCGGTCGAGTTCGTGACGGACGTTGCGCCAGGTGTCACCGGTCTGGTTCTCGATGACCCGCACGAGGAGAAGTCCCAACCAGCAGAGCTGCACGTGGGCGCGAATGCGGTCCTCGCGGTGATGAAAGACCGGTCGCAGTCCGAGTGATCCCTTCAGGTCACGCCAACCGCGTTCAACTTCCAAGAGTTGCTTGTAGGCGAGGGCGAGGTCGGTGGGGGTGAGGGTGTCGTCACTGGTGCGCAGCAACCACTTGCCGTCGAGTTTGGCCTCGTTGGCGATGGCCGCCTTATCGATGCGGAACCTTCCGTCACCGAGGCGTCGCACCAGTCGCCAGAGGGCCGGCGTCGTGCGCAGGCGACCGGCCAGTTCGTCGCGCTTGGACTTGGTCCACTCGTCAGACCCTTCGATCTGGGTCTCCAAGTAGGCCACCAGGTTGGCGCGCACTTGTTGGTCACGCTGCGCACCTTCGGGGTTGTGACAGACCACGAAGCGCTGCGCCCTCGCGCCCTCACCGACGCGGACCTCTTTCACCGAGAGGTTGCCCGCGACGCTGGCGTAGCGACCGGGACGGCTAAGTGCTTCTTTCGCCTCACCACTGGCGTGGCGCAGTTTCTCGGCGACCACGTAGTGGCCACCACCACGCTGAAGGTAGGCGCGGTTCGCCACCGAGTTAAAGCCCCGGTCCGCCACCCACACCACCCGATTCAGCATCCAGCCCGCCAGGTCGTCCTTGATGGTGCGGATGATGACCTGGTCTGAGGTATTGCCCGGGAACGTCCAACAACGCACCGGCACCCCCTCGGCGGTCACCGCCATGCCGAGCACAATTTGGGGCCGGTCGGGTCGGTGATCCTTGGAGTGCTTGTTGAATCGGCGCGTGGCCTGTTCTTCGGGCCCGGAGCGTTCTGACTCCGCCACGTCGGCGTTCTCCTGCGCGCTCTTGGCGAGATCGAGGTCGGCCTCACCGTCGGCGACGTCACGCTCGAAGTAGGTCGAGCTGGTGTCGACGAAGATGACGTCACAGGAGAGGTTGAGCAGGTTGGAAGTAGTAGAGAAGATCCGCTCGGCGACGTCGGGCAGGGCCGCGAGCAAGAAGTCCATCGCCGCGTAAGCGGCGTCATCGTCGAAGTCCGGACAGTCACCGAGAGCGACGCGCTCACGCGCCCAGCGCACCGCGGCCAACTTCGACGCCGGCTCGAGACAGCGCTGGGCGACGAGGGCGAAGCAGATTCGCTCGACCACACCGGCGTCGAGGCGCCGTCCCTTCGCCGCTTCTCGCAGCGCCGCACCGATTGAACCGGCCTGGGTTTCCTGGAGACTTCCGAGCTTGGATGTCTCAGGCCACCTTGGTCTGATCTGAGCGAGAATACTCCGCCTCGACTTCGACCGGTGTGCGGTCATCGAGTTCGCCGTGGAGGCGTTCTTCGTTGAACCACGAGACCCACGCGCAGGTGGCGATCTCGAGATCGTCGAGTCCCTTCCAGTGTCCACCGTTGTCGGCGAGCACGGCCGGGTTGCGGTGCAGTTCGGTCTTGAACAGACCCATCACCGATTCAGCGAGGGCGTTGTCATAGGAATCACCGACGGTGCCGATCGACGCGCAGACGCCGAGTTCGTCGATGCGGTCGGTGTAGGCGACGGACGTGTATTGACTTCCCGCGTCGGTGTGACAGACGAGGCCGTTGAGGTTGGTGTGCCTCGTCCAGGCCGCCATGTTGAGCGCGTCGACGACGAGTGACGCCGTCATCGAGCGTGACGCCTTCCAGCCGACGAGTCGGCGGCTGAACACGTCGATGATGAAGGCCACGTAGACGATGCCACTCCACGTGGAGCAATACGTGAAGTCCGCGACCCAGAGCTGGTCCGGTCGACTCGCCACGAACGCTCGTTTCACGAGGTCGGGCGCGCGCAGGTGGGTGGCGTCGGCGTGGGTGGTGAAGCGCTTCTTCGCGCGAGATGCCCCGCGGATGCCCTGTAGTTTCATCAGTCGCGCCACCTGGTCTCGACCACAGTCGAGTCCACAACGCCTCGCGGCCTTGGTGAGCTTGCGCCGTCCGTAGACGGAGTAGTTCTTTCGCCAGAGGGCCTCGAGGGCCGGACCGACCTCGTCGTCGCGGACCGCTCGTTTGGAGGGCGGGCGGGACTTCTGGTCGTAGTAGGTGCTGGGGGCGACCTGCAACTGCTCACAGATCGGCTCGACCCCCCACCTGCGCCCACCGGTCTCGTTGTCCCGGTGGGCGTCGATGAACGCAACTACTTTTTCGGTCGACGGTCGAGCTCCGCCCCGAAGAAACTTGCCGCCGCCTGCAAGATGTCATTGGCGCGACG
>JAJYSP010000027.1 GCA_021793515.1 Actinomycetes bacterium | reverse complement strand
CCGTAATTTGTCGCGCCACGTCGTAGTCTTTGAGGAATGGATGAACGCCGAATCCTCTCCACCACGCGTCAATCGTCGACGGAGATCGTCCGGTCGAACTTTTCGACGATCCGCAAGGGCGGTCTAGACCCGCAAGAGGTACGGCTCCACCTCGAGGCGGTGGCCCGCGAGATGGGTCACCTGGAGCACAAGATCCGCGAGCTCCAAGACCAACTTGCCGAGGCCCTGCGCCGAGCGGCCAACCCGACGATCGACGAGGCGACCCTCGCGAGCGCGCTCGGGACCCAGAGTGCGGCGATTCTGCGCTCCGCGCACGAGGAGGCCGGCCGGGTGACGGCCGAGGCCCAGGAGCGCAGCGCGCAGATCTTCGCCGACGCCCAGCAACGGGGTGCGGCCCACCTGATCGAGGCCCAGGAGCGCGCGACGTCGATCATCAGCGAGGCCGAGTCGACCGCGACCACCATCGACCACGACGCCCGTCTCGGCGCCGAGCGACTTATCGAGTCGGCGAAGCTGAACGCCGGTGTCGTGCTCGACCGCGCCCGCGAACAGGGACGGGCCATCGTCGAGCAGGCGAACGCCGCGCGCAAGACGGTGCTCAACGACTTGGCGGTCAAGCGCAAGGCCCTGCACATTCAGATCGAGCAGCTGCGCGTGGCCCGCGACACGCTGACCGGTCACGTGAGTGCCGTTCGCGACCAGCTCGAGGTCATGTTGAACGGCCTCAACAGCAGCGACGAGGCCGCCCGCGCGGCGGCGCTCGATGCGCTGCGACTGCGTCCGGCGCCGCCCGAGCCCACCGAGGAAGAACTGCTCGCGGGCACCCCGCTTCGCGAGGTGCCCGACGCGGAGGTCACCCTCGTCGAGGTCCCGAGTCCCGCTCCACCACCGGCCCCCACTCCACCTCCGGCCCCGCCATTGGCCCCGGCGCCAGGCGACGGCCAAAAGACACGGAACCGTCCAGCGCCCGCGGTTCCCGACGGGACCGTTGAGGCCGAGGACCCGACGGGCACCGACGTCGTCAACGAGATCTTCGCGCGACTGCGCAAGGCCACCCTGGAAGAGCGGGGCGCGACCGCGCCGCCGCCGCCGCGCCGCGCCGCGCCCGCCAAGCCCGCGACGCCGACCGACGAGCTCTTCAAGCGCCGCGACGGTGCGATCGAGGAGTCCCTCGCGGTGCTGACCCGCAAGGTCAAGCGCGTCCTCCAGGACGATCAGAACGTGATGCTCGACCGGTTGCGCAGCGTGAAGGGTGCGATCACGACCGAGCTCGAGGACGAGCACGCCCAGCGGGCCCGCTACGCCGAGGCCGCCTTTGACGCGTTGGCCGACGCCGCCGCCGCCGGCGCCCAGTTCGCCTTCGACGAGAGCGGTGCGAACGGTGGTCCGGTGGACCGCCAGGAGCTCCAGGACGTCTCGGCGGACCTCGCGGTCACGATCGTGCTGGCGCTGCGCAAGCGCATCCTCGCCGACGGGAACGGCGACGGTCAGGACCGGGTGAACATGGCGTACAAGGAATGGCGGGGTGCGCGCGTGGAGCGCCTGTGCACCGACGCCGCTCGTCGGGCCTTCCACATCGGCGTGCTGGCCGCATCGACTGGTCGACCCGTGCGGTTCCTGCCGTCACCCCACGACCTGCCCTGTGACGCGTGCGCGCTCGACGCCGCCGCCGGCGAGCGTATAGCCGGCCAGCGGTTCCCGAGCGGGTCCGCGCACCCACCGCTGCACGCAGGCTGTGCCTGTGCGGTGGTGCCGGTTTGAAATCGGCCTAGGCTCGCAGCGTGCGTAGCCCCACCGACGTCTCGCCACGTCCCCGTCGTCTCGGACGCTTCTCACGTCGCTTCTGGATCGGCCTACTCGTAGCGATCGTGTTCATCGGCTTCATTTCGCTGCGCAGCGTCGCGGTGCTGTGGACCGATCAGATGTGGTTCTCCTCGGTGGGACTGGGCAGCGTGTTCACGACGCTGTTCGCACTCAAGGTCGGCCTCGCGGTCGTCTTCGGGGTCATCTTCTTCGGCCTGCTCTGGGGTAACTTGCTGCTCGCGGATCGGTTCGGGGCCCGCGACCTCACGTTCGAGCCCGAGGACGAGATCGTCCGTCGGTTCCAAAACGCGGTGCGTCCACGCGCGGCTCGCATCTACGCCCTGGTGGCGGCGGTCATGGGCATCATCGCGGGATTGAACGCGACCGGCGAGTGGCAGAAGTACCTGCTCTTCGTGCACCGCCAGCCCTTCCACGTCGTCGACCCGCTCTTCCATAAGGACATCAGCTTCTACGTCTTCACCCTGCCGTTCCTCGAGTTCATCGTCACCTGGTTGTTAGTGGCCCTCGTCGTGGTGTTGATCGTGACCGCGGGCTTCCACTACCTCAACGGCGGCATCCGCGCCGTGCGGGTCTCGCCGCGCGTGGACCCCCGGGTAAAGGCGCACCTCTCGGTCATCGGTGCCGCGATCGCGCTCTTGAAGGCCGTCGGGTACGTGTTCGCCAAGTGGGAGCTCGTCAACTCGACCAACGGCTACGTCGCGGGCGCGGGCTACACCGACGTGCACGCGCGCATGCCCGCGCTGACCATCCTCTTCTACTTGTCACTCGCGGCAACGGCCATCTTGCTCGCCAACGTCCGCTCGCGGGGCTGGTCGCTGCCCGTCGTGGCGGTGGGCCTCTGGATGTTCGTCGCGCTGGTCATCGGTGTGCTGTACCCGACGATCCTGCAGGCGGTGAAGGTCGCCCCGGCCCAGGGGTCGCTCGAGGGACCCTACATCCAACGAAACATCGTGGCCACGCGGGCGGCCTACGGGTTGGACCACGTCACCTACGACTCCTTCGCCGGTTCGACCACCATCAGCGGCGCCCAGGTGGCCGCGGCCACGCCGACCCTCGAGAACATCCGTCTCTGGGACCCGGCGAACAACATCGCGCTCGCCACGGTGCGCAAGCGTCAGTCGATCCGCTCGTATTACACCTTCACGACGCTCGCCGTCGACCGGTACTTCATCAACGGCAAGCTCACGCCGGTGCTGATCGGGGCGCGTCAGCTCAACCCCTCGAACCTGCCGTCGCCCAGCTGGGTCAACCTGCACCTGCAGTACACGCACGGCATCGGGGCGGCCGTGGTGATCGCCAACTCGGTCGACTACGCGACGGGAAACCCGAACCTGGCTGTGTCCAACGTGCCACCGACCTCGACGGGTGGCATGCCGGTACTGACCAAGCCCGATATCTACTTCGGCATCAACGACCCGGGCTGGGTCGTCGCCAACACCAAGCAGCCCGAGGTCGACTACCAGGTGCTCCAGGGTAAGAACGCCGGCCAGCCCGTCGAGACCCACTACGCGAGCACCGGTGGGGTAGCGGTGGGCGGCTTTCTCAGCCGGGCCGCCTTCGCGCTTCGGCTGAATGACTTCAACTTGCTGATCTCGAACCAGATCACCCCCAAGAGTCGCGTGCTCTTCGTGCGCGACGTGCTCGCGATGGCCCAGAAAGCGGCGCCCTTCCTCTCCTTTGACTCACACCCCTACGCGGTGATCGCCGACGGCTCCGTGCAGTACGTGCTCGACGGCTACACGACGACCGACCAGTACCCCTACAGCCAGAACGCCTCGAGCCTGAACGTGAACGTGGGTGGACTACCCGCGAGCTTTAACTACGTTCGCAACTCGGTCAAGGTGGTCATCAACGCCTACACGGGCAAGATGACCTTCTACGCGGCCGACCCCGCCGACCCGATCCTCCAGGCCTATCGAGCCGCTTTCCCGACGATGTTCCAGCCGATGTCCTCGATGCCCCCCGAGATCAGAAGCCACCTGCGCTACCCCTCGGACATCTTCTCGGTGCAGGCGGCCGTGCTCGGCAGTTACCACATCACCAACGCCAATGCGTTCTACACCGCCTCGGACGGCTGGACGGTGTCGCCGACGACGGGTGAGGGCACGCCGAGTCAGTCACTCGCCCAGACCCAGGTGACCGACGCCGCGGGCAACATCGTGGCGTCCTCACTCTCGCCGATGAGTCCGATCTTCCAGGTGGGCTCACTCCCGGGCACCGGCCACCAGCAGCTGCTCGAGTCCGTCGCCTTCGTGCCGGCGGGCAACTCTTCGACCGTGCTCGGGCTGAGTGCCTTCATGATGGCCACGAGCAATCCGTCCAACTACGGCCATCTCTACGTCTATGAGACGCCGCGCGGCTCGCTCGTGACTGGTCCGGTCCAGGCCGACTCCGAGATCCAGCAGAACTCGACGGTCAGCTCGACGATCACGCTGCTCGACCAGCACGGCTCCCAGGTCCTGCTCGGCAACAACCTGATGGTTCCCCTCGACCAGAGCGTGCTCTACATCCGGCCCCTCTACGTCTCGAGTACCTCCAACTCGATGCCCCAGTTGAAGTACGTCATCGCGGTCTTCAACCAGCAGGTCAGCATCAAGCCGACGTTGAACGAGGCGCTCGCCGCCGTGCTCGGGCACGTGGTCGCCGGTGCCGCGCCGATCACGACACCTTCGACCGGTGGTTCCGGGTCGAGTACGAGCAAGTCCGGCCAGAGCGCCGCGTACTACATGCAACAGGCATCGGCCGACTACGCCGCCGCCCAGACGGCACTCGGCGCGGGGGATCTCGGACGGTACCAGAACGACGTCGACGCCATGTACCGCCAACTCCAACTCGCCCAGAAGGCGCTCGCCGGGACCAAGCCCGCCGGCTGAGCGACGGCGTCGACCGACCATCGGTCACTGTGCGCGGTGAGTCGTCCCCGCGCATTGCGCCGTGGGGGTCGCGTGTTCGTAGACCGCGTCGGCTATTCGCCGGTCTCGCCGTCGATCGCTTCGCGCAAGAGGTCGGCGTGGCCGTTGTGTCGGGCGTACTCCTCGAGCATGTGCAACAGGATCCATCGCAGGCTCGGTGTGCGACCGTCGGGCCACGGGCGAAGCGCGAGCCGGTCGAGCCCGCCGTCGGCAATCGCCTCGTTAACGAGTTGCCTCGAACGCGCGACGGCGGTCTCCCACAGGACGACCAAGTCGTCAGGGCTGTCCTCGGCGGCGGTGCGCCACTCCCAATCGGGATCAGCGCGCCAGTCGACGGCGTCCCACGGGGCGGCGCGGTCGTGACCGAACAACGAACGCGAGAACCAGGCGTCCTCGACGAGGGCGAGGTGTTTCATCATCCCGCCGAGGGTCATCGTCGAGGCCGCGGTGCGCGTGTCGAGCGCACGCGCGTCGAGGCCGCGACACTTCCACATGAAGGTCTGGCGGTGGTAGTCGAGGAAAGCGAGGAGCATCGCTGTCTCCTCGCCGGTTGCTGGCGGCTCGTGTCGGCCGTGCTCGTCGGTGTGCATGTCCCCAGCCTGCCGCCCTGGCGTCACGTCGTGTCGGTGACTTGATGTATCGAGCGCGTGGTCGGTGCGGCGTCGGCGCGACACCAATTGAAAAGTCCACGTCAACAGGTTGAACAGTGAGCAGAAGTCGGTTGACTGGTCTCCAACATGTGATATGTGAAATATTCCAAGGCGACGTGGCGGTCGAAAGTCGCTGTGGTATGTTACTCGCGACGTCGGGTTTGTTCACCGAAGTGCTTCATCAAACGAAGTCTGTCAATCAGGGGGGAAAGTGTGATCAAAACTAATTTCAAGGCGCGGGTCCTGACCTCAGGTCTGCTCGTTGCCACCATGCTCACCGTCGTGGCGGGAGCCGCGAGCGGTCCGGCATCGGCGGCCAAGAAGCTGTCGCCGTATCTGGTCGGTGTACCAATGCCCATGACCGGTGCGGAGGCCCAAGCGGGGACGCAGATCTTCAACGCCGAGTTGATGGCGGCCCAACAGGTGAACAAGCACGGTGGTGTCCTCGGACACCCCATCAAGTTGCTGGAGCAGGACGACGCCTGTGACGCCGGGACCGCGGTGAACGCCGCGAACAAACTCGTTTCCGAGAACGTCCAGGCGATCGTCGGGGGCTACTGCTCGGGCGCGACGCTACCCGTCGAGCCCATCATCGCGCGAGCGGGGATCCCGTACGTGATGCCCGCGGCGAACAGCCCCGAGTTGACCACGGGCGGCTACAAGAACGTCTTCCTGATCGACCCGTCGGGTTCCGGTGACGGTGCCGAGGCCGCGGCGTTCTTCAAGCAGCAGGGCATCAAGAAGGTGTTCATCATCGATGACCAGTCGTCCTTCGGTGTTGCCATCGCCAACGCAGCGGCACAGGACATCACGAAGGACGGCGGCACGGTCGTCGCCGGAGGCGTCCAGTCGATTCCCGCGACCAGCAACGACTTCTCGGCGGTGATCTCACAGATCAAGAGTTCGGGTGCGACCGGGATCTATTGGTCGGGCTACTTCTCCCAGGCCGCGCAGTTCGCGACCCAGCTGAACGCCGCGAACGTGATCGGACCCAACGGCACGGCGAAGTTCGTCGTGGCTGACGGGTCGGTTGACGCGACGTACATCTCAGGTGCGGGGCAGGCCGCGAACGGGACCTACGCGACGATCGCCGCGCTGGCTTCGGGCGTGGGCAACGTGCTCAACTCGCGCGCGGACCACTTGTTCAACGCCGCCTACCACAAGCAGTTCAAGTCGGCGCCCGGTCCGTACTCGACCTTCGGGTACGACGCCATCACGGCGCTCGTCCTCGCGGCCAGGCACGTGCACTCGATCAAGCCGGCACGCGTCATCGCCGGGCTTCGCACGCTGCACTTCAACGGTCTGACCGGCAAGGTGTCCTTCGACAAGACTGGCAACCGCCTCGGCGCGGTGATGGACTTGTTGGAGGTCGTCAACGGCCAGTACACCCTGGCTAAGCCACAGCCAAAGCTTTAAGGATGTGATCGGCACCGGGCCCGTCGCCCCGAGGGTCGTCTGACCCGGGGTGACGGGCCCGGTGCCGATGGTTCAACGACAGCATCGTCTCAACCGTGACCAAGGGGATCCAGTGTCTCTGCTACTCAATGAAATAGGCAACGGGATCTTCCTCGGCGCGTTCTTCGGCCTGGTGGCGCTCGGCTACAGCATGGTCTACGGCATCCTTCGCCTGATCAACTTCGCCCACGGCGACTTCTACATGGTCGCCGCCTTCGTGAGCTACACCATCCTCGGCGCGGTGGCCGTCGGCAATAGTCACGGCCAGTGGTTGACCGTGCTCTGGGTGGGGGTCGTCGTGATGGTGATCACCGGCGGGCTCGCGATGCTCGCGAACCAGTTGGTGTACCGTCCCATGCGCCGCGCCGCCATCCTCAGCCTCATGATCGCCGCCATCGGCCTCTCCCAGGTGCTCGAGAACGGCGTCCTGGTCACCCCCCAGTGGGGCGCGACCTACCTCGTCTTCCCCGTGACCACGCCGCCGAGTGGGTTCAACCTCGGGTCGAACCACTACACCTGGGCCCAGTTGATCATCGTGCTCGTCTCGGGTCTACTCGCCCTCGGCGTCTACTTCCTCGTGGGCCGCACCCTGCTCGGCAAGGCGATGCGCGCGGTGTCCGAGGACCGGATCGCCGCGGTACTGATGGGCATCAACGTCGACCTAGTGATCGCGATCGTCTTCTTCATCGGCGGCGCCCTCGCCGGCGCGGCGGCGGTGATGACGGGCGTGTACTACGGGCAGATCAACTACCTGATGGGTTTCACCGTGGGCCTCGAGGCCTTCACGGCGGCCGTGCTCGGTGGCATCGGCAACATCGGTGGCGCAGTACTGGGTGGACTCATCCTCGGTATCGTCCAGTCGATCGGCACGGGCATCTTCGGCGCCGAGTGGGCCATCGTGGTCGCCTTCGGCGCGCTGGTCCTCATGCTGTGGTTCCGGCCCACCGGCTTGCTCGGTGAGCGGGTCGCGAGGAGGATGTGACCCACGATGGCCACTGAGACCGCGGTCCGGTCGGGTCGCACGAGGGTTGACGGGTTCCGGGTCACGCGCGCCGGACTGGTGATCGCGCTCGTCGTGGCGGCGGCACTCGTGCCCCAGATGACCCAGAACCAGTACTACCTGGGCGTCGCGTTCCAGGCCGAGATGCTGATGTGCCTCGCGCTCGGGCTCAACATCGTCGTCGGCTACGCCGGCATGCTCGACCTCGGTTTCGCGGCGTTCTTCGCCATCGGCGCGTACACCACCGGCATCCTCTCAACCAAGGAACACTGGTCGATACTGGCGTCGATCGGCCCCGGCGTGCTGATCGCGGTGATCTGTGCGCTCATCATCGGCTTCCCGACGCTGCGCCTGCGCAGTGACTACCTCGCGGTCGTGACGCTGGGCTTCGGTGAGATCATCCAGACGATCGCGATCAACCTCAACCAGACCGGCGGTCCGACGGGCATCTACGCGATCCCGGCGCTCACCATCGGCAGCGTCGTCGTGGCCAGCAACACGGGCTACTACTACGTGTTTTTAGTGCTGGTTATTATCTTCGCCCTGTTCTCGACTCGACTGCGCGGTTCACGACTGGGCCGAGCGTGGCTGTGCATCCGCGAGGACGAAGACGCCGCCAAGGCGATGGGCATCAACACGAACCACTACAAGCTCTACGCGTACATGTTCGGCGCGGTGCTCGGGTCGATCACCGGGTCGCTCTACGCACCGGCGCTGACGGCGATCTCGCCGGCGAGTTTCGGGTTCAGCGAGTCGTTACTCATCGTCATGGCCGTGGCGATCGGCGGGCTCGGCAGCATCTGGGGCGTCATGTTCGGCGCAGCCGTCGTCGAGATCTTCCCCGAGGTCTTCCGCTCCTTCGCCCAGGCCCGTCTGCTGGTATTCGGCGTGCTGCTCGTGATCTTGATGGTCGTGCGGCCGCGCGGCCTCTTCCCGGAGCGGGCCTTCCAGGCTCTGGGCACCCGGATCCGCGCTCGACTGGGACACGCGGTGGCGTCCCCCCGCTCGGGCACGGGTGGGCCACTCGTGTCACTGCCAACGGAGGAGCCGTGACCGCCGTCCTGCAGACCGATCACCTGTCGCTGCAGTTCGGCGGCGTCAACGCGTTGAGCGACCTGTCGATCGAGGTCGATGAGGGGGCGCTACACGCCATCATCGGGCCCAACGGCGCCGGCAAGACGTCCTTCTTTAACTGTCTCACCGGCTACTACAAGCCAACGGGCGGCGCGGTCCGGTTCCAGGGCAACGAGGTCACTGGCCTCGACGCGGCCAAGGTAGCCGCGCTCGGGATCCGTCGTACCTTCCAGAACATCCGGGTCTTTCCGAAGATGTCGGTGCTGGAGAACGTCCTCGCCGGGGGACACTTACGCGCCACCTCGAACCTGTTGTCGATCACGGTCGCCAGCCGAGGATTCAGGCGGCGCGAGCGCCTCTTGCACGAGGAGGCCATGGCGAGCCTCGAGTTCGTCGGACTCGCCGACCAGTGGAACAACCTCGCCGGTGACCTGCCCTACGGGATGCGTAAGCGCATGGAGCTCGCCCGCGTATTGATCGCTAATCCCGTCGTGGTGCTGCTCGACGAGCCCGCGGCGGGTGTGAGCTCGGTGGAACGCGAGGAACTGTCGCGCGTGATCCGACGCATCCACGACCAGGGGACGTGTGTCGTGATGATCGAGCACGACGTGGACCTGGTGATGGAGATCGCGACGGACGTCACCGTGCTCGACAACGGCCGCATCATCGCCTCGGGGCTACCCCAGGACGTTCGAACGAATCCCGACGTGATTCGCGCCTACATGGGTAGGAAACGCAAATGAGGGCCCTCGAGCTCGACGCGGTGAGCGTCTACTACGGCGCCGTGCGTGGTGTCGAGGACGTCACCATGCACGTGGACGAGGGTGAGATCGTGGCGTTGCTCGGGGCCAACGGGGCTGGCAAGAGCACCTTGTTGAAGTCGATCTCGGGCATCATCCATCCGCGTCAGGGCACCATCAGCTACTTCGGTGACGTACTCGCCAAGCAGTCGGCCCACCGTCGGGTCGCTCGGGGGCTCGTGCACGTCCCCGAGGGTCGACGGATCTTCACGACGCTCACCATCGCCGAGAACCTCGAGCTCGGTGCCTACGGCACCCAGCGCAGCCGCACCGAACGAGCCGAGCGCCTCAACGAGGTCCTCGACCTCTTCCCGTTGCTGCGCCAGCACTTCCAGCGGTTGGCCGGCACGCTCTCGGGCGGTGAGCAGCAGGTGCTCGCGATCGGTCGCGCGATGATGTCTAACCCCAAGATCCTGATGATCGACGAGCCGTCGCTCGGCCTCGATCCCCAGAAGGTCGATATCGTGTACGACATGCTCGAGGAGGTCTCGAAACTGGGCACGACAGTCCTGCTCGTCGAGCAGAACGTCTCGCTGGCCCTCGAGATCGCCTCACGCGCCTACGTGCTCCAACAGGGCTCGGTCGTGCTGTCGGGACCGTCGTCGAGTCTCGAAAACGACCCGCGTCTCTCGGACGCCTACCTGGGAAAGTCAACCGATGTCGAGGACTAGCGACGTGCGTCAGTGGTGCGCGTCCACGCGCGCGTGGGAGAGGTCGTGACCGTGGCGACCAAGAAATCCTCCATCGGCGTGATCCGTGTCGAGGAGAACCTGCGCACGAAAGTCGAGAGTTCACTCGCCGCGGCCATCATCTCCGGTGAACTCGAACAAGGTGTCCTCGTGACGGTACCGGCGCTCGCGGCCCAGTTCGCGGTCTCGGCGACCCCGGTGCGCGAGGCGATGCTCGACCTCGAAAAACGAGGGTTCGTCGAGTCGGTCAAGAACAAGGGATTCCGGGTGACAACGGTCAGCACCCAGGACCTGCGCGAGATCGTGGCCATACGCAAGTGGCTCGAGGCGCCCGCGATGCGCGTCGTCGCTGAGCACCTGAAGGGAGCACCGCTCGACGCCTACCGGACGTTGGCGGACCGGATCGTCGCCAACGTCGAACAGGTCGACTTCAGGGGGTACCTGGCCGCGGATACGGCGTTCCACCTGGCGCTGCTGGAGTTGACCGGTAATCGTCGTCTCGTTGACATCGTCGCCGAGCTACGCCGACAGACCCGTATGACGGGACTGGTTGGACTGAAGAACACCGAGATGCTGCATCGCTCGGCCCACGAGCACCACGAGTTGCTCGACCTGCTCGGGGTCGGCGACGGTCCCGCCGCCGAACAGTTGATGGTGCGTCACGTCGGCCACGTCCTCGGCTGGTGGGCGGGCATCATGGAGGCCGAAGCCAGCGAGGCCGCCACGTAGGTCAACGGACCCGCCACGTCGTGTACAATAGAATGTAACATGTTATAAGTGGGGAGCGGGTGGGGGTGAAGGTCCTGATCATTGGCGCTGGCATCGTCGGCGCCGCGTGCGCCCGCTCGCTCGCTCGACGGGGCGCCACCGTGACGGTGATCGACCGCGGTGCGCCGGCGGGTGCGACGTCGGCCGCGGGCGAGGGGAACCTGCTCGTCAGTGACAAGGCCCCCGGGGCCGAACTAGACCTCGCACGGTACTCACTAGGTCTGTGGGCGTCGTTGCGTACCGAACTCGCCGCGGAGACGAACGGCGCCTTCGCCTCGTTCGAGTACCAGCCCAAGGGTGGCGTCGTCGCCGCGAGCGGCGAGGCTGCGGCAGCGGCGCTCAGCCGCTTCGCCGAGGCCCAACGTCGGGCCGGGGTCGACGCGCGCCCGCTCAGCGTGCAAGAGGCTCGCGCACTCGAACCCGAACTCGCGGCCTCGATCACGAGCGCCGTCCACTACCCCGAGGACGCCCAGGTGCAGCCGGCCATCGCGACCGAGGCGCTGCTCGCCTCGGCGCGCGCGGCCGGCGCGCGTGTGCTCGCCCACACGACGCTCACCGGGCCACTGCGAGACGGGGCCGGACGTCTCGTCGGGGTCACCACGTCCAACGGCCCCCTCGAGGCCGACGCCGTGCTGGTCGCGGCGGGACCGTGGTCGGGGGAGGTCGCACGAACCCTCGGCGCCACGCTCGCCGTCGGGCCGCGCAAGGGACTCCTGCTCGTGACGGCGCGCATGCCACAGCGGATCTGGCACAAGGTCTATGACACGAGCTACGTCGGCGCCGTCCAGTCCGACGAGCGCGACCTCGCGACCTCGACGGTCGTCGAGTCAACGGCCTCGGGCACGGTGCTCATCGGCTCGTCGCGTCAAGACGTGGGCTTTGACGGGACCATCGACGTTGCGGTGCTGGCCGAGATCGCACGCAAGGCGATTGCGTTGATGCCCTTCCTCGCTGAGGCGACGGTGATCCGCGCCTACGGCGGGTTTCGTCCGTTCTCGCGTGATCACCTCCCCGTGATCGGTGCCGATCCCGACCTGGACGGTCTCTGGTACGCGACGGGTCACGAGGGTGCCGGTATCGGACTCGCCCCGGGCACCGCTGAACTGTTGGCCGCGGCGATGCTCGGCGAACCGACCGCGATGTCTCTCGATCCCTTCGCCCCCGGTCGCCCGTCGCTTCGTGAGGTGGCCTAGGTGGTCGCGCGACCGGTTCCACCCGCGACCGACCCCATCGAGCCCGCGGCGTCGACCCCGATCACGATCCTCGTGAACGGTGAGCGCCGCGCCGGCGTCCTCGGCCAGACGGTGGCCGGCATCATGCTCGCCGCGGACACGCTGACCTGGCGAACGTCACCGGTGGGGGGGCGCCCTCGCGGGGCCTTCTGTGGCATCGGGGTCTGTTTCGACTGTCTCGTCGTGGTGAACGGCCAGCGCGACGTGCGCGCCTGTCAGCGTCGAGCCCGCGACGGCGACGTCGTCGAGTTCGAAGGCCCCTCGCAATCGGAGGGGGAATGAGCGAGGTCGTCATCATCGGGGCGGGTCCGGCCGGACTCGCCGCTGCGTTGTCCGCGAGCGCCTTCGGCGCGCGGGTGGTGGTGCTCGACGCCGCTGACGACGTGGGCGGTCAGTACTGGCGCCACCTGCCACCCGAGCGGCCGTCGAACCACGAGTCGCTGCTCCATCACGGCTGGGCGACGTTCCAGCGGATGCGCGAAGCGCTCGCGGCCGATCCGAACTGTACCGTCGTGAGCTCGGCCCACGTCTGGGCGATCGACCGCGGCGCGGTCCACGTGCTCGTCGGCGAGGCCGATGGCAGCGACCGGGAGTCCCGGGTCTACCGGCCCGACGCGTTGGTACTCGCGACCGGGGCCTTCGATCGCACGCTGCCGGTTCCGGGTTGGGACCTCCCCGGGGTCTTCACCGCGGGTGGCGCCCAGGCGCTCGCCAAGGGCGAGCGCGTCGCCGTGGGTGAACGGGTCGTCGTCGCCGGGGCGGGTCCGTTTCTCCTCGCGGTGGCGGCGTCGGTCGTCGCCACCGGCGCATCCGTCGTCGGGGTCTACGAGGCGAGCCGCGCCACGCGACTCGTTCGACACTGGGCCGCTCGCCCGTGGGAGCTCGCGGCGACGCCCGCCAAGGCCCGCGAGCTCGTCGGCTACGCCGCCGTCCTCGTGCGCCACCGCATCGCGTACGTGGCGGGCCACGCGGTCACCGCGATCGAGGGCCGCGACCGAGTCGAGTCAGTCACGGTCAGCGCCCTTGACGGGTCGTGGCGACCGATCAAGGGGAGCGAACGACAACTCGAGGCGGACGCGGTGTGCCTCGGACACGGGTTCACGCCGCGCCTCGAGCTCGCGATCGCCGCGGGCTGTCGGCTCAGCGACCGGCGATTCGTTGAGGTCGACGCCGAGCAGCGCACCAGTGTGGCGTCGGTGTTCGCCGCTGGTGAGATAACGGGTATCGGGGGAGTGGACCTCGCTCTCGCGGAAGGCGCCATCGCCGGGCACGTGGCGGCCGGCGGCGGAATCGTTGATCCGGCGTTGCGCGTCGAGGTGGCTCGGCGTCGAGTCCTTCGTCGTTTCGCACGGCGCCTCGCGCGCGCCCACGTCATCGGCGAGAACTGGGCGACCTGGTTGAGCGATGAGACGATCGTGTGTCGTTGCGAGGACGTATCCGTCGCCGACCTCGCCGCGGCGAGGTCGGCGACGCGCTCGTCCGGGCTGCGCTCACTCAAGCTCGTGAGCCGTGCGGGTCTTGGACCGTGTCAGGGCCGGGTCTGTGGTCGCACTGTCGAGGCCCTGCTCAGCGCGCGCGCACCCGAGGGTCGTCTCGGCGGTGCGAGCACCGATCGCCGTCCGATCGCCATGCCGATACGGCTCGGTGAGTTGGCGAGGGACCACGAAATCGAAGCAGGAATACCGGTGAAAGGCCAGGGATGATGGATGAGCACGTGAACTTTCGAGGGGTTATCGTCGCGACGGCACTCGCGTTCAAGGAGGACCCGAGTGCCCCGGCGGGGCTCGCGGTCGACTACGACCGATTCGCCGAGCACTGCGACTGGTTGATCCGCAACGGCTGTCGCGGGGTCGGGCCGAACGGATCGCTCGGTGAGTACTCGTCGCTCACCGACGAGGAGCGCCGCAAGGTGGTCCAGGTCGCGGTGGACACGGTCGGGGACCGGGGCATCGTGGTCGCGGGCGTGCACGGGGTCGGCTGGCACCAGGCCCAGCAGTGGGCACGCTACGCCCAAGAGGATGGCGCCGACGGCGTGCTGCTGCTGCCGCCCACGATCTACCGGGCCTCGGAGTCCGAGGTGATCGAACACTTCGCGCGCGTCGCCGAGGTGGGGATCCCGATCATGGCCTACAACAACCCCTTTGACACCAAGGTCGACCTCGTCCCCTCGATGGTCGCGCGGCTGGCGGAGATCCCCGAGGTCCAGGCGATCAAGGAATTCTCGGGTGACGTGCGACGGGTCATGGAGATCAAGGAGGTCTGTGCCATCGACGTGATCGCTGGGGCCGATGATCTGCTCTACGAGTCGATCGTCGCCGGCGCCGTCGGCTGGTTCGCGGGCTACCCCAACGCCTTTCCTCGAGAGGCGGTCGAGATCTACGACCTGGCGATGGCGGGGCACTTCGCCGAGGCGAAGGAGCTCTACGAGCACCTCGTGACCGTCTTTCGCTGGGACTCGCGCGTCGAGTTCGTCCAGGCCATCAAGCTGTCGATCGACATCGCCGGCCAGAGCTTCGGCGGTCCCACGCGCCCGCCGCGCGGACCGCTCAGCAAAGAGAACGAGGCCCGTGTGCGCGCCGAGACAGCCAAGGCCCTCGACTACCTGGCCACTCGGGCGAAGGGGTAGGGGCAATGCGAGTGAGCCGGGTCATCACTGCGGTCGATTCTCACACCGAGGGCATGCCCACTCGGGTCGTCACTGGGGGCGTGGGGGTGATCCCCGGGGACACCATGAACGACAAGCGGCTCTATTTCATCGAGCACCTCGACGACATCCGCAAGTTTCTGATGTTCGAGCCACGCGGCCACGCCGCCATGAGCGGCGCGATCCTGCAACCCTCGACCCGACCCGACGCCGAATGGGGCGTGGTCTACATCGAGGTATCCGGCTGTCTGCCGATGTGTGGCCACGGCACGATCGGGCTCGCCACGGTGCTCGTCGAGACCGGGATGGTCGAGGCCGTCGAGCCGATCACGACCATCCGCCTCGACACGCCGGCTGGGCTCGTCATCGCCCGGGTGAGCGTGTTAGACGGTCACGCCGATTCGGTGACCATCGAGAACGTGCCGTCTTTCGTGGTGCGCCTCGACGCCGTCCTCGAGGTCCCCGGCGTGGGAACGGTGCCCTACAGCCTCGCCTACGGCGGCAACTTCTACGCGATCGTCAACTTGGCGGACGTGGGGCTCACCTTTGACCGTTCGCGCCAGCACGAGATCACCGCCGTCGGCCTCGCGATCATGGACGCCATCAACGAGACCGCACCGCCACACCACCCCGAGACCGCGGGCGTCGACCACTGTCACCACGTCGAGTTCCTGGCGCCGGGCTCGACGGCGCGCCACTCGCGTCACGCCATGTGCATCTACCCGGGCTGGTTCGATCGGTCCCCGTGCGGGACCGGGACCTCAGCGAGGATGGCCGAACTCTGGGCGCGCGGTGAGCTCGCGGTCGGCGAGGACTTCGAGAACGAGTCCTTCATCGGTACGCGATTCATCGGACGAATCGTGGCCGAGACCGACGTGGCCGGCGTCCCGGCGATCGTGCCCACGATCACGGGCCGGGCCTGGGTGACGGGGATGGCGCAGTATGTCTATGACCCAAGTGACCCGTTCCCCGTCGGATTCGAGTTCTAGTCGTGGCGAATCGACACGACAACGACCTCGTCGCGACCAGCGCCGAGGAACTCGAGCGCTGCGCCCGCAACGCGGTCGCGGCCTTTGACGGGTGGTCGGCGATGGCGCCGCGGGACCGAGCGCGGGCGCTGGTCAGCGCCGCCGACGCAATGCGCGCCCACGAGGACGAACTGGTCGCCATCGCCATCGATGAGACGGGTCTCGCCGAGGCGAGACTGCGCGGCGAACTGACGCGAACGGCCGTCCAGCTTCGTCTCTTCGCCGACGTCGTCGTGGACGGCGACTACCTCGACGTGCGAATCGACCCCGCCGACCCCGACTTCGCGCTCGGACCGCGTCCGGACCTTCGCCGTATGCTCGTCCCGCTCGGGCCGGTGCTCAACTTCTCGGGCAGCAACTTCCCCTTCGCGTTCTCGGTCGCGGGCGGGGACACCGCATCGGCGCTCGCCGCGGGCTGCTCGGTCATCGTGAAGGCGCACCCCGGGCACCCCGAGCTGTCGCGTCGCACCGGCGAGCTCGTGGCCGGCGCGCTCGCTGACGCGGGTGCTCCCGCCCACACGCTCCAGTTAATCTTCGGCCAGGACCAGGGCGTCGCGATGTTGCGTGACGAGCGGATCCGCGCGGGCTCATTCACCGGGTCGATTCGCGCCGGTCGTCTGCTCGCTGACGTCGCCGCGGCGCGAGCGAAGCCGATCCCCTTCTACGGCGAACTCGGCAGCGTGAACCCACAGTTCGTGACACGCGCGAAGCTCGCGCACGATCTGGACACGCTCTGCTCGGGCTTCGTTGCGAGCGTGTCGTCCTCGGCGGGTCAGTTTTGCACGAAACCGGGATTCTTGTTCGTGAGCGACGCACGCGTGGTCGCCCAAGCGATCCGCGAGGCCGCCGAAGGGGTGCCCGAGCACCGGATGCTCAATCCACGCAGCGGCGAGGGCTACCGGCGCCGACGTGACACGGTGCTCGCATCCCCGGGCGTCGAGGTCATCACCGCGGGCATCGTGCGCGTGGACGGCGACGCGCAGACGTGGGTGACGCCCACGATCGTGTCGGTGGATTCAGCGACGCTCGAGTCGGCCGGCTCGCGGTTGCTCGACGAGTCCTTCGGGCCCCTCGCGATCGTCGTGCAGTACGGGGACGAAGGCGAGCTCGCGGACCTCGCCGCTCGACTGTTCCCGGGCAACCTCACGGGCGGGGTGCACGCGCTCGCCGACGAGGCAACGCCCGAGCTCGCGGCGCTCATCGACCAGTTGCACCGGAGTTCGGGTCGGGTCCTCTTTAACGGGTGGCCGACCGGCGTCGCGGTGACGCCGGCGATGCAACACGGCGGACCGTGGCCCGCCACCACCGCCGACGTCGCCACGTCGGTGGGCACCGCCGCGATCGGACGATTCCTGCGCGGTGTGAGCTACCAGAACGTTCCTCCGCACCTGCTGCCGCTTGCGGTGCGAGACGACAATCCATGGGGCGTGCCCCAGCGGGTGGCGCCGGCGGGCGAGTCGACTTCGTGGGGTGAGCGCGCGTCGTAACGGACCGGGCGGTTATCGGTTGGGTGTCTCAGCGCGGGAGCGGTGCAGTTCGGCCGCGACGACGAGGTCCTCCCAGGGCATGCCAGAGCTCTTGAAGACCCGGGGCCGGGTGCGATCGGCGACGACCGCACCGGTCACGACGTCGCGCATCGCGACCAGTGCCGCGCCGGCGAACCTGCCCTCGCCGATGGCCATGATCACGTCGCCGGCTTCGCGCAACGCGACGGTGGGGTCCTCGACCACCACCTGGCTGCGCGCGATCGTGGTCGTGTCGAGTTCACGGACGTCGGGCTCGTGCGAGCCGACGGCAATCACGAGCGCGTCAGCCGGGATCGCCGCGCCGTCAAAGAGAGGGGTGCGAGCGGTCGTCGCGGTGACGATGACCTCGGCGCTGGCGACGTCGCTCGGCGTTCCGAGACGAGCCGGTTGCCCACTCGCGATGAGTCGCGCTACGAGCTCGGCGCTACGGCGTGGATCGCGAGCGACGACACTCACCGAGGCGACGTCGCGGATGACGCGCATCGCCTCGACGTGACCAGAGGCCTGGGTGCCCGAGCCGAAGACGACGAGGTGCTCGACCACCTCTGGCGCGAGGTAGTCAGCGACGGCGGCCGAGACGGCGGGGGTGCGCAGCGCGGTGAGGGCCTGACCGTCCATCATCGCGACGGGCGTCAGCGTGACGGCGTCAAAGAGCACGTAGATGCCGTGGATCCGGTCCAGTCCGTTCGCGGGATTGTCCGGGGCCACCGTGGAGACTTTCGCCCCCACGAACTCACCGAAGCGTGCGGGCATGTAGAGCAGTTGGCCGTGGTCGAGGACGTCGATCACCCGAGCGAGGTCGTGCGCGGGATCGAGACCGGCGAGCAGGTCGCGCTGGATGGCCCGGATGGCCTGTTCCATGCTGAGTGTGGCGAACAGGTCCTCGCCCGACACCCAGGGTATGGACGCATTGCTCACAGCAGGAACCCGGCGCCGATGGGATCGGCGGGGTCGACGCGAAAGACGCCCGAGCCCGTCCGGTACGCCATGCCCGCTATCGAGGGGAGGATCGAGCCCGGCGGCCCATCATCGGTGGGTCGGAAGTGGCCGACGAAGCGCGTGCCCAGTATCGAGTCGTGGATGAGTTCGCCGTCGCGGTGGAGGCGCCCGTCGTCGGCGAGCAGGGCCAGGCGCGCGGCGGTCCCCGAACCGCAGGGCGAGCGGTCGATGCGCCCGTCGGCGAAGACGGTGACGTTGCGTTGGTGGAGTCCACGGTCGGTCTCACCCAGATCTTCGACGATGATGGTGCCGTAGATGCCGTTCAGGCGGGGGTCGCTCGCGTGAACGGCGACCTCGGTGTCGTTGAGGGCCCACTTGATCTCGCGTCCGAGTGCCCGAAGCGCCGCCGCGTGACCGGGCGTGACCGTGTAGCCGAGCGCCGACGCCGACACCGATGCGTAGAGCGCACCGCCAAAAGCGACGTCGACCTCGACGGGACCGACCGAGGTCTCCACGACGAGGTCACGGCGCACCGGGTAGGACACCACGTTCTCGAACACTACGGAGGTGACGACGCCGGCGACCTGGGTGACGTGCGCGACGACCCGACCCGAGGGCACGTCGATCTTGACCGGGGTCACCCCGTTCGGGTCTCCGACAACCCGGCCGGCCTGGATCGCCCAGGCGCCGAGGGCGATGGTCCCGTGCCCGCACGCGGTCGAGTAACCGTCATTGTGAAAGAAGAGCACCCCGAAGTCCGCGCCGTCGTCATCGGGCTCGACGACGAAGCAGCCATACATGTCGCCGTGGCCTCGAGGCTCGCGACAGAGCAGCTGTCGCACGACGTCGATCTTGCCAGAGCCCTGGGCGGTGACGCGTTTGGCGGCGACCGTCGCCCCTTCGATGGGACCGACCCCCGTCTCGACAATCCGAAACGGCTCGCCGGCGGTGTGGTAGTCGGTGAAGGGGATGGCGTCGAGACTCGCCGACACCTCAGTGACCCGCCGCGGTCCCGTTCAGTGCGTCCGGTGACCTCATCATCGCCCGCTCGCCTCGACGCTGAACACGGGTGAACCGAGTGCGGTGATGTCGACATCGATGCCGAGGCCGGGGACGTCCGCGCGGCTGATCGAACCGCGTCCGTCGTGAGAACGGGGGGAGTAACCAGCGACGTGTTCGAGGACCCAGTCGTTCATGTACGACGCAGCGAACAAGAGCTCGGGGTCGGTGCTCGTCGCGAGGTGGCTCACGGCCGCGGTCGTCAGGTCGCCGCCCCAAGTGTCCTCGATGGTCATGCGCACCCCGAGGGACTGGCAGAGTTCGCGCATGAACCTGGCCTTGGTTAAGCCACCGACGCGACTGATCTTCAGGTTGATCGCCTCCATCGCTTTGGCGTTGTAGGCCCGGATCAGTGACTGGGGGTCGGTGATGACCTCGTCGAGGATCATGGGCAGTGTCGTGCGTTCGCGCACGATCAGACATTCCTCCAGGGTGCGACAGGGCTGTTCGAGGTAGACGCGATCCATGCTCTCAAGCAGTCGTGCGGCGATGACGGCGTCCTGGAGTCGCCACCCGCAGTTGGCGTCGGCCACGACCGCGTCGTCGACGTCGGTCACCGCGACGATCGCCGCGACACGCGAGGCGTCGTCGGCGGGATCCGCGCCGACCTTGAGCTGGAACTTGCGCGTCCCCTCGGCTTTGCGAGCGATGACGTGTTGGGCCATCGCCTCGGTCGAGTCGAGCGGCACGGCGACGTAGAGGGGCAGGTCGTCGTGGCGGCGCCCACCGAGCAAGGTGTAGACCGGTTGACCGACAACTTTGCCGTAGGCGTCCCAGCAGGCGATGTCGACCACCGACTTCGCGTAGCCGTGGCCCGACAGTGTGGTATCCATCGCGTGATTGAGCAGCCCGAGGTTCTCCACGTCCAACCCGAGCAGCGACGACGCGAACTGGGCGATGACCGACGGGGCACCGGCGCCGTATCCGGGCAAGTAGTTCGCACCGAGTGGACAGACCTCACCGAAACCCTCGACACCCGACTCGGTCGTTACCCGTACGACGGTGCTTTGGAGGGTCTGAATGACGCGCCCACCAGACATGACGTAGTCACCGTGGGCGTACGTCAGGTCGTAAGTAAAGACATCGATGCGTTGGATCCTCGACATCGAGGAAATGTACCACATATTACAGATCGCTAGCTTGTTGGTGTCTACCGTTTCTTTGGCGTTGATCGCGAGACGGTGTCGCATCGATGTCCCCTGAGTTCGTCCTCCGACGTGAGTAGTTGGGCCGCGCGAGGACATCAATCTGTCAGCCTCGCGTGTCCAGTGGACTCGACGTGAAACGGCTCGGTTGTGCGGCTCGTGGTCGAGTTGATCGGCGTCGAGGTGGACAAAAGGAATTCTTCGACATTGTCTCCTCGGGCGCAGTCGACCGCATCACAGAGCACCAGAAAGTGGAAGGTGCGCTCGCAGGGCGAATCTATTTGCGGCGTCAGCAACCGTGGGTAATTCGAGAACTGTTTTTTACCAACGGTGTTGGCTGCTAAGATGGGTCTCCCATCGCGGGGTGGAGCAGTTTGGTAGCTCGTCGGGCTCATAACCCGAAGGTCGTAGGTTCAAATCCTACCCCCGCCACCAATATCGAAGGCCCAGGCTGAGCCTGGGCCTTCGTACTATCCGGAACGGATTCCGTCGCGCAACTAACCCGCCAAGGTCCTCGACATCCGCGTGTCCACTGTGTGGCCTCGGTCGCGAGTTTGCCGAGGATGGATTTGCTGGGCGCTCGGGTTCACGTAGGGCCACGAGGACACGCCCTTGGCGAGTGGTCCACCTATGACATCTAACTCGCATACTTCTGGTAGTATTGAAGTATGAAAGTAAGCATGAGTTTGCCGGACGAAGATGTTGCCTTCCTTGACGCGTACGCCACCGAGAAGGGACTTCCTTCTCGCTCGGCTGCACTACATAAGGCTGTTCGACTGCTTAGAGCGACGGGCCTCGAGGCTGCTTACGAGAGTGCGTGGGCCGAGTGGTCAGTCGAGGACCAACAGCTCTGGGATTCGACCGCCTCAGATGGACTGCGCTAGTGCGCCGAGGTGAAATCCACGTGGTCAACCTAGAACCCGCGAAGAGCGGAGAGGCCAACAAGCGACGACCCGCCGTCATTGTCAGTAACGACGGAGCGAACGTTGCCGCCGAACGAACTGGCCAGGGTGTCATCACCGTCGTGCCGGTGACCTCGAACATCTCGCGCGTCTACCCATTTCAAGTCCTGCTTCCTGCAAACTTGACCGGACTGGAGCACGACTCCAAGGCCCAGGCAGAGCAAGTCCGGTCGATTTCCTTGGAGCGACTTGGATACGCGATTGGAGAAGTCCCTCAAGACTTGATGGCTGAACTTGATGAGGCACTTCGGCTCCACCTCGCCCTCTGACAACTGAGGCCGCTTGAAGTGAGGAAATTGAATAATCGTTCCGAGCTCTCACTCGAGTCAAGGCGGACACAGCCAGTGCAAGGGGTGTCTGTCACGTTGGCCCTCCGACGACAACTGGCCACAGCGTGTCGCCACGTTGGCGACATCGCTCCTCCGATTTCAATCCTTGAACTCTGCAGGAATCAGACATTGATGGGAGTGTGCAGAGGGGTGTGCAACCGGGGTGTGCGGGAGCTCCAACCAGGGAAGTTGGGCACTAACTCGTTCCACGTTGGCACTTCGCCACGGTTTCCCCGCCACGAATATCGAGGGCCCAGGAATTGCCTGGGCCCTCGTACTGTCTGGTGCCTAATCCGTCGAGTAATCAATCAATCGACATCCGACATCGAGGTCCGGAAGCTTGGATCGAGGTCCGTGGGCTTCAGTTGAAGAACCCGCCCAGTGCTGAGTCTTCCATTTGTGGACGACGCTCGACTGTACGAACACAATCGTTGACTTCACCCGGGGTCCCCGCACATTCTCAAGCGACGCCGCTCGAGTATCAACCACCTTTCACCGATCATGTTCGAGTTGTTCCTGACGAACCCGACGGCTCGAACCCAAGAGACAGCGCGGAAAAGAACACGGGGGCGTATCACGGTGCCAACTGAAGTCGGGGCGAATCGGAGGCCGTTATTTCGGTTTATCTAAATCACTTGAGCTGAGTGTCCCGGCGACGATCGCAGTGGCGACTTTCGTGAGTTCTTCGTTGTGGTTGCGCGAGTGAGAACGGAGCCGACTAAAGGCCTGGTCCATTCCGCAGTGTGTCCATTCTGTGATGATGCCCTTGGCCTGTTCAATCACGATGCGACTGGTGAGGGCATTATCGAGTTGCTTGTTGAGTGTGTTGGCGTCGAGCGATGCCCGGTGTTGAAGTACGGCAATCGTCGCCACGTCGGCAAGTCCCTGGGCCGCGGCGACGTCTTCGTCTCCCATAGAGCCCTGCAGCGTTCGAAAGAGATTGAGCGCACCGATGATACGGCCTCGAAGTCGCAGTGGAAGGCTGTGCACCGAGTGAAATCCGTGTTCGATCGCTCGGGGCGAGAAGAGAGGCCAGCGCCCGTTCGCTTCGCTGAGGGCAACGTTAACCACGGGCGCACCGCTGCGGAAACAGTCCACGCACGGACCTTCGTTCGTTTGGATTTGGAATAGCTCCAGTATTCGAATCGATTCGCTCGAAGACGCCACAAACTGCAACTCTCCTCCGGGCGAGGCCAGCAGGACTCCCGCGGCGTCCACGTCCAGGGCTTCGACGCAGCGATCGCTCAGCAAAGTGAGAATCTCAATGACGTCAAAGTGATCGACGAGATTGTCGGCCAATTCGACGAGCGTGTTGATTATTAGTGACTCTCTAGGCATGGCTCTCTCAACATGGATGGTCCCCTATTGACGGCGAGCGACTGAGGCGAACCACCGAACGTTCCCACGCTAGTTCCATTCTCAATTGTTTTTCCATCGAGCCTCAGTCCACTGATTAGCCGTAAGGTCAAAACGGGTCTCACCTTCAATGACGCGTTGTGCGAGTTCTGAAGGAGACAGGTCAAGCACGAACGCGTGCGAGCGCAGCATGACGAGCGTGTCTTTGATCGACAGCTTCGCCTGTACCGAGAGCATGCCGGCCGCCTGATGAAAGGAGAAATCGAGAGCGGCCCGACCTTGAAGTTCGTCGCTGATGGTGCTGCGGAGGGCGCTGGCTTGCATTGCCAACACCGCACGACCAATAATCGATGCCATCAGATAGGCGTCCGACGACTGCTTCTCGCTGAGTGGTCCCGTGCTGTCACGGTACAGACTCAAGGCGCCGAAGACACTTGCACCAATCTGAATGGGGAAGCCAAAGACTGCGCGCACGCCGAGATCGGCGGCCCCGGGCGAATAGAACGGCCACCGATGGCTTCTGTCCGAGAGGTCGGCGACTTCGATCGCCGTGCCGTTCGTACTGGCCTCATGTCCGGGTCCCTCCTTGAGCGTGATCTCCAGGTCCATCAAACTCTGGGCGACGCGGTTACTCGTACACAACTTTGTCCATGTGTCGTCATTTGACGTGATGGAGATTCCGGCTCCACTCAATTCGGTGACTTGTTGTGCCACGACGCAGAGCGGCACACCATGGGGATTCTCTCGTTCGTGGGTCGCCATGAGTGCAAAAATCTCGAGTAGACGTTCAGCGACCACGGGCAGCCTCTATCGGCGGAATAGGTGCTGGCAAAATCTCAATCGCTGTTGGCTCCATCGAGGAGTCTCCTCACGTTGTGAAAACGCTCAACGAGGACTTGGTTCAGCGTGATTGGCTCCTAGATATTGGGCTCAGGCGGAGCCTACTCGTCCGCGGCGTACGCGAAATCATTTGGCACTCGGCGCCTTGTCCTCGTTCATCGTCTCGTGCGCCCAAATCTGATCGAGTAAGTCCAGTTCGAGGTCGCGTCGCAGGGCTTCCCCGATGACTTCGCTCTCGCCCTTGCCGGTTCGAGCCGCGCGTATATTCACCGCTCGCAAGACCTCAATCTTCGACTGTGAGCGTCGTTCTCGTCTTTGCCGCGAACCCATCTTCGCATCAAGATGGCACGATGGCGGGCCTACCGGCGAAGGCGGTTACAGGTGTCGCTACCCTGCCTCCGTGCCTGCACCGACGATGGCCCCATACGCTCCGGGGCCGTAGGCCAGGGACGTGGGTGCGCTCCAGGGCGTGCCTCAGGTAAGACGAATGGCGCCGTGGAACCAATTGCTTTATCTCGGTAGTTCCTGCGGATACTCGTTGAGGAGACACCATTCGGTGGTGTCAAGATTTGACTGAAGACTGTTGCCGTTGTCCGGTCTACGTCAGCGGTATCGCTACCACCGCTTGGTGAGAATTGCGGGAGTGGTAGGTTTTGGTAATAACCCACCGGCCTTCTTGGGAGGCCCCATGACGCCGGACCGCCAAGAAGGCACACCACGTGACCCACTGGGACGCGCACTGTGCTCAAGTGAGTTCCTCGAGACCACCAGCGTGGGCCTAATGCTCCACGGTGCGGACGGTGGGGTTCTCGGTGGTAACAGAGCTGCCACGGAACTGCTCGGCGACTCAATCGAGATGATCGTAGGCCGTACGACGACCAACCGGCACTGGGGCGCCGTTCGTGAGGACGGTTCACCGTTTCCCGCCGACGAACGTCCCGCCATGGTCACCTTGCGTTCGGGAGAACTCTGCTGCGACGTCATCGTGGGGATCGACAATCCGGGGACGGCCCGAAGGTGGCTCTCGGTCAGCTCGTGCCCGGTGAGGCTCGACGATGGCGTTCGTGGTGCGATCACCTCGTTCATCGACGTCTCTGAGGAAATTCAGAACAGCCAATTACTGAAACTGCTGACCGAGGTGAACCGCGTCGCGGTCCTCGCCGCTGACGAACCAGAGTTCCTCCAGCAGCTCTGCAACGTTCTGGTCGATCGGGGTCACTACGCGCTCGCGTGGATCGGAGAGTTGTCGAGTGACGAGAAGGGCGTCGATATAGTCTGCGCCGCGGGAGCCACCGATTATCTGGACGCCGAGATGGCACCGTATTTGGGTTCGGAGTGGAGCCACCTGGGGCCGACCAGTACGGCACTGCGAACCGGATCGCGACAGGTCATCAACGACATGGCCAGTAACGCAAGCAACGAGATGTGGCGCGACCGCGCGATTCAGTTTGGACTTGGTGCAATGCTGTCCCTTCCCTTTCGCCTCGGCGGGAAGCAGGTGGTGCTCGACGTCTACGACTGGCACATCATCGCCTTTAACGAAGCCGTCATCGTGGGTCTCGAGGCGATAACCGAAGAGATTGAGTTCGGCGCCGATCATCTGCTCTCCGTGCACGAGACCAGGGAGACCCTCGCCGCGCTCATCGTTTCCACTGACGCCCAGAAGGAGACGGACCGCGCTCGTGAGCAGGCCGAGCAGCGCTTTCGCATCGCGTTCGAGGACAACGTCGCCGGTATGGTTTTCACCGATCTCGACGACAAGATCATGGCGGTGAACACAGCCTTCTGCAAGATGGTCGGGCGCACCGAGGAGGAACTGATCGGCCGGGACTCGACCCCGTTCACCTTGCCCGAGGACATCGGGATCACTACAGACATTCGCCAACGATTTGCGCAAGGCGAGAGTGGACCGTTGAGCTACATCAAGCGCTACGTCCACCGTGACGGCCGGTTGATGACCGTCGAGGTCCACAAGTCAGCCGCCCGCGACGAAGCAGGAACGAAACTCTACTTCGTAACCTCCGAGCGTGACGTCACCGAGGAGCGCTCCCTGACAGCCCAGCTCTCACACCGCGCTCTGCACGACCCGCTGACCGGACTGGCCAACCGGGTGCTCTTCATGGATCACCTCTCTAAGACGCACGCCAAAGTCGTGCTCGAAGGCGGGTTGGCGGCAGTGCTGATGTTGGACCTCGACGACTTTAAGGGCGTGAACGATACCTTCGGCCATCAGGTCGGTGACCAGCTACTCGTCGCGGTCAGCCGTCGCCTCGAACGGGTGACGCGCGACTCGGACGTGCTGTGCCGGTTCGGTGGAGACGAGTTTGTCTACCTGGCCAACGGACTGAGTTCGACGGCAGATGCCGAGCGTTTGGCCGAACGCCTGCTTAACGAGTTCGCCGAATCGTTCTCGATCGCCGGGGTCCAGTTCGACCAGCGAGCGAGCGTCGGTGTCACGTTCTTCGATGGGATGGCCGTGGACTACACCGAATTGATCCAGGACGCCGATGTCGCCATGTACGAGGCGAAACGCCGGGACCGAGGGCACCACGTTGTCTTCAGTCCCGCCATGCGCGAGGAAGCGACCAGTCGTTACGCGCTGCTTCAGGAGTTGCGCCAGGCTCTGGGGTCCGGCGAGGTCTCGATGTACTACCAGCCCATCGTCAATCTCGCCACGACGGCGATCGTCGGGTTCGAGGCACTAATGCGCTGGCAGCACCCGGAGAGAGGATGGGTGCCCCCCGACCTGTTCATTCCGTTGGCCGAACAGAGTGACCTCATCTTGGAACTCGGGGCCTTTGCGCTGCGTGAGGCCGTCACGGCCGCTAGTTTGTGGCGGCCAGTGGGTGCGGGAGCCACCATGCCATACGTCACAGTCAACCTCTCCGCACGACAGTTCCACGATCCGGGTCTGATCGCGATGACTGAGGATGTCCTGGCCACGAGCGGTCTGGCGCCGGACCGTCTGATTTTCGAGATCACCGAAAGTCTTGCCATGCTCGACGTTGCCGAGACGCTGGAAGTCATCGAGCAATTCGTTCGCCTCGGTATCGGTGTCGCGCTCGATGATTTCGGAACCGGGTACTCATCCCTCTCCTACATTGTCCTGTTGAACCCGAGAATCCTCAAGATCGACCGCTACTTCGTCAACTCGTCGACCCACCATGCCCAGAACAACACGGTGCTCGAAAGCATTGTCACGCTCGGCAACAAGCTCCACATGACGATGGTCGCCGAAGGAATCGAGACCCTCGACCAGCTCAAGCAGCTGCGCCACTTCAACTGTGAACTCGGCCAGGGCTATCTCTTCTCGCGCGCGATACCACCCGGTGAGGTGGCAGCACTGCTCGGCCGGGACCCCGGCAGTTGGGGATGGGCAGTCGGCGACTGACCCAGCCACTATCCCGGCATCTCGACGAGAACGCCAGGGTAACGATGGCGATGTTTGTTGAGACTAAATCGGCCCGCCAGCAGACGTGATCGCTGAGGGATAACCACACCAAGCCTTGTCGGAGGTGCTCGCGAACAATTTGTTGAGCGATGTCTTACTTTGCCCCTACCGTCTCACCTCGCAGCCGAATCGAACCGCATGTGAAGGCAACGGAGTATCTCGCCCCACTGGAACCCAGCCCGCTTGCAAGTATCTTGTCGGCAACGTTCAAAGCCTCAACGCGTTCAATAGTGTCCAGCAGTCGAGCGTCATCCACATCGGTGACATGAACCGGCTGTGGATGACGTTGCAGCGTGACCCGACTCAATCCAATCCTCAAACTGAGTGAGATCACGACGATCGACGAGGTGCGCAGATGCGGGTGCACGAGGGATGTGCATGAATCGTCGTCAGCGACAAAACTCGATGATGCGAGCGCGCTTGGCCCTTCGTACGATCAGAATCGAGTCTGTTGTCATCCGACGACGTGCATCCACCCAATCAGAGCGACGGACGGTGAAGCGAGCCACTCCGTTAGGCTTGGGGTACAGGGCCGGAGGCTGGCAGTTACGGGCTAATTCGCCAGCGATCGAGCACCGGTGTCCCACGGAGAAGATGACAGCTGAAGTGAGCGATGATGGTCGTGCCGGTGGCGCTGAGCGTGCTGGGCAAGCGGTGAAGGCGTCCCTTTTTCCGCCGATCTTCGACACGAACTCGATTGCCGGAGTTCAGATTCCTGGACTTCGCGCGTCAGAACCGATTGAGACAGTCTTTCCATCTATCAGCGACTACGCCTTCCTCTCGGACTGTGAGAACAGTTGCCTCGTCGCGCCATCGGGCTCGGTCGAATGGTTGTGCCTGCCAAAGCCCCATGACCCCAGCGTGTTCGGATCCATTCTTGATCGGGGGGCGGGATCGTTCCGGCTGTCACCCGCCGAGAACGCCGTCCCGGCACACCGTCAGTATTTGCCAGGAACGTCGGTACTTGCGACCACGTGGCAGACCCGAAGTGGTTGGCTCGTTATTCACGACTTCCTCGCGGTCGGTCCCTGGTCGCGGTCGGAAGAACGGTCCGACCACTTTCGTCGAACCCCGGGTGATTACGACGCCCGCCACGCGCTGGTTCGCATTGTGACGTGTCTCCACGGGACAGTTGATGTCGCAATGAACTGCGAGGTCGCATTTGACTACGGACGTCGTGATGCCCGATGGTCGTACTCGGGTCCTTCTTACAGCAGCGTGGCGACACGAAACAGCGGCTTCAACTCGCTCTCGCTGCACGGCGACATGCGCCTGGGAATCGAGGGACGGTCAGTACGTGCACGACACCGTCTCGTAGAGGGTGAGTCGAAGTTCGTGGTGCTCAGTTGGACCGACGATCCGTCTCCCGCGAATTTGAAGGAGGCCGAGACATACCTGAAAGAGACCAGCCGCTTCTGGCGAAACTGGATCGACGGCGGACGCTTTCCCGACCATCCATGGCGGGAATATCTTCAGCGCAGTGTCCTGACGCTGAAGGGCCTCACCTACGCACCCACCGGAGCACTTCTGGCCGCCGCGACGACATCGCTACCAGAACATCTCGGGGGAACCCGCAATTGGGACTACCGCTTCACGTGGGTTCGTGATTCGGCATTCACCTTGCGCGCCCTGCATTCGCTGGGATTTGATACCGAGGCTGACGACTTTCTCGCGTTCCTCAGCGAAGTACTCGAACCATCGAGCGAGCCCAACAGCACACCGTCAGAGCGCCCTGACCTGCAGGTGCTCTATCCGGTGGACGGCGCTGCGTGCGAGCCAGAGGTGGAGCTGGACCACCTCACCGGCTACGCCGCCAGCCGGCCGGTTCGAGTCGGTAACGCGGCGTTCGACCAAGTCCAGTTCGACATCTTTGGGGCCATCGTTGACTGTGTCTTCGAACACACACGCTCACGAGACGCACTGAGCGAACGCACGTGGCGCGTGGTCGTCCAGGCGGTCGAAATGGCCCTCAAGTCGTGGCGTGGACCAGACCGTGGAATCTGGGAGATGCGAGGCGAACCGAAGCACTACACCTTCTCCAAGGTGATGTGTTGGGTTGCCGCCGATCGGGGCGCACGTCTCGCACAACTGCGAGGCGACCGATCACTCGCGTCGAGTTGGCGCCTCGCCGCCGATGAGATCCATCTCGACATTCTCGAGAACGGAGTGAACAAGGACGGCGTCTTCACTCAGTCCTACGGTTCCAACGAGCTCGACGCGTCGCTCCTCATGCTCCCCATGGTCGGGTTCCTGCCTCTTGACGACGAACGTTTGCACGCCACGGTGTTCGCGATCATTGAGAACCTGTCGGATGGGGCGTTCGTCTATCGATACGCGACCAACGACACTGATGACGGCCTGGACGGCGAGCCCGAACACTCCTTCACGGTCTGCTCGTTCTGGCTCGTCTCAGCGCTCGCCCTCATCGGCGAACTGGGTCTCGCGAAGTCGCACTGCGAGCGGCTGATCGGCGCCGCGAGTTCATTGGGCCTCTACGCGGAGGAACTCGATCCTTCCACGTCGCGACACTTCGGTAACTTTCCCCAAGCCTTGACCCATCTAGCCTTGATTAACGCCGTGCTGAGGGTCGTGAGCGTCGAAGAGCGACTGGGCGAGACTTCCGCGGGGTTAGCCGGTGCGCGAAGTTGGTGGAACGCGGCCGGGCGAGACGACCGTTCGAACGTCATCAAATTCAGCGATGTCCAGTCTCCGATACCAGATTGAACATTGACCTGACCGAGTGATAAAGCCGTATCGACACGATGTGAAACGTGGTCGTTGCGGTACACGAGAGTTGTGGTGTCGTCTGTGAAATACCTGAGAATTTGACGCTCGCGAGCCTTCTTCGACCGTGATCTATCCCACCACGCCTAGTGTTCTCGCAGGGTGGTTTATATGACGCAGTCGCATACCGTGCAGGATCACGTTGGTTCGAGTGCTGATCTAGATTTCGAGACTAACGACGCGCGCCAAGAGGTCGTGGTCATCGCGAACAGGCTTCCTCTGCGCTACTCGACGTCGGACGTTGGCGGCGAGTGGACGCCGAGCCCGGGCGGCCTCGTCTCCGCGCTCACCGCAGTACTGAGCGAGAGCAATGGTCTCTGGATCGGCTGGCCGGGTGCCACTGAATACGACTCTGAGCCGACCTACGACGGCATCCGCCTTCAGCCGGTCGACATCACCGCCGAGGAGTACGAGGAGTACTACCTCGGATTCTCAAACGCGACATTGTGGCCCCTCTATCACGACGCCATCCGCTACCCCGAGTTCCATAGGAGTTGGTGGCACGCCTACCAAGCAGTCAATGAGCGCTTTGCCAAAGTCGCGGCGGACTCGGTGGCTCCCGGTGGCATCGTGTGGGTGCACGATTACCAACTGCAACTCGTGCCACGAATGCTGCGGCGACTCCGTCCAGACGTCCGCATCGGCTTCTTTTTGCACATTCCGTTTCCGGCTGCGGAATTGTTCATGCAGATGCCGTGGCGAAAGGAGATCCTCGAGGGTCTGCTCGGTGCGGATCTCATTGGATTCCAGGTTCATACAGCGGCTGTCAATTTCTCCCGGATTGCTCGGCGACTCACGAGTGCCAAGGGAAACGCCGCGGTGTTGGAGTATGACGATCGAGAGATTCGCGTCGGTGCGTTCCCCATCTCGGTCGACAGCGCCCAAATCAGTGCCAAGGTCGATGATCCCGCGATACGCGAACGTGCCAGCGCGATTCGCTCGGAACTCGGCGATCCCGAACTGGTGATGCTTGGCGTGGACCGCTTGGACTACACCAAAGGGATCCGCCAGAGGATAAGGGCGCTGAGCGAGTTGTACTCGGAGGGTTTTCTCATTCCCGGACGTGACGTCATGGTGCAGATTGCGGTGCCGAGCCGAGAGTCCGACGCCCACTACGACGTGGCTCGACGAAACATTGAGCAGTCGGTGGGCGAGACGAACGGTGATCTGGGCCTCGTTGGCAAGCCCGTTATCCACTACATTCACCAGAACCTCCCCTTCGATGAACTCGTGGCGCTCTATCTGGCGGCCGATGTCATGCTCGTGACGCCATTTCGTGACGGTATGAACTTGGTCGCTAAGGAATACGTGATGGCTCATTCCGACATGACCGGGCGACTTGTGCTGAGCGAATTTGCGGGCGCGGCAATGGAGCTGACGGGCGCGTTCATGGTGAACCCCCACGACCTAGACGGCCTCAAGGACGTGATTCGCGCTGCCGTGAGCGCACCGGAAAATACAGCGAGAGCTCGAATGGCTCGCATGCGCCGCAGCGTTCTCGGACGCACCGTCTACGACTGGGCGGACTCGTTCCTCGGCGCACTACGCACCGACCCAGTCATCGCGCCACTCACCGTTGACGAGTCACGTCCGCTAACGCCCTGACGCCCAGAGTCTTCGGTCCGAACAACCTTTCGAGGCGCCGGTGTCTGGGGCGATCAGATCTCGTCGAGGAGATCGGCGACCGAATCCACGACTCGTGAGGGTCGGTAGGGCAAGCGGTCGATCTGGTCGGGTCGCGTGACGCCGGACAAGACGAGAATGGTCTCCAGTCCCGCCTCGACACCCGCCAGGATGTCGGTCTCCAGTCGGTCGCCGACTATGACGGTGCTCGTGGCGTGCGCCCCCAGCATGTCCATGCCTTCGCGAATCATGACGGTATTGGGTTTACCAACGAAATAGGGGGCGACGCCCGTGGCACTTTGGATGAGTCTCGCGATGGCGCCACAGCCCGGCAGTGATCCCGTTGGCCCGGGACCGGTGGACTCAGGATTCGTGGCCACGAAACGGCTTCCGCGCTCAATGAGTCCGATTGCCGTAGAGAAATCCCCGAAGGAGTAGTTCTGCGTCTCACCGAGCACGACGTAATCGGGTGCGCGGTCGTCTTCGTGGTATCCCACGCGCCGCAGGGCATCGTGCATGCTGTCCTCACCGATGACGAACGCAGTCCCGTTCGGTCGCTGCTTTTGAACGAACCGGGCGGTTGCCAGGGCTGAAGTCCAGAGTTGCTCCTCGTCCACGTTGAGGCCGAGACGGCTCAATCGGTCGACGAGGTTCCGCGGCGTGAAGAGCGAGTTGTTGGTGAGCACCAAGAATGGTTGACCAGTGGTTCGAAGTCGGTCAAGGAATCGGTCGGCGCCAGTCACCATTGTCCCACCGTTGATCAATACGCCGTCCATGTCGCACAGCCAAGACCTCGAGCGACTGCTTGAACACATGGAACCATTATGGACGTTGGCCCAGTGACGCAGAGCGGGCGACGTATTCGCACCCACCGGTTCGCCTCGGTTAGGGAAGGGCCCCATCTCGACGAGGCGAATGGACGCACAGTAGACGGGTCTGTGTCTCGCCGAGATCTAGGCGGTACACGGCAACCGTAGTGTTGAACTTCGCCAGTAGCTACCGGATGATCCTCGTGCGCGTACTCGCCCGAACTACCACTCATGGGCTAGTGGTCTCTACGTGAGCTTGATTACGTAGATGGGCACAGTGAAACCTAGTTCCCGCTCTACTCGAGGGCGCTTCCGGGTATTCAGTGGGTTTGGGGATAAAGGGCCAATCCGCCAAGGTGGAAGTAGATGGCGGTTTTGAAGTGCTCCCGGTTGCGATATCCACGAGCGGATACTCGGATTGCTTGCACCC
>JAJYSP010000026.1 GCA_021793515.1 Actinomycetes bacterium | reverse complement strand
GCCCCAATGGCACCTATAGCGCCGAGTTGCTCACGACCCACGACGCAGGACACACGTGGTCCCCGGTATCTGTGAAGTCACTCGGGATGAAGGGCGGAATCCTGTCAGTGGGCGCGAGCCACGGTCAAGTCTACGCAATCGGGTGGAAGACGGAGCAAACTCTCGGACTCTGGCGCTCTCCGATCGCGACCAGTTCCTGGCAACGGGTCAGCACGCCGCCGCTACCGTCGGCGGCCGGCGGAACTGGGATGGAGGGCGCCTTGGTGTTCAAGGGCAATAGCGGCTGGTTGATGGTCGGCAACGACCGCGGCGTCACCGGCGCCGCGCGCCTGACGAATTCGGGTCACTGGGTAAAGTGGGCCGGACCGTGCGCCAGGGTCGGCGGTGACTTCGCCGTTCCCGTTGCGTACTCGTCAACCGCTCTCTTAGACGCCTGCACGATTGGCGGATTCGGCGGAGACGTCGCACCCGGCACACCGAAGCGTCTGAAAATGAGCACGAACTGGATCTTCACCTCACGTGACGGAGGGCTGACCTTCGCCCCGACCCGTCAGGTCGGGGTCGGCATTCCGACCATGTGGCTCATCCAGGTTTCGGGTCTACCCGCGTCACCCGCTCCGGGCGTGATCCTCGTCGCCAAGCCGATCAACAAAGGGCAAGCGTCGCCCGAGCATCTCTTCGCAACGAGCAACGGCGGAAGGACCTGGACATCGGTGTACACGCCGAGCCCGCAGACGTCAGCCATTGAGCTCGTAACCTTCGCGTCGCCCAGACTCGGTGCGGCCATCGTCCAGGTCACGTCATCAAGGTCATACCTCATCATCTCCACCGATGGAGGCAGGACGTGGCGTCGAGTCAGCGCATAATCGAGCTCGAAAACTTCGCGCGCTGCTGGCGAGGCCGCGGAGTCACGCAGTCGTGTGATGGCCCAAACATCGGTCAAAGCCCGTGTGGTCTGATTGACCACAATCGTGTGGAGGCCCCGCGCGGGGCGCTGTGGAACGCTTGCGATCGCTTGTCTCGAGGAGTTTCGTAAACACCCCGCCGCGGGGCGTTTACGAAAGTGGACCCCAACTACTGACGAAAGTCCGGTCCAAGTGGCCCCAGAGGGGGCTCGAAGCTGAGATGCGCGATGTGGGCCGTCGAGCGATGACTCAGAGGTCCCGCCAGCACGGCGACTCATCAATCCTGGCAGCACGAAAGGCCCGCGGGACGTGACTCGTCCCGCGGGCTAGTAGCTGGAGTGGATGCCTCGCCTACGCGGCGAGGTCGTCGGGTGGATCGTCGAAGTCGAACCGCCCGGCCGGGCAGATCTGACCGTTCTCGTCGAGCTCCTCGAAGCCGTGATCCACGGGGAAGGGGACACAGAGTGGATCCGACGTGAGGCCAACGCGCTTGGCCCACTTGCGAAGGAGCCGGATGTTGGCCGCCAACAAGGCGTGATTAGCCCTCCTTTGGAAGGGGTCCGGGTTGAATCGACGTTACGTCCACTCGGAAGTTCGAGTGGCAGAAATTGAAGTTCACAGTCGTCTCGTGGGTCTTAGGCAAGGTTGCTGTTCGCGCTGGCAACTTGACGTAAACGTTCTGCACCATGCAAGGCCCGGCTAATGGGTCCCGTTGATTCGCGGCGCTGAGGAAGTCGAGTCCGAACGAGGCGGTTGCGTCCGGCTTGATCACGACGAGTCGGGGTTTCACTGACCCGTAGATCATCCCGCCGCCACTGGTCACCTTGATCGAAGTCTTCTTGTAAGACGCGGGAAAAAACGCGAGTTTGGGATATCCCTCGAGTGTGCATTCGACCCCGCTGACATTGACAATGATGAATGGGATTCCCGCGTTGCCCAGAGCTGGGCCCGGTCCAAAGCCGACGGCCACCTCGAGTTGGTTGTTGCGACAAGTCGGGGGATCTGATGATGGAGGTGTGACAATTGTCCCCGTATTTGCGAAAGGCACCGTCGTTGTCGTGGGAGCTGCAGCCGAGACCGTAGTTGTTGTCGGACTCGATGATGGCTGTGAGCGATTGGTATGCATTGTTGCCCTACCAAGGAAAACCGCGCCGGTAATGACGACGATCATTGCGATTCCGAGAGCTACGTGTTTAAAGAACTTCATGAAGGGTCCCATCTCACTGCCATGTAGCCGTGTGCCCCCGCCGTGCGAATCTTTTCATCAAATGACGGTGAGGACGGTGTCAGGCGTGCACTTGTGTTGTCATCTGTCGCCTACCGGTGTCGGAGGCGGTACATGAACCCGCACGCCCGTCGAGGGACCCGGCGTGAACGTGGCGTCACGTGAGGTGACGCGAAAGGAAGACCAACGATGGCGGCTCCTGTTCCAAGAAGAACGGATCCGTGTGACAGCCAGCGGAGAACACCACGGTACTGTCCGCAGGGAGTACGCCGACCAGTTTCTCAACTCCCGGGTGGAATGGATCATCGACGCCAGACGCAACCCGCACGGGGATGCCCTGTAGCGAGTGGGCGTGCGCGATGACGTCACCTTTGGCAAAGGCCGACGCGGACGCAAAGGCTCCGGCACTGGCAGCGCGCGCCTGCGAATAAGAAGTCCAGATGGCAGGGCTGATCACCGCGACTGCCGACACGAGACCTGGATACCCTTCGGCGATAGCGAGGGCGCCATATCCACCCATCGATATCCCCATCATCCCGATCTGGTTTTGAGCGACGCCGAGCCTCTTTCGCTGGCAGAAGGGAATGAGTTCGTCGACCACCATCGCCATGGGGTCGTCGCCGGGATGGGGATTCCAGTACCCGTTGCCACCGTCGACGGTGACCAACGCCATCGGCGCGAGAAGCTGACCGTTCGACCGCAGCGCCACCGCCTGATCCGGCGTCATCCCCTTCAATGCGGTCGTGTGGTTGTCTCCGAATCCATGGAGCATCACGACCAGAGGTAACTCGTCCCCCGGTCCGTGCCCCGGCGGGTAGGCGATGGTGTAGCCGACCGACCGACGCCTCGCGCCAGAGAAGAACCGGCCCGACTCGCTCGGTCCTAACGAAGCGAAGGACAGGGCCGGGGTCGGTACGGAGCAGGCACCATCGAGCTGGTCGAGTATCTGCTTACCCGGCAAGACGCCGTGATTCACCAACTCGACACCGGCGGCACCACCGACGACGACAGCGCCGATGCCTCCGGCGAGCCAGTAGAGCAGGCGACGACGAGTCACTCTCGCCGACGCCAGGTCGACGTCGTCAGGTGAGTCGGCACCGACCATTGGCAAATGCTCCCACACCCTTGGCATTCAACCGTTCGCATTGACTCGGCAGTGCCGCCGTACTGGTGCGTCCTACGAGTTTCGTCGCCTTAGTGCCTTTCGACGATTGTTGTCGCCAAGGAGAAGTCGCTGCAGGCGCCAGATCGCCCTTTGGAGTCGATTGAGCCCAGGGCGGATAGGCGGCCGCAATCGGTATCGCAAGCGCCGCAACCTCTGTTCCCATTTTGACACTGGAAACTGCCACTCGACCGGTCCGTGGTTCATGTGGCGCTCCTTCGAAGATGCCCTACCTACGGACGCTACCAACGGCCGCGGCGCCAAACACGGTGGGAGCGATGGCGCACGTTCCTGGGCCAACCCAATTCACTGTCCACCAGGACCGCAGCGCGTGCTCCGGACTTTCTCGCGACCGTGCGCTAGCGCCAGGGACGTGGAGACGAAGCACAGAAGGGGCGCGTCGCCGCGGATCTCGTGAACATCCCCCATGGTCTGACCACGTCGTCGTCGGTACTATTGCCCCATAGCAGCCCCCGCCACGACGGGCCGAACCTGGCGATGGTTCATCGCCGGCGTGTTGGCGACAACCCTCATCGTCGGGGGGTCCATCATCGGAACTCAATCGCAGTCGAACGGAACGCGGCCGGGCGCCGCGGGCTCTTCTCCATCGACACACGACGTCATCCACGACCGATTCGCGAGCACCGTGAAGCTGGATGGTGGCGTCGTCACCATCACGCCCGCGCCTGCATCGGTGAAGCCGACCATGAATCCTCGGGCAATCTCGACCGTCATTTGGGCCACCTCGCAGATCGCCGGCTACCGCCAACAGGTGTTGGGTTTCGGACTGGTCACGATCACCAAGCATTTCGGGTCCATCAAGTCAATTGAGAACCTGCCCGCCTGGATCGGGTTCGCGACGGTCAAGGGCGATGCGACGAGTTGTCCTGCGAGAAGCGGTCAGGAGTTGGCGAAGCTGCCGCCGCTCCCGAGCGCCGGCGAAGCGGTCGTCGTGATCGGAGACGTGCCCGCCCCTCGGAACGTTGCCTTCACGAGCCCGCCCGCGGTTGTCTACATCGCCCGGAGCGCCCCCTGCGGCACGCTGATGAACTCGATGCTGGAGGTCGCGACCGAACAGGTCTCGGTCCCCTGGGTGCAGGACGGACCGCTGCGCGGCTCCAATCTCCACGTCACGGTGAGCCCGCCGGCCTGTGGCTGGCTTTCCGGGAGCAGTTCGAGCGGCAACGCGAAGTCGGTGACCGTGTCCATCATCGGACAGATCCCCGAGGAACTGCTCGGAGCGTTCTGCCCTCGCCCCGCAAGCATCAACGAGGTGATCCACTTGGGACCATCGAGCAGTCCCGGAGCTCCGCCACCGCTCGTGACTTCGACGACCAAGATCCTGCACGACCAAACTGGCCCCATCCGCGCGACTCGCTAGTCCCGGGGCGAGGAAGGGAGACTCACAGGTGTGAACGAGGAATCAGACCACAGCGACGCTGTCGAGGCGCCATTCAGCGTTCTCGAGCAAGAGCACGCCAAGCTGGGACAGGACATCGACGTCGTGCGCCGTTACGGCGAAGCTCACCTCGACGCGTTTGTCGACCTCTGGCTCGAGAATGAGCCGCCAGTACACATCGTGGCAGCGTTCGCGGGCGACGACGTCGACGAACACGAAGCGGCGCTCCGACGTCTCGTGTCGTATCCGAGCCAGCTCGAGGTCCGCGGGACCCGCTATGACCGGACCCACATCGAAGGGATCCACGCTGAAGTGCGCCGTATGGCAGCGACTACCGAGCGGGGTTCGATCAAGAGCACTGGGATTGTCAAGGGTCACGTCAAGATCAGCCTCCGAGCTAACCAACTGAAACTGGCACAGGACCTCCTCAATTCTTATGGCGACGCCGTCCAACTCACGGTGGGCTTCTTGGGCTATCCCGATCCGAACTGGTTCGACCCAGACGTGCCGGCACGCAGTCGAGTGGCGCCCCAGCGATCCCCTCTCCTGCCAGACGAGATCCATGTCTCGATCGACGAGGGACTAACGGTCAAGACAGGCGAGCACCTCAGGAGCGTTGTCCACATTCACAACGCGGGGTCCACGGAGATCGCGGTCTTGACCAACGGCGCCGTGACGGCCTACATCGTCGATCCACAATCTGAGGTCGTGGTTGGGGCGTTTGAATTCGCTCAGACGATGCCGGGCATAGAGTTCCGGATCCCGCCGGACCGCGTGATCGACGTGCCGCTGCTCGTAGGGACTGCGTCGAGCGATCCTCTTCTTGGCTACGCGACACCTCCCGGCCGGTGGGCTATCGAGATTCACCTCAACCTGGATAACAGGGGCATCTTCCGGACTCCACCACTGCCTTTCGATGTCGTCGCTTGGGATCCGCTGATATGAGGGTGACTCAGGCCCTCTTGCTCCTCACGGAGGTCCACTGTGTGGTCAACATGCGCGAAATCGTGTGGGGAGACCGAGGGGCGCGTTACCAGAGCCCCGTGGTGGCAAGGCGCTGAGAGTTTCGTAAACCCCCGCCGGGTTTATGGGAGTGGATCCCTCACTTATGACGAGCGGCGTCCTAACGATGAGCATCTTCCCTCTAGGGGATAGTCCGACGCTCGCGCAGTACCCATGGGGACACCTGCTTCACCTCCATGGGCTGAATAGTACCGTCACCGTCGAGCGAGACTCGCGAAACGTCGAATACGTTCTCCTAAGGGCCGGACTCCCTCGAGGAGTCGAGCAAATTGTAGATACCGGGGACAAGGGGATTCGAGCGTGAGTGAGTACGTCGATTGGCCGGTCGAGATCGATGACGAGGCTGGACTCGCAGTCCTCCTTCCGGGCCGGAACTATCCGGCGACGATGCCCTTACTCACCTTCGCGGGCGAGGCGGCGGCTCAGCGTAGGTGGCGCGTGCGCGCGGTGTCGTGGCGTGCACCAGAAACGGACGGCATCGCAATGATTGACTGGGTGGGCAGTCAACTGATGGAGGCAGTCGGGACGTTCGACGGTCGAGTGCTGGTCATCGGGAAATCGCTCGGCACCTGCAGCGCGAAGTACGCATCCCTGCACAGCTACGACGCAATCTGGCTGACCCCACTGCTGCACCTAACCGACGTCGTCGACGCGATGACTCACAACTCGGGCCGACAGTTACTGATCGGCGGGTCTCGAGATCCGGCGTGGGACCGAAACGTCGCGCACACGGTCGGCGGGGACGTCATCGAGATTGAAGGCGGGGACCACGGAATGTTCACCCACGACGCGGTGCGAAGCGCGGAGCTGCACGTCGAGGTCACCCGAGCGATTGACCAGTGGCTCCAAGCCTTGCCGTGAGGCGATTCGACTGATCGCCCTCGACGGCGACTTCGGTGCTGAACCTGACGAGGTCGAGTTCGCTATCGACGACTCGGTCACTAGGTCGGTGGCACACGAGGGTTTGACGTGACGTGAAATCGACCGGTCACCCTCGGGCCATGGGTAGGAGTCGATGGGCGACCTTGCGCCGTTTCGACGTCGCGGTTGCAAGTTCGCGATCACGGCCACAAAAAGACGCCTGCGCGCCGGGCTCGATGGCCCGGCGCGCAGTCGTAGGTACTAGGTGGCCTACGCCGTGATGCTGGTCGCGCGAATCACCGAACTGGTCTTGCCGAGCTCGACGCCTTTGACAGTGACGTTCTTTCCCTTAACGAGCGACGCCGCGGTGCCCCCAGTGATTGAGGTCTTCGCGGTGAAGCTGACGCGGTACGTCTTGGTGCCGACCTTGAACCAGAAGGCGTACTTCGTGGCCTCGGCTTTCACAATGGTGCCCGAGAGGGACACGGCCGGCTTCGCGACCGGCGCGTGCTTCTTAGCGGCGGTCTTCGCGTGCTTGACCGTGGTGGTGGTCGCAGCGCTCGCGGTCGTGGCGAGCGCCGTCGCCCCGACTGTGCCAATCGAAAGTACGGCTGGCAGGACAATCTTGGCAAACTTGGTGTTCATGGTGGTCTCCTAATGGTCTCGATGTTGGTGGTCGTCACCGGCCCCCCGCGGTGGGGTCGAATGAACGCTCGCTTCGACGGTAACGGTGTGAACACTCTGGTGAGGACGCAGATTTGTCCAAGAAATGGCAAAGGTTTCCGACGTGGGGTGAATCCTCATCGTCCTCTTACGCGCTTCTCACCGACCTCTCACGAAGTGGCTGGGGCCTCGCTGTCTAGACGCGCTGCAAACTGATCGTCGCGTCGATTCCGTGGCCCGGTGCCGCGCGAAGCTCGATCGTCCCGGCCGAGAGACGCACGAGCTGGTCGGCGATGGCGAGACCGAGACCCGAACCCTCCGCGTGATTGTCACGTCCACGCCAGAAGCGTTGCAGTGCGTGATGGCGATCCTCGTCGCTCAAGCCCACGCCCGAGTCGATGACGTGCAGCTCGCCGACGGCTCCGACTGCGCGCGTCTCCACGGAGATCCGTCCCCCCGGCTCCGTCGCGTCGAAGGCGTTGGAGAGCAGGTTGTCGACCACCTGTTCGATGACGCCGGTCATGGCGAGGACCTCCAGTGACGCGCTCGCCGAGGCGACCAGGGTGAGACCCCGCTCTTCAGCGAGGGGACGCCAAAAGGCGACGCGCGACTGTGCGACGAGTGCGAGATCAACGGGAACGAGCAGGGGCTCGCGAGACTCGTTTCGCGCCAGTTCGAGGAGTGACTCGACCAACCACCGAAGCCGGCTGACCTCGGAGAGTGCGGGCTCGAAGGCGGCGGGCGTAATTGGTCCGTCGCCTTCTTGCAGGTTCTCGAGCTGGATCTGCAACGCAGTGAGTGGCGTTCGCAGCTGGTGTGACGCATCGGCGACGAAGGAACGTTGCGCCTCGAGCGCGTCAACGAGCCGAGATGACATCGCGTTGATCGACTCCGCGAGTCGACGAAGCTCTTCGGGTCCCTCGTCGACGGGGGCCCGAACGCGTAGTTGTCCACTTGCGAGCGCTTCGACGGCGCGGCCGATGTTGCGTAGTGGGCGCGTGAGCGACGTGGACAGGAGAAAGCCGAATGCGACCGCGGCCGCAAGCATGACCAGACCGTAGATCGCGAGGTTGAACCAGTTGCTGTGCACCACCCGCGTCACGACGGTAACGGGGAACGTCACAACGAGGATCACGGTGCTGAGGCGTCGGGCGGCCACCGCGTCGAGGGGCAGACGCATCGCGACGTAGTACTGGGCACCCTCGATCGAGGATCGCGGGATTACGCCCGAGAGTTGGACCCTCCCCACACGCTGGACGATGCCGGCGATCTCCTGGTCGCCCGCCTGGCTCTGCTTGGACGCAATGAGCGTCTTTGCACCCTCGAGGACCAGGATCTGGCGACCCGTGGTGCGCGAGTAGGTTCGCGCGACGCGCGTGGCCTGGCCGATGCGATTGCGACCAATGTCGTTGGCGAGCACGGTTGCGAGGGCACTCGTGTCTCGTCGTAGGGCAACGAGGGTGGAAGAGCGGGCGTTCGAGTTCAGTGTGTAGCCAACCGGAATGACGAGCAGCGCCATCGCGACGACTGCAAAAAGGAGGAACCCGAGCAGGAGGCGGCGTCTCACGAGTCGACGACGAGGCGAAAGCCGATGCCCCGGTGGGTCTCAATGAGATCGGCCTGGTCGAGCTTGCGTCGCAGGGAGGCGACGTGGACGTCGATCATCTTCCTAGATCCGAACCAGTTGGGGCCCCACACCGCGTTGAGGAGCTCCTGTCGCGTGACGACCGCGCCGGGGTCGCGCGCCAGGTACTCGAGAATCGCGTACTCCTTCGGGGTGCACGCGATGTCGACGTCATTGACGCTCACCGTGCGGGTGCGCCGATCGATCGTCACCGCGTTGAGGCGCTGCGGTCGCTGCTCGCTATCCGGGGAAGTACGTCGGAGCACGGCGTTGATACGCGCGATCAATTCACGAAGGCCGAAGGGTTTGACCACGTAATCGTCCGCGCCGAGGTCGAGACCGGCGATGCGCTCGTCTTCAGCGCCGCGCGCCGTGACCATGATGATGGGAGCGTTCGACGCCTCCCGCAGACGCTGGAAGAGCTCGAGGCCGTCACAGTCGGGTAGTCCGAGGTCGAGCAAGATAAAGTCCGCCGGCAGTTCCCGAAGGGCCCGCGCCCCGTCGGCCGCGCGCACGGGACTGAACCCCTCACGGGTTAGGCCCGTGACGAGAGCCGAGGCGATCGCCTCGTCGTCCTCGATGACCAGAATGCGCATGACTCATTATCGTTGGCGCTCGCCGATCCAGAACGGTGGCCAGTGTGGGCCGCGCGAGTGTCAGCGACCGGACGCGATCAACTGCTACGACTGGCGCCGAGAGTGGCGCCCAGGGATCACGCGGTCCGAACCCGCGACCGTGTATCGACGCGTCGCCGGAACGATACTGGGTCCGTGGGCACCACAAGAAGCCGGACGACGTATCCCCTCGTGGGTTTCGCCGCCATGGTGGCGACCATCGTCGCCGTCTTAGTCTGGGCGACGACGTCGTCACCGGTCGGCGCCGTGCCGAGCGCCGCGTCGTGGTCGCCCCTCTCGGTGTCCCTGCTACGCACTGGCGAGGGATGGGCACTCGCTCGACATGACTGTGCGACCGGGACCTGCATCAGCTTGTGGCGAACCACGGACCGCGCCACGACGTGGCGGTCGATCTCGCTCCCGTCTCGACTGCGCCACGTGGTCGACACGACCTCGCCACCCGACGCGTCGTTCGCACCACTGAGCGTCTCGTTCGACAACGCGCACGACGGGTTGATCTACGGGTCTACGCAACCGGGTGCCACCAACACCGGCGCCTATGAACCGCCAACGGCGGAACTCTGGTCGACGCACGACGGCGGCGTGACGTGGACGTCGATGCCGACGCGGTCCCTCGGGATCCGTTTCGACGTGCTCGCCGTTGACGCGAACCGCGGTTCGATCTACGCGATCGGGTGGGATTCGAGTCAGCGGCTCGGCCTCTGGCGTTCGCCGGTCTCGACCAACGCATGGCGACGCGTCTCGACACCACCGCTTCTCCCGGCGGCCGGTGGGACGTCGATGGAGGCGGCACTCGTCTTTAACGGCACGAGCGGATGGCTCCTCGTGGGCAACGATCGCGGCGTCACCGGCAGCGCCCGGATGACCCGTACGGGTCGGTGGGTGTCCTGGTCCTCGCCGTGCGCGACGATTGGCGACGACTTCGCCGTGCCCGTGGCGTACTCACTGAGCACGCTCGTCGACGTCTGTCAGGTTGGGGGGTACGGCGGGTCCGTCGCGCCAGGCACACCGAGCCGCGTAAGGGTCGGCACCGATTGGCTGGTGCGTTCACGCAACGGCGGACTGTCCTTCACCCCAACCCGCCAGGTCGGCGTGGAGGGCCGTACCCAGTGGCTGGAGCAGGTGCCCGGGCTCCCGGCGTCGCCCGAGCCCGGCGTCCTCTTCGTCGCTCGGGCCATCGAGCGCGCGCCCACCCAGACGGTGGAGCACCTCCTGGCGTCTCGCGACGGGGGTCGAACGTGGACCTCGGTGTACATCGCACGCTCGGAGTTGATGGGTGCGCTCCAACTCGTCTCATTCGCGTCGGCGACGCTCGGCGTCGCCATCAGCGAGGAGTCCCCGACCAACTCGTCACTCGTGGTGACGAACGATGGCGGTCGAACGTGGCGCCGCGTCGCCCTCTGACCCGCCGACCTGTCCTCAGCGTGGTCGTGGTCCCCCTCGACGAGGCACGCGTACTCACCACGCCGTGGCGAGGACCGCACTCGCTCGACGCCCACGTGACGATCGCCGCCCCGTTCCTCGATCCATCGGTCATCGACGGCCACGTCGTCCGTTCGCTCCACACGTGCCTCGCCGACGTACCTTCCTTCGACGTCGTGTTCCGGCGCGTCGCCTGGTTCGGCGAACGCGTGGTCTACGTCGAGCCCGACGACCCGACGCCCTTCGAGGCACTCGCGCGCACGGTCGCACGGTGCTTCCCCGCCCAGACTCCCGCGGACGATACGGGGACCTACGTCGCCCACCTCACGGTCGCCAAGAACCGGCCGGCGAGCGAACTCACCCGGGCCGCGACGTCAAGTGCGGCACTCCTGCCTTTACGTGCCCGCGCGACCGACGTCGCGCTCTACCTCGTTGATCGCGCGTCGGGTTCGTGGCGAGTTCGCACGCGAATCCCGCTCACCGCAATCACGCAAACCGACGAAAACGGCTGACACCTCTCGGTGGCTGAATTGAAAATTCAGCCGAGTCCCGCGATGTGACGACGAACCCGGTCACTGCGCCGGTGAGGCCATCGCGCGTTGACAGACCCGCGTCCACCACACACACACGACGGCGAAAACGGTGGCGGCGACCGCGGGCCACGCCCAGACGTTGCCCCTGTTGAACAGGACCGCCGCGATCACGGCGAGCTCGATGGCGATGACCACCACCATCACGAGCGCATACGGCCCGTACTCGCGCGCCGCCTCGTTCACCGTGTCGCTGTCGGACTCGCGGCGAGACCAGAAGACTCGCAGGACCGCTCGTTTCTCGCTGAACGTGCAGCGCCGGTAGGTAGCCAGTCCCACGCCGCTCATCGTATCGACGCGACAGCGTTCGAACACGATGCTTCGACGTCGCACCGGTCGTCGCCGAGGATCGACTCGAGAGGTGTTGCGTGATAGTTGAGCGCCCGTTGTGACACACGTGACCTCGCACCCGCAAGTTGGGGACGTGGACGCAGGGGCGCGAGGCGGTATCGGGGGTCGTTCGACCCATAGCACGGCGGATTCGAGCGCCGTCCTGTCCGCCTTCTCGACCGGTGACGGCGGGTTGCCCGCCCGTGAGTCGGCGCGTCGACGCCTCGTCGTGCGAATCTCGGCCGTGCTCGCGCTCACCGTTGGCGTCGCCTACCTGACCTGGCGCGTCGGCTTCACCCTCGGCGCGTTGTGGCTGGCCGTCCCGTTGTGGTTGCTCGAGGTACACGCGGTCGTTGGTCTCGGCCTCTTCACATTCTCGCTGTGGGACCTCGACGCCTCGGTCGTCCCCGTGCCCGTCATGTCGACTCACTGGCGCGTCGCCGTATTGATTCCGACCTATAACGAACCGAGCGAGGTCCTACTACCCACTATCGCGGCGGCGACCGCGCTGGAACCGGCGCACGAGACCTGGGTACTCGACGACGGCGACCGCCCGTGGGTTCGCGACCTCGCCGCGACCCTCGGGGCCCAGTATCTCGCGCGCGAGGACCATCGCCACGCGAAAGCCGGCAACATCAACAATGCTCTCGGGCACCTCGACGCGGACCTCGTCGCCATCCTGGACGCCGATCACGTCGTCAGTCCCGAGTTCTTGACGCACACGCTCGGTTACTTCGACGACCCGACGATCGCGATCGTCCAAACCCCTCAAGACTTCTACAACGTGGGTTCCTTTGAGCACGGTCCGAACCGGTCCTGGTTCTGGCGGCACCGACGCGGCACTTCGTTCAACGAGCAGCGCCTCTTCTACCGCGCCATCCAACCGGGCAAGAACCGATGGAAGGCGGCCTTCTGGTGCGGCACGAACGCCGTCGTGCGCGCGGCCGCGCTACGCGAGGTCGGCGGCGTGGCGACCGAGACGGTCACCGAGGACATCCACACCTCCATCCGCCTACACCGACGTGGGTGGCACACCGTGTATCACAACGAGGTGCTCGCCCACGGGCTGGCCGCGCGCGACGCCGAGCAGTACCAGTCCCAGCGATTGCGCTGGGGCACCGGGGCGATGCAACTGCTCCACGCCGAACACCCGATCACTGGCCCCGGACTCACCTTGGCCCAACGGGTCGCCTACGCGGCGACGATCCTCGGCTGGTTTGACGCGTGGCGCACGCTCGGCTACATCCTCGTTCCCCTCGCCGTGCTGTTCAGCGGGGTGAGCCCGATTCACGCCAGCGCGACAGTGTTCGTCGTCGCCTTCGGCGTCACTCTCGTGACCCAGCGGTTCGCCATCGCGATGTTGTCGCGAGGCTACGCCCCCGCCGGACTCGCCACGCTGTTCGAGTTCGTCCGTCTTCAGACGACCATGGCGGCGACGCTCTCCTATCTGCGCACCGGTGAACGGCCCTTTACGGTGACCGCCAAGGAGGGGGCCGACCGGCGCCGTAGGGCCCAGGCGCCGTGGCTCCTCTGGTTCCTTCTCGGGCTGAGCGTTGCCGCGGGTGTCTGGTTCGCCCTCTCGTTGGCGGGTCTCACGCCGGTGACCTATCGCGTGCGCTGGACGGTCTACGGCGCGGCGTTCTGGGCGTTGGTGAATGCGGCCCTGCTCGGCGCCGCGATTCACCGGATCCGTTCGGACCGGTTTGCGACCGATCGACGAACCGGTGTGCGTCAACGTCTCGAGGGTGACGCGCTCGTGGACGGCCGCCACGCCCACCTGCTCGATATCTCCATCGGGGGCGCACTGGTGCGCACCGGGACATCGACGTCGAGTGCACGCCACGTCCTGACGTTGGCCTTCGACGGGGACCAGGTCGTGCGACTCGACTGCGAGGAGCGCAGTCGCCAACCGGCCGGCGATGGGGGCGACATTGTGAGCGTCCAGTTCAGCCCGCGCCAGGACCGTGAGGTCGGCCGACTCGCGGTGGCGCTCTTTGGGGCGCGCGAGCTCACCAGTCACGCGCATCGATCGAAAAACGTGCACCGCCACGACGGGTCCCATCGCGCGAGGACGCACCGGTCCGCCGACGACGTGCGCACCCACTGAACCCACTGATTCGACGTCGCTGGGCGCTGACGTGCGACCGAGGACGCGGTACCGATACGGTGGCCCCGTGGAGCCGAGTGACCTGCCCATCGACGCGGGTCCGCCCGAGGACCCCGAGTCCTGGACCGACGCGCAGTGGCTGGAGTGGCTGCGCGCGACTGACGAGGACGCGGTTGCGGTCGAGGACGGACCACCCACACTGAGCGAACGTGCGGCGAACTCCGCGTTCGGCGTGGTGCTCGGTCAGGCGATGCTCGGCATGGCGCGAGCGATCTACGGTCGCTCCGACGAGGACCTGGTCATCGTCGCCGACGGCGAGGGTCCCTCGCACGGGGACGAGCCGTTCACGGTCCACCTGGACTTCGAACACCCCGAGCGCAGCTCGGTCGCGTTCGTCGCCCACCCGAAGGAGTCAGAACCGCCGGCCCCGTGATCGCGCGCGGTTCGCGCCGCGTGACGCCTACGAGTCCTGGTCGCCCTCGGCGAGGATGCCGTAGAGCGACCGACGGGTCTCGACGAGGACGGCCGTCGCCTTGGCCACCTGCGAGGCGGACCCCGCGACCATCACCTGACGTGCGGCGAGCACGACGTCACGCGCGGTGCCCATCAGCTCGCGCGCGACACGTCCCCCGGTGTCGGTGTTCTCCCAGGGCTTGCCGAGCTCGTCGCGCTGCTCGGCGACGAGCGTGCGGCCGGCCTCGGTGAGCTCGTAGGTCCGTCCAGTGCCCGCGGCGGCCGTGACAATCAGACCTTCGTCCTCGAGTTGTTGGAGTACGGGGTAGATGGAGCCGGGACTCGGGCGCCACGCGTCGTTGGACCGCTCGGTGAGTTCCTGGATGAGCTGATAGCCGTTTCGCGGCTGCTCGTCGAGGAGCACGAGGACCGCGGCGCGTACGTCACCGCGCGCCCGTCGTCCCTCACGGCGCATCGGTCCACCGCGGAAGTGTCCGCCCGGTCCGCCGTGGCCGTGTCCTGGTCCACCGCGGCGTCGACGGCCCATCGGCGACTCACCGAGTCCCCGCTGGTCGTTATCGAATTCCTTGAACATTGCATTCTCCTTCGCATCACTATCGATATGTATCAGAGTATACCGATATATCGTTAGTGTTCACGCAGGTCCGGGACAATTATCGATTCAGGCTTTCACCAGGATCGACCGAGGAGTCGCCGGCGGGCACGAGACGGGCACGGGCGACAGAGCGAGCCCACCGGTAGTCGACCTTGCCGTTGGGTGAGCGCCCGATCGACTCGACGACGAGGACGTGTTTGGGCGTCTTGTAACCGGCGAGACGGCCCCGCACGTGCTCGGCGAGTTGGTCCGGACCCGGTGCCGTCCCGGGGCGTACCTCAACGATCGCCGTGACCACCTCGCTCCAGCGCTCATCGGCGAGACCCACTACGACGGCGTCGACGACGTCCGCGTGGGTCTTGAGCACCTCTTCGACCTCCTCGGCGAAGACCTTCTCGCCCCCGGTGTTGATGCAACTCGAGCCGCGGCCGAGCAGCGTGATCGTCCCGTCGGCGGCGACCCTGGCGAGGTCGCCGGGCACCGCGACGCGCTGGCCCTCGATCACCCGGAAGGTCTCGGCCGACTTCGCCTCGTCTCGGAAGTACCCGAGCGGGATCCGCCCGCCCATCGCCACGAGGCCGACTTCGGTAGAGCCCGGCCGCACGATGCGCCCGTCCTCGCTCACCACCAGGGCCCGGTCTCCGAGCGAGAAGGTCGCCGTCGCGACGGCGGCCGAACCACCCGAGATCGATGTGCCCAGCGGCAGGGCCTCGGACGAGCCGTAGGCGTCCACGAGCAGCATCGTCGGGTGATGAGCGAGCAGGCCCCGCTTCACGGGCTCGGACCACATCGCGCCCGACGAACCGATCACCACCAGACTCGACAGGTCCCAGCGGCCCGGCGCGGCGTCGAGGGCCTCGAGCACCGGACGGGCGAAGGCGTCCCCGACGAGGATGACACCGGCCACGTGGTGGCGCGAGATGTCCTCGAGCAACTCGACGGCGTCGAAGCGCCGCGACGACAGCGTCGCCACCGACCCGCCTTGGGCGAGCACCGACTGGGAGGTCAACAGCGCGGTGCCGTGCATCAACGGGCAGGCGGCGAGCGTCGCCTGCCCGGTGGGGAGCAACGACGCCGCCACTGCCTCGTAGTCGGGCTCGGGGCCGAACGTGAAGGGCCCCGTCTTAGGCATGAGGACGACGAGGTCGTCCTGGCGCCACATCACGCCCTTGGGCAGTCCCGTTGTTCCCCCTGTGTAGAGCAGGCAGAGCTGGTCGCCGTCGCGACCCCACGGTGCCCGCTGACGCGGCACCGACACATCGGCCACGACGTCGTAGGGGGTCGCCCACGACGGGCAGTCCTCGGTTCCGTCGGCGACGAAGAGCCAGCCACGAACCGACGGCACCCGGTGGCGCACGACGTCGACGACCGGAACCAGCGCGCCGTGAAAGACGACCGCCGCCGGTTCGGCGTTTCCCCAGAGGTACGCGAGCTCCTCAACGCCGTAGCGGTAGTTGGTATTCACCGGCACGAGACCGACCTTGTAGGCCGCAAAGACCGACTCGAGGTACGCGGGCGCGTTGAACAAGAGTTGGGCGAAGCGGTCCTGTTCGACCACGCCGAGGGACAGGAGCCACGCGGCGACCCCGTCGGCGTGCCGGTCGAAGTCCCGAAATGAGGTCGTGCGCGCGCCCTGGCGCAACGCGGTCGCGTCGGCCAGACGGTCTGCCACCGTCTCGAAGATGGTCGCGAACTCCCAACCCGCCATGGCGCCCCCTGGGGTGAGACTACCGGCTAGCCCAGATCGCGTAAGGCCAAGAGCGCGTCGACCACCCGGTCGGCACCGGCCGCCAGGAGTGTGGCGTCGTCGTCACTCCCGGTGCGCACACCCACGCACTGGCCGGCCCCCGCCCGTCGTCCCGACTCGAAGTCCGCGGCGGTATCGCCGACCACCATGATCGACGCGCACGATGGTGCCTCGAGGCGTGTGGCGGCCCACCACACCATGTCGGGGTTGGGGCGGCCACGACCCGCGTCGGCCGGTGAGACCCGCAGGTCGAACAGGTCCACCCAGCCGAGCTGGGCGACGAGGGCCTCGCGAGTCGCCGGCGAGAACCCGGTCGTCAGCGCCACGCGACGTCCAGTCGTGCGCCAGTGGGTCACCGTGTCTTCGACGCCGGGCAGCGCACTGACGCCGAGTTCGGCTGCCACGTCGGCGACCGCCCCCTCGAAGACCGCGTTCGCGCGCTGCGCGGCGGGACCGAAGATGGCGCGGAACACCTCAATCTTGGACTGGCCCATCGTCGCGGTGACGTAGGACTCGGCGCGCGCCGCACTGGCCCGATCGAGACCGAGTGTCGCGATCGTCCGACGAAAGGCACCCACGACCACCCCGTCGTCGCGCATGGTCGTGCCGGCCATGTCGACGCAGATGACCTCGATCGGCGCGACCACGTCAACGCCTCGTCTCGAAGAAGGACCGCAGCAGCGCCGCCGACTCCTCGGCGCGCACGTCGTAGGTCACCGCCGCCTCGTGCAAGAGCCGCGGGTCGGCGAGCAGGTGGTAGCGCGACCCGACCGCCCCAGCCTTCTCATCCAGCGCTCCCACCACCACCCGCGCCACGCGGGCGTTGAGCAGCGCGCCGGCGCACATCACGCACGGCTCGAGGGTCACGTAGGCGGTCACGTCGTCCATCCGCCACGCCCCGCGAGTCCGGGCCGCCTCGCGCAGGGCGACGATCTCGGCGTGGGCGGTGGGGTCGCGGTCGAGTTCACGCCGGTTCTCGCCGCGACCAACCACCAAGCCATCGGCGACGAGCAGGCACCCGACGGGCACGTCGTCGTGCCCGCCCGCCAGACTCGCTAGGCCGAGGGCTTCGGCCATGAACTCCCAATCACGCTCGGTTGACACGTCGCACCCCTCCTCGGACCGTAGCCACTACGAACGGTAGACTGCGTGACGGAGGGGTGCGAGAGCGGCCGAATCGGGCAGTCTCGAAAACTGCTGTGTCTACGGGCACCGTGGGTTCAAATCCCACCTCCTCCGCCGTGACGAAACGGGTGACGAAAGTCACCCGTTTCGTCGTCTGGTGGGCGTTGACGGGCAGAACTACGCTGGCCTAAGACCAAGAAGAGGAGTCATCGTGGTGTCGTCATCCAGGCCGTCAATCGGAACCGAACGCAAAGTTGTCACCGAGTTGCCCGGGCCCAAGTCGCGGGCCCTGCACGACCGCCGCAAGGCCGTGGTGAGTGCCGGCCTCTCGACAGGCTTCCCCGTCTACATCGAACGCGGCGAGGGCGCGATGCTCCTTGACGTCGATGGCAACCTGCTCTTGGACCTCGGTTCGGGGATCGCGGTCACCTCGATCGGTCACGCCGTGCCCGAGGTCATCGAAGCGGTCTCCCAGCAAGTCGCTGACTTCACCCACACCTGTTTCATGGTCGCGCCCTACGAGGAGTACGTCGCGGTCTGCGAGGAACTCGCCGCGCTCACCCCCGGCACCCACGCCAAGACCTCGGCGCTCTTTAACTCCGGCTCGGAGGCCGTTGAGAACGCCATCAAGGTCGCCCGCCTCGCCACCGGTCGCCAAGCGGTGGTCGTCTTCGATCACGCCTACCACGGTCGGACCAACCTGACCATGGCACTCACCGCGAAGAACATGCCCTACAAGGAGCACTTCGGACCCTTCGCGCCCGAGGTCTACCGCGTCCCGATGAGCTACCCGTTCCGCGATGGACTGAGTGGCCCCGAGGCCGCCGCGCGCGCCATCGCCGAGATTGAGTCCCAGGTCGGCGCGCACAACGTCGCCGCGCTGCTCATCGAGCCGATCCAGGGTGAGGGCGGCTTCATCGTGCCCGCCGACGGCTTCCTCGCGGCGCTCTCAGCGTGGACGACGGCCAACGGCGCGGTCTTCATCGCCGACGAGATCCAGGCGGGCTTCTGTCGGACCGGGTCCTGGTTCGCCATCGAGCACGACGGCGTCATCCCCGACCTCGTCACGACGGCGAAGGGGCTCGCGGGCGGCATGCCGCTCGCCGCGGTCACCGGTCGGGCCGAACTCATGAACGCCGTCCACGAGGGTGGACTCGGCGGCACCTACGGTGGTAACCCGGTCGCTGCGGCCGCCGCCTTGGCGACGATTCGCACGATGCGCGACCGCGACCTCCCGGCTCGGGCCCGCGCCATTGGTGAGACGGTCTCCGCGCGGTTGAAGGCACTGGCGGGTGAGGTCTCGATCATCGGCGACGTCCGCGGTCGCGGTGCGATGCAGGCCATCGAACTGGTCAATCCCGGCACCACCGAGCCCAACGCCGCGGCGGCGAAGGCGATCGTGAACTACTGCAACCAGCAGGGTGTCATCGCGCTGGCCTGTGGGACGTTCGGCAACGTCATCCGCCTGCTGCCCCCGCTCGTGATCACCGATGCGCAACTCGAGGATGGCCTCAACGTGTTGGCCGACGCGGTACACGCGGCGGTCTGATCGATCAGCTCACGCATCCCCGGGTCCCGACGCTCGCGCGAGCGGGGACCCGGGCGAGTGCGTGCTCGACCACGCCTGCCGGTATCGCGTAGGCGATCTGGGGCTGGCTCAGCGACTTCGACACGATCACACCGGCAACGCTCGCCCCGACGAGGACTGGGCTACCCGAGTTGCCCGGTGAGATCTGCGCGGCCACCACGAGATAGGTGCGCGTGAGCAGGTCCTGGTTGTAAATGTCGCGACCGATTCCGGTGATCGACCCGCGCAGTTGGGCGGGCGCGAGGGTTCGTGGACCGTTAAGTGGGTAACCGACGACCCTCGCCGGCGTACCGGGCACGGCACGCACCGAGTGCAGGTGCAACGCCGGCTCGGCGAGTCCGGGGACCCGCAGGACCGCGAGGTCGTCGCGGGGGTCGAAGAGCGCCACCGTCGCGCGCAGTCCGCCCACCGTCACCGACCGGGACCCGGCCACGACGTGGGCGTTGGTCACGACCTCGTGGGGGGCCACGACGAAGCCCGTCCCTTCGTGATTGAGCGGACAGCCACCCGAGGCGAGCACCTTCAAGACCGACGCCGGCTGGGCGACCGGTGCGCGCAGGGCCCCGAGGTGCACGGGACCGCTTGGCACGCTCGGCGCGATCACCGTCGCAAAGACGTTGGGCAGGTCGGCGTTGCGCAAGAGTACCTGGACCCGACTCTCCATAGCGGGGACGGGGGGTAAGACGGCGTTGAGCGTGCGAAGCACCGCCGAGCCCTGGATCGCGCTCGCGATCGATCCCCACGCCACCGTCGCGACGAGTCCGGCGATCAGCCAACTGGAGAAGATCGCACCCGCGGCGCCGACGACGGAACCGACCATGCGGTCGAGCGTCCCCAGGTGCAGCACACGCGCGGTGTCGTGGGCGAGTCCGCCGAGCCAGGAGCCGAGTGATGAGCCAACGGCCGCACCGATGAAGACGATGACGAGCGCGACCGCGGGGCGCCACGTCCCGTGCGTGAACGTGGACGACCACGACGGGGCGAGCGCGGTACCGACAAAGAAGCCGACGAGGAACCCGGCGATGGCGCCAACCTGGCGCAGGGCCCCGACCGCGAACCCTCGCACCCCCGCGAGGAGCGCCAATCCGACGATGACGACGTCAACCCACGACACGTCACCAGGGTAGACGGTCACCGTCACCGTGGGCCCGCGGGTGGGCGGGTTGGCTGGATCGCGGTCAGTGCTTCATCGCGGCGCGAACCAGTGCGGGCACCTTCCACCACGACGGGTCGGCCTCGAAGGCGAGCAGTCGCCGCATGACCTGACCGGCGTTCGGGTTCGTCGCGAACCACGCGGGTTCGGGTGTCACGACGAAGGGACCGCGCACCACGGACTTTTGTGGTTTGGCGAAGAGGAAGGCGTTGCCCACCGCGCCACGTCCGGACTGGATGTCCGTGGCGTCGTGGCCGGGGTAGGCGCCCCAGGAGGTAGTCGCGAACACGAAACTGAGGGCGTGCCAGGCGTTCACGCCGATCGAGCCGTAGCGCAGGTTGGCCACCGCGCGGTCGACGGCCGCGCCGACGGCGCCCACGGCCAGCGTGCGCGGGTCCACGAGCACCGTCATCGAGAGCGTGCCCCAGACGACGTCGTTGCAGAAGTCGACCGCGCGGTCGATGAATTCGACGGTCGAATCAGCCTCGAGCGCGGTCTCGCTCAGCAGCGCACAGAAGGCCTCGACGTTCAAACTCACGTCGTCGTGCTGCGTCGGGTCGACGCCGATGATGAGCGTCCAGGGCATGACGCCTTCCTCGGCCTCGCCGATCTGGAGGGCGTCGGGGTGGGCCTCGAGGAAGGCCGCACGACGCTCGAAGGCCCCGGGGTAGTAGGCGCGCCGGGGTTTCAGACTGGAAAAGACCAACTCGAGTTGCTCAAGGAACGCGTCGCGTTGCGACCAACCCGCGTGGGTGATCAACACCCGTGGGCTCAAGCAGTTGAAGCCGGCGTTGTTGGCGAGCATCGTGGCGACGTGGCGGGCTTGGTAGGCGAGCTCCTTGGCCGTCCACTCGCCCGGCACGATGACGACCGGCGAGACGTTGCCGAGTTCGCAGGTCACGGGCTTATCGAGAAGCGGCTCATTGCTCGCCTTGCGACGAGCGCCCTCGTCGCCCACCCCGAAGACGATCGCGTCGTGGGTCTTGTCCGAGCCGGTCACGTGCACGTCGTCGATCCCAGGGTGCGTCGTTAGGTAGGCGCCGACGCGTGCGCCACCGGACACGATGCGCAGGAAGCCCGGTTCGATCAGGGCCGCGAGGGCCCGCTCCCAGTAGGGCACGAGGTAGTCGTTCACGGGATTGGCCTTCAGGACGACGACCTCGCCGTCGCCGAAGAGTTTGGTGAGCACGTCACGCGGACCGAGGCTCGCCACGTTGCCCGCGGCGAGCACCAGTGAGACACCGGCGTAACTCATCGGATCCGCGTAGGCGTCGGCCTGCGTGGCTCGCACCTCGGCCTCGTCGACGCCTGGCTCCATCCAGACCTCGCCGGTCACCCCGGTGTAGAGCACGCGGTCGAACCCCGACGTCGGCATGACCTGAACGCTGATGCGTCCGCCGGGTCGGTGACGGACCGGACCGGGGTACTCGGGCCGTCCCGACTTGGCGATGTCCAGCATCGAGCGGCGCAGCGCCTGCACCATGCGAACGAACGTCCCGATCCCGCTGAAGAGCTCCTCACCACCCTCGGGGCCCTGCGGGTCGTAGCCCTTGGCCCGGCAGGCGGCGTCGTTCCAGTATTCGGCGACGGCGACCGTGTCGCGAACGATCCGCTCGAGGATGGCCGCGCGTTCAAGCGCTGTGCGTCGCGCCCAATCGTCGCGGTGCGCTCGGACCTCCTCGACGACGCGATCGAGCGCCGCGGTGTCCAACGCGACGTGGTCCTGCTGCCCCGACGTCGGTGCTGCGGCTCCTCGTGGTTGCACTCGACACCCCCTCCTATGGGAGACTATCCCGGTGTCCCCGACGGTGAACCAGACGGTGCCCCCCGGGTGGTACCCCGATCCGGGCGGCTCGCGGTCCTGGCGGGTATGGAACGGTCACGAGTGGACGGCGGTGACGCGACCCTTCGGCGAACCCACCTCGACCATCGACGCCGTGGGGGGTGCCGTCGCGCTGGGACGGGTCACGCGCGTCGGCGTCGTCGCCTTCTTCGCCGGTCTCGGCCTGCTCGCGAGCACACTCGCCCACTGGCCCGGCACCGCCGAACCGACGCCCCGGTGGTTCGCACTCAGCGCCTCGGACCTGGCGGTCGCGCTGCTACTCCTCGCGACCGTGCTCTACGCCGTGGCGGCTCGGACCCTCGGCGGGACGCTCGCGTTGGCCGTCATCCCCGCCGTCAACGTGCTCTATGTCAGTGCACTCGTGAACACACAGCTCCACGGCCCCGTGCTCGCCCAACGGCGCCTGCTCGGCGAAGGGGTCCTGCTCGCCCTCGTCGTCTTCCAGCTCCACGCCCAGCCCTGGCTCGCCGTGGTCCCGGCGTTCATCGCCTTCGTCCAGGTCTCAAACCTGGGGGAACTCCAAGCACGCCGGATTGGCTCGGCGGGTGCTGGCACCTAGTATGACGACGGACGAACCGGAGGAACTATGGCGTACGAAGAGTGGGGTCCGCTCGGCGGACTCGTGGGCACGTGGGAGTCGGGGTGGGACGGGCTGGACGTCTCGTACCACAACGAAGACGGCAAGATCGAAGAGACGCCGTACCGCGAGACGGTGGTCTTCAAGCCCTTCGGACCGGTGGACAACGGCGAGCAGCACCTCTACGGGCTCGACTACCGCATGTCGGCCTACCGTGCGGGCCAGGACAACCCCTTCCACACCGAGATCGGCTACTGGATGTGGGACGCCGCCGCCAAGCAGGTCATGCGCTGTTTCATGATCCCGCGAGCCTCGACCTTGATCGCCGGCGGCACAGCCGAAGCCGACGCCACCACCTTCCAGCTCGAGGCCGTCCTCGGGTCGAACACCTACGGCATCCTGTCGAACAAGTACCTCGACGACGTCGCCAAGACGACCCGCTTCGACGTGACGGTCACCGTCACCGACGACACCTACTCCTATGACGAGACCTCGGTCATCGAGCACAAGAAGTGGCCGACCATCATCATGCACACCGACCGGAACACCTTGAAGTTGGTCAGTCGGGACTTCTGATGTACGAGTGGTCCGATGAGCATCGGGCCATCATCGACGCGGTGCGCCGCTTCGTTGACACCGAGGTCCGGCCACACCTCGACGGGCTCGAGCACGAGGGCGACGCACCCTACGAGGTGTTGCGCGCGTTCTATCGGACCTTCGGGCTACGCGAGGCGGCCGCCGAGTCCTTCGAGCGCGCCCTCGCGCGTAAGCGCGGCGGTGAACGCCCGCCGGGCTCGAGCGACCCGGCGCCGAGCGTCCTCGCGACCATCGAGCTCTGCCGGGTCAGCCCCGGGCTCGTGACCTCGCTCGGGGTCTCGACGGGCCTCGCGGCCGGCACGATCAACCGACTCGGGACGCCGACGCAGATGGAGCGGTGGGGACGCGACCTGCTCACCCTCGACAAGGTCGGGGCCTGGGCCATCACCGAGCCGGACTCGGGCTCGGACGCCCTGGGCGGCATGCGCACCTCGGCGCGCCGCGACGGTGACGAGTACGTGCTTAACGGTCAGAAGACCTGGATCACCAACGGGCCGTTCGCGGACACCCTCGTCGTCTACGCCAAGCTCGACGACGGCTCGCGGACCGATCCGCGCGAGCGCCCGGTGCTCACCTTCGTGCTCGATCGGGGCATGGCGGGCCTCGAACAGTCGGCCCCCATGCGCAAGATGGGCCAGCACGCCTCACCCACGGGCGACGTCTTCTTGAGTGACGTGCGCGTCGGTCGTGATCGGCTCCTCGGCGAGACCGAGACGCCCGAGGGCGGGGGTCGCACGAGCGCGCGCGACAACTTCGTCACCGAGCGCGCCGGTGTCGCAGCGATGGCCCTCGGGGTCATCGAGGAGTGCCTGCGTCTCAGTGTCGAGTACGCCCGCACCCGGACCCTCTGGGGCCAACCGATCGGTGAGTTCCAGCTGGTCCAGCTCAAGCTCGCCCAGATGGCGGTCGCTCGCCAGAACGTGCGCCAGATGATCTTCGCCCACCTCGAACGCTCCCGCGACGGTGTCGTGGCGAGCCTGGCCGAGGCGTCGGCGATGAAGCTCTACGCCGCCCAAGCGGCCTGCCAGGTGGCCGACGACGCTATCCAGGTCTTCGGGGGCAATGGCTACGTTACCGAGTACCGCGTCGAGCAACTGAGCCGCGACGCACGGGTGCTGCGCATCTACGCCGGCACCGACGAGATGCAGGTCGTCGCGATCGCGAAGGACCTACTCGCCAACTACCCGACGTAGCGGCGATACCCGGCGATCCAGTTGGTCTCGAAGACCCGCTGGGCGACGCGCAGCGACACGGCCCCGCGACAGACCAGTTCGTGGAGCACGTCCTCGAGACGGTCCTTGCGCGACGCGCCCCAGAGGAGGTGGCGCGGTTCGGGCCAGAGGTTCGCGACCGCGCTCGGACTCCCGCCGACCTCGAGGGGCACCAGGTGGTCCTCCTCGTAGTCGCGCGCGTGGGTGTCGCCGCGCAGGTTGTAGCCGCTGTCGAGTTGGCGGAACTTGAGCGCCTCGGTGTAGGACTCCGCGGGCCGGATGCGGCTCGTGTAACCCACGACGCAGATCGTCGAGTGGATCGTGGACGGCGTCACCGCGGGATTCGTTGCCCCCGGGGTGAGTCGCGCGTTGGGCAACGCGGGATTCGTCGACGCGCCGAGTGACGGGGCGATGCTCACGACGAGCGCCGTCGCCAGCACCAGCGACCGCCACCGGCGAACGCGCCGCGTCCTCATGGCCGCCGGCGCAGCCAGAGGTAGATCGCGAGCAGCGCGAGGGGCACCAGCACCACGACGACTCGCGCGGCGGGCAACGCCGCGCCGCGGTGCAAGTTGACGAGGGTGGTCGTGGTCAGCAGCGTCACGACGAGGCGTCAGCGGGGTTGTCGGACACCCCGAAGTGCGCGTAGAGCCGTTCGAGGCGCGCGACGATCTCCGAGATGGCCTGGTCCTGTGCGAGCAGGTGCTTTTGGATCTCCTCGGACTCCTTTAGCACCGCTTCGGCGTCCTTGTAGGTCTCCTCGGATCGCTTGTCGGCCGCCGCGGCCTGGATGTTCTGGCCGACGATGATGATCGGCAACAGGACCAACTGCAAGAAGCTGCTCGAGAGCCACACCACGACGAAGTACGTACCCTGCGTGATCGCCGACGGCAGGGCGAAGAGCGCGAGAATCGTGAATATGTACGCCGCCCACATGGTGCCAACCACGAGCGTGATGCGAAGCCCGAAGCGGGCGTTGAAGCGCACCACGGGGTTCGTGTGCTGGACGCGTCGCAGGTCTGCGGTCTTGACCGGCTTGCTCGCGTGCAGCTCATCGGCCCGAGGGTGACGCACGTATTCGTAGAGTTTGCTCATAGACGGAGTCTCACACGTCCGCCGACGGCACGCCGCCTAGTGCTCGACCAGGTCCGGCGAGGTCTCCATGCCCTTGCGCCACGTTGAACGCGCGATGATCTTGGTCGTGTCGGCCCGGTCCCGGTACTTCTCGGCGATGTTGCGGATCTCCTCGAGAAGTCCTTCGGAGAGCATCGTCGGGTTGAGTCCGAGGGCGAGGAACTGGTCGCGACTGACGTTGAGCTCGTTCTCCACGGCCTCACGTCGTGGGTTGGGCAGGTTGGCGACCGAGACACCGGTCATCGAGGAGATCAACGCCGCGAGGTCGCGCACGCGATAGGTCTCGGTCACCTGGTTGAAGACCTTCGGCTTCTCGCCGCGCGCCGGCGGGTTCTCGAGGGCGATCTGGATGCAGCGCACCGTGTCACGAATGTGGATGAAGGCGCGGGTCTGGCCACCCGTGCCGTGGACCGTCAGCGGGTGGCCGATGGCCGCCTGCATCAAGAACCGGTTGAGCACGGTCCCGTAGTCGCCGTCGTAGTCGAAGCGGTTGATCAGGCGCTCGTCGCGCACGGTCTGGGGCGTCTGGGTACCCCAGACGATCCCCTGGTGCAGGTCGGTGACGCGGATCTGGTCATTGGAGGTGTAGAAGGCGAAGAGCAGCTGGTCGAGGGTCTTGGTGAGGTGGTAGACCGAGCCGGGGTTCGCGGGGTGCAGGATCTCGCGGTCGATCTCACCGTCGGGCGTGGGGACCTTCACGGTCAGGTAGCCCTCGGGAATCGGGGCCGAGCCCGACCAGCCGTAGCCGTAGACGCCCATCGTGCCCAGGTGGACGAGCGCGATGTCCTGTCCCGTCTCGGCGATGGCCGCAAGCACATTGTGCGTGCCGCGCACGTTGTTGTCGACCGTGTAGCGCTTCGCCGCGATGTTGCGCATCGAGTACGGCGCGGCGCGCTGCTCCCCGAAGTGGACGATGGCGTCGGGCTGGACGTCGCGCAGTAGTGCCTCGAAGCGGTCGTACTCCTCGGCGAGGTCGAGACGAACGAAGCCGATCTCCTTGCCCGTGAGCTCGCGCCAGACCGCGATGCGCTCACCGATGGGGCGGATCGGGGTGAGCGACTCCACCTCCAGCTCGATGTCGATCGCCCGACGGCTCAGGTTGTCGACGATCGTCACGTCGTGGCCGATGTCTGACAAGTGCAGCGAGGTCGGCCAACCACAGAAGCCGTCACCACCCAGTACGAGGACCTTCACGCCCTGCTCCTTTTGTTCCGGTCACGACGTGCGTAGTCCCGCGAACCGAAGTCGGGGTCACGAACATGACCCCGCAACACTACCAAAGCGCTCGTCAGCGCTCTCCGACCTCGCCCAGACCGGGGCACCGCGGCGCGGGACCAGCCCCAATCGTGCCGTAGCGGTGGTTGGTGATCGCCACGCTCTGCTCGAGCAGCCAGCGCGGCCCCTCGACGGCGCCAGCCTGGGCGAGCGGTCGCCGGTCGAGCGTGACCCCGCGCGCCACGAACTGTTCGCTCGGTGCCGCTTCGGCGCTCAGCCAGCGCACCCGAGCGATGCCGTGCGCGCGCGCTATGAGTTCCTCGACGCTCTCCACGGTCGCGCCGGGTACCGCGGCGACGGGCGCGGGCGCGCTGAAGCGCAGGGTGACCCCGAGGGTCTCCACGACGCGCCAGAGGAACGCCACGACCGCGGGATCGACGTCGACGTCCACCCGCACGACGAAGGGACGCGTGGCGCGACGGTATCGGTGCAGGTTGCGCTCGGCCGCGAGTCCACTCTCGTCGATCGCCCGGGACCCCGACGACTCGAACCACGCGAGTAGCGAGGCGTTCGCCGCGTCGACGTCGCTCAACGGGGGCCAGCGCCGCAGACACGACACATAGTTGGGCCCGCCCGCCTTCGCCGTGGGTCCGACGCTGCTGCGCCGCCACCCGCCGAAGGGCTGGCGTCCGACCACCGCGCCGGTGATGCCTCGGTTCACGTAGGCGTTGCCGACCTCGACGCCGTTGAGCCACTGCTCGCACTCGGCGCGGTCAAGCGAGTGCAGACCACCGGTCAGCCCGTAGGGGATGTCGTTCTGCCACTGGATCGCGGTAGCGAGGTCCGGGGCGGTCATCACCCCGAGGACCGGTCCGAACCACTCGTTCTGGTGCGTCCAGGATCCGGGGGTCACACCGACCTTGACCCCCGGGCGCCACAGGCGACCGGCGTCGTCGACGCGCCGCGGCTCGACGAGCCACCGCTCCGAGGCCTCGAGACCGAGGGCGCGTTCGAGCGCCCCGACCGGCGGGTGAATGACCGGACCGACGGACGTGGCGAGGTCGTCGGCCGCGCCGACGACCAACGTGGTGACGGCGTCGGTCAATTGCGACCAGAACCGCGGGTTGTCGGCGGTGGCGCGGTCGATGATGGCGAGGCTCGCGGCGCTGCACTTCTGGCCGGCGTGGCCGAACGCCGATTGCACGAGGTCTTTCACCGCGACGTCCACGTCGGCGGCGCTCGTGATCACCATCGCGTTCTTGCCGCTCGTCTCGGCGAGCAGATTGATCGAGGGCTTCCACGTCGTAAAGAGCACGGCCGTGTCAAAGGAGCCCGTCAGGATCACCGCGTCGACGCCGTCGTGGGTCACGAGGTGACGGCCGACCTCGTCGTCACGGGTCGGGACGAACTGGAGGACGTTGCGGGGTACGCCCGCGTCCCACAACGCGTTGACGATCGCCCAGCCGGTAGCGACCGCCTCGGGCGCGGGCTTGAGGATCACGGCATTGCCCGCGGCGAGGGCGGCCGCCACCCCGCCGAGGGGAATGGCGAAGGGGAAGTTCCACGGTGGCACGACGAGCACGACCCCGAGCGCACTCGAGGACTCGTCGGCCGGGTGGCCCGCGTAGTAGCGCAGGTAGTCGACTCCCTCACTCACCTCGGGGTCGGCCTCGGCGACGGTCTTTCCGCCGTCACGGCCCATCACCGCGATGAGTTCCGCTCGACGGTCGACCAGCAAGGCCGCCGCGGCCTCGAACAGCCGTCGTCGGTCAAGGACGTCACGGGCACTCCAGTCGGGCTGGGCGTCACGGGCGCGCGCGACCGCCGCATCGACCCCCGCGACACTCGCCACGCGGTAGCGGTACCACGACTCACCGGTGTTGGGATCCTCGCCGAGCTCGAAGTCCTCGGGCTCACCGACCACGACGACGGTGTCGTCGCCGATAATTCCGTCGCGCGCCTCGGCGAGCTCACTGGCCGCGTGACGCACCGCTGCGACGAAGATGCGGTCCGTAGGGTCGCCGTCGGCGACGTTGGTGAACCGATCGGAATCATCGACCAGGACTCCCCGGCGACGGCTCGTGTCGAGGTGGTGGCGGTCCGCGATCGACGCGAGGAAGCGTCGCCGCTGGTCCGCGTAGACCGCGGGGTCATGGGCGATCGTGAACGCCGCGCGTAGGTAGTTCTCGGGGGCGGTGTTCTCGTCGAGACGACGCACGAGGTAGGCCACCGCGGCGGCGAAGTCGTCCTCGTTGGTGACCGGCGCGTAGAGCAGCACCCGATGACCGGCACCTGCCAGCACGGCGGCCTCCGCGGGGGCCATGCCCTCGAGCATCTCGACGTCCAGCTGGTCCTCAACCCCCCGCGCGCGCGCAACCGCGATCGCCCACGCGACGTGGAAGAGGTTGTGGCTGGCCACGCCAATGCGCACTGCGGCCGCGTTCGCCGGCCGCAGCGCGACGTCGATGAGCCGCGCGTAGCTCGCGTCGACGTCGGCCTTAGTGTCATAGGGCGCGGCCCGCCATCCGTGGAGCTCGGCCTCAACGTGCTCGACGGCGAGGTTGGCCCCCTTCACCAGGCGGACCTTGATGGCGGTGCCGGTACGCGCGTAGCGCTCGACCGCCCAGTCGACGAGTTCGTTGAAGGCAGCGTGCGAATCGGGGAGGTACGCCTGGAGCACGACGCCCGCACTCAGGTGGTCGAACTCGGGTTCGCCGAGCACGGCTCGGAACGCGTCGATGGTCAGACGCAGATCTCGGTACTCCTCCATATCCAGATTCACGAAGACGCCGTGATCGCGCGCGGCGCGCAGCAACACGGTCAACCGCTCGACGACACGCTCGAGCGACCCGTCGTGGTCGATCGTCGTCAGCTGACTGACGATGGACGAGACCTTCACCGAGACGTAGGTGACGTCGGGTCGGGCAATCACGTCGAGCACCCGCGCGAGGCGCTCAGACGCCTCGGCCTCGCCGAGCACCGCCTCGCCGACGACGTTGACGTTGACCCCGAGGCCCTCGCGGCGACGCACCGTCACGTGTCGGCCCAGGGCTGCGGGTGCCGCGTCGAGGATGAGGTCAGCGCTTAGCCGACGCACCCGCCAGCGCACGAGGTGGATCACCGTCGCCGGAGCGAGCGGTCCCAGCGCGGCGAGCGCTCGCAACCCAATGACATTCCACAGACCGAGCCCGCGCGCGCTCGCCCGTCGCGCCGCGGTACGCAGCACCCGCAACGCGGGCTCGCGCGAGGTGAATCGCATGACTTCGTCGGTCAGTGCGATCGTCACGTCAAGGGCGGAGGGGTCACGGAAGAGTCCGACGAATCGGCGCCGGGCCGCGCGGTCGCGTCGCCGACGACGACGCTCCGCTTCGGCGAGCATCGTCGTGACGACGTCACATGCGCCCTCAGCCAGTTCATCGAGTGAAACGTCGGTACCCGCAGTCATCGCTACCTCCAGGCGGCGTCTTTGCCGCCCCCCTGTTCTACTGCACCGAGTAACGATCACGGCCCACGACCACCGCCGGGCCGCGTATTTAACGCGTCACGCAACCTCGTCGACGCGACGTCGCGACGGCCACCAGAATCGCTCGCCGAGCACGGCCGCGAGGGCGGGGACGAGCACCGTGCGTACGAGCAACGTGTCCAGCAACACGCCGAGACCGACAATCACGCCCACCTGAGTGAGCTCGATGAGCGGCAGCACGCTCAACACCGCGAAGACCGCGGCCAGTAGCACGCCGGCCGAGGTGATGACCCCGCCGGTCGACGTGAGGGCCGTCATCATGCCCTCGACTGCGCCGCGCGGCCCGCGCTCCTGCTTGGCCCGCGACACCAGAAAGATGTTGTAGTCGACACCGAGCGCGACGAGGAAGAGGAACGCGTAGAAGGGCACGCCGGTGGCGAGCGCCGGGTAGTGGTCCACGTGGACGAACACGAGCCACGCCAGACCGAGCGCCGCGCAAAAGGACGCGATCACCGTGGCGAGCAGGAGTAGTGGCGCGACGAGGGAGCCCAGCAGGACCAACAACACCGCGAGCACGACGAGCAGGACGAGGGGCACGAGGAGCCAGGTGTCGCGGTTGGTGGCGCGTTCGGCGTCGAGCGTCGTCGCGGACTCGCCGCCGACGACGGCGCGCGCGTGGCCCACCGTGGCGAGAGCCGAGCGCAGCGACGTGACGACACCGAACGCCGCGGCCGACCCTGGAGCCGCAGTACTCGTGGCGTCGAGCTCGGTCCAGGTCGCGTTCGCCGCCGCCGTCTTCACCGTGGCCACCCCCGGCACTGCGCGCGCCACCGCCACAGCGGCCGGTGCGCTTCGCGTCGCGACGACGATCACGACCGGCACCGAACTACCGGCGGGGAACGCCGAGGCGAGGATTCGCTGACCGACGACCGATTCGGGGGTCGCCGTGAACTGCTGGGTGGTCGAGAGACCCTGGCGCAGGCCGACGTTCGCCACCGACGCGAGGGCGAGCAGTGTCAGTGACCCCGCGACCACGACACCCGGCCGCTTCGCGACGGCGGCAGCGATTCGTGCGAACACCCGACCATCGCGCCTGGTCATGTCCCCGACGCGGGGCACCAGCGGCCAGAACACCCGTCGCCCGCAGAGCGCGAGCGCCGCCGGCAGCACGAAGTACACCATCGCCATCGCCGAGACGATCCCGACCACCCCGGCGAGCCCGAGGGCGCGTGTGCCCGCCATCGAGGCGAGAAAGAGCGTGGCCAGGCTGATCGTCACCGTCGTCCCCGAAGCGACGATGGAACCGCTCGTCTTGGCGAGGGCGGTGCGCATCGCCGCGAAGCGGTCCTCCACGCCGTGCAACTGCTCGCGATACCGTGCGATGAGCAGCAACGCGTAATCAGTACCGGCGCCGAAGACCAGCACGTCCGCGATGCCCGTGGCGGCGCCGTCGAGGCGAACGCCCACGTGGGACGCGAGCAGCGCTGCGACGTGCGACGACACCTGGTCGGCGGCACCCACCACGGCGAGGGGCACGAGCCAGAGCAACGGTGATCGGTACGTGACGATCAACAAGAGCGCGACTACCAGCACGGTCGTCACCAAAAGTTTGTGGTCGGCACCGTGGAAGACCTGTCCGAGGTCGGCGGTGAACGCCGGCGCGCCCGTCACCGCGCTCTGGATCCCTCGTGGCAGGCTTGAGGCCAGGGCCGCGCGAATGGCCAGGATACGGTCGGTGACCACGTTGAGGTTCGGCACGGTCGATACCGCGATCGAGGCGAGTGCGACCGACCCGTCGGGGCTGAGAACGAGTGGACCGAGGCCAGCCGATCGGCTCGTCGGTGCCACCGACTCGTCGGCCGCTACTAGGCGCGCGCTCAACGCGCGTAAGGTCGTCAATTCACCGGCGCTGAACCGGCGACCGTCGTCGCGCCGGTAGACGATGACGGCGGCCTCGGTACGGGCGCCGGGCAGGCTCGCGATCCGCTGAGCGGCGAGCCAGGACTGGCTCGAGTGCGGAAGCCCATCGACGACCGAGGGCTGGGTCACCGTGGGGGCTCGCAGCCCGAGCACCACCGCGACCACCACCACCGCGACGATGACCGTGGCCACCGCGCTCGCTAGCCGTCGTGGTGCTGGCGCAAAGCCGGGCATCGACCGGTCCTTTCGGATTCGAAGGTGCGCTGAATCATACGAAATGTCGAGGACGAATATGCGCTTGGTCGTTCTCGTTGCCCGACGCGCAACGTGGCGCCGCGAAAATCCGCCGTCCGTGGCCGCACCGGCGGGCCCGTCGGTGCTAGTCATGCATCGGGATGCCGGTGCACGCACCGACTGGAGGGGCCAGATACCGTGAGCGACCAGTTGTACGACCGAGGCATAGAGCTCGACGACCGCACGTGGTGGGTCGGAGCGGCGATGGCCGACGGGACGTTCCAGAGCAACACCTACCTGATCGAACAGGGTGACCGCTCGGTCGTCATCGACCCCGGCTCCTCACTCTGCGCTGAAGCGACCGCGGACAAGATCAACGCGGTGGTCGGCCTGCGAAACGTCCGCTGGGTCGTCTGCTCCCAACCCGACGTCGACAAGGTCGCGGCGCTACCCCACCTCCTCGCGCGTGGCCTACACCCCGAGGCCTCGATCGTCACCCACTGGCGCGCCCACGGGGCGCTGCGCCGCGCGGGCTTCGACCTGCCCTACCGCAGCATCGACGACGACCGTCACCGGCTCGAACTGGATGATCGGACCCTCCAGTTCCTGCTCACGCCCTACCTGCGTTCGGCCGGCGCGTTCGCCACCTTCGACGAGCGATCCAAGGTGCTCTTCAGCTCGGACCTCTTCGGGAGCTTCGAGTCTGGTCAGTCGCTCTTCGTCGACGACACCGCGAACATTGACGCGATCCAGCGCTTCCACGAGTACTCCGTGGCGAGTCGCGACGTCCTCGCCCACGCGCTGCTCGCAGTGCGCGCCGTGGCCCCGCGGATGATCGCGCCCCAGCACGGACGTGTCATCGCCCAGGGCTTCGTCGACGACGCGATCGACGCCCTAGAGGACCTCGACTGCGGCGCGCTGTTACTCACCCCGGACGACCCGGGCCTCTCGTTCCTTTTCGCCGCGAACCGGACCATCCACGGCGTGATCAACACCATGGTCAAGGAACACGACTTCTCGACGGTCGCCGCGTACCTCGCGAGCCTCGCCGTCAAGACCCTCGGCGCCGAGTACTACGAACTCTGGGCGGGCACCGGCGGTGTCTGGAATGAAATGCCCCAAGTCGCAGCCGACTTTGGGCGTGCGAGTACATGATGGTGAAAGTTCTGAACGATGAGTTCGTGGGAAGAACTAGGCGGCCGTAGGTGCGATGTTGACCTCGAAGCCGA
>JAJYSP010000025.1 GCA_021793515.1 Actinomycetes bacterium | reverse complement strand
TGGAGTGGATAGGCAACGACCGCCGCATCCGTGACCTACTCGCCCAGATACGGACCGTTGACGCGAAAGCCGCCGAACTCATCCTGAAAGAAGACGCCAGCGAGTAGGGCTTAGGTTTAATCGCAAGGTTAGGGCAATTCACCGAGGAGCTCAATCGCTCGGTGGCGAAGTCGTCGGTAGTCGGCGTTGTCCAACAGGTCAGCGCTGCTCGGGTGCACGTCGCGCGCGTCGAGCTCGCCGAGGATCCGGCCGGGGTTGGACCCGAGCACGACGACGCGCTCGGCGAGCACGATCGCCTCCTCGACGTCGTGGGTGATGAAGAGCACCGTGGTGCGAAACTCCACCCACAGCTCGCGCAGAAACACCTGCATCGCGTGGCGCAGATGCGCGTCAAGGGCCGCGAAGGGCTCGTCCATCAAGAGCATCTTCGGGCGCATCACCAGTGAGCGAGCCAACGCCACGCGCTGTTGCATCCCTCCCGAGAGCTCATAGGGCGCGTGACCCGCGAACTCGCTCAACCCCACGGTCGCCAAGATCTCGTCCACGGGTCGCCAATCGATTCGACGGCGCCCCAGCTGCAGTCCGAAGGCCACGTTGTGGCGCACGTCCATCCACGGGAACAACCCGGGCTGTTGAAAGACCACGACGCGATCGCTCGCGGGGCCCGTGACGTCACTCCCGTCGAAGATGACCCGCCCGGCGTCGGGACGATCGAAGCCCGCGATCATGCGTAGCAACGTCGTCTTGCCGCACCCCGAGGGACCGAGCACCGCCACGAATTCGCCGTCGGCGATATCGAGGGTGAACTGGTCGAACACCTGGTGCGTCGAACGCCTCGCGTCGTCGCTATCGAAGGTCTTAGAAATTTGGTCTACGCGTAGTGCCAAGCGAACTCGCCTATTTCGCGTAGCTCGGGTTCACGAACGCGCCCGCTGACTTGGGTGGCTTCACCGTGATCGTCCCCGCGTTGTACAGCGCCTTCCAGTTGTTGAGCAGCGACTCGGCCGTGCCCGACTTCGCGCTGGTCGCCGATGAGGTGCCCAGCACCGCCGCAGTCGCCTGGTCGGCCACGGAGTAGATCTGGTACCCGGCGATCTCGAGTTTCGCCGTCGGAACCGAGATCCCCGCCGCCTTAGCCATGACCCCCATCGCGGCCGACCGGTGGGTCCTCAGGAAGCTGACACCGTCACCGAGCGCCTTCACGAACGCCTTGGCGACCGCCGGGTGCTTGGAAGCGAAGGCCTTGTTCGCCACGCAGATATTGAACGACGTTGCGGTCACAGGAAGCTTCGAGTCATCCATCAGCACCCGCCCGCCGTGGGTGACGAGGAAGTCATACACCGGGTCCCAGACGACCGCCGCCTCGATTCGCCCGGTCGACCACGCACTCTGCAGTTCCGGTGGCGTGAGGTTCACCAGCCGCACCGACGACAGCTTGAGACCCGCCCGGCGGGCGTAGGTGGCGAGTTCGAAAGACGACTGGGATCCAATCACGAGCCCGACGCTCTTACCGGCGAGACCGGCCACCGACTTGATGCCGCTCGAAGACTTGACGACGAGCCCCGCGTCCTTGGTGTAGCGCTCCTGGTTGAACACCACCTGGAGCGGAACACCTTGGGCGATCGCCGCGATCACTGGCGGCATGCCCAAGCCGCACATGAACGGGAGCTGGCCCGACGCGAGCGAGGTGAGCGCGGCCGGTCCCGACGTGAACAACTTGAGACGCACGTCGCGGCCCATCTCGTGTTGGAAGTACTTGTTCGCCACCGAGATGATCGACGGGTCCGCACCATTGTTCTCGTAGCCGATCGCGATCGAGCCCGCGTTCACCGACGCCCCACTCGGCGTCGGTGCAAACAGTCCGCTCGCGAGTGGCGTCGCCACACCGGCGGCGAACGCCAGTGACACCGCCACACCTGTCAGTCGACGAAACCTTCGCACTGGACCTCCCTCGGATCTGGTTCGCACCGCCAACTCGACCACTCGAATCCCGCGGAACCGGGTGGACACGCTGACCGGCCCTGCAGCATTCTTGCAGGCTTCGCTCTACCCGCGCGTGGAAAACGGTCGGGAAATCCCACCTGCGTGTACCGTCTTCCCTGATTAGGGTCTACGCAACGCTCACACAAAGTCCCGCCAAGGGATGACCACGCGCTCGAGCACGCGGATGGCCAAGTCCATGAGATAACCCATGATGCCGATCAAGATGATCCCCGTCACCACGATGCCCGTCTGCAATTCGGTCCCCGCCTGTTCGATCAACCAGCCGAGCCCGCGGCTCGCCGCGATGAGTTCGGCCGCGACGAGGGTGCTCCACGCTACGCCGATGGCCACCTTCATGCCCGTGAAAATGTCCGGCAGCGCCGACGGGAAGACGACTCTCGTCAGTATCTGGCGTCGGTTGGCGCCGAGGTTGCGAGCTAGTTCGACCCGGTAGTTGGGCGTCGAGCGCACGCCGTTGATGGTGTTGATCACGATGACCGGAACGGTCGAGACGAGGATCAAGAGCACCTTGGGCATCTCGCCGATCCCGAACCACACGACGAAAAGCGGGATGTACGCGAGCGGTGGGATCGGTCGAAGGAATTGCAAGTACGGATCGATCACGGTGAACACGGCACGACTCTGGGTCATCGCGAAGCCGAGCGTCACGCCGATCACGACGGCCCCCACGTAGGCGATCGACACGCGTTCCAGGCTCACCATCAGGTCGGCGAGCAGCGTCGAGCCCTGATACCCGTGGTGCAACGTCTGGAGAAACGAATCCCAGGTGCTCGCCGGCGACGGGAAGGCGAAGCTCGGAAAGACGTGACTGACCGCTACCACCTGCCACGCGATGAGTGAGCCCACGAGGACACCGACGTAGCGAATCGGGAACCGCCGCCACGACCATGGCCGCCCGGCGACGGGCACCGACGACGGTCCGTTGACTGCGCTCCTCGTGCGAGTGGGCCATTCGCGTCGCGTACCCCACCTCCCCATGGTCTCGGCCATCGTACTCACTCGAGCGTCACGCGGCGATGGGCGAGGTGTCGCACGCTCGCGTTGACCAGTGGCTGTTACACGCCACACGGTTGCACCTCGCCCGAGCGCGGCGACGAACCAACACACGGCGTTGACCTGGGAGTACACATCATTCGACCATGCACGAGTTCGGCCGCGTTGCGCGCCGCTGACACTCGCGCCGCGATGGTGTGTGTCAGACTGGAGACACCGTCTATCCACTTCGGGGTTTCTCACGTGTTCTTGCAGCTAGTCCGACGGCTCGCGATCGTCGTCTTCATCGCCGCCGTCATCGGCACCTACCTGCTGATGCACCCCTTTGCCGGGTCGAGCGCCACCGTGACCTCAGGGTTCTACCTCGACGTCGGTGCGTCATCGTCGTTGGGCTTCCAGCCAACGGGCATCCCGAAGCACAACGGTCATCGCACCGATACCGGCTACGCCAACGACGTCGTCAACTATCTGTCGACCAAGGGCGTCGACCTGCAGTTGCGACAAATCGGCTGTCCCGGTGAGACCGTCGAGTCGATGCTGCTCAGTGGCGACCACTGTTACACCCTGCCCCAGCGCCAACTGCTTACCGCCGAACAGTTCCTCCAGGCGAATCACGATGCCGTCGGTCTCGTCACCATCGACCTGGGCTTTAACGACGTTCGTCCCTGTCTCAACACCGCCGTGGTCGATGAGGCGTGTGTCGCCGCCGGCCTGGCGAACGTGACCCGCGACTTCACGCCGGTGCTCGCGGCGCTCAAATCGGCTGCGGGACCCAACGTCCATTTCGTCGGCCTCGACTACAGCGACCCGTTCCTCTCAAAGTACCTGCAGGGGGGCATCCACGTGGCGGTGGCCACTCGAACCCTCCAGGTGATGTCGACACTCGACAGTGACCTCGTGCGTCTGTATCACGCATCGAACATTCCCGTGGCCAACGTGGCGGGCGCGTACCAGCTGGACAACCGCAATCCCGTGTCGCTGAAGGGCGTCGGCGTGGTGCCGTTGAACGTGGCGAGGACCTGCCAGCTGACCTGGAACTGCGCGGGCTACCCCTTCGGGCCCGACGACCACCCCAACAACGCGGGATATCGCGTCATCGCCGCGGCCATCGAGGCGGCGCTGCCGGCGGCCTGGCGGGGCTAACTTTTATGAGGAGCACCGTGACGACGCCGCCGGCTACGAGGACTGGGGCCGTAGCGGTCTCCACCGACACTGAGCGAAGGGGCCACTGATGCCACAAGAAGTCTCCGTCCCCTCGGCGATTGAGCGATTCGTCACCGGCGGTCTTGCATCGATGCTGATCGACGGCGCATTCGTCCCAGCGGTATCGAGCGAGACGTTCGACACGCTCAATCCGGCGACGGGTCAACTGCTCGCCCGCCTGCCCGCCGGTGACGCGCCCGACGTCGACCGGGCGGTCGCGGCCGCACGTCGCGCCTTCGACGACGGACCGTGGTCGACGATGAAGCCCTTTGACCGCCAACGAATCATGCTTCGCTTCGCCGACCTGGTCGAATCGCGACACGAGGACTTGGCGATCTTGGACACCCTCGACATGGGTGCCCCGATCCAGCGCATGCGAGGCAACCTGCGCCGGGCGGTTGGTATGGCCCGCTTCTACGCCGGTCTCACCACGGCGCTGCGTGGCGAGACCATCACCAATTCGATTCCAGGTGACTTCCATACCCAGACGTTGCGCGAACCCGTCGGCGTGGTGGGTGCCATCATCCCTTGGAACAACCCCCACATCGCCTTCATCTGGAAGGTCGGCGCCGCACTTGCCGCGGGCTGCACCGTCGTACTTAAGCCCGCCGAGGAAGCCTCCCTCAGCGCGCTCTGGTTGGGCGAAATGCTCCTCGAGGCCGGCCTGCCCGACGGCGTGGTCAACGTCGTGACGGGCTACGGCGAGACAGCCGGCGCCGCGTTAAGCGTCCACCCCGGCGTCGACAAGATTGCCTTCACCGGATCGACCGCGACGGGTCAAGCCATCGTTCGTGCCGCCGCTGGCACCTTGAAGCGCGTCACCCTAGAACTCGGCGGCAAGTCGCCCAACATCGTCTTCAACGACGCCGACCTCGACCTCGCGGTCCCCGGTGCGGCCATGGCGGCCTTCACCAATTCCGGGCAGGTGTGCAGCGCCGGTACGCGGCTCTTCGTCGAACGCGGCATCTACAACGACTTCGTGCAGGCCATGTCGTCCTATACGGACGCACTCACCGTGGGTAACGGACTCGACGACACCACCCAGCTTGGACCACTCGTCTCACAGACCCAGCTCGAGCGCGTGACCGACTACTTCGACGTCGGGCGCGCCGAGGGGGCCGCCGTCTACACCGGGGGTGCGCGACTCACCGAAGGCGACTACGCCAAGGGCTATTTCGTGGCGCCAACGATCTTCACTGACGTTGACAACGACATGCGCGTCGCCAAAGAGGAAATCTTCGGACCCGTCGTCTCGGTCATGGCCTTCGATGACTACGAGTCCGTCATCAAACTCGCCAACACCAGTCCCTTCGGTCTGGGTGGTGGCGTGTGGACCAACGACCTCACCAAGGCGACCCGGACCGTGGGCGCCCTACGCACCGGAACGGTCTGGGTCAACTGTTATGGGCAGATGGACCCCGCCGTTCCCTTCGGGGGCTACCGGATGAGCGGCTACGGCCGCGAGGGCGGTGTCGAGCACGTCAACGAGTTCCTCGAGACCAAGTCCGTCTGGACCCAGACTCACTGAATGCGCCACCACCGAGCGAACTCCGCAACGCAGCACGGCACCCACCCGTTCCGTCGCGTTCCCATGCGACGGCTGAACGTGCGAGGAGTTTCGTGAGCGACGAGCATCCGCGGTCCCTGGGCGCCCTGATCGCACGACGATCCGAGCAGTACGGGGCCGCACCCTACCTCCTGCGACTCCGTTCCAGCGACGTCGTCTCCTTTAGCGACCTCGAGCGGACGAGGGACTGGTGGTTCTCGCGACTGGGCGAACTCGACCTGCGCAGCGGCGACCGCGTCGGACTCCTCATCCGCGACCCCCTCCTATTCGCCCAGGCGTTCCTCGCCGTCATCGCCTGCGGCCTGTGGGTCGCCCCTCTGGACCCCACGATGAACCCGATCAACGTTGATGCCCTCAACGCCCGACTCCGACGTCTCGGCGTGCACGCGGTCTTCAGCGACCTCGACCGCCCCGGCGCGGTGATCGTGAATTGGCACGACGTGCGCACGCCGCCGGCGTCCGTTCCAGTGACCGACGCCGTGTCGACCGACACCGGCGGCGTGATCCTCGCGTCCTCGGGCACGACGGGCACGCCCAAGATCATGGCGTTGCCCGCCGCACAACTACTCCACACGGCCTCGCTCGTCGCGACGCACAACCGGCTCACCCCAGCCGATCGCGGCCTCAACCCCCTTCCGCTCTGGCACATCAATGCCGAAGTCGTCGGCCTGTTGGCGTCCCTCGTCGCGGGCTCCTCCCTGGTCTTAGACGAGCGCTTCCACCGCACCGACTTCTGGGCGCTGGCCGACCAGTACGAGGTCACGTGGATCAACGCGGTGCCCGCGATCATCGCCCGGCTGTCGAACCTGCGAGAAGCCGAGGTCATCGCCGAGCGCATCCGTTTCGTTCGCTCGGCGTCCGCGCCACTCTCCCCCGCGGTCTTCGCGCAGTTCCAATTGGCCGTCGCCATTCCCGTGATCGAGTCCTACGGTATGACTGAGGCCGCGAGTCAGATCAGCGCCAATCCCCTCGACGGTGATCGCAAACCTGGCTCGGCGGGCGTCCCCGTCGGCGTGGAATTGCGCATCGCGCCATTCGCCGAAGACGAAGCCGATCCCTCGGTGCCCTCATCCAACGTCGGCCACGTCGAGATCCACGGGCCGTCGGTAATCACGCGCTACGAGAGCGCCGGCTACGAGGACCGTTTCAGTATCGACGGGTGGTTGCGCACCGGCGACCTCGGCTACCTTGACGAGGATGGCTACCTCTACCTCGTTGGACGCAGCGACGACGTGATCAACCGGGGAGGCGAGAAGATCTTCCCGCGCGAACTCGAAGACGCACTCCTCGGCGTCGAACACGTGCGGGGTGTGGCGGTCATCGCCTTACCCGATGACGTCTTCGGCGAGGTACCCACGGCGTACGTGGAGTTGGCCGAAGACTGCGACCGCGACTCGGTGCTGGCCCAACTACGCCGCGTCGTCACCGAGGGGTTCCCAAAGACGCACTGGCCCGCGTCCTTCACGGTGGTGGCCCAGCTACCGGCCCACGCAACCGGCAAGATCCAAAAGCACCGCTTGACGAGCGAACCGCTCGACGTGATCGCCACCATGGACCTCACGTGAAGAGGTCAGCGTCGTCAGCGGATCGCCGATGAGCGCCCCCGAGCCGGCGGCGCCACCCTCGGGCACCCGTCGGCGTCTCGACCACATCGACGCCATGCGGCCGGTCAAGCAGGCGGCCGTCATCTCCACGCACGCCCTCATCTTCTTCGCGCCACTGGCGACGAGCACCACCGTCGTCGGCCTGATCATGTTGACCCGATTCTCACGCGACGCGTTCCTCTTCGTTTCGGCGTGCATGCTCACCTACAGCTACCGCAACACGACAAAGGTCGCGGTCCTGCCATACGCGAAACGGCGTTTCATGTCCGTCGGCGTGCCGTATCTGACCTGGACGGTCCTCTATTTCCTCTACACGTCGCTCAACACCCGCTCGACGTTCCCGTACTACGCCTTTGACGCCGCACGTGTCTTCAGTTGGAGCGGCCTTCGCGTCCTGACCCACCTCACCGCGACCGGGTACTACCACCTCTACTACCTGCTCGTCATCGGCGAGTTCTACGTCCTCTTCCCGCTCATGCTCCGATTCATCCGACGCCACCCAACGTGGCACTGGCGGATGATGGTGGGTGCCCTGCTCTGGCAGGTGGCCTACGGCGCCTGGGTCAGCTCGCACCACGCTGTGCTCTCAGTGCCGGGGCTCCTGCAGACCCGACTCATCCTTTCCTACGTCATCTACATCGTGGGCGGCGTCATCGTGGCGCTCCACCTCGACGAGGTCCACCAGTGGATCGTGCAGCACGTCGCTCTGATCCTCGGTGGAACCCTGGCGGCCATGGCGCTCGCGGAGGTCCTCACCTACGTCGGAGTCGCCCACGTCCTGCCGCCCTACCTGCGCACGGGTGTTTATGTCTTCTCACCCCTGATCATCCCGTACAACATCGGTGCCATCCTGTGCGTCTACCTGCTCGGGGTCTACCTAACCGCCCCGGCACGACGGGCCCGAATCCGTGCCATGGTCCAGTCGGGCTCCGACAATTCCTACGGCGTCTATCTCTCCCAGATGATTTGGATCCCCGCGCTCGTTCGACTTCGCGCCGCGAGCGGGGTGCACCTCCCCTGGCAGGTTGCCGCTCCGCTCGCCCTCGTGATCGTTTACAGCGTCGGTTTCGTCTTCACCGCGCTCATGGCGCGGACCTGGGTTGCCAAGGGTGTCACCGGCCGCAGCCGAGCGACCTGGGCGAGCCTGTGGCCTCGCCGTCAGCTCCCCGCGGTGGTCGAACGTGGCGACATCGCCGACGGACCGATGGACGTCGTTGAGCCGTAGCGGAGGCGTCAGAACCCTTAATTCTTATGCATTTCTTCGTGACACACGTTCTTCTCGCTCGAACTATGCCGTACCGTAGATGGGGTCAATGAATGGATTCGCGACGGAGACTCCCCACGGGTCTCCGTCGCGCTAGAACGTCAAGGAGTCCGAGTAGTGCGTTTCCAACGAGTGTTCACGCGTGGTGTCGCCATGCTCGCGGCCGCGCTGACGATGCTCGCCGGGGTGGGAGTCGCCAGCGGCGTCGGCGCCGCCGGGGCAGCCACGATTACGAGTGGTTTCTACCTCGACATCGGCGCGTCGGTGTCCGTCGGGGTCCAGCCCACGCCACTGCACCCCACCGGGTACCGGACCCACCACGGTTTCGCGAACGACCTGATCGCCTACGAGGCGAGCCACGGGATATCGCTCACGCTCACTGAACTGGGGTGTCCCGGTGAGTCGGTAGTGACGATGGTCAACGGTAAGGACGGCTGCTATCACTCGGGCGATTCCCAGTTGGCCGACGCGATCACGTTCTTGAACGCGCACCACGATCAGACCGGCCTGGTCACGGTCGACCTCGGCTTCAACTCGGTCGTGCCGTGCCTTCGTACCCACGTGGTCGACCCCACCTGCGTGCAGCAGAGCATCGACCAGATGGCGCCCCAGCTCACCAGCATCCTCACGGTGCTCAAGGCCGCGGCGGGCCCGAACGTGACCTTCGTTGGGCTCAGCTTCGCCGACCCGTACCTCGCCCAGGCGGCCAATGGCACTACCGGAAGGATCCACGCCCGCGCGAGTCTCCAGGCCATTAGTCAACTCGACCAGACGCTCGCGACGATCTATCAGTCCCAGGGCATGCCGATGGCCAACGTGGCCGGTGTCTTCCACCTGCACCAGACCTCGACCACCTACCGTTCGGGCAGGCGCGTGCCGACGAACGTGGCGACCGTCTGTCATCTCACGTGGATGTGCGCCGCCGCCCCGTACGGTCCCAACATCCACCCCAACGCCGCGGGCTACGAAGCCATCGCGGACGCCATCATCGCCGTCCTGCCGCCGCCGTTCCACTGATTCACTGACGAGGTGAACACCGCGCTGACCGGTCGGCCCCGACGCGACTCGTCGATCAACTGAGCCGAATCTGTCGCGGACCGCAGCGGTACCACCGTCACGCGTCGCGCGTGGACATGCGCCACGCTCCGAGGGCCGTCCACACGACCAACCAGCCGATGACCACCGCCACCGCGACGGTAGTGCTCTCCGGCACGAGCGACGCACCACCGCCACCGCCACCGCCGAAGGCGCGAGGCAGTCCCCCGGGCTCGAGGTGCGCCATGGCGAGTCCCACAACGCCGCGCTGAAGATTGATGAGGTGCGCGATCACCGTGTGCGAAAGCAGCGGCGTCAAGATGATCTCGAGCACGATCATCAACACGACGGGAACCGTTCGCTGTCCCATCAATGACGCCAGGCCGAGTCCGACGATGAAGCCGATTATCGCTTCCAATTCGATCCACAGTCCCGTCTTGACCATCAGCGAGTTCGACGGATAGAGGAACGTGCGCGAATAATCGCGGTAGTCCTGTCGAGCGATTTTGACTGCGTCTGCCCGTAACGTCGTCGCCGAGATGGCGCTGAACCCCGTGCTTCCGGGCGGCGTGATCACCTGACCTCGTTGATCGATCCCACAGGCGATACCGATCGGCAACCGGTAGGGGAACCCGCAGACCACTTCCTTGGAGTGCTGGGCCGCCCAGCCCTCAAACCCACTCAGTGAGAGTCCCGGGGGCACGCTCACCCCTTGATAATTGAGCGTGGTCGGCGCCGCGAACACACAGACCGCGCAGACGATGGTGAAACCCGTGGCCACCATCGGCACGATTATCGCCAGCCCAGCGGGAATCCGGGCGAGGTACAGCGCGAGACGCGAGCGACCCGTGATGACGAGGTGGCGGAACATACCTTCGCTCAAGTCAACGGATCCGGCCGTGCACCCAAGGGTCGCGGCGACGATGAAACCGAACACGTACATCACACCGGCGACGAGGCTCGTGAAGATGACGTACCCCCCAGCTGGACCATAGGAGTGTGGTGCCACGGCGTGCGCGATGAGTCGAACCAATACGAACAGTGAGGGAAATCCGATGTTCACGATAATCATCGCCGCCATGAGACCCCGGCGACGGACGAGCTCCATGATCCGGGTGCGAACCATGGCGAGTGTGGGCAACCACGATCCGCGACCATCCCTCGCGGGGTCCTCGCGCGAACCCGTCATGTCTCGCGGATCGATTGCTGTCACGCTGGCTCCCCCAATCGACTCGTCACCGCGAGGAACCACGACTCGAGCGAGACCTGTATCTGGGAAAGGCGATAGACGTCGACGCCGCCGTAGACCAAGACTCGATTAATCTCGGCGATCGCCTCACGATCCGTTCCTGGGGCGAGATGCACAGTGAGTCCTGACGGGTCGACGCCAATCTCGGCGACGAGCGTCGTCGAAGCGAGGAGCGTCCGAGCCGTCTCGGGCTTCGAGCACGATATCTCCACTTGCACCGAGGATCCGGCGAGTAGTTCACTGATGGACCCTTGACGGATCACCCGTCCCTTGTCGACGATGGCGACGGCGTCACAGGTCCGCTCGACCTCGTCGAGCAAGTGCGACGAGAGCATGACCGTGCGACCTTCGGCGACGAGAGACTGGATCATGTCGCGCATCTCGTGCATACCGGCAGGATCCAGACCATTCATCGGCTCGTCCAGGATGAGCAACTGAGGATCGCCAAGTAGGCACGCCGCGACGCCCAACCGTTGGCGCATACCCATGGAGTACTTCGACACGCGCACGTCCGAGCGCTGGGCCATGCCAACGCGTTCGAGTGACGACTGGATGCGGCCCCGCGCCTCGGGTTCGCGCGCGGCGGCGAGGATCTCAAGGTTTTGGCGCCCCGTCAGGTGCGCGTGGAAGCGCGGTTCGTCAACGATTGCGCCGACACGGGCGAGCGCGCGGTCGCGATGCTCTGGCACCGGGAAACCGAGGAGTGACATTGTGCCGGCGTCCGCGTGCGTCAAGCCGAGCAGCGTCCTGATGAGCGTGGTCTTACCGGCCCCATTGGGCCCGAGATACCCGAAAGCGCAACCTCGCGGAACGAGGAGTTCGACGTCGTTGACGGCCACGTTCTCCCCGAAACGCTTCGTCAGTCCATGGGTCTCGACAGCCCACGGCGACGACGGGTCCCTACCGCCACGGGCGATCCTCTCGTCGTTGGTCGGTGACTGCTCGGTCCGTCGCGTCGCTGACACGATTCGAGGTTATGACGACGTGTCGCTCACAGCAATCCGGGATGTCCCTGACGAACCGGTGCCACGCGCTGCCCGCCCGGCAATGGTCGATGCACGCAGGCGTCGAGATTGATATGACGGTCGCGACCGTGGTGTCGACGACCCGGTACCGCGAGCTTGAACGCCATTGAAGCCAACTGCACCGCGGTCAACTTCTGTTACATCCGGACAGCCATCGGGCGCGACGGCGACGTGCAGTCCATAGACGGCCATCGCGTCACGCGTCTACCAACCACCTGGCGCGCAACCATTCTGGTCGGGGACCCAGCCACCGGTTACGCGCATACCGATAAGGATCTGCGCGTCACGAGGTGCCTGACCGGCCAAGGGCGCGAACTGCGTCCCACCGTATTCGGACCACGTCGAGTTCGCGAATCCGATGCCCGAATAGACGGGGCCCTGCATCGACCAGTTTCCGCCGACTTCACAGATCGCCACGTGTTGCCACTCCGCTCGCAACTGATTCACTGTGACCCGCGCGAGGGCCGCCACGTAACTGAGTAACGTCGGGCGATGAACCACTCGTTTAACGCGTGGTTGTGCCCGGTGGTGTACGACGATGACCTTCTTCGCATGTGGGGTCGGCAACGTGCTCGCGGCACCGCCCGATGAAGGCAGTACCGCAGCGCTGGTGAGTAACGCCACAGTCGCATACAAGATTCTTCGCATGGTCTCTCCTTTGGCGTGCGCTGCACCCGTCGCCGTTCGCATTGCGAACACCGGCGCCGGGCACATGACTTGGCGACTGACCAGAAAGGTCCACCAAGCGACACGGTCAATTGGCCACTTAACCCACTCGTTTGTGAGGTGACATCGAAGCAGTCTTTGCTGCGGCGTTAATTCTACGGTGACAATTCGTTCTTTCGCGCGTTTTCGCCGGTATTTTTCTCATACTGACAAGTTGATCAGGATTTATAAGAATCAATATTTCGTCCTCAATAGTAATGCTGGTGACGATATTGGCGATATTCGTAGCATCACTACTTCAATATGACCCGTGACCTCGAATAATGCTACCGAGAAGTGTGCGGCGGAATCGGTTGTCGCACGGTGCCGATCAGGCACGGAACGTGTTAGTGACGACCGTTGCCATTTCCATGACCATTCCCGTTGCCCGGTCCGGGTACGACGAATGGAGTCGTGGTGGTTGTGGTCGTGCTCGGTGTTGCAACACCGAGCGCCGTAGCGAGGGCGCTCACGTCGTGCTCGAGCTTCGATCCCACGGTCGGCGTAATGGTCGAGGACGCTACACCGTCGACAATCGTCGTCATCGCTTGTTGCAAGTCACCTTCGACGGCGACGAGATTGGCGTTCGCGTTATCGATGAGCGACTGATTCGCGAACTGTGAAATGCTCTGGGCCACCGCAGGTGCAATTGAGCCCGCGGCCTGGCTCGTCGCGAGATCAGACATCAACGCGGCGATTGCCGTCGAGCTCGAAAGCGTCGTAGTCGTCGTCGCTCGAAGTGTCGTGGTCGTCGTCGACGTAGGACCGGGCGTCGAACCGCCGAACAGTGATGCGACCAATGCGTAGATCAGAGCTCCCGCAACGAGGAGCACGCCGATGACGACCCACGGCCGTCGCGTGTGGCGATCGGGGGTCCGTGAAGGTTGGACGAAGAGTGTCTCGTCACCCCCCCGTACCGGCGCGACGACGCCGGGCATCACGAAGGTCTGGTCGACCGGCCCACTGCGACCGAGCACTTGGGTCTCGTCACTCGACCCACTGCGACCGAGCACCTGGGTCTCGTCGTTGTCACCAGGCACCCACGGCGTCACGTACGCCGAGCTCTCGAGCAGCGCAGCTACTTCCGCCCCACGCAGGCGATGATCGGGTCGTGGATCGAGCATGCCGTTCAGCAGCACCGTCCACGGCTTCGGCAAGTCTTTGGGGAGTACGACCGGTCCAGTGAGCCGTTTCGCAACGATCTCACTGGGCGAGCCCTCGAAGACTCGCCTCCCCGTCAAGCACTCGAGGATCACGATGCCGAGTGACCAGATGTCCGCGCTCGGTCCAACCCGTTGACCGTCGAGCTGCTCAGGCGCCATGTAGATAACCGTGCCGATGGTCGTACCCGGCGCCGTGATCGTCGTCGCATCATCGAACTTCGCGATGCCGAAATCGGCGAGCCAGACCTCGCCCGTGGAGGATCGCAGGATGTTGGATGGTTTCACGTCGCGATGCACGACGCCGCGCTCATGCACGTAACTCAGCGCACTCGCCACCCTCGCGGCGATCGCCGCCGTGGCCCCCGTGCCCAGCGGGCCGTCCTTGAGCGACTGCGCGAGCGTCGGGCCGTCGATGTATTCCATGACGAGATACGCCCGGTCGCCGTGCACACCCGTGTCGAGGAACCGCACGAGTCCCGGTCCATCGAAGCTCTCCAACGCGCGAGCCTCCTCGACCAGTCGTCGGACGAACTCTGGGTCATCGGAGCGGACCACCTTGATGGCTACTGGCCCCCCCGTACGCTCGTCGATCGCTTCGAAGACGTCTGAGGTTCCACCTCGGCCGAGGAGTCGACCAACCCGGTACCGCCCGCCGATGACCTCTCCGTTCATGGACATGCGTATCGGCTCACGATCTTCGGGTGTCCTGTTCACGTCATTGGATCAACCGGCGCCCCGTGACCTCACGGGCACCGGCCACCGGAACAACCATCACAGCAACTGCCACCACCGTAGCGAATCGACCCCTTCCGTGGAACGGCGGTTGCACGGACACCGCCGTTGACCAGGGTTGTTACCAGGCCAGCACCAACCGTTCCTAAACTCGCAATGTCAGCGTTTACCGTCCATGACAACCAGCGAGGTACCGTGCACCAACATTCACGGGGTCCAGCGCCCCAACCCGCCTGGACCGCCGATCCCTCGTGACCAATAGCCCACCACCCACTTCGCGTACTCGAGTGCGTCCCCAAGCCGGTGCGCGTCTTGACCGTTTGCCCGTGACGAGATGGTTGACCTCGATCATGGCACTGCTCTTTCTCAGTTGGCTGATTGAGTCCTACGACGTCGGGCTCACGGGATCAGTGCTCCCGTCGCTCACCCACCAGTTCGCACTATCGACCGCGATGAAATCCTTCGTCGCCATCTCGGCCAATATCGGCATCGTGATCGGTATCGTGCCCGCGGGACGAATCGCCGACCGTTTCGGCCGACGTCGCACCCTCATCATCGGAACTATCGCTTATGCCGTCTTGACCTTCGCGACAGGTCTCGCCCCGAACGTGACGAGCCTGATCGTCCTGCGCATTGTCGACGGCATGGCCATGGGTGCTGTCTTCCCATTGCCCTACGTCATTGCGAGCGAGTTCTGCCCGCCCCAGCGCCGAGGTCGTTACATCGCGTGGTCCGACGCGTTCCTCTCGGCCGGGTATTTCCTCTCGCCGCTGCTCGCGCTCGTCCTCATCCCCAACGTCCAGGACACCACCGGCTGGCGCGTCATGTTCATGATCGGTGGGCTGCCCATCATCTTCGCGGTGCTCGCCTGGCGGTACCTCCCCGAGTCGCCCCGTTGGTACGAGTCAACGGGGCAGTGGGACGAGGCCGAACAGGTGCTCGCTCGACTGGAAGCGCGAGCGGTTCGCGCGACGGGGACTCCCCTCACGCCCGTCGCACCACCCGCACCCGAAACCGCAACGCCGCCCGTCGTCACCGCCCACCCGCTTCGCGCCATCTTCGTGCGGCCCCTACGACGTCGCTCCATGACTCTGTGGGCGACCTTTGGCGGGACGTTCTTCATTTTCTATTCAATCCAGATCTTTATGCCAACGGCCGTCACGACCATGGGCTATAACCTCACCTCGGCCTTCGCCTTTACGGCGGTCATCGTGGGCGTCTCCATCCCCGGCAAGCTGCTCGAATCGTGGGTGATCGAACGTTGGGGCCGGAAGCCAGTCATCATTAGCTTCACCGTTATCGCCGCAGCGGCTTCATACGCGTTCGGTTTCGTCCGAGGTGCGGTGCCGGTCCTCCTCGTGGGCTGTGTTATGTCGTTCTTCGGCATCGCGGTCGACCCGGCCGTCAAGGTTTACACCTCAGAGAGCTACCCAACCGAGATCCGCGCGTGGGGCGTCGCTACGACCGAAGGGTTCGGCCGTTTGATCTCGGGCGTCATCGGTCCGTCAATGATCCCGACTTTGTTCTCGCACTTCGGCGTGGCCGGGGTGTACTCACTCGTGGGCACCATCGCGCTCATCGCGGTGGTCGTGGTCGCGCTCTACGGACGAGAGACGAAGGGACTCCCCCTCGAACAGAGTGCGACAGCCCAGTAGGCCGTAGAGACCATCCATCAACGGCGACTTCCGCAAGACCGATTCAACGTGAAAATAGTTCAGGGTTCGCGACCGTCCATCTTCGAACGTCCAACCTTGAGCGCCAAAGGGAACGAGTACCTTGGACGTCGTGCGAGGACTCGGGACCATCATCGACGTCGTCGCGATCATCGTCGGTGCGTTACTCGGCGTGCTCGTGGGAAATCGACTACCCGCTCGAACGCGCCACACCGTCACTGACGCGCTCGGGCTCGTCATCCTCGTAATCGGGGCACTCAACGTCGCCGCCATATCCGACCACTCCTTCCGTCACGCAGTCGGAAACAGTTGGACGTTGCTTGTCGTGCTTGGAGCGTTGGTCATCGGTGGCATCGGGGGGTCGCTTCTGCGTATCGAGGAGCGGGTCACGACCTTCGGCGGATGGATCCAAGAGCGGATGACGCGCGGCCGGGTCAGTGACTCGCGCGAACGATTCATTGAGGGTTTCGTCTCGGCGTCGCTCCTATTCTGCATCGGACCACTCGCCATCCTTGGCGCACTCAGCGATGGCCTCGGCCACGGCATCAGCCAACTCGTCCTCAAGTCCGCGCTCGACCTATTCGCGGCAATCGCGTTCGCCGCCACCCTCGGCTGGGGCGTCGCCATCTCCGCGCTGCCGGTGGGCGTCTTCCAGGGGATCATTACGGTGCTGGGCGTTCTCGCTGGTTCGTTCCTACCGGCGTCGATGATCGCCGCAATCACCGCGACTGGCGGCATTCTGCTCTTGGGGATTGGACTGCGTTTGTTGCAGATCAAGTCGGTGCCGGTCGCCGACCTCTTGCCCTCACTGGTCGTCGCACCACTTCTCGTCGGTGCGATCAGTGTGCTGCACGGTTAAAAACGGCACGAGAACTACGCGGATCGGCGATGAAACCCGCCGAAGCACCAATCGATCAAGGTGCGAACGCGACCCTTCGTTGAACACCCGCTCGAGGCAAACGTCGTCGATCACTCCGAGCGCACGATGACAATTTGCCCGATGCCGACGCGCGCGTCGATAGAGAGATGTGGCGCCCGCGATCGAGAACCGTCCACGAAGCCGGTCGACGGGTTCGACGCGAAAGTCGCCACTGGGTTCGCACCCTGAAAGAAGTCGACGGGTCCGATCCCTACGTGAGTCGTTACCGAGACGACGGCGTTCGCCGGAACATCGACCCGAAGCATCCCGACGGCGGTCGACGCATCGACGGTGAACCCCGATGAGGGGAACGTGACCGCCGCCAAGTCAACGGTGGCGGATCCGAACTCCGTGGTGTAGCGGTGTTGCACGTCGCGCAACGCCGTGGGTTGCCAGGTGTGGGCGCCATTGCCACCCGAAAGTGAAACCCCGGTCGAATCCAGAAAGCCAACGAGGGCACCGACGAGGAGAATGAGTCCACTCAGCGCGACGAAGAAGATCACCGCAAAGAATCGACGGACCGTAAGCCGACGAGCTGGCGTCCGCATCGCCACCACCGCGAGGGCAATGAGAAACACCAGCCATAGCAGCGCGAGGCTCGGGGCACCGTTTCTGATCGGACCCCCACGGGAGAGCAGCACCAGCAGGGCCGCAAGGACGAACACGCCGGCGAGCACGGCCACGGTCAAACGATGCGAGGTCGACACGGGCCGACGACCACGCTCGTTCACGACCTCGCCCTCGACACGGGGAACGAAGACCCACATCGCCAGATAAATCGCGATGCCCAGTCCCCAGAACAACGCGAGGACAACGAAGATGACGCGAAAGATGTTCGCGTCGATGTCGAAACGGTTCCCCAGTCCTCGTGCGACGCCGGCGATCACCTTGCCGTTGAGGCTACGTCGCAGGTGACGTGGCGGCTCGCCCGCCGCGGTGGTGGCGGGCTCGGGATTTGGTGTTGGATTGGGTTCGTCGGTCATGAACTCACGGTACGTTGTGGCCGACTCCGAGGCCATCAGGGAGAACCCGGAGATCGTCACGTCGTATCAGGGTTCTCCCGTAGCGCAGGCTCGTCGACGTGGTGTAAGGCTTGTAGTCGCGATCGACGAGGAAGCACGATGACCATCACGAACCACCTGCAGCATCCACGACTCGGGGTCCCACAACTCCCCTTGTGTCGCAACGTCACCGACACCGTGCTCGGCGGGGTCTGCGCCGGTATCGCCTGTCGACTGGGTGTTCGCACCAGAAACGTTCGACTCACCACGGCACTGTTGAGCCTCATCTTCGGCATCGGTCTCGTCGTGTACATGGTGCTCTGGCTCGCGCTCCGTCGAGACGGTGAAGACGTGGCAATTGCGAAGCGGCTCGAAGGGCAGCGGCGCACCTCGAGCATCGTGTTCTGGCTCCTGGCCGGCGTCCTCACGATTCTGCTCGTGATCTCGCGACTCAACCTCGCCTTCTTCAGTCCTTACGCGTGGTCGGTGCTGCTCAGCGTTGTACTCACCGTGGCTGTCTGGCGCGGATCGTCGGCGCCCGAGCGCACGCACCTCGAGGGAATCGCCCAAGCGCTACCGGTGCTCGGCGTCGCGTCTGAACGAGGGTGGCGAGCAATTGTCTGGCGGGTAATCCCCGCGACTGTCTTGATCGTGGCGGGTCTGCAGATCCTGCGCCAAGTCGGGGGCGTGTGGGGCGCCGCGGTGCCCGCGCTCATCGGCGGTGTCGTGCTGATCGTCGGAATCCTGATCATGCTCGCCCCGTGGTGGCTGCAGAATGTACGTGACCTCTCGAGCGAGCGCCGCGTACGAGTACGCGCCGAGGAGCGCGCCGCGCTCGTCACCCACGTGCATGACTCGGTGCTGCAGACGCTTACCTTGATCGAGCGCTCCGCTAGCGATGCCGCCACCGTCCGTCGCCTCGCTCGCGCCCAAGAGCGTGAACTGCGCTCCTGGCTCTTCGCGCCGGAACTCATCGGTGTGGCCGCGCGAGATGGTGAGACCTTCGCGAACCAGTTGCGCGCGATCCAGCACGACATCGAGCGGGACTACGGCGTACGCGTCGACCTGGTCGTCGTGGGTGACGTCCCCCTCGACGAGCGAATCGGTGGACTGGTGGGCGCGGCCCGTGAGGCAGCGGTCAATGCGGCGAAGTGGTCGGGTGCGGAAACCTTCAGTATTTACGGCGAGGTGGAGCCCGACACGGTCTCGATCTACGTGCGTGACAATGGTGTCGGTTTCGTCCCCGCAGCGGTCGCGGACGACCGGCAGGGGCTCGCCCACTCGATCCACGCTCGCCTCGAGCAGCTCGGTGGATCGAGCACCGTGCGAACGACCCTCGGCGAGGGCACCGATGTGGCGCTCTCGGTCTCTCGCGCGGTTGTCACGCCGTGAGCCAGCCCCGCGTCTTTCTCGTGGACGACCATGAGCTCATCCGCTCGGGCATCAAGGCCGAGCTCGGTGACGCCGTCGAGATCGTCGGTGAGGCCGACGAAGTCGTCGCGGCGGTCGAGATGATCCTCGAGCGGCGTCCCGAGGTCGTACTGCTCGATGTCCATATGCCCGATGGCGGGGGCCTGCGAATACTTCGCGAGGTGCGCGCGGCGGATAGTGACGTCCGTTTCCTCGCGCTGTCCGTCTCGGACGCCGGTGAGGATGTCATCGCCGTCGTTCGAGCTGGCGCGAGTGGCTACGTGACCAAGAACATCTCGGGGGTCGACCTCATCGAGGCCATCTGGCGGATCCGTGCGGGCGACGCCGTTTTTTCACCGATGCTGGCGGGTTTCGTCCTTGAGGCCTTCGCCGGGGACTCGACGAACGAGCAACTAACGACGAGCGGGGACCCCGACCTCGATCAATTGACGACTCGAGAGCGACAAGTCCTTCGTCTCATCGCTCGGGGCTACACCTATAAACAGGCCGGTGTCGAACTGGGCATTTCGTCGCGAACCGTGGAGACCCACGTCTCCTCCGTGCTGCACAAATTACAGTTGTCAAATCGTCACCAGTTGTCGAACTGGGCCAATGAGCACCGACTGAATTAGTCGATCCCGCGCGGCCCCAGCGCGACGTGAACGTCAACGCCGGGGTGCGCACGGTCTCGATTATGTCAGTGACAAGATCCAACCCGAGTCGACGTTGACGGCACAGACGGGCCTTCTGTTGTCGATCTCGTCGACTGCGCGAGCACCACGACTAGTCGTGTGCGTCGACGCAACTGCCATCGCGAGGAACACCTCGCGAAATTGGATTCCGTGTAACTGTGATGAAGCCGCCTCAGCGGCATCGACGGACCAAGGCGGTCCGTCATTCACTCAGATAGCGCGAACGTTCAGCGCTTCTTCGCCCTTCTTGCCCGGAGCGACGTCGAACTCGACGCGCTGACCCTCTTCGAGACTCTTGTAGCCGTCGCTTTGGATGTTGGAGAAATGTACGAAGACGTCATCACCCTGCTCACGCGAGATGAAGCCGAATCCCTTTTCTGCATTGAAAAACTTAACTGTACCGTTTGCCACGATTACTCAATTCTCAGAGCGACAGACCAACCATTTCGGCCTGCTCGCTATTGACCAGTGTACTCACCACTGAGGTAGCCAAATTAAGAATTCGAAATTCCGTCCCACGCACGGGTGGGTGGGACCGCCGTCTCACGACCACCTCGCACCACTGGTCTCCCGTTTTCACGTGGGTGACCAGCGTTCACCTACGATCTCAACCACCCAAAGACCGAACGCCAGGCGATCTCCCTGGCGGGCACTGCATTTCAGGCACGGGTATGGAACGTACTGCGCAAGGTCCCCTGGGGCGAGACGCTCACGTACGCAGAGGTGGCGAAGTGGTTCGGCTCACCTCGTGCGGTTCGAGTGGTGTGTTCGGCTTGCGCGGCGAATCCCGCGGCGCGCGTCGTGTCCTGCCACCGGGTCGTGCGCAGCGATGGAGCGCTCGGCGACTATCGCTGGGGACTGACGACCAGGTCGATTCTGCTCGATGTCTCCGTAGCGCCCATCGCAGGTGTGCAACTGGACGTCCTCGGCGATCTCGGAGACCTTCGCGGCGCCTTCGCGTCGAACTACAACGTCCCCCTCGCACGCCACGCCACAGCGACCATCGTCAGCGGCGTTGCGTGACGCACCAGTGACGGTAACCACCGTGACAACGACGTAGCTCGGCAACACCGAACGCCCCAGCGACTCTGGGTGCAGTCCAGTGGGACCCGACGCGAATCCCACACCGAGAAGACGGGTGGTTAGAGACCAGGAACGTCGAAGACCTCACCGCCCGCGCACGAATTCTGTGCTTAGTCGTTATATTGCCAAGTAGGACGTCAAGACCTCGCATCCCACTCGCTGGACAAATTGTCACGGCCCACAGTAGGAGGTGCGAGATGGGTGTACCCGCATTGGCACTGAGCGCTGTTGGCGGTGCCACTGGCGCGGTCATGTACTGGACCAGCGCGTTCCAGACCGCGGGCTTTCGCTTTTCCGCGATCGGTCTCAACGTGATGATCGTGGGTGCGATCGGATTCATCGTTTCTACGAGCATCGTTGCCGTTTCTCGACACCGGAGCGGTGGTAGCCGCCAATTGTTTGATCGTCACGTTGTAAACGACGACGGACGAACCAGTTCGTTCTATGAAGTCTCCCCGTGACTCAACGATTCGATGAGCCGATCCAGGCGCCGTCGTTCTCATCGCGTGCTGGTCACGTCACGCGATACGTCCAGAACCGAACGATATCACGCAGACCACAGTCCTACACAGAGGGAGGAGTATTTATGTACATCGGAGGCGGATTACTCGTTGTAATCATCGTCGTTGTCCTGCTCGTTATGTTGCTACGGCGATAACGAGTGGGACACAGCACGGCCATTGTTATTGGTGCCGACGCTGACCTCGCGTGATGCGTGAGACTTCAGCGGAATTGACTGACATAGGGGCAGTCGCGTTCAGATCATTAGAAACCATGTGAAGCGCAAGATGGGGGAAGTTCCCTCTTGCAATGGAAGAAAGTTGGAAGCCATGTCAACGACAGACAAGTCGAAGAACTCAATGCAGATTGTGAAGGGCAAGATCAAGACGAAGGTCGGTAAAGCCACTGGAAACTCCTCGCTCCAAGTCCACGGCGAGGTCGACCAACTGAAGGGCCACCTCAAGCAACTGAAAGGGAAGGTCAAGGAAATTTTCAAGAAGTAGTCCGCGCGAGGTCCCTCCGCAGTCCTCCGTGCGCCGTCGAGTGGACACGATCGCCTCGTCGGTACGGGGCGATCGTGTCCACTGGACGACCGGCGCTTACCAGCGCTCGGTCATGTTCCACTTCGCCGGATCCGAAGAACGAAGTTGTGCGCTAGTGGCCACTAGCCCAGACGCGACGGTGTCGTGGTCGGTTCATCGGTTCCCGTCCTGCCAGGAACGAACGGGGTGACCCACATCTTCCCTTCTGCGGCGTCGACAATCCCTCGAACGCGAACGAACGGTTTCGAACCCACGAGACTCACTTCTAAGGTGCTGGCTCGAAAGAGTGTGTAGCCTGCGGGCCCATTCTCTGAAAATTGAAACCAGTCAGAAGCAAATCCCTTGGTCCCGGACAAGACGACGACCGGTGGCTTCGGCTTTGGCGAAAGACCGCTCCAGTCCCAACCGCCGAGCATGCCGCTGAACACGTGAACGGCCCTGATCGCCGACCCCTTCGGTCCACGAGCGACAACGTTCGGGTAGCCAGTTAGTGAACACGCGTGCCTTGAGGTGTTCCGGTACGTAAGAACACCACCGTCGGTGCCGCCAGCACCGACCTGCCCGTTCGCGGTGATAGCGAGCTGGCGAAGTGAGCATCGAGGAACCGCTGCTGCACTCACTTGGGCCAGCGGTGTCGCGAGGACCACGAACGACAATGCGACCATGCCAACAATCGCGCCGAATACGGCGCCGTCCATGTTTTCCCAACGCGTTGCGGTCCTCATTCCCGTCACCTCATTTTCGGTCGATTGATACTAAACACCCTCATGCCGCACCATGTGGCAAGTACCTCACGGCAATAGTTCATTAAACTGCTTATACATCACTTATAACGTCTACTACACGGAGAACTTTGGGGACTTTCTATTCCCGCTATTGAGTGGTTGTGCTACGATTCGTCTAGGACGTCAAGACCCCGCTTCCTTGACATCTGACAGATAGTCAGGTGTCTTGTAAGAAAGTTGGCGTCACATGAATTCTTCTCGCACCGATAAAGGTGCCTTCCGAAAGCTCCGCGCGCAATTTGGCGTACTGGTCCTCCTAGGTGCCACGTCCAGTCTCTTCGTAACTGGGCTCACGCTGTCGTCAGGTGGAGCTGCCAGTGCAGCAACGCCCGCCTCACCGTGCAATGAAGTCGTTTCGACGGCTCCCGGCACTGTTGTGGCGACGCCCTCGGGCAGCCTCGTTGTCGGCGTCAAGGCCGGCACCAGCGTCCTGACCATCGACTGCAACGTGTCGTCGACGGCCGCTTACGCATTACAGGCGTCGCTTCTTGGTGGCATCAGTTCCACGGGCGTCACGCCGTCGAACGAGGCAGACGTCGCGACCTTGGCCACGTTTGCAAGGAGTACAACGAACACCGGATGTCCCGCTGCTACAGCGGGATTGTGCACCGTGACGACGCTGGCTGTCCCTAAGACGTTTGCCGCCACCGACGCAAATGCAGCCTGTCCGCCCACGCAGGCTCAGATCAACGCCGGCTTGTTCGGTTGTGCGGTTGCGGTCGTGAATGCGTCACTCGCCCCGTTGCCCGGTGGTGAGTTTCTCATGACCTACGCCGGTCAGCCGCTACCGAACAGCCCCACCATCACTGCAACACCCCTCAAGGGTGGGGCCGGCACGGTAGTCACGCTCGCCGACACGAATGCCGCGAATAAGTACTGGTGGGGTAACGCCATCGAGGCCGTACAGGCCGCAGCGTTATCGACAACGCCAGTGGCCACACCCGCATCGTGTGCCACGGGAAGCGGATACGGGAATGTACCGACCTCGTTCCTCGCGGTGAAGTGGTTCTCCTCGCCCACCGTCACACCAGTTAACGGCAGCGCAGCCGGGGTAACGATCTCGAACGATTGTTACGACGGGACGACCCTGTTCGCACCGAAGCTCAGTGGAACCACCACGGTTCCCGCTGGACTAGCCGCGGGCACCACGTACACCGTCTACGTGTGTGAGTTGAACGCCACGCCCTATCCCAGTAACGACTCGAGCGCGGCGACCCATTGCGGTACTGCCCCCGCCGGATCTACGTGGATCGATGCTTCCTTCCCGTTCACGACGTCGGCCGGTACCATCACGCAGAGCGCTCCGACAAGCGGTGCCGTGACCGTCACTGGTTCAACGACCTTTACCGCGCAGTTGACGTCTACGGGCGCCACGGGCGCCGTTACTTACGTCGTGCACGCCAAAGGACCGAACTTGACTGTCAGTCCCCTTGGCGTCGTGTCAACGAGTCACACGCTGAGTGCGGGTACCTACACCATTTCAGGAACGACGAGTGACACCAACGGCGACGTCGGTGTCTTCACCTACACCCTGACGGTCGGACTCATCACTCAGACTGCTCCCCTGTCAGGCACCGTCGTCAACACATCGTCGGCCAGCTTCAAGGCACAGCTCCTCGTGAGCGGTTCCAATGGCGCGGTCACCTTCACCAAGAATGGCGGCTCGAGTAACCTCAGCGTTTCCGCCACGGGTGTGGTGCAGACGGTTGGCATGCAGAGTCCCGGCACCTACACGGCTACCGGAACGACGGGCGACGCTACCGGCGACCTCGGAACCTTTACGTACACGTTGGCGGTCACCAAGTCGCCTGTACTGATCCTTCGGGCTTATCGCGTCGTTGGACGTGCCGTCGAAGGTCGTACGGTAACGCTGTTGATCCAGGGCCAGGGCTTCTACGGTCGTCCGAAGGTCACCAGTCACGTTGGAACCGTGAGCACGGTTCTTCGTGACAGTGGCCGACAGTTGACGGTACGGACGTCGGTGCGCGCAGGATCGCGAAATGGTATTTTCACCTTCCTGATCGTCCTCGCGAACGGTAAGTCCTGCCGAGTTCGTTACAGCCAGATCGCATAACAGCGGCCATGCGTCGATAATCCGCTGAACCGGGCCAGGTAGCACGAAGGTCAGGTGACCTCGTCCGGTTCAGCCAGTCGCTTGCTCGAGGCGACGTGCAAAAGGTGCACGTCGCCTCGAGCTTTCTTCATTCAGTTACGGCGCCGGGTCGAGAGGGCCCTCACCTTCCCTCGGCGCCGCGCCGCGATGACCTCGATCCAATGCATAGGCGATCGCGGCGATACCGACGCCACTCAGTGGGCCCGCTGGATTTCCCACTGACGTCTCGAAGATGGCAAGATGGGTCGTGCTGTGCAAGGTCTCGCTCGGTAACACGCGCACGTACGCTCAGGTGCCCCGACCCACCACGTGGGCCCAGGCGATGCCCGCCGTGCGATCGACGTCCAGGACCCACCGCGGCCCGGTTGCATCGTCTTGCCGCATGATCCGCCGCGACTGCCTCCGTGGCGGCTATCACCGGGCATCGGCAACCGTGGCGACGTGGTGCACGCGCCACGCAGGCGCCCGCCGGAACCCATGACGAGCCCCCCGCACGCACGACGGATTGGGTGGCAGGTGTGGTTCTTCTTGCTCGGGGCGATCTGGGGCTGTTCATTCTGGTGGATCAAGTTGGGCCTTCGGGCAATGTCGCCCGTTGACGTCGCCGCCGTGCGACTCGCGGCGGGTGCGGTCACGCTGCTTGCGTTGAGCGCCGCGACACGCACACCACTCGCGCGTTCGATTAAGACGTGGGGGCACCTGTTCGTGCTCGCCGCACTGATGAACAGCGTCCCATTCACACTGTTCTCCTACGGCGAAACCCATATCTCGGCGGTCCTCGCTGGACTGATCAACGCCTGCACACCGCTCTCGACACTGATCGTCGCGCTCTTCATTTTGCGCCAGGAACCCGTACGCCCGGCCATCATCGGTGGCCTGGTCGTTGGTCTCGTCGGTGTGCTCGTCGTGATCGGCGTGTGGCAGGGCTTCGGCGCGGGTCAACGACTGGGCGTCGTCGCGTGCCTCGGTGCGGTCGTCTGCTACGGCTTCGGCTTCACTTACGCGCGCCGACATCTGGGGAGCCTGCCCGACAAGCCCATCGCGCTGGCGACGGGCCAGATTCTTTGTGGAACCCTCCAGCTGGTGCCGTTCAGCCTCGCCTTCGGACACCTCCGGGCCAGCCACCCCCTGTCGTCGTTGCTCGCCCTCGGGGCGCTCGGCGTGCTCGGCACCGGGTTCGCCTACGTCCTCAACTTCGACGTCGTTCGCAATGCGCCAGCGACCGTGGCGAGCAGCGTCACGTACCTGACGCCGGTCTTCGCCGTGATCGTGGGCATCGCGTTCCTCGGTGAATCACTCAGCTGGAACGAGCCCGTGGGGGCCCTACTCATACTCCTCGGCGTCGCCATCGCCCAAGAGCGATTCCACCCCCGCTCACCGCGGCCAGTCGAGGACCGTTGGGCCGACGAACCACTGACGTGACATGATCGACCGTCGCGCGAGTGACAGCCCAACTCAGTCGAGTGCGGCCCGCCCTTGGATCAGTTGAAGACCTCGCGCAGACGAACCCGTGAACCGGTTCGAAGAATTGCCCGTCGATACACGGTCGCCGCCAGTCGAGCGATGCCCACCGTGCACAGGACGCTGATGGCGGCCGATACGAGAAATGCCCACCACGTCACCGCCCCGAAACCGACGAGGACGGGCATCGTGAACGGGGCCGTCGGTGGCAGGAAGGCCAGCACTTTCAGCAACAGGCTGGGGCTGCCCGAACTCGCCCCCGTGAGGGCCATGATGTACCCGAAGATCATCGGGAGACTCAGAGGCAGCACCAGGCTCTGCACCTGATCCTGGCGCTCGATCATCGACCCGGCGGCGGCGTAGACCCAGCAGTAGAAGGAGTAGCCGAGCACGAGCCAGACCAGTGTGCTTACCACCACGAAGGGCGCCGAGCCGTGCAAGAGATTTGAACCCACGGCTTTTGACAGAGCGAGTGCGAAGGCCACGATGAGTGACGCCTGGGCGAGCGCCACGATGCCGATGCCCAGGACCTTGCCGGTCAGGAGTTGGATCGGACGCACCGCGGACAGCAGCACCTCGATGACCCGACTGGACTTCACTTCCATCACGCCCATGAGAATCCAGGTGTTGTACTGCGAGAGCATGACAAAGATGAGGACGGTCCCAATCACCGAGGTTCCTTGCGTGGGGCTTCGTCCGCTAGACCGACCGGAACCGGGTTGAACGCTCGTGATGGGCAGCGTCCTCGCGTGCGTGATCGTCTCGTACTGGCTCGAGGACAGGTTGGCATCGCGAAACGCTTTCGCGATGCCGAGGTTCTCCGCGAGCGTGCGGACGAACTGGGCGCCGGAAGAAATGTCGGTCGGTGCTAACGAGGACTGGATCAGTACTGCGCGGTTGTTCACGATCGCCGCGTTGATCCGACCTGCGCCAAGGTCAGATTTGGCCGCATCGATGCTCGATTCGGACACCAGATGCACAGAGAGACCGACCGTGGCGGCCGAACTCGCGACCGTGGCGCGAAGGGCGGACGTGGAAGCGCCGACGATCCCGATCGTCTCGATCTTCGTCTTTCCGCCGCGCAGTACGGGGATGATGATCGCGGCGGCGACCACGAGCAGGACGAACAGCGTCGTGACCTTGAACACGCGACCGCGAAACCGCTCACGAACCTCTCGGGCCATGACCAGCGTGACGTCACCACGCAGGCGGTCGGACTTCGCGTGAGGTGCGCGCACCGTTGTTCGGCGACGGCGGCGAAGGCGCGCGGCCAACACGATCAGCACCAGTGCGGGGACGATGAACTTCACGCGACCGCTTCTCGGAACAGTTCGGAAAGCCGGCGGCGCTCAAAGACGAACTTGGTCACACGGCCAGTCTTTCGCGCCAGTTCCAAAATGGTGTTGCTGTCGACCGTGGCGTCCAACACGAGGCGCACATCGCCCCCCCGTACTTCGGAGATCTCGATGCCCGCGACGCCATCCAGCCAGCTAGCGGAGCGCTCGCCTTCGATTCGCACGACCAGTCGACGAGGTCCACTCGTGGCCAAATCATCAACCCGGCCGGCCACGACGAGATGGCCGTGGTCGATAATCACGACCGATTCGCAAAGATCTTCGACCTGATCGAGCTGGTGACTCGAGAAGAGCACGCAACATCCGGCGCGCGCCTGCTCGGCGAGTACGTCACCGATGACGTCAATTCCCGACGGGTCGAGGCCCGCGAGAGGCTCGTCCAAGATCAGTAGCTCGGGTCCGTGGAGCAACGCGGCCGCGAGTTGAACGCGCTGTTGGTTCCCGTGGGAGAGTGACTCCACCTTGGAATCGGCCCGATCGGCGAGTCCGAGGCGTTCGAGCCAAGTGGCCGTCGCACTCGCGGCGACACGGGGGCTCAGACCGTGCAACTTGCCGAGGTACTGCAACTGTTCTCCCACGAGCATGCTCGGATACAGTCCGCGCTCCTCGGGCATGTAGCCAAAGCGCCGCCGCTGCGCTTGATCAACAGCCGTGCCGCTCCACGTGATCGTGCCACTGTCCAGATCCGTCAGGTCAAAGATTGCCCGCATCGTGGTGGTTTTGCCCGCACCATTGGGCCCGAGGAATCCGACGACCTGGCCGGCGGCCACCTCAAAGGAGAGGTGATCGAGTGCGACGCGTTCACCGAACCGGCGACTGAGGTCTTCGAGCTGGAGAGCAGGCGCCACGAGCCCGAGGATACTTGGGTCCTGAAACCGGGTGATGCGATGGTCGTAGGTGAGAGACTGCCGGCGCTCTACATCGCCGACGCCACCCATGGAGCGAACGAGTCCACGAACTCGGTGACCTCGGGACATCGATTCTGCCGCTCACATCACCTCGGTATCCACGGGTCCCGCCCCGTCGAACACGATGTCCACGATTCGTCGTGCGGCTTCGGGTGAGACGGGCCCGTCGGAAATGAGCCGGCGAAACAGGAGGGTCCCGATGAGTACGTCGATCGCGTCATCGAGGTCCAGATCGGGTCGCAACTCCCCGTCAGCCACGGCGTCGCCGAGGAGGTGTCGAATCTGTGCCCGCCGGCTCGACAGGAACATTCGATGCACGGCTTGGTTCAGTTCGGGGTGACGCTGCGCCTCACCGAGTAGTTCGGCGAACACCTTGGGCACGATGGCCTGCTCCGGACTCGCCGCTAGATTCCACCACTCCTCCACGAACGTCGTCACACGCTGGCGAGCATCGCCACCTTCGGGCAACGTGGCGGAATCACCGAAACGCTCGATTGCCGCGATGACCAAATCCTTCTTCGACGACCATCGGCGATAGAGCGTCGGCTTGCTGACGCCCGCGCGCTCCGCCACTGCGTCGAGCGAGGTCCGCCCGTACCCGAACTCCGCGAGCAGATCGAGGGTCGCCGCGAGGATAGCGTCACCCACCGCAGGGTCACGTGGACGTCCCGGCAGACGACGCCCCGAATCGAGGTCATCGGCGATCACGCGAGCACCCGACCAACGCTCGTCCCTCGCGGCCACGTCCCCGTCGGTTGCACTGAGCGATCGAGCAACGACACCTGCCACTTCACTGCGCTCTCCATTCCTTTGGTCCTATTCGAGTCACGTCGGTCACAACGGTCTCGCAATCCACTCCCGGGGCATCACGTCGACCGGTATGCAGCACCCGGCACGCGACGGAGGGGCGGGACAACCCCGCCCCTCCGTCGCCGCCGAGCGCAACTTCACCGACGTCTACGCCGCGTGGGGTAGGTGCGTCCCGTGCGACGAGGTCGATGTCGCGTCACGCGAGTTCAACTCGGTAAGACGGGCAGCCGAGAACGCCGCCACGATGACACCGATGACCCACGCGTTCCACGACGCCGCGGTGACGTGGGAGAAACCGAGGACCCACGGCGCGATGAACACCCAGACACCGGCGAGCAACTGCAGCCACTCAATAGTCATCACCTTGGGAAAGGCCAGGGCCAGCAGCGCGAGCACCACGATCACGGGCCCCATCGTGTACGCGTTCGCCGACGCTGCGGTCACCGTGGCACCGATCATTGCGGCAAATGACAGGTAGACGCCGGCGGCCAGGCTGATCCAATCCTCGCCCCGGACCCATGCCTTTAGATCTTTCATGGCATATCTCCTCTCTTCGGACGTTGCCCCGAACTTGAAACCCAGTTCCCTGGGTCATACCGTTCCCGGTATCTGTGGGGACGACCCACATATCATTACTATACCGTATCGGTTCGTATTTATGACCGGATACCACTAAACGCTTTTTGATCAGGTGTTTCACGCGAATACGAAAGGGCTCCCAGGACCGCGACGGGCTTTGACGTCGCTGGCGCACCACCTCGTCGCGTCCGCACACTCGTCGCCACCGTACGAGCAGATTCGAGTCGCGAGTAGTGCCCGTGTCAGTGAGCACTCCCTCGGTGCCGACCCGCCCCTTTACTGCAGGTAGCGCTCGACCACGTCCTCGGACCTCACGGCCGCCTCATTGGGATCGAGTCCAGCGGTTCGACGGGCTCGACGTTGGCGAAGGAGATCCCAGCACTGGTCGAGCTCGGTCTCAATCGACTTGAGACGGGCCAGCCGGTCCTCGGTCAGTTCGGCCTTCGCGTGGTGCTCCTCGAGTTCCATCTCCTCGTCACTCAACTTCGTGATCCGATCGAGAATGTTTGTGTCATCCATCGTTGCTCCTCTCATCGGTGGCTCCTCCAAGACCGTATCGCCGGTCGTCGACGAACCCAACACCGCGCGATAACGTCACAAGTTCGGCGACGCCAACTCATTTCGCTTCCCTTCACGGGACGCTGACCAGTGCGCGACACGAGGCGTTACGCTTAATGTCCCACACATCGCATAAGCACAACAACTTTGTGTCAACGGCTTCCGTGTTCGTCTTTCGTTCCTGATCACCGGCACCTTTTTTCGTACCGTTTCATCGTGAGTCGAACGGCGCTTCGCGTAGCGGCGAGAAGTGGAACTCCTAACATCGGCATCGCAGCACATTGTCAGCGCAACGAACATTGTGGGGGTGTCCGATGAAAAAGCGATTCGGCAGCGTGATGGCGGCAGCGGCAGCGCTCGCCATGTTGAACGTGACGAGTGTGGGTGCGGCCAACACCTCCGCCCCCAATTCCCCGCCCGGCACTGACGGCTTCGTCGGCCAAGCGACCCGAACAGGTGTAGCGACGCTGGTGCGAACGACAACGCTCGGAACGGGTACCTACGCGTACGGCGGGGCTCAAGCACTGCCGTCGTCGATTCCGCCCGGTGCAGGCCCACGGACCTTCGGCGTCGGCGATACCGCGTCATCCCAAGCCAAGGTACCGGCGTCCGTCTCCAATTCCCAGGGTAAGGGCCGTCCTTCCAGCACGCCCTATCCAACGGTGACGGGCTCACCGATCGCCGGCGCAACGAGTGGGCTCACCACGACCTCGGGGTTGAGCGGGTACCTCGAGGGCATCACCCACCCACAGAACGGGGGACTACCCGGCGTCGACGCCGAACCGTCGGACCAGGGCCTGTGCGCAAGCTCTACGGCCACGATGGAACTCAACAACGAGGTGGTCGAGGTGTTCTCGGGATCGACGTTGTCCCCGGTCACCATCGCACCACTCGAGAGCCTCTTCGGTACGCCGGAGATTTTCGGGGCCGCAGGAGACGGTAGTTACTCCGTGCAAGGTGACCCTCGCTGCTACTTCGACAGCACGACGGGACACTGGTACGCCAGTCAGATCTGGTTAGACCTCAATAACGCCACCCCCCAGGGCTGGGCCGGGACGTGGCTTGCGGTGAGCAAGACGGCTGACCCGACGGGTTCGTGGAACGTCTACTTCATCCCCGATCTGTCCAATCAGACGGGAACCGCGACGTGCAACAACCAGCCGATCAGCAGTTCGACGGCGAACCCGTGCTTCGGTGATCAACCCCTGCTCGGCGTCGGTCACAACACCGTCCAGATCTCGACGAACGAGTACTCGATCTTCGGCAGCGCGCCAGCCGGGCAGTCCAACTACTACTTCTTGAGCAAGGCCGAACTCGATCGTGGTGCCGCGAGCGTCCCCGTGTGGTGGAACGCGATCGGCGCCACCGTATCGGCCCCGGGCGCGGGTCCGTGGTACTCACTCGTTCCCGCCCAGTCCCCCGCCGGTTCATACTCGAGCGCGTACGGTGGCACGAGTTACGCCCTCAGCGCTCTCGACTTCTCGAACGCCGGCGATCAGCGGATCGCCGAGTGGGCCTTCACGAACACGTCCGCGGTGAACAGTCCCAGCCCGAATGCGGCGCCGATTGGCATCTACGAGGCGACGCTCAGTTCCGGACAGTACGCGATGCCCCCACTCGCCACCCAGAAGGCCGGACCCACTCCGCTCGGTGACAACTGGAACGCCCTGAACGGGATCAAGAAGGCGAAGGCTCCCCCGGAAGGTCCCATCCAGACCAATGACGACCGGATGGCGACCGCCACGTTTGACCCCTCGACCGGAGCGCTCGTGGGCGCCCTCAACACCGGCGTGCTCCAGCTCTCGGGTACGACCCAGACGCTGTACTCGGGCGTCGCCTACTTCATCGTCACGCCGAACCTTCAACCGTCGGGCCTCGAGTCCTCCCCGGTGTCAACGGGCTACCTGTCGCCGAGTGGTGCCAACGCCTTCTTCCCGGCGGTGGCCATCACACCCAACGGGACGGGGGTCGTGACCTACGGCATCTCGGGCACGAACTACTACCCGAGCACGGCCTACTCCCTGGTCAATGCCGGTGATTCGGTGGACTCGACCGTTCACGTCGCCGCTCTCGGGGTCGGACCTCAGGACGGGTTCTCGGAGTACCAGGGTCTGGGCACCTCGAGTTACGACCCTCGCTGGGGTGACTACTCCGCGGCCCAGGTGGTCGGCAACAGTGTGGCTTTCGCTTCAGGGATGATCAACCAGACGTGCACCGATAGCCAGTTCACCGCAGACTTCACCTGTGGCAACACGAGGGACCTGTTCATCAATTGGGGCACGTCAGTCAACCTGCTGACACCGTAGCGACGCCAACGCGCTCGGCGACGACGGGATAGCCGCGAACCGCCATCGCGGTCGGGCTGGTTCGCCGTCGTCGCCGAGCGCCGACGTTCCAAACCACGCCGTACGGCCGCGCGAGTCTCGACCAGACGCGAACGGACCGTCGCTCGACCTCGACCGCTTACCGCCACGCCCGTGTAGACGACTGGATGGCTTGGCCGTCGTACGCGTCCGGTTACTGGATTGCAACGGTACGCCACCGCGAGTACCGTTCGATTCATCGACACGAACACCGATGAGATCCGCCGCGATCCGCTGACGGGTGTCGTTTCCGTACACCCTGACCAACGGAACAAGCCATTCCCTGTCGTGCGGCGAACGCTGCCCGACCCCGGCGAGCGCTGCGTCTTCTGTGGCCTCGCCGCGACTCCGGTCTCAGTGACGAACGACATTCAAAACGGCGATGACGTCAGTCACCTCGAGCGAGACAGTCCGTTCTCGTTCGTCATCGCGAATCGGTGGAGCCCGTTCGGCCCAGCCGGCGGGGCCGATCTCGTGATCACTCGACGACACGTCACCGACTTCGAGAGCCTCGGGTCCGACGAGTCAGCAGACGTACTCACTGCCATGCTCGAAGTCCGCGCACGTCACCGCACCGAGTTCCGACGAACCCTCGCCTTCGTCAACGTCGGTCTCGAGGTGAACGGGACACAACCTCATCTGCACGGCCAAATCGTGAGCACCAACGTCGACGTCACCGCCCCCGTCTCGATGACCGTGGACGCCACCTCGCTCGACGAGGACATCGCACTCGCGCGACAACACGGACTCATGCTGAAGGACTCGTCTGAGTCGGTCAGCTACGTCGCGTGGGCACCCACCACCACCGGCGAGATCCGAGTCGTCGCTCAGGATCCCACGAACCTCGCCGAAGCCCTTCGCGCGGCGATCACTGACCTCGTTCACGCCTTCGGCTCGCTCGCCTACAACATCGTCTTGTTACATGGACCTCGGCTCGTGGCCCAGATTCTCCCGAGGTTCACGGCCGTCGGCGTCCTCCCGCCGTACTTCGGGATGGCGGTGATCATGATCCCGCCGTCCGACGTGGCCAACGCGCTCGCGCTTGGCTAGGTGGGCCGCCGACGCGATCCACTCATACGCCACCCAGTTCCGTACTGATTCCGAGCAGCGTGACGAGTCTCGCGTCACGAGTTGCTGGCACGACCGCCTTGGCTGGGCCATCGTTCCTCTGGCTGCGGTGACCCCCACGACGCGGGGCCGCTACTTATCGCGGACGTAGCCGTCCTCGTCATCATCAAATACCGACGTGCGTCGTCCAAGTGACGTGAATCGTCTCGCCTCTCGAGGTGCCTTGTCGCCGAACCGACCCTTGCTCGACACCCAGCCGACGAACGTGACGAACAACAACGCAACCAGCATCCACACGTAGATCACGCCGGTCCTCCCTTCGTTCCGGCTCCCACCGTCCAGCACCTGCTCCGAAACGGACCTTACAGCGTGTGTCTATTTGGACCCACCGGTTCGCCTTGACCGGCTGAACCAAGTGGACCCGCGGTGCCTACTCACCGTGCAACTTCTCAGACGATGCTTCGTCTGAGTACTCGTGTCCGCCCCAGTACCCTCATCACATCGTCGTGATGGTTGTGCGAGTGACGATTGACTCATTCCGCGTGCTTCGTGGTGCAGATCGGTGGCGGATCAGGCGGTGGAATGAAGCGGAACGCGCGTTGGGCCCAACGACGTCACTGCGGAGGACTCCTTGGGTCGCCAGAGAACCAGGTTGATGGCTGCATTGAGGTCGCGGTCGAGCACAAGCCCGCAGGCCTGACACGAGTGGGTCCTCGTCGACAGGCCGAGGACGTGTCTGACCTCAAGGGGTTCTTCCTTCACGAAGCATGGCGTGTAGGGCGACGCATTCGATGACCAGCAACTCCGGCTGAAGCGCCGCTCACCGTGATGATGCATTGAGGCACCGTTGGTGGTTGCGTTGTCGCTTCGGGCGGTGAGAGCGTGGGGTGTCCAAGAAAAGAGAAGGACCCCTTCGCTCAACTCTTTGCGTGAGCGCGAAGGGGTC
>JAJYSP010000004.1 GCA_021793515.1 Actinomycetes bacterium | reverse complement strand
CCCCCCATGCAGAACCCCACCACGCCGACACGCGGTAACTCGAAACCCGCTGCCGCCAGGTAGTCAAAGGTCGCGCCGAGGTCGGCCGTCAAGCCGGCCTCACTGAGCGCCTGCATGTGGGGCATGACGTTCTGGAAGTTCCCATAGTCGAGCACCGGGTCGCCGGTGCGGTGAAACAGGTGAGGCGCGACGGCTCGGTAGCCCGCGGCCGCGAATCGTCTCGTCACATCTTCAATGTGGCCGTTCACCCCGAACGCCTCTTGGACCACGACGACCGCCCCGAGCGCAGCCCCGTCGGGCTCGGCGTCATAGATGCCCACCTCGTCGTCCGCTGTACGTACGTGCACCGTCTTCGCCATCGATCCTCCCTCGTCGCGATTGCTGGCACTTACCTCTGTGACAGAGTTAACATACGTCAGTGTCTGGGCGCAAGTCACGGAAGACTGGACCATCGATCGACCGTAAGGTCGACGGCGGGCCGAGCTGGTGTCCGTGCCCGACGTGCTCTCGGGCCGTGGCGAAATGATGGCTCGACAGAGTACTCGCGGTACACCACGCGGGGCGCTCGAGTCCGCCGACCTGGCAGACCAGTTGCTCGAGGCGATGGCGCGCATTCGCCGAGCCAATCGCCGTCACGGTAGACGACCGGTCGAACTGTCCTCGTTGAGCAGCGCGCAATTGGAGTTTGTCCGATTCTTGCGTCGCCACCCCGGTGCCTCGGTCGCCGAAGTCGCTACGGAACTCGCGCTAGCTCCGAACACGGTGAGCACGTTGGTGCGCCAGATGGTCGAAGCCGGGATCGTGACGCGCAGTGTTGACGGCCGTGACCGGCGTGTGGCTCGACTGACCTTGGCTGGTGAGATCGCCCGCAAGGTCGATGCGTGGCGTGACCGGCGGGTCGTGAGCGTCGCATCCGCGATCGACCAGCTCACCGCGGCGGACGTGCGACGGCTCTCCGAGTCAGCAGCGGTCCTCGCGATGCTCGCCGACCGACTCGAGGTGCCAAGGGGGAGACGATGAGGATCACAAGTATCACTTGTTCGTCAGCGCTGGTTACCGGGGCTAGCGGTGTGAGTGGCCCCCGGATAGCGCGACCGAGCCGACTGCACGAGGGTTCGCATGCGCTCGGGACGTTGGTAGAGACCGCCCGAAGGCGCGCGGTCTTCGGTGTCGAGCTGTTCACCGGTGCGGGCACGGACCTCACGAGTTCGCCGTACGCGGTCGTGGTGGGGAAGAGGTAGTCGTGACGTCGACCGCTACGCCGCCGCCGGTTCGAACCGGTACCGGGGCGACTCACATCGGACTCGCGATGGTCGTTGTGATGACGGGTGTGCTCATCACCGCGGTCGACACGACGATCGTGGTGCTCGCCCTGCCCGAGATCGAGAAGGGACTCAAGATCGGGTTGTCCTCGGTCATCTGGGTGGTCATGGGCTACCTGCTGATCATCACGCTGCTCGCGACCCAGGTGGGACGGCTCGGCGACATGTTCGGGCGAGTGCGGATGTACGAGGCGGGTTTCGCCGTGTTCATCCTTGGTTCGCTCGCCTGTGCGCTCTCGTGGAACGAGGGTGCGATCATCGGGTTCCGACTCCTCCAGGGCATAGGCGGCGCTTTCATCACGGCCAACAGCGGCGCGGTCATCGCCGATCTGTTCCCACCCGAGCGGCGTGGACGGGCCTACGGCTACAACGCCGTCGGTTGGAGTCTTGGCGCGGTCCTCGGCATCGTGGTCGGGGGATTGATCGTCAACTACATGTCGTGGCGTTGGATCTTCTGGATCAACGTGCCCATCGGTGGGGTGGCGCTCCTGCTCGCCATCCGGGTGCTCCACGAGCGAGGGGAGCGCTCCTCTCGACGATTCGACGTCATCGGAATGGTCACGCTCGGGCTCGGACTCTTCGGCGTGCTCTGGGCGATGACCAAACTGGCCACCACCTCGATGGACGCCTCACTTGTCGCCTACCTGGTGGGCGGAATCGTGTTCTTAGTCGTCTTCGTCTTCGTCGAGTCGCGTCAGCGCGAACCGATGCTCGATCTCGCGTTGCTCAAGATTCCGACGATGATGCCGTCGCTGCTGGCCTCGCTGTTCCAAGGCCTCGCCAACTTTGCGACGCTCTTTCTCGTCATCATGTACTTACAGGGGTCGAGAGGGCTCTCCCCGCTGCACGCGTCGCTGCTTCTCGTACCCGGCTACGTCGTCGGTTCCGCTGTTGGCCCCGTGGCGGGTCGCATGGCAGACCGGTTCGGACCGGTGCTACCGGCGACCACCGGACTGGGATTGCAAGTGGTGGCACTCGCCCTGTACGCCCACCTCGAGATCGCAAGCGGACTGTGGTTGGTGGTGCTCGCGAGCGTGATCAACGGGATCGGCTCGAGCTCCTTCTTTCCAGCGAATTCGGCGGCGGTGATGAAAGCGTCGCCGCCGCAGGTCTTTGGAATCGCCTCGGGCGTGTTGCGCACGTTCGCGAACATCGGGATGGTCTTCTCCTTCGCGGTCTCGATCCTGGTCGCTTCCCGGTCGATCTCCAAGCACCTCGCCTTTGCGATCTTCGTCGGAACGACGAACCTGAGGGGTCACGCCGCCATCGCTTTCACGACGGGACTGCACGCCGCCTTCTACGCCTCGATGGGCTTCATGGTTCTCGCCGCTGCACTCTCAGCCTCGCGCCACCGGCTCACACGGGGTTCGGCTACGCACGCGTGACTCTCAACAGCGCGTAATCGTTCGTTGGAGTGCCTCCATCCAAGATTCGATCTCCCCCGAGTACTGCCAGAGGCACCCCGTCTCCCGTAACGAGGGCCTCAAGGCACCAGGCAATCAAGCGCTCTTTCGTCTCGTGCGGGATCGTCGGCGTTGGGCCGATCCGCTGGGCACTCGAGCGTGCGCGCCGTGACCGGCTCGACCCGCCAGGACCGACGGCACAACTCGATGGCCGACCGAGCGACCGACGTACCTTCGGGCCAGGCAGCGCCACCGCTGTGGGCCAGTCGAACAGTTACGGCACAACGAGGATCGGGTAGTGACCCCGGGCGAGCAAGTGGCGTGGAACGCCGCCGACGCGCAAGTGCAAATGGGCCGAACGGCCCACGACTATGAGGTCCGCCGCGTGGTCGGCGGCCAGGGACTCGAGTTCGATGGCGATCTCACCGACGCGCCACTCGAAGTCGCCACTGACGTGTGCGCGACTCAAGGCGTCGGTTACGAAGTTCGATAGGTCATCGTCAAGCCGGTCGTCGAGCGGTGGCGTTGGCGTGACAAAGGAGCCCGCGGCGGCGAGGGCGGGCACGTGGGCGACACAACACGCGTGCACGCACCCGTGCTCGCGCTCGGCCAAGTCGATGGCCATCGCGAATGCTCGATAAGCGCTCTGGGACCCGTCGACGCCGACGACAATGCTGTTGATGGTCATCGACACCTCCGTGCCAATTCGTCTCGTGCAGTCCTCATGACTGGGGCGGCTCGCTCGCCGGCGTCGCGAGACCATGGCGGGCCGAATGAATGGGCTCACTCTGGCGGGGCCTGGCGCCGTCAGACCCACCCAGCACACCGTCAATCGTCGCGACATCGTCAACTGGTTGTCCAAGGCTGATCGCGGCGAGGCGGGCCTTCTGGGCGCGGGACTCATCGTCCTCATGGATGAACTGCTTGCCGCGCAGCGCCGAGGCGACCGCCGCGATCAGGCTCATCACAACGGCGAAGAGCAAGATTTCGGTGAGCGAGTGCTTGAACGCGGGTCCGATGAGTTGGGGGAAGAACGATCGTCCAGTGATCAGGGCCGCCTGCTGGGGTGCCAAATGGGACAGAACTTGTGGTCCCAACAGGCTCTTCAGCGGGTTCAATCCCAAGAATGCGGCGAAGAGGTAGCCAAGTGGAGCTACGTGCGCGAGTTTCGATGCCGCGGCGGCTGGCACGCCGTGCGCCACCAGTCCGGTGGCCATGGCGTGCGGCACGCTGGCGTTCAGACCGAAGACGAGCAGCGTGAAGAAGAGCCCCATCGAAAGCGGGAGTCCCGCGTTGGCGAACGTCACTCGCATTCCCGAGGCCGCGCCGCGGTGGCGGGCGGGGACCGAGTTCATGATGGCCGCAGCGTTCGGTGACGCGAACAACCCATTCGAGATGCCGAGCAACAACATCACAACGGCGAAGGGCCAGTAGCTGAAGTTGGCGGGGAAGGCGATGATGAGCGCGAACATCGCCGCTGAGAGCAGCATCCCGCCCGTAGCGAACGGTCGGGCGCCGTAACGGTCCGAGAGGATCCCTGATACCGGGCCGGTGACCACGAAGCCGAGCATGAAGGGGATCATGTAGATCCCGGCCCACAGGGGGGTGACGGTGAAGCCGTACCCGTGCTGGGGTAGCCAGATGCCCTGGAACCAGATCATCAGCATGAACTGGAAGCCGCCCCGTCCAACCGCGGCAAGGAACTGCGCGGCGTTACCGGCGGCGAAGGAGCGGATCCGAAAGAGCGACATGCGGAACATGGGGTCGGGCACCCTCGTTTCGATGAACGCGAAGACGACGAGCAGCGCGAGTCCCGCAAAGACCATCTCAAGCACGAAGGGGTTTCCCCAGCCGGTGAGCGAGTGGCCGTACGGCTTGATCCCGTAGGTCACTCCCGTGAGCAGCATGGCCAGACCCGCGGCGAAGGAGATGTTCCCGAGCCAGTCGATCTTGGCCTTGATGTGGATACCGATGTCCTTCAACTTGAGGTACGCCCACACGGTGCCGAACAGACCGATGGGCACGTTGGCGAGGAAGACCCAACGCCAACCGACCTGCGAGAGCAGGCCGCCGACGAGGATGCCGAGGAACGACCCCAGAATCGCCGCGATCATGTTCGTGCCGAGGGCCAAGCCGAGCTGCTTGGCCGGGAAGGCGTCGGTGAGGATGGCGGCCGAGTTCGCCATGAGCATCGCCGCGCCGATGGCCTGGAACATTCGCAGAATGATGATCTCCAACGCGGCCGTGGAGCCAGAGCTCCACACCAGTGAGAGAAGGATTGCACCGAGTGTGAACCACGCAAAGCCGAGGTTGTACATCCTGACCCGGCCGAAGATGTCGCCGATGCGCCCGACGGTCACCACGACCGCGGCCATCACCAGCATGTAGCCCATCATGATCCAGAGCAGGTACGGGAAGTTCGACGGCAACAGCGGGTCGAGGTGGATACCTCGGAAGATCACGGGCAGAGCGATCATGAGGCTCGAGGCATTGAGCGTCGCCAGGAGCACGCCGATCGTCGTGTTGGATAAGACGAGCCACTTGTAGTTGGGCCCGACGACCGGCGCGTGGGTGGATGTCGAGTCGCTCACGATTGAACCTCCTCTAACTGGCGTGAGTCTTCAGTGATCTGGTCACCCTCGGGTTCGTCGGCACTCAGTCGTTCGAGGACGGTGATCGCACGTTCGAGGGTTCTTCGATCGGTGTCGCTGAGCACGCCGATTCGTCGGCTGAGCCAGGCGTTGCCCGACTCCTGGCGACTCGCGTAGAGCTGTTGACCTATGTCGGTGGCCGCGACCAGCACGCCACGTCGATCGGCGGGATTACTCCGGCGTTCGATGAGACCCGCCTCTTCGAGCTTGTCGGCGAGACGGGTCGCTGCCGGGGATGGCAGGACCTCGATGTCGGCGAGTTGACCGATTCCGAGCGGGCCATCTCGTACCACGGTCGCGAGGGCGGAGAGCTGCGTGATCGTCAACTCAGCGGTGTCGCGTCGCCGGGATTGGCGAGCGAGGCGGATCATCGACATGCGAAGTCGGTCAGCGAGTGCACTAGGCGTGACGTCGTTGGTGGTCACAGAACCTCCCACACTGGTCGCCCACGCGAGCCAAATCCCTGTTCGCGTGGGTGGCGTCCGATATGTACCAGTGATACTAAGTATCACGAGCAGCAATTGTCAAGGATGCACCGTGCGACGTCGTAGGGGACGACGGTGGCGTGTTGCTGTGCAAGGGAACCAGCGGTAAGACGTTCGTGGCGCAACCTCGGCCCGATGACGTCAGCGATAGTTTTCGACGCCGAAGCCGTCATCGCGTGACCAGCCGTACTCCGCGAGGTAACCCCAGCAGTCGGGCTTGCTGCCGTCGATATCGGTCACGCCGTACGCGTCGGCCAACTGTCGCGCGCTGGCGATGCGACCAGCCCAGCGCCACGCGTGATCATCGGTGGCGAGCGCTGCGACGCCTCGCGCCACGTAGGTGGGCGACTCAGAGATGGCAAAACCTGGGATCGACACGCACGCCTCGCGCCAGGAGGCTTCGGTCACCCCGAAGTTCTCGAGCATGCGCTCCGAGCGCAACCAACCAGGGGTGACGCCTATGGCCACGAGCGGTTGTCCCTCCAGTTCGGCCGAGAGACCGATCACGATTCGCTCGACGTTGGCTTTGACCAAGTCGTAGTAGAAGCCGACGTTTCGGCGGAAGGTCGCGTTCGCCGCCGAGGTACCGTCAGTCATCTCGACGATGACGCCTCGGCGACCGTTAGCTTCGGCGGTCTCCAGCATGAACGCAATGGCGGCGTGACAGGTTATGAGGTGCGTATGCACGCCCATCTGGAGCATGCGAAGCCCGCCAGCCCAGTCGTGCTCCCATATCGGCTTCTCCCACTGCGCGTATCGGTCGCCGCCGAAGATGTCATTGACGAGGACATCGAGTCGGCCCTGGTCGCGCCGGACTGTGGCGATAAGGGTCTCGACCGCTTCGAGCGACTCGTGATCAACCACGAGTGCCCGTCCGTGACCCCCTGCTACCTCGATGAGATCCCCGGTCTCTTCGATGGTCTCTGGCCGGTCGATTTCCGATGGACCAGTGACGCGGCTACTCCGGCCGGTCGCGTAGACGAAGAACCCAGCGCGCGCCAGTTCGACGGCGATGGCTCGTCCGGCACCCCGGGTGGCCCCGGCGACGAGGGCGACCGGGCGGTCGTGGCGACGTCCCACAATCATAGCTCTGGCGTAACACCGCGGCGGGACGAATTGCAAGGCACCATCGAAACGGCCGAGAATTCGTCAGCGCCGTTCGCCACCGGCGTGAACCGTCGCCCTGAAGTACCGGTTCGGGCTAGCTACCGTCATCGGTATCGGTGCCGGCGACGGTCAATGGAGTCCAAGAAGTTTGAAGACGAGGAATGCGGGCCAGACGAACGCCTTGGCGACGGCGACGATGACCAGCCAGAGACTCCCCGAGTGGGTGTGCAGGTAATACACGAGCGCACCAATGAAGCCGAGAAGCCACCCGCCGCCTGCGCCACCGGGACCGCTCCAGGCGTTGGCTGAACCGCGGTGCCTGCGTGCCATATGACCTCCTCGGTCTCGTTCTTGCGTCCCACGCCCAGTATCGCCTCGGTCTGAAGCGCGCGCGCGGACGGTCGACACAGCGGTGCGGTGGCGGTGCGAGACAGCGCCCTCGACTCAATCGGGTGCGACTTCATTCATCAGGAGGCAGGACTACGACGGGGCCGATGCGCATCGTTCGGTCCGCTGACTTGCACATGTCGTAGATCGTCAGCGTCGCCACCGTGGCGGCGCTCAGTGCGCGCATGCGCGCCGATGCCTCGCTCGCGCTCCTTACGCGCGTGGTCACTTCGATGTGATCCTCGCTGACGGTGAACTCGACTACGACGTGGCTCACCGGCTCGGGGTCGAGCAGTGGCAGGTAGCTCGAGGCGTCCTTCGCGGCCTGTAGCCCGGCGAAACGGGCGGCCCCGAGGACGTCACCCTTCTTGATGCCATGGTTCGCCACGGCGCGCGCGGTCTCTGGGCGCATGGTGATTCGAGCGCGGGCGGCACCGTGAGTGGCCTCGCGCTCGGTCATGACCAGGTCCGTCGGATAAAAGTCGGGGTGTGCAGCGCCATGGCAGTTCCAAGTAAACCACCGCAGTCGTGCCGGGCATCACGCCAACCCGCGTCTACGCTCGAGACGTGACGTTGCGCGCGAAGGTCTTGACAGTTTCGGACTCGGCGAGCGCGGGGGAGCGTGTCGATGGCGCGGGCCCGGCCGTGGTGGGCCGACTCATCGAAGCAGGTTACGAGATCGTCGAACAACGGCTCGTGTCCGACGGCGTCGAGGTGGTGGCGTCGGCACTGCGCGAACTCGCCGTGGGGTTCGCTGGGCTCATCGTGACGACCGGCGGGACCGGTTTTGCGCCCCGAGACCTCACCCCCGAGGCCACCGCGTCGGTAATTGAACGCGAGGCTCCCGGCTTCGCGGAAGTGATGCGCGCCACCAGCCCCTTCGGTGCCCTCTCGAGAGGTCGCTGCGGCATCCTTGGTGAAAGCCTGATCCTCAATACCCCGGGTTCTCCCCGGGCCGCGCTCGAGTGCCTCGAAGCCGTAACGCCGTTGCTTTCTCATGCGTTGCGACTTCTCGCGGGCACGGGTGACCCTCATCCGCCAGAGACCGGGGGGACGACGGCGATCTCGTCGCTCGGTCCAACGCCCTGATCGGGTGAGGCCTCCACACCGTTAACCCAGACTCGACTGATCGCGACGATTTCGGCGAACGGCTTGCCGAACCGAACGGTCGCGAGAGCGATCACCTCGCCCACCGACGCGGCGTCGATCTCGGCGCTGCGCACCCCAGCCGCCTCGCGGGCCGGTCCGAGTAGCAAGAGCCGACTCACGGGGCGAGGTCGCCCACGTCGACGACGTCCTCGGACTGCTCGCTCCAGGCCGATCCACCTTGCCAGACCTCTCGTTTCCACATGGGGACCGTGCGCTTGACGGCGTCGATACAGAACTGGGCGGCCTCGAAGGCTTCGCGTCGATGGGGCGATGAGACCACGACAACGACCGCGGGTTCGCGCACGAGGACCGTACCGATTCGGTGATGGACGGCGATGGCGCGAACCTCGGGCCATCGTTCACGCGCGCGCGCCGTCACTGCGCGAATCCGTGATTCGGCGAGGTCCACGTCAGTCTCGTAGTCGAGTTCGATGATTTCGTGCTCGAAGGTCGACGTGGTGCGGGCGGTGCCACAGAAGGTAACGACCGCACCGCAGTCGCGACGGGTGGCCCAGGCCGCCAGCTCGTCGGGCGCCAATGGCTGCGCCGAGACGGCCACCCACTCGCTCGCTTCGTCCATCGTCACGGTGAAACCCTAGTTTTCCCAGTGTCGCCCCCCGACGCCGTCCCGGCAACACCGATCTCGTGATGACAGCGTACATGCGGTTACAAACCGACGAATTAGGTGCAAACGCGAGGTTAACGGCCTAGTATCAACGCACAACGGAACTCGATGCATCGCGCGGCCGCGCGGTCGAGGAGGGTCATGGGCAACGTGGGGACCGTATCGCGACCCGGTGGACGCCGGATATTCGCGCTCGGGATCCTTAGCGTGTCACTGCTCGCCACAGTCAATCTGGTCAGTACCTCACGTGCGTCGGGAACGACGGCTCGCTCGGTGGACGTGTTGTACGCGGGATCGCTGCTCAATCTCATGGAGAACCAGATCGGGCCGGCGTTTCACCGCGCGACCGGTGACAACGTCGTTGGGATCGCCAACGGGTCAACCGCACTCGCCACCGAGATCAAGGGTGGCACCGAGGTCGCCGACGTCTTCGTCAGTGCGTCGCCGAGCGTCAATCGTTTCCTCGAAGGGCCCGCGAACGGCAACTGGGTCTCGTCGTACCGGGTACTCGGTCAGTCGCGACTCGTGCTCGGCTACAACGCCACGTCGAGCTTTGCGGCAGCGCTGCGTGATTCGCCGTGGTACGACGTCGTCGCACGCCCGGGCTTCCTGCTCGGGCGGACCGATCCGGCCGTCGATCCGAAGGGTGTCCTCGCGGTGACGGCATTGCGCGAGGCTGCTCGTCGCTACGACCGCCCCCGTCTGGCTGCACTGGCGACCGCGACGAACGACGTCTTCACCGAAGCGTCCCTCGTCGGTGAACTCGACGCCGGCCAGCTCGACGCCGGCTTCTTCTACACCGTGGAGGCGACCGCCGCCCACTTGCATACCGTTGCACTCGTCGGCACGCACCTCGCGGCCACCTTCACGGTGGCCATCGTCAATCGGGCCCCGCACCCGAGAGCCGCCCGTGCGTTCGTCGCGTTCCTTTTCGGTCCACGAGGACGTGCCATCCTGTCGCGCAATGGCGTCATCCCAGCGGGCTCGACACGAGTGGGGAACGTCGGGTCGTCACCGCCCACGACCAGACCGTGAGTGTCCCGCGCAGCGTCGGTCCACTGCGCTGGCTCGCCGGACTCGTCGTGCTGTACCTCGCGGCTCCAATTGTCGCCTTCGTGGTTCGACTCGTTACCTCGCCGCGTCGGGGCTTCCACCAGGCGGGGCTCTACCCGGCACTGTGGACGTCATTGAGCGGCGCGACCGTCTCGCTCGTACTCGTCACGGTCTTCGGCGTGCCACTCGCCTTCGTACTCGCTCGCTCGAAGAGCCGGGTGGCCGCCGTCATCGGGATCCTCGTCCAGATTCCCCTCGCGTTACCGCCGCTCATGAGCGGGATCGTACTCATCTACCTCGTCGGTCCCTACACGTTCCTCGGGCGTCTGTTCCATCGTCAGCTCACCAATTCGTCTGCTGGCCTGGTCATCGCCATGACCTTCGTGTCGACGCCCTTTCTCATCGTCGCCGCACGGGCCGCATTCGAGTCGCTCGACCCGAACCTGCTCGATGTCGCTGAAACGCTGGGTCACGGTGAGCTCTCACGGTTCCTGCGCGTGGCGGTGCCGGTCGCCGCACCGGGGATCCGGGCGGGCATGGTGCTCGCGTGGCTGCGGGCCTTCGGTGAGTACGGAGCCGTGATCGTGCTGGCCTATAACCCCACCTCGTTGCCGATCTACACCTATAACCAGTTCAGCGGCGCAGGCCTGTCGCCGACCCTCGCGCCTACGGCGCTCGCGCTCGTGGTGGCGTTGGTCGTCGTCGCACTCAGTCGGTTCCGCTGGCCACGGGCGCGACAAATTCCCGAAGGCGACGTTCGCGCGCCCAAGGTGGTCAGGTCCGGGCCAATCCGCTTCGAGGTCGACCATCAACTGGGGTCGTTCCACCTGCGTCTACGCTGCGAACGCCCGGTGCGCCATCTGGCGGTCCTCGGACCATCCGGGGCGGGCAAATCAGTGCTGCTGCGCAGTCTGGCCGGGCTCGCTGGACCCCACGCGACGCAACTCTGGTGTGGCGACGAATCCATCGGGGAGCAACCTGTCGTGCGGCGTCGGGTCGGCTACGTCGCCCAGGGCTTCACGCTCTTTCCCCACCTCACCGTCTGGCAGCAGTTGAACTTCGCCCGCGGCGCTCAGGCCGATGTCGCACGGTACTGGCTTCACCGACTGGGCCTCGACGGTCTGGAGTTTGCCCCACCGGACCAGCTGTCGGGTGGCCAACGCCAACGCGTCGCCCTGGCCCAAGTGCTGTGCGCCGAGCCAGTGGTCCTGCTCTTGGATGAACCGTTTTCGGCCCTCGATGTGCCCGTACGACAAGAACTTCGTCGTCTCGTGCGCGAGCTCCAGCGTGAGACGGGCCTTTCGACGGTCCTTGTGACCCACGACCCCGAAGAGGCAGGGTTCCTCTCTGAGGACGTGCTGGTCGTACAGGCCGGAACCTCGTTGCAGTTCGGCGCCAGTCGCGAGGTCTTCGCGCACCCTGCGTCGCCGGCGGTGGCTCGACTGCTCGGTATCGCAAACCTGTTGACGGGACGGGTAGTCGACTTTGGAATCAAGTGCGGACCAGTCACCATCGATGTGCCGGTCAACGGGTTCGTCGTGGGAGACGACGTGGCCTGGAGCGTTCGCCCCGAGCGGGTGACGCTGACCGCACTGGGTGACACGAACGCAGGGGCGACGCTCCCTGGCACCATCCGAGACATCGCCTACGTCGGCGTGGCGAGTGACTTCGTCGTGGAGGTCGCGGGCGAGTTCGAGATCCTCGTGCGCAGCGCGGACTGGTCGGAGTGGTCGGTCGGGGACGTCTGTGGGCTCGTCGTGCGCGCCGAGGACGTCTCGTTGTGGCCGCGTGGCGACCTCGATGTTGCTCGTCAATCCTGATCGAGGTCAGAAGGTCGAAGGGATCTCGACCCCGACGTTGGTGGCCTTAACGACGGCGTCGACGACCACACCGGGCTCGAGACCCAATTCGTCGGCGGCTTCACGGGTGATCAGCGACACGAAGCGGTGTGGGCCGGCCTGGATGTCGACCTGGGTGACGACCTGGTCCCGCACGACGCGCGTGACTATTCCCACGAACCGGTTTCGGGCCGACTGGGCGCGGGGCTGATCGGTCGCTGACTCGCCACCTATCGTCACGGCGAGCTGGGCCAGGTCCGCGCCTTCGAAGTATCGGCGTCCGTCCGACGCGGTCGTGACGGGGATGCGCCCGGCGCTCGCCCAGCGGCGCAGGGTGTCGGCACTCACCCCCAAGAGCTCGGCGGCTTGGCCCACTCGATACTTGGTCATCGCCACAGACTAACGAGGCTTAACGACGCGACGGTGGTGGGCAACGCCGTCGGCGAGCTCAGCCGCCCGCCATGGCGCCGATGACAAAGAAAATCTCACGGCCGGTCTCGACTTCAGGGGGTAGAGGCTCGTCGGGCGCGACGTGCGAGAGATCCTGCTCGCACGCGAAGAAGCGGATGAAGGGTCGACGCTGTTGGGTGACGGGGTCCCGGATCGTGCCCACCAGGACGGGGAAGCGGGCCTCGAGCGCGTCGAGCACCGACCGTTGACAGACGGGACCGGTCACCACGAGTTCGACCTCACCGGAGACGTGGGTGAGGGTTTTCAGGTGGGCGGGCAAGACGACACGGATCATGCCAGCGTCTGTACTTCGACCGACAAAACCGCGGGCAGGTCGTGCACGATCGCGTCCCACGTGTCTCCACCGTTCGCCGAGGCGTAGACCTGGCCGCCGGTGGTGCCGAAGTAGATGCCGCAGTCCTCGAGGGTGTCCACGGCCATCGCGTCGCGCAGGACATTCACGTAGCAGTCGCGCTGGGGCAACCCCACGGTTAGTGGCTCCCACTCATTGCCACCGGTACGACTGCGGTAGACGCGCAGTCGACCGTCGAGGGGGAAGTGCACGGAGTCACTCGTGATTGGCACGACGTAAATGGTCTCGGGCTCGTGAGCGTGTACGTCGATCACGAAGCCAAAGTCGGTGGGCAGATCACCGCTCACCTCAAACCACGAATCACCCGCGTCGTTGCTGCGCATGATGTCCCAATGCTTTTGCATATACAGCACGTCGGGGCGAGACGGGTGCATGGTGACGTGGTGCACGCAGTGGCCGACCTCGGCGTCGGCGTCGGCGATGCCTTCGGAGTTAAGACCCCGGTTGATCGGTTTCCAGGTCGCGCCATCATCGTCGGTGCGAAATGCACCCGCGGCCGAGATCGCCACCACGATCCGCGCGGGGTCAACTGGGCTCTGGATGATCGTGTGCAAACACATCCCGCCCGCGCCGGGCTGCCACTGTGAGCCCGTCTCGTGTGTGCGCAGTCCCGCGAGCTCCTGCCAGTTCGCTCCCGCGTCGGTCGTGCGGAAGAGTGCGGCGTCTTCGACACCGGCGAACACCGTGTCGCGATCAGTGAGTGAAGGTTCGAGGTGCCAGACGCGGGCGAACTCCCAGGGATGGGCCGTGCCGTCGTACCACTGGTGAGTGCCCGGCACGCCGTCGTAGGCGAACTGGTTGCCGACCGGCACCCAGGTCGCGCCGCCGTCATCGGAGCGCTGGATCAGCTGGCCGAACCAGCCCGTCGACTGGGACGCGAAGATGCGGTCGGGATCGAGCGGTGATCCCTTCAGGTGATAGACCTCCCACCCAGCGAAGAGCGGTCCCTCGACGCGCCACTTCTTGCGCGATCCGTCCGCGGTGAGTATGAAGGCTCCTTTTCGGGTACCAACTAGGACACGCACACTGCTCATAGACACCCCCTCAACTGCCGAGAACCGCTTGCGTGGCTCACAGTAGTGCGGTCACCTGAGAACGCTTTCAGCCGCCGATCATCGACATCGAGCGGTGCGGCCGAAGGAATCCCGGTTCGTTGATGGCGTGACCCGGGTACTTGGCCCACACGGCGCGGCGCAGTACGAGCTCGACCTCGGTGTCGTCGCAGCCACTTCGTACTAGGTCGCGCAACGCATGCTCGTCGTCACCAAAGAGGCAGTTACGTATCGAGCCGTCGGGCGTGAGCCGTAGTCGATTGCAGGTGCCACAGAAGGGTTCGGTCACCGTTGAGATGAGCCCGATCTCGCCGATGCCGTCGGCGAAACGGTAGCGTTCGGCCGGTGCGACCCGACCCGGCTCGTCAACGGCTTCGAGTGGCCAGGAGGCGTTCAGCACGTCGTACACCTCGCGTCCTGGGACGATCCGGCCACGGTTCCACTCGCCGGGGGCGTCAAGGGGCATGAACTCGATGAAGCGCACGATGCGACCGGTCGCTCGCGCGAAGCGTGCGAAATCGAGTATCTCGTCATCGTTGATGCCACGAAGTAGCACCACGTTCACCTTGAGTGGTGCAAGCCCGGCGGCCTCGGCGGCCTCCATGGCATCGAGCACGGTGGCGAGGTCACCACGGCGCCGGATGGCGGCGAAACGATCTGCTCGAAGCGAGTCACAGCTGATGTTCACGCGGGTGAGCCCGGCGGCCTTCAAGGGTGCCGCGAGTGGCGCGAGTCGCGTCGCGTTGGTGGTCATGGCGATGTCCGCAAACCCGATGGCGCTGAGCCGAGCGATGAGGTCGACGACACCTCGGCGCACCAGGGGCTCACCGCCCGTGAGTCGGATGGCGGTAACGCCGAGCTCGTGTGCGATCCGCGCGATTCGCTCAAGTTCCTCGAAGCTGAGCAGCTGTTCACGAGGCTGGAATGTCATGTCCTCTTCCATGCAGTAAATGCAGCGCAGGTTGCAGCGGTCGGTGATCGAGATGCGCAGGTCGCTGTGAACCCGACCGTATTGGTCGACGAGGGCCCCCGTCGTCGGCATGTGCGCCGGGGGACGCCCGTCATCGGCGTTGGCGTGATGAGCTTTGACCGAAAGGGCGACGGGCGTCGACCTCGCCGGGGACCCCGCGACGCCGATGGCACCGTGCGCCAGCGCGCTTCGAGCAGCAGCCCCGTGGTCGCTCATGCCCTGAGCCTAACGAGACGTCCGGTGAACGGTCACGCGACAGTCGTCGTGTTTCTGCCGTAATTCGCAGTCCCATCTCGCGCTACCATGCCCCCACGGTTCTAGAACGGTGGGCCCGCGACGGAGGTATCGATGACGGCGCCATTCACGCATCTCGATGACGAGGGTCGCCTTCGCATGGTGGACGTCTCGGAGAAGGAGACGACGCGACGCCGTGCCGAAGCGAGCTGCGTCGTACGTTCCGTCATTGACGTGTTTGCCCTTGAAGAGACCGCGCAAGGGCTCGATCCAGTGTTCGCCGCGCGACTCGCCGGCATCCAGGCGGCGAAACGCACGTCGCAGCTGATCCCGCTCTGTCACCCGATCAACCTCACCGATGTCGAGGTAGACATCACGGCTCGTGAGGGTGGTCTCGTGGTGCATGCAACGGTCGTGACGGTGAATCGCACCGGCGTAGAGATGGAGGCACTGACCGCGTGCGCCTTCGCGGCGATGAGCCTGGTCGACGTGCTCACGTCGTTCGATCCAACCGCCCACGTCGACGAGCTCGTGCTCGATCGAAAGAGCGGCGGTAAATCTGATGACTGGGGCCGCCTCGTCGCGCCGGAGGCGAGTCCCGAAACCTGAGACCGCTCCGTGCAGGGCGACGCGGGTCCGGTCCGTACACTAACCAGCGTCGGGCGCGGCGTCGATGGCGCCGGCTCGAGGTGGACGTCGAAGGGGGATGATGACGCCGCACGAGGCGCGAGAACGAGTTACGACCATTCCCGTGGGGCGTCGGTTGTTCCTCGGGTTAGTTGGCCTGGGTGCCCTCGGCGTGGCGTTTGGCGGTGCCGTGCAGCGTCGGCTCGGCGACGCTCTCGGTTCAGGGTTGGGCGGCCTGTTGCCTGGCGGCGACCGCTTCCGCATTTACTCGATCAACGGGGACTTCCCGGTCATCGCACCATCGGCCTACCGCCTGCACGTGAGTGGTCTCGTCGATCGTCCGACGACGTTCACCCTCGATGACCTCGAGGCGATGCCCGCGACGACGATGGTAAAGGCCTTCCAGTGCGTCACGGGATGGCGCGTGCCCAACGTCGAATGGCGCGGTGTGCGACTCTCACACCTGCTCGACCAGGTCGGCGCGCGACCCGACGCGGTCGCAGTCAGCTTCGAGTCCTACGACGGCGCTGACACCGAGAGTCTCACGATCGACCAGGCCCGACTCCCTGACGTCATCGTCGCCTACCGGATGCTCAACGCGCCGATCACGGTCGAGCACGGCGGACCGGTGCGGCTGTACGTAGCGCCGATGTACGGCTACAAGTCGCTCAAGTGGCTCTCAGCGATTCGCGTCGTGGACGCCGTCGAACCCGGCTATTGGGAGATGAACGGCTACCCCGTGAACGGCTGGCTCGACGGCACGACCGGCCCGACGAATCCAGACCCGAGTCTGACGTGACCGCTGACAGTGACGTCGCGGCGAGTGAACGTCCCCGCGACCTCGTGCGCTTCGACGCGGTCGAACGTGCGACGCACTGGATCAGCGCGGCGCTCTTCATCGTCTTGATTGTGACGGCGATCCCGCTCTACTTCGGTTCACTCTTCGGTGTGACGCTCCCGCGTGTTGACGTCGAGCAGGTCCACCTCTGGACGGGTCTGGCGTTACCCGTCCCATTCGTAGTCGCCGTCTTCGCGCCGTGGGGCCGGCGCCTTCGACGCGACATACGACGAGTGAACGACTGGACTCACGAGGAGATCACGTGGCTTCGTTCGTGGGGTCGTTTCGAGATCGACGCGGATAAATTCAATCCCGGTCAGAAGCTCAACGCAGTCGTCGTCGCGGCCTCGTCGATTGTCTTGTTCGCCACCGGGGTCGTCTTGAAGTGGTTCGACCTGGTGCCGGTGTCGTGGCGCTCGGGTGCGACCTTCGTCCACGATACCTTTGCCTGGTTGCTCGTCTTGTTCATCGTCGGACACGTCGTCATGGCCCTAACGCACCCCGCCGCCCTCATGTCGATGGTGCGCGGGCGGGTGAGTGAGGTCTGGGCCTCTCGACACGCGCCGCGCTGGTTTGCCGAACGGGAGGGAAAAGTCTCGCCCGAGCGCGACTAGGGACGGCGTTGGTCGTGCGCGACGCCGTTGAGTTCGCTGGTATCGAGGAGCAGGGCACGCACCGTGTCACCGACGCGGTAGCCCTCGCCGTCGGGCGCCTCGATGAGGCAGTTGGCTCCGGCGACGGCGAAGAGCAGGTGCGAGCCTCGCCGGGCGAGGCGTTCGACGTGCACGAGCCCGTCTTCGCGGATGCGACAGACGCCGTGGACGAGGTGGAGCTTGCCGTCGGGTCGGCGAACGAGGTCATCGTCGAGCACCATCGACAGACTCGGTCGCTCGAGATCGTGGTGGCCGGCGAGGCGGCGCAAAGCGGGGCGCACGAACAGTTCGAAGCCGACCAGGGTGGAAACGGGATTACCGGCCAGACCGAAGAAGGGCGTGTTCGTTGACTCGTCGTAGGCGAAGGTGAAGGGTTTGCCCGGGCGGATCGCGACCTGCATCGATCGCGCGTGCTCGACGAACAACTCGGCGAGGACCACCTTGACGAAGTCGGCGTCGCCCGCACTCACACCGCCCGTTGAGATCACGGCGTCACACGAGATGCGCGCGCGCTCGAAGGCCGCGCGCAGGTCGCGCTTCGAATCACGTACCGTGCCTAGATCGATCGCCACGAATCCCGACTGGCGAAGCGCGGCGAGCAACGTAGGTCGGTTCGAGTCTCGGATCTGGCCTGGACCGAGGCGACCCGACCCTTCGACAAGCTCGTTACCCGTCGAGAGCACGCCCACACGCGGTACGGGGTGGACGAGAAGCGAGGTCATTCCCTGGGCGGCGAGGGCACCCAGCAGTGCCGGGTCCACGACGTCGCCGGGACTGACGAGTGTCTGGCCGACGGTCAGGTCCTCGCCGACGTGTCGCACGCAGTCTCCGGGCACCACGGCCCGCTGGAGCGTCACGAAGCGTCCGTCCTCGTCGACCACGGCGTCCTCGCGAGGGCAGACCGTGTCGGCACCGGGCGGCAGGGGCGCACCGGTCATGATCCGGGTGGCCTCGCCGACACCGACGACGACCTCGCTCGACTCACCGGCGAAGACCGCATCGACGATGCGCAGGCGCGTCGAGCTCGTTGTCACGTCGACACCACGCACCGCGAAGCCGTCCATCGCGGAGTTGGTGAAGCTGGGGGCGGGCTCGGTGGCGTAGACGGTGCTCGAGGCGACGAGTCCGATGGTCTCGGCGAGGGTGCGCTCGACTGGCGCGAGTGGCTGGAGTGGCGCCAGGACGATGGAACGGGCTTCCTCGGCCCCGATCATCGTCCGACCTCGCGGAGGATCCGAGGCTTCGAGCGCTCGACGCGTGAGGCGCGTGACGTGGCTGACACGTGTGAGAGGTTACCGGTGAACCATCGGATCACTGCTGGGTACGTCTCGGAACCTTCGCGGTAGGGTGCCCGTGGGGGCCCGCCTGGAGACAGGACACGCGATGAGACGTGCCGTTGGGCGGTGAGAGATGGTGGAAAAGCCAGAAGACGCCATTACGGTGCACCAGCCCGAGTCCGTCGCAGTCGGACGAGTGGCGGTTCAAGTGTCGCTCAAACGGGCGATCAGCGAGATGGGCGTCGCTCGTGGCACGCGCGCTTTGACGGCTATGAACCAGGTCGACGGCTTCGACTGCCCGAGTTGCGCCTGGCCCGACCCACAGGCCGGACACCGTTCGCACGCCGAGTTCTGCGAGAACGGCGCGAAGGCCGTGTCCTGGGAGGCGACGCGTGATCGCATCGGTCGCGCGTTCTTCGCCACGCACTCGATCGACGAGCTACGCGCCCAGTCCGATCACGAACTCGAACTGCATGGGCGGCTCACCGAACCGATGTACCTCGCGCCCGGCTCGACGCACTACGAACCGATCTCCTGGGACGACGCGCTCGCGCTGTGCGCGACGCGGTTGAAGGCGATGCCGTCGGCGAACCGGGCGGCCTTCTACACCAGCGGTCGCGCGAGCAACGAGGCGGCCTTCGTTTTCCAGCTGCTCGCGAGACGCCTAGGCACGAACAACCTGCCCGACTGTTCGAACATGTGTCACGAGTCGAGCGGTACGGCGCTCACCGAGACGATCGGCGTCGGCAAGGGGACGGTCAATCTCGACGACATCACCGACCACGCCGACCTAATCGTCATCGTGGGTCAGAACCCCGGTACGAACCACCCGCGCATGTTGAGTGCGCTCGAGGCCGCCAAACGTCGAGGCGCGCGTATCGTCTCGGCAAATCCACTGCCCGAAGCCGGTCTCGTGCGCTTCAAGAATCCTCAGAAGGCACGCGGGCTCATCGGGCGAGGTACGGCGTTGACGGATCGGTTCCTGTCGGTGCGGGTCAACGGCGATCTCGCGATGTTCGCCGGGGTCAACAAGGTCCTGTTGGAACGCGAGGAGCGGGCACCGGGGACCGTCTTCGACCACGCCTTCATCGACACCTACTGCGACGGCTTCGAGGAGGCCTGCCAGGGGTGGCGCGAACTCGAGTGGTCGGCGATCGAAGCGGCGAGCGGTTTGTCACGTCGCGAGATTGAGGACTTCGCGGGCGATGTCATGGCGGCAAACAGCGTGATCGTCTGCTGGGCCATGGGTATCACCCAGCATCGCAACGCGGTCGCCACCATCCGTGAGATCGTCAACTTCCTTCTGCTGCGCGGCAACATCGGGCGTCCGGGTGCCGGCCCGTCACCGATCCGTGGGCACAGCAACGTCCAGGGCGACCGCACGATGGGCATCTGGGAGAAGATGCCCGACTCGTTCCTCGATCGGTTGCGCGATGAGTTCGGCTTCGAGCCGCCGCGCGAACACGGCTATGACACCGTTGACACGATCCGAGCGATGCGCGACGGCCGCATTGACGTGTTCATCGCGCTCGGCGGGAACTTCGTTGCCGCGACGCCGGACACCGCAGTCACCGAGACGGCGATGGCACGGTGTCGATTGACCGTCCACGTGGCGACCAAACTCAATCGATCACACCTCGTCCACGGTGAGGAGGCCTTGATCCTGCCGTGCCTCGGTCGAACCGAGCGTGACCACCAGGCCAGCGGCGACCAGTTCGTCACCGTCGAGGACTCGATGTCGATGGTGCACGAGTCCCGGGGTCGCCTCGAGCCCGGCTCGCCACACCTGCGTAGCGAGGTCTCGATCGTGACGGGTCTGGGCGAGGCGCTGTTCGGTGAAGACCTCGGCTGGCGGGCGATGGCAGGCGACTATCGCGTAATCCGTCGCCACATCGAAAACGTCGTGCCTGGCTTCGAGAGCTTCGAAGAGCGCGTGGCCACCCCGGGTGGTTTCGTCTTGCCGCGCGGTCCCCACGACTCGAGAACCTTTGACACCGTGACCGGCAAAGCCCGTTTCACCCGCAATCCGCTCGACGCGATCGAGGTCCCCGAAGGTCACCTCATCCTCCAGACGGTGCGCTCGCACGATCAGTTCAATACAACGGTCTACGGACTGAACGATCGCTACCGGGGGATCGAGGGCGGACGTCGCGTCGTCTTCGTGAACGAGTCCGACTTGGCTGATCAAGGATTCCACAACGGCGATCTGGTCGACCTCGTCAGCGTCTATACCGACGGCGAACGTCGTGCCAGCGCGTTTCGCGCGGTGGCCTACCCCACGCCGCGCGGCTGTGCCGCCGCCTACTTCCCCGAGGCCAACGTGCTCGTCCCTCTCGACTCGACCGCCATCGGCAGCAATACGCCGACGTCGAAGTCGATCATCATCAGACTGGAACGCTCCGAGTTGGCCCACGCGTGACCGGAATCCCGGGTCGGTGAGTCAGGCGGGTTCGCTGATGACGCGCTCGGCGCCGGCGTAGACGACCATCGAGTCGCCCCGCAGGAACCCCACGAGCGTGAGTCGCGTCTCGCGCGCGAGGTCAACAGCGAGCGATGACGGGGCCGATATCGCACAGAGCATGGGGATGCCCGCCATCACTGCCTTCTGGACCAGCTCGAACGAGGCGCGACCAGAGACGAGCAAGATCATGTCGACGAGCGGGAGTCGTCCCTCGCGCAGGGCCCAGCCGACCACCTTGTCGACGGCGTTGTGGCGTCCGACATCCTCGCGCACGATGACAAGATCACCGGTCGGCGTGAAGAGTGCGGCCGCGTGCAGTCCGCCGGTGTGCTCGAAGACGTTCTGGGCCGCCCGCAGCCGGTCGGGGAGTGACGCCAGGGTGGTGCTCGAGACGCTCAGCGTGTCGTCGGGTGCTGCGAATCGTGATCGGGTTCGAACGGCGTCGATGGAAGCCTTGCCGCACAGGCCGCACGAGCTCGTCGTGAAGAAGGCGCGCGCCGCGTCGGCGCTCGGAGGCGGCACGTCACTGGCCAGGTTGAGATCGAGCACGTTGAACTGGTTGACCCCGTCCTCATCCTCGCCCGCGCAGTAGCGCATCGCGAGAAGGTCGCGGTTCTGGGTGATCACGCCTTCACTGACGAGGAATCCGGCCGCGAGGTCGAAGTCGGCGCCCGGCGTTCGCATCGTCACCGCCAGGGATCGGCCATTGACGCGAAGTTCGAGCGGCTCCTCTCCGGCGAGGGTGTCTCGATGCGGGCTTGGCGCGACGCCCACCGTCATGCGGATCACGTCCCGTTCTGGCGATACTCGACTCACGCAACCCCCCGATCGTCGCGGCGATGGCGAACTCGACCTCGCTCGCATCGATCCTACCGAGACACCTGCTCGATTCGTCGCGGTCCCCGCGGACGTGAGGGGTCGTGACTACGATCGAAACGTGAGTGCACCGATACAGCATTGGCTCGAGCAATTCGCAGCCGCCCTCGGAGTCGAGACGCCGAGCGACGCTGAACGCGAGGCGATCCTGGCACTCGCAGGAACCGCGGCGCACGCCTCGGAGCGAACGTCGGCGCCTATCGCCTGCTGGATGGCTGCAGCCGCCGGACTCAATGTCTTTGAAGCACTCGAGATCGCCCGCGAGGTTACACCACCGACGCCGTGAACCAGCGCCTCGGCACTACCGGCCGGTATCGGTGAGGCCGTAGCGCGCGAGGTCTTCGGGCGTGTCGACATCAGCGAACGAGCGAGACGAGGCGACGTGGCGCCAGGCTGACTCGTCAAGCAGGGTCACGTCGTCACCGTCGGTGACGTGACGCAGTGAGCGTTCGCCGCATTCGTAGCGTCGCTGCGCTTCATCGAGGTCGCGAAACCCCCACCGGGCGAGCAGTGGCTGGGCGAGACCATCGACTACGGGTATGACCGTACCCGGGGCGTCGTACTCGGCGAGGAGTGTGAGCAGTGACACGTCCAGGAATGGCAGATCGCACGCAATAACGAGGGCGGCACCGCGGTGGCCGTTCGCTCGCAGCAGTCGGTTTCCGGCGACGACCGCGGCGAGTGGACCGGCGCCGATTGGATCCTCACGCGTCGCGATGAGTCCTGAGTGACCCGGCCCGACCTCGTAGGCACGCGTGACCACCCGCGCGAGCAGCGCGGCATTGCGACGGGCGAGCGTCGTGCCGTCGATGACGATGCGCGACTTGTCGCGTCCCATGCGCCGACTCGCGCCTCCGGTGAGCAAGAGCGCCGCGACCTTCGTGGATGGTGTCGCCACGCTGTCAGCGTACAAAGGGTGACAAGTGGGCGTTTCACTCGTGTTGCGGTTGGTTTGCGGATGCGGACACACGCGACGTGACCCCATGGCCGGCTCGTTCGCATCGACCACGAACAGTGGGTAGCGTCGAGGACGACTCTTATGAACCACGTGCGCCCCTTGTCCGGTCTCATCTTGGAGCAGCTGCAACAGCGAACGAGTGAGAAGTGGCGCCACTATCCCTCGGACGTCTTGCCCCTTTGGGTCGCCGAGATGGACGTGGCGCTGGCCGAGCCCGTCGAACGGGCACTGGTCGACGCCGTTCGTCACGGCGACCTGGGTTACCCGATCGCTGACCGGTACGTGGCGTCGCTGTCCTCCTTCGCCGCGCGCCACTGGGGCTGGACGGGCATCAATCCTTCACGTTCCCGGCCGGTTGCGAACGTCATGAGCGGGGTCGCGGCAGCGATCAGCGTGCTGAGCGAGCCAGGTGACTCGGTCGTCGTCAACTGTCCTGTCTATCCACCCTTCTTCTCGTTCACCGAGCACAGCGGCCGCGTCGTGGAAGAGGCCCCACTCGGCGCGGATGGGCACCTCGACTTCGCGCTCCTCGAGGGTGCTTTCGAGCGGGCGAGCACGAAGTCCCGACGCCCCGTCTATCTGCTCTGCAGCCCGCACAACCCAACGGGCACGGTGCATTCGCGCGACGAGCTGGCGCACGTGCTTAACCTGGCGGACCGATACGGGCTGCGCGTGATTTCCGATGAGATTCACGCGCCGCTCGTGCTACGCGGTGCGTTCACGCCCCTACTGAGCCTCGCCGGCGCTGAACGACACGTCGCAGTGCTCTCAGGATCCAAAGCGTTCAACCTCGCCGGCGCACCCGCCGCCGTCCTCGTCGCCGGCACCGACAGTACCGACGTGATCGAGTCTCTGGAGCAGCGAGTGGTACCCGGACCCAGCCACCTGGGGGTAATCGCCCAGAGTGCGGCGTTTGATGAGGCCGACGCGTGGCTTGAGGACTTGCTCGTCGACTTGCGAGCGCGTCAGACACTCCTCGTCGATCTCGTAGCCGACCACTTACCGGTGGCCCGCTATCGGCCCGGCGATGCCACGTATCTCGCTTGGCTAGACGTGAGCGGCCTCGGACTGCCCTCGGACGGCGAGCGGTCACGAGGACAGATGACAAGCATCACGGGACCGGCCGCATACTTTCTTGAGCACGCGCGCGTCGCGTTGAGCGACGGCGCCGCCTTCGGCACCGGTGGAGTGGACCATGTGCGACTCAATTTCGCGACGACTGAGGCCATCTTGCGCGAAGGGCTCGAACGCCTGGGTGGGCACTGGCCACGCGCGTGAACGGTTCACGTCTAGCGGACCTCGGGTAAACGGTGAGCGCTGCGCAGTGGCCGAGCAGTGTCACCCGCGTCGAGTGTGACCCGCCGTGTGGTTCGGGGATTCGTCTCTGCGCGAGCCGACAGGTTGTGGGCCTTCGCCCCTAGGGTCACTGGTGGAGCGAAACACGGTATCGCTGATCGGGGGGTCAACGGTGGTTACTGGCGACGTCATCCACGGCACCTTCACCATCGAGCGTGCGTTTCGAGTACCGCCGTCACAGGTCTTCGCCGCATTCGCATCGGTGGAGGCGAAGAACGTCTGGGGCGACACGGGAAACCTTGAGACGTCGGTCGGTGCCGAGCAGCCGGTATTCGATTTCCGTGTCGGTGGCCATGAGACCTTCGACGTCGTGATGGACGGCGTCACGTTCCGCTACGACGCGCGGTACTACGACATCGTCGTGGATCGTCGCCTCGTCTACGCCTACGAGATGTACGCCGACGGCACCCGCATCTCGGTGTCCTTGACCACAATTGATTTCGCACCGAAGGGCGCGGGGACCATGCTGACCTACACCGAGCAAGGCGTCTTTCTCGATGGCTTTGACGGCGACGATGCGCCTCGCCTGCGCGGGGATGGCACGACGGAGATGCTTGACAACCTGGTGGACTTCCTCGCCCCGGAGGCACGGTAATGGCCTTCACACCAATCGGCACGCGGGCAGTGCTAGCGCTCGGGACACCCCACCGACTCGATGGCAGCATTGTGATTGTGACGATGTGCCAGGTGGGCCCACGATGACGTACACGATCCGTTCGTTGAGCGCTGAGACGTGGGACGCGTTCGCGGAGCTCGTCGAGCGTAACAACGGCGTGTACGGCGGATGCTGGTGCATTTCCTACCACCCGGAGTGTGGTCAACGGCACCTGAACTACCGCGACGTGAAAGAGGAGCGGGTGAGGACCGGACGGGCCCACGCTGCGCTGGTGGTCGACTCGAACGGCTTGGCCCAGGGCTGGTGCCAGTTTGGCAGCCCCGACGAACTCTCAAACATCAAGCACAAGCGCGCGTACGACAAGGAACCGCCGCCGGTACCCGACTGGCGGATCACCTGCATCTTCGTCGATAAAGGGCATCGCGGGCGCGGCATCGCGCGTCTCGCACTGGATGGAGCGTTAGACGAAATCGCTCGCGCGGGAGGGGGCCTGGTCGAGGCGATCTCGGAGGTCACCGTCGGGCGAGTGGCGCAGGGTCGATTCTTGTTCAGCGCCACGGTTGAGCTGCTGGACGAATTCGGGTTCCACCGCGTTCGCCAGGTCGGCAAGCACGCGTGGATCGTGAGTCGAGAGGTCGAGCCGATCACCGGCGACGATGGACGTCGATAAACGGCATGCACTAACGCCTCAGCAGCCGCTGTAGGGGCCTCGTTCGCTCCCCGATGTGGTGCTGACTCCACGTGTCCGGCGACGGGACGAGTCCACCCGCGGCTGTGCGCGACGGACCTCGCGGTATGGTCTCGGACATGGCGCGCGCCCTCATTCTCGGCGGCACTGGCGCCACTGGACGGGCGACCGCATCGCGCCTTCTAGAGGCGGGATGGGACGTGCAGGTCACGGGACGCGATTGGCGACACCTACCCGACGAGGTCGTCAACCGGGGTGGGACCTTCATCGCCGCGGATCGTGAGGACAGAGTCGCATTAGCGGCGGCGATGGGAACCGGCGCCGACCTGCTGGTCGACTGCCTTTGCTACAACGCGTCTCACGCCACCGCGCTGCTTGAACTCGCGCGCGACGCGACTGCGACGGTCATGATCTCGAGCAAGGCGGTCTACGTCGACGACGCAGGCAACCACACCAACGCAATGACACCGCCGCACTTTTCCGGGCCGATCATGGAGACCCAGGCGACGGTCGAGGCAGGCGACAGCGACTACCGGACGCGCGACGGTTGCCCAGCGTGCAAAGTCGCGGCCGAACGGGTGTTGCTCGACAGTGCTCTGCCCGTGACGGTGATCCGACCATCCAAGATCCACGGCGTGGGAGCGGCGCCTCCGCGAGAGTGGGTCTTCGTGAAGCGGGTACTCGACCGTCGTTCCACAGCCTTCTTCGCCAACCGAGGTGTGTCCGTCGACCACACGACAGCGGCGGCGAACCTCGCTGCACTGATTGAGGCAATCGCCGCTCGCCCCGGATCACGGATCCTCAACTGCGGTGATCCGACGGCGCCGAGCACGCTTGAGATCTCACGCGTGATCAGAGGGTACTTCGGTCACGACTGGCGAGAGGTTCTCTTTGAAGAAGACACTCAGCTCGGTCACTACCTCTGGGACGCCCCCTATCCGTTGGTGCTCGACATGAACGCTGCCCGTGAACTCGGGTACACGCCGGTCGGCACCTACGAAGAGACGGTCACGGCCGAAGTCGAGTGGTTGTTGTCCCTCGCGACTCGCGGTGACGGCGGCTTCGAACTCCCGGGTGTCGACGCACCGCTCGTTGACTACACCGCGGAGGATCGGTTCCTCGCACGCCATTGATAGTCAACTGTGCGCGAACACGGTGCGAGGTACCGGTCAACTCGGACGAGGCGCGAACGAGGCGTTCGTCAGTCGCCGCGCCGAACTCGTCAACGCAGCGGTTCCCGTCGACTCTCGTCGTGGCCGCGGCTGCAGGATACCGAAGGCTCGTCTACTCGGGGGCGTCTTCGCCCACCAGTCCATCGATCGACTCACGAATGAGATCGGCGTGTCCCGTGTGGCGGGCGTACTCCTCAATGAGGTCGATGAGAATGCGGCGTAGGTTTGGCGTCTCGGTCCACGTCGTAATCGCGAGTGGTTGATCCAGTCCGGATGCGGCGAGCGTTTCGGTGACCGCTGCCTCGGAGCGAGCGACGGCCTCCAACCAGAGGGATCGGAGCGCTTCGGGGGAGTCGTCGGCCGCCGATGTCCACTCCCAGTCGTCATGTTCGGCCATTGGTGACCACACCGCGGGGTACTCGCGGCCCAACAGCTGGTGGGTGAAGTAATGGTCCTCGACGAGGGCCAAATGTTTGACCAGTCCACCGAGGGTCACGGTGGAAGGGCCCAACGTCTGGCGCATGGCCGACGCGTCGACACCACCGGTCTTCCAAGCGAAGGTGCGGCGATTACGGTGCAGGGCACCCAAGAGCGCCTCAATTTCGGTCGGGGCGGCGGGGAACGGTCGCGACGCCAATTCGTTCGGCTGGCTCACGCCCCAAGTGTATGACCACGATCGCGCGTCGACAACGGTGATGGCCCAACGGCCACCGTTACGACAGATCCGTTCTCATGATCCAACTGCACAACCCGCATGACGCGCAGCGTGGGCGATCGTTCAGGACTTTCGGCATGGTCACAGTCGAAGATCCGCGAGGGTGACCATCGCTCAATGCTCGACAGGCGGCCACGCTCCATTGGTCATGTGGCACGATTCAGTGGTGCCGTCGAAATGGGGGGTCACGCCGCGCCAAAGCATCGAGGCGATGTGTGCGCGACGCGGACGAGAAGAGGTTATTGCCGGGTGCATCGGCATACTCGAGGGCCGAGCGGTCGACGACGACCTCATCCTGGCGCTTGGGGGACCGCACGCCCAGCGCGTGCTCGATGGATATGAGGGCGGCCGAGATGGCTACTGGCCACGGGTCTGGGCGGCGCGGGGTCTTCTGCACGTCTTCGATCCGGTGGCCACTGGTGCGGTCATCCGGGCAGGCATGGATGACGCGTGGCGAGTGCGGGAGATGACGGCGAAAGTGGTCGCCGCTCACCGCGTCGATGAAGCGGCCCAGGTCGTCGCCGGACTGCTGGACGATCCCGTGGCCCGGGTCCGTCGCGCCGCTGAGCGGGCCCTGAAACGCCTCGTTGGCTGAGAGCCCGCGAGGGTCTTCGGCGCGATCACCGGTCGTGTGGACCCCGAGGTGTTCGGGCGTCATCGCCGTCGTTTGTCGCACCCTGCGCGTTGCGCACCGTGATGGGGTCGCGCTCCATGAGCCGCTCGGTTGGCTCGTGAAAGCCGAACTGGCGGTAGAGACCATGCGCGTCGTCGGTGTGCAAGAGCCAGCGCATCGACGAGGCGTCGTCACGTGTCACCATCTCGTGCACCAGTGCCTTACCGAGCCCACGACCACGAACGGATTCGTCGATGTAGACGTCGCTCAAGTACGCCATCGATCCGTCCGACACCGATCGCGCGAAACCGACCATGGCACCACCGGCGCGCCGATAGACACCGACGACGCGCGCGGCCGTTTCGACCTGGCGCTGCACATCCTCGCGACGTCGCCAACGCTGCCAGTAGGCCCGCTGCGAAAGAAAGGCCCACAGTGCCTCCCGGTCGACGCGCACGACGTCGTCGTCGAGTTCGAATGCGTCGTCAATGATGAGTCTCACGTAGCCGTATCCCGTTGATTCGTATCCCGACAGTAGCGTTGCGTGCGTACGTCGTCACGTTCGAGACCGCGGTTGCGCCGTTTGACACCGAGGCTTCGCGGACGTGCGCTCGCCACTCCTCCATCGCATCGGTTGCCCACCAGATGGTCTCGGACCATCGATGACGAGCCGGCTCGAGTCACCGCATACCGGTCAGCCAACCCGTAAGCCTCGAGCGGTGGACATCGTCTGCCTAGCCGCCGAGCACCTGACCATCCGGTGCACGCTTGGCATGCTGTGCGGGGAAGCACTCGTCATTCTCTTGATCGATGAGTCCTGGCGGATCGACGTCATGACCGTGGTCGATGCGGGCTTCGGCGCAGGCGCCTACGAGCTCGATCGGACGATGAAACACCGCCTCGATCGGTGACCCGAGCACCAGCCTGGTCGGACGGGACGACGAGGCGCCCGCGAAGGTGATCGCAGCCACGACCCCGATGGCGAGCACGACTCCTACCGCCAGCACGCGTCCCCGGGTGAACTTCACACAGTTCACGTTATGGGCGCGAATCAACGCCGCGGCGACAACAACTCAGCTTTGCTGAGATTTCGTTACGGTGATGGTTTGGCCGCAACCACGTCGTTGAGCTGTTGGTGCAGATTGGCGAGGACCTGGTCCTTCTCGCCTTGGTAGAGACTCGTCGCGATCGAGATCCGGTCGGCCACCCATTCTTCGAGCGAAGCACCGACGTGGACGACGGTGGGCTTCTGGCGATTTGATACCGAGACGATGATCGAGCCGCCGGATTGCTGGACGCCGAGCAACTTGGTGAAGAGACATTCCGCGGTCTTGGTCGCGCCCTGGTAGACGATCCGCTGATCCGTGATGCTCAACGTGCCGTGGTCGACCGCCGTGGGCTGCGGTTCGCCCTGGACATAGTGGCCGTGGGTCGCTCCTACCCGATATCGGACGCTTCGACCTTTGATCGAGCCGATGGGGATGGAGAAACCCTGAGACGCTCCCTGCCAGTGCCCACCGACGCTCCGCTCCTGGATCAAGCCGACGTTTTGGACCTGACCGAGGAGAACCTCGCCGGGCTTAAGGAGTAGGCCGTTGGCCTCGAGTACCTTGGATCCGTCGACGACGGCGATCAATGACTGGTAGGCCGCGACGCGTTGATTCCACTCAGACGTCGCCTCTTCGAGCGCCGTCGCCGCGGCACGCTCCTTGAACTTTTCGAACATTGGACACCTCCGCACCTGAGCGTATGTCTCCGGTCGTGCACGAACCAGGATGAGATAGACGGATCGCCCGCTCTACCTACTAAGACCTAAGCATCCTGACCGCTGGTGTCTCGCCTGTTCACTACCATGGCAACGAGGAGGACCGTGCCCGACCTACTGTTCACTGCTTTCAGCAACCGCTCCGACGCTGTCATCCTCGCCGACGAAGTCGGACGCCAGTTGCGCTCGGAGGGCATTGCGTCCGAGCTCTTGTTGCTCGACGAACTCGACGTGCCCGCTAGCGGTGCTGACGCACTGGTGGTCAGCCTGGGCGGTGACGGAACATTCCTCAAGTCGGCTCGATTGGCCCACGAGCTCGGCGCTCGGGTGATGGCGGTCAACCTGGGTCGGTTGGGATTTCTGCTCAACGTGCCGGCTGCCGAACTGATCCACGACATCAAGCGATCGCTGCACGACCCACACGTCGTCGAGCGACTGGCACTCCAGATCGACATGCCCAATCGAAGCGATTCGGAGTTCGCTCTTAACGAGGTGGTGGTGGAACGTGCACACGCGGGCCACATGGTTCGTGTGTGCACGTTCGTCGACGACGATGAGTATCTGACGTACTCCGCCGACGGTGTGATGGTGGCGACACCCACCGGCAGCACCGGATACAACTTCTCGGCCGGTGGGCCGGTCCTCGACACGACCTTGCCGGTGATGGTGCTCACGCCAATCGCCCCGCACTTCACGATTGACCGGTCGATCGTCGTCGGCGGCGACAAGGTCATCCGTCTGAACGCCGTGACGAAGTCCGCCGAAGTGGTCGCCGACGGACGAACCATCGGCTCGATCGAGCCGGGTGAGTCAATCAGCGTCTCACGCAGTCCCAAACCCGTGCGGGTCGTCGAAACCCGCCGCTTCGAATTGGGGTTCCGACTGCGCGAGAGCCTCCGGGAAGGCCATGCCTAACGCCGAGCTGCTCGAGCTGTACGCGCGCGGGCTCGGTGTCATCGATGAGGCGCGTGTCGAGTTCGGACCGGGGCTCAACGTCATCACCGGCGAGACGGGTGCCGGCAAGACGCTGTTACTCGGTGCGCTGACACTCTGTCTGGGGGCCGACGCGGCGTCGGCGCGCCACGCCTTCGGCGACGACGTGCAAGTGGCCGCGGTGCTGCGCGACCGTTCCGGCGATGAGGTGGTCTTCGGGCGAGAGAGTGGCGCGAATCGCCGAGTGCGCAGCACGCTAAACGGCGTCGCTACCAGTGTCGAGGCGCTACGCGTGGCGGGGGAGTCACTGGTGACGATCCACGGTCAGCACGACTCGCTGACCCTTCGAAATCGCAGCGATATCCTTCGCCTCATCGACGACTTCGGTGGCGTGGATACGGGCGATCTCGAACGAGCACGGCGACGGATCGTGGAGATCACGCGGTTGCGTGAGGTGCTCGGTGGTGATGAGAGGACGCGCGAGCGCGAGCTCGATTTGCTGAACTTCCAACTCGAGGAACTTGAGGCGGCCGACTTGACCTCAGTTACGGAACTCGACGAGGCGCTCGACCAGTTACGGGTATGGACGTCGGTCCACGATGGGCGAGCTGCGGTGGTGGCGGCTATCGAGTCCTTCGACGGCGATGGGGAGGACGCCCTACTGGCGGCCTTCGCCCGCAATGTCGCCGCCCTCGCGTCGGTCGCTGGGCTGGATGATGCCGTGACGACGCTCGAGGCATCCCTGGCCTCGGCTCGTGACGCCGTGCACGACCTGCGTGCGTTCATCGATCGTGAGGACGTCGATCCCGAGACCATGGCTCGTCTGGAAACCCGCGTGGAGCTCTTGCAGCGACTTGCGCGCAAGTACGGCGGGACGCTCGCGGCGGTCGTTGCTACGAAGGAATCCCTCGAACTCGAACGCGAACGACTCACCAACGCCGAAGTGGAGTTAATCGCGCTCGATCAGGAACTACGTGACCTGACGACTCGCGAGGCGACTCTCGCGGCGGCGGCCCGACGAGAACGCGAGAAGTCGGCCGTGGCGCTCAGTGCGGCCTTGGGTGCCCAGCTGTCGCGCGTGGCGCTGGCGAACGCCTCGGTTCGTATCAGTGTCGATGGACTCGACGGTTCGGACCTGCAGCTGTTGTTCACGCCCAATCCCGGCCGACCCGAAGGTCCGGTGCAGTCCTTGGCGAGCGGTGGCGAACTAAGTCGTTTACTGCTCGCCGTGGCGTTGGTGAGCGTGAGCGACGGGGTGGTGACGGTCTTTGACGAGGTCGACGCCGGCATCGGGGGACAAGTCGCCGAACAGATCGGCGACTGTCTGGCCGAGGTGGCTCGGGACCGACAGGTACTGGCAGTCACCCACCTCGCCTCGGTCGCGGCACGCGCCGACCATCAATTCGTCATTGTGAAGGTTGTCGGCGCGCACTCGACCACGACCACGGTACGCGAAGTGACCGGGCCGGACCGGGTCTCAGAGATCGCTCGGATGCTCGCAGGCGACCATCTGAGCGAGGAAGCCCGCGCCTTGGCGGAGCGAATGTTGGGCGCGACGTCGTAATGGTCGGAGCGGGCCGTCAGGTTCGCTACACTGGAAGTCCGTGGACACATCGGTGCTGGCATGACAAAGTTCGTGTTTGTCACCGGCGGAGTGTCGAGTTCCCTAGGCAAGGGCCTCACTGCTTCTTCGCTGGGACGACTACTCAAATCTCGTGGCTTGAAGGTCACGATGTGCAAGTTGGACCCCTACCTCAATGTTGACCCAGGGACCATGAACCCTGGTGAGCACGGCGAAGTGTACGTGACCGATGACGGTGGTGAGACCGACCTCGACCTCGGCCACTACGAACGTTTCATCGATGAGTCGCTCACTCGGACCTCCAACACCACGACCGGGTCGGTCTATTCGAACGTCATCGCGAAGGAGCGACGCGGCGACTACCTGGGCAAGACGGTCCAGGTCATCCCGCACATCACTGACGAGATCAAAGAGCGCATTCGTCGAGTCGGCGCGATGGGTGCCGACGTGGTCATTGTCGAGATCGGGGGCACGGTCGGCGACATCGAGATCGTGCCGTTCATCGAGTCGATCCGTCAGTACCGCCGTGACGCGGGACGAGGCAACGTGTGCTACGTCCACCTCACTCTCGTGCCGTACCTGGCGCCATCGGGGGAGCAGAAGACGAAGCCGACACAGCACTCGGTGACCGAGTTGCGCAGCCGTGGAATCCAGCCCGACATCATTGTCTGTCGAAGCGACCAGCCCATCTCGGACGGGCTCAAGCGCAAGATCTCGCTGCTGTGCGACGTGCCGATCCAAGCGGTCATCTCGGCGGTGGACGAAGCGAGCATCTACGACATCCCCACAACGCTGCACCGCGAGGGGCTCGACACGATTGTGTGCCAGACCCTCGGTATTGACCTCGATGAACACCCCATCGACTTAGCGCCCTGGAACGCGGTCGTTCACCGCGTCCACAACACCACGAAGACCCTGCGCATCGGGGTCGTCGGCAAATACGTGACGATGCCTGACGCGTATCTTTCGGTCGCGGAGTCAATCCGCCACGCAGGCTTCGCCATCGGCGCCACGACCAAGATTGAATGGCTCGAGGCTGAACGGGTCCCCACCGAAATTGACTCGGACCGCCTGCGTCAACTCGACGGCATCATCGTGCCCGGCGGGTTTGGAGAACGCGGTATCGAAGGCATGATCGCTGCTGCTCGCATCGCACGCGAGCAGCAGATCCCCTACCTGGGGATCTGCCTGGGCATGCAGATCATGGTGGTGGAGTTCGCTCGCCACCGCTTGGGCCTGAGCGACGCGCATTCGACAGAGTTCTCACTGGCCACGACCGCGCCAGTTATCGCCCTGATGGCTGAGCAGATGGACGTCACGGACCTGGGCGGCACGATGCGCCTCGGTGCCTGTCCGGCCATGCTCGACGAAGGTTCCATCGTCGCCGGACTCTACGGCACCACTGTCGTATCCGAACGCCATCGTCACCGTTACGAGTTCAACGCGCGATACCGTGCGCAGTTCGAAGAGGCTGGCATGCGCTGCTCGGGTACCTCGCCCGACGGACGCCTGGTCGAGTTCGTCGAACTCCCCGAACACCCGTTCTTCGTGGGCACGCAGGCTCACCCCGAATTTAAGTCACGGCCCGATCGACCACACCCGTTGTTCCTCGGATTGGTGACGGCGGCCGCGTCGCGAGCCGAGGGTCGAGAGCCCCACATCATCGATCCCACGTCAGTCGACGCCACCGCGTGAGCGACGATTTCAAGATCACCGCCGTCTCGTCACTCCTTAAGTCGCACGTGTTCGCCGTGGAACGTCGGACGGTCGAGCACCGGGATCGCTCATTCCACCGCGACGTCGTCACCCATCCCGGCGCGGTGGCCATCGTCGCGCGCGACGACCAAGGACGCGTTGGTGTCCTTCGCCAGTATCGCGCCCCCTTTGACCGCTACACCCTCGAGATTCCAGCCGGAACCCTGGACATCAACGCCGAAGCGCCGCTCGACGCCGCCAAACGGGAGCTCCACGAGGAACTGGGCTGTGACGCCGACTATTGGCGACTGCTCGGCAAGTTCATGGTGTCCCCGGGCTGGTCGACCCAGCTGATGCACATCTTCGAGGCCGGTACGTTGACGATGGGCGAACGCCGTCCAGCTGGACCTGAGGAGGCAGCGTCGACGGTGGACTGGTACTCGCCGGACCAGTTACGCACGGTGCTCGACGCCGAACCGGCGATCGATTCGACGATGGCAGTGGCGCTCAACCTGGTCTACGGAAAGTTCTTTGAGCGACGTTGATCGGCTCCTGGACGAGTACTTCGTCTGGTTGATCGTGGAGAAGGGCCGTAGCCGCGCTACCCTCGACGCCTACCGACGCGATCTGACGGCCTTCGTCACCTGGACTACGGAGCGTGGGATCGGGCCGCGCGACGTTCGCGCGAGTGACGTCGATGCGTACCTCGTCACTCTCCAGGACCGCGGACGCGCCCCGGCGAGCATTGCGCGAGCGCTCGCCTCACTTCGCGGATGGTATGGGTTCATGGCCGACGAAGGGCTCATCGCGGTCGATCCGACCGTTCACGTTCGCGGCACGCACCGCGGACGTTCGCTGCCGCACCCCCTGGACGAGGCTGAGGTGCTGGCACTGCTCGACTCGATTCCGAGCGCCACGGCGCTCGATCGACGGGATCGGGCGTTGCTCGAGCTGCTCTACGGCACTGGTAGCCGGGTCTCGGAGGCCGTCGGGGTTCGCATCGAAGACGTCGACTTCGATGAAGAGTTGATCAAAGTCACCGGCAAGGGTGCGAAACAACGCCTCGTGCCCATGGGTCGAGCGCTGCGCCGCGCGTTAGAGGAGTACCTCGAACCGGCCGGCCGCTCCACACTCGCTCAAACTCGTTCCTCGATTCTGTTACTCAACGCTCGGGGTACCCCGCTCTCACGTCAGGGGGTGGACGCCATCATCGCCCGTCGGGCGCTCCAGGTGGGGATCGAACGACATCGCATCAGTGCGCACGTTTTCCGACATAGTTGCGCCACGCACATGCTCGCCCACGGCGCCGACATGAGAGTGGTGCAAGAACTGCTCGGTCACGCATCGATCGCGACCACGCAGATCTACACCGCGGTATCGGTTTCGTCGTTGCAGCAGGTTTATCGGGGAGCCCATCCGCGGGCCCACGGCTAGGAGAGGGAAGTTGTCGAGTTACGTCTACTTCTTTCTCGCGATCGTCCCGTCCATCGTGCTACACGAGGTCAGCCACGGTTACGTAGCTAACTTCTTCGGCGACCCGACCGCCAAGGAGAACCACCGGCTCACGCTGAACCCGCTTCGCCACGTGGACCCCTTCGGCACGGTGCTGCTCCCGGCCCTGCTGATCTTGAGCCACCTACCGGCCTTCGGTTACGCGAAGCCAGTGCCGGTGAACATCAGTCGCCTGCGTAATCCGAGACGCCAGTCGCTCTACGTGTCCCTCGCGGGCCCCCTCGTCAACATCATCTTGTCGGGCGTCGGCTATCTCATCAGCGAGCTCGCCATCCACGTCACCTACAGCTCGTGGATGCTGCAGTTTGGGGTCACCTTTGGCATCGTGAACCTCACCCTCGCTGTCTTTAACCTGCTGCCGATTCCGCCACTGGACGGTTCGGCGATCATTGAGCGATTCGTGCCGAACCGACACCTGCCGAGCTACTACCGGTTTCGGATGAAGGCGCTGCCCATCGTCATGGTGCTGATCATTGTCGATTCGATGTTCCTGCACGTGGGCACGAACTGGCTGTACTCACTGCAGAACTGGTGGATCAGCCTGCTCGTGTGAGGACCGGCCACGACTGGCTAGGAGAGCCCCATCGCCGCAGCGGCTCGTTGATAGGTCGCACCGGCCAGATGGCGCGCCTTCTCGGCGCCGTCGTTTGCGATTCCGCGCAGTTCGGGGCCGCTCGCGCGCAACTCACGGTACCGTTCGGCAATAGGTGCGAGTTCCGTGATGATCAGCTCTGCGAGTTCGCGCTTTAAGTCGCCGTAGCGTGAAAAGCGCGCGGCGACGGCGTCGGGTCGCTCCCCGCTGAATCCCGCGTAGATCTCGAGCAGATTGGCCAATCCCGGCTTGTGGTCCCAGTCAAAGCGCATCTCGCCATCGGTGTCGGTGACCGCTTTCTTCACCTTGCGCTCAATCGCCTCGGGCGGGTCTAGCACGTAGATGGTCCCGAGCGGGCTCGACACGGACTTGGACATCTTGCGCGTGGGCTCCTGGAGGTCCATAACGCGCGCCGCCGCGGGTGGTTGGACACCCACGGGCACAGTGAAGATCGCACCGTAGCGGTTGTTGAACCGCTCGGCGAGGTCGCGTGCCAGCTCGAGGTGCTGACGCTGATCGTCACCGACGGGCACCTGGTCCGTCTGGTAGAGCAGGATGTCCGCCGCCATGAGGACGGGGTAGGTGAGCAGCCCCACCCGGTAACCCTCCTGGCGCTCGGCCTTTTCCTTGAACTGGGTCATGCGCGTGAGCTCGCCGTAGGTGGCCACACACTCGAGCAGCCAGCTGAGCTGGGCGTGGTAGGACACGTGGCTCTGGACGAAGAGCGTGCAGCGCGACGGGTCCAGGCCCGCCGCGATCAATGCCGCGAGCAGGTCATCCGTCTGGGTGCGAAGCGTCGCGGGGTCGATCTGGAGGGTGAGCGCGTGCAGGTCCACGACGCAGTAGAGCGAATCGGTCGACTGGGTCGCCGCCCACTGCTTGACCGCGCCGAGGTAGTTGCCGATGTGCAAGTCGCCCGAAGGCTGGATACCCGAGAAGACGCGCATCTGGTAATTCTAGGGGTCCGCCACGGTCCGACCAGGTCCGGTAATCTGTCGCCGTGACTTACGTCGTGACGACGCCGTCGTTCAGTGGACCAATCGAGCTGCTCTTGCAACTGATCAGCCGACACGACCTCGACGTGCTCGAGATCCCCCTCAGTCCCATCGTCGACGAGTTCGTCGCCGCGCTGCGCGACGACGCCGTCGCGATCGAGGTCGACCAGCTCTCCGAGTTCTTGCTCATCGCGTCGATTCTCTTGGAGATGAAGAGTCAGCGACTCCTGCCCGGTCGCGACGATGCCGAGCCGGACGAGGAGTTCGTCGGCTGGGAGGAGCGCGACGTGCTGCTCGCGCGCCTACTCGACCTGCGGACCTACGCCGCGGTCGCCGACACGTTCGTATCCCTCTTTGACCGCGCAGGACGATCCTTCCCACGGTTGCGGGGCATCGACGACGGTTTCGAGGTCCAGCCGCCCGACCTGCTCGCTGGGGTCACCCCATCGGCGCTGGCGCTCGCCTACCTACGCGGGATCGAGGAGAAGCCCGTCGCCGTCGTGCGCCTCAACCACGTGACCGTGGACGCCGTAACCGTCGCCGAGACGGTCGTCGCGCTCGCCCAGCGGCTCCCGTCGCTCGGGCGACTGTCCTTCCGATCACTCACGGGCACCCTCACCACGCGCATCGAGATCATCGTGCACTTCCTCGCGTTGCTCGAGCTGTGCAAGATGGGACACGTGACCCTGGGTCAGGGACAGACCTTCGGTGATGTTGAGATTCTCTGGGTGAGCGACGGACCAGGACTGGAACTAGGAAGCGTGGACACCTATGAGGGATGAACAGTCGTTGGAGCAGAAACTCGAGGCGATGCTCACCGTCGCCCTTGAGCCGATTTCGCCCGAGGAACTGGCTGACGTGGTCGAACAGGACGCCGGACGGGTTCGCGAGGCGCTTCGCTCGTTGCGTGAGGAGTACGAGCGCGATCGGCGCGGTTTCACGATCAGCGAGCTAGCGAGCGGTTGGGTGATGCAGTCTTCGCCGGATGTCGCCGAGTGGGTCACCCGATTCGCCAACCGCGACGTGTCACATCGACTCAGTTCTGCGGCCCTGGAGACTCTGGCTATCATCGCGTACCGCCAGCCGATATCGCGCGCCCAAATCACGGCGCTGCGCGGGGTCAACGTCGACGGGGTCACCCGCCTCCTCGAACAGCGCGGTTACATCGAAGAGCGCGGGCGCGTAGCGGGACCGGGCCAGTCGATCCTCTACGGCACCACCGATCTCTTCTTGGATCGGCTGGGACTCGCGGCCTTGTCCGAACTCCCGCCGATTGAGCAGTTCATGGCTCCGGTCGCAGTCGCCGATGAACTCCTCGCGAGCTTGCAAGATCCCGTCGACGAACTCTCCGAGGGGGCATAGTTGGAAGGCGAGCGACTCCAGAAGACCCTCGCGAGGGCCGGTTACGGCTCGCGACGCTCGTGTGAGCTACTCATCACCGAGGGCCGCGTGACCATCGACGGTCGCGTCGCCGAACTCGGTAACCGTGTGGACCCGGCGGTCAACATCATCTGCGTCGACGGCGCCCTTGCGGCGACCACGCAGAACACCGTGTACTTCCTGCTCAACAAGCCCGACGGCGTGGTCACCACGGCTTCGGACCCCCACGGTCGCACCACGGTGCTCGACCTCGTCAACTCACCTGTACGCGTCTTCCCGGTCGGCCGACTCGATATGAACACCGAGGGGCTGCTGCTGTTGACCAACGATGGGCGCCTTGCGCACCTGCTCACTCACCCGAGCTCGCACATTGGCAAGGAGTACCTGGTGCGCGTCGAGGGTGACCCGTCGCCCGGTGCGATTCGGCGTCTGCGCGAGGGCGTGGAGCTCGACGACGGTGTCACGAGTCCGGCCCAGGTCAGCCGCGTAAGCGAGGGGTTGTTGCGCATTGTGATCCACGAGGGCCGCAATCGGCAGGTCCGGCGCATGTGCGCGGCGGTCGGTCACGACGTGACGCGTCTCGTACGCACGCGAATCGGACCATTGCACGACGCGACCCTCGCACCGGGCGCCTACCGACAGCTCTCGGTCGCCGAGGTGCGTCGACTATTCGAGGCCGTTGGTATGACCGACGAGATGGCCTCTACGATGCCTGCATGACTTCCGCCAAGATTCGAGCCGTGCGCGGCGCCACGACGTGTTCGGTCGACACGCCCGAGGAGATCGCCGAAGCCACTCAGGAGCTCCTGACACTGCTGATGGCCCGTAACCAGCTCGACCACGACGACGTCGTCAGCGTCATCCTCACCACGACGCCCGACCTCACGTCGTCGTTCCCGGCCACCTCCGCGCGAGCCGTTGGCTTCGGCGACATCCCGTTGCTGTGCGCCAGCGAGATCGCCGTGCCGGGCTCAATGCCCCGGTGCGTGCGGGTGCTGCTGCACGTCTACACCGACGCCGAACGCACCGATATCCATCACGTCTACCTGCGTGACGCCCGAACGCTGCGCGATGACCTCCCCGAGTGAGCGCCAGGCCCACGTCGTGGGCCTGGGCCTGATCGGGGCGTCGGTCGCGCGAGCGCTGGCGAGCGTGGGCTGGACGGTCACGGGTAGCGACCGCGACCCCGACATCGTGGAGCGCGCGAAAGCGTTGTCCATCGTCACCGACTCGTACCCCGCACCCGGGACGACCCTCGTGGTCATCGCGACACCCGCCGGAACCGTTGCGGACCTCGCTCGTCAGGTACTCGACCGACTCGATGATCCCGAGGCCATTGTCACCGACGTGGCGGGGGTGAAGTCCGCGATCGTCGCCACGGTGGACGACGCCCGTTTCATCGGTGGTCACCCCATGGCCGGATCTGAGCAGCGGGGACTCGCCGCGTCGCGCGACGATCTGTTCCGCGGCTGCACCTGGGTCCTCACGCCGACTGCGGCGACCGAACCCGGTCACTACAGCCGCCTGCACGGGTATCTACGAGAGCTCGGCGCCAACGTGGTGGCGGTGACCGCCGCCGATCACGATCGTCTAGTCGCGCTCGCGAGCCATGTGCCGCACCTGCTCGCGGGCGCTTTGATGAACGAGGCGTCACTGGCCGCTGAACAGGACGCGGTCTTGTTGCAGCTGGCGGCGGGCGGCTTTCGCGATATGACCCGAATCGCGGCCGGCGACCCGTCGATCTGGCCCGATGTGCTGTTCGAGAACCGTGACGCGATTACCCAGACGTTGACCTCGCTCGAGGAGCGCCTCGCCAACATCAGGACCGCCTTGCTCGATGGGCGCCGTGAGGAGGTCGCTACGAAGCTCGCCATGGCGTCCGTCGCGCGTCGCCAGCTGCCCGGACGTGCCCTCAGCGCGGACCGACTGGCCTACCTACGAGTGGCCGTCTCAGACCGGCCCGGTGAACTCGCAGCAGTGACCGTGGCGGCTTCGGACATGGGGGTCAACATCTTTGACATCGAGATCGCACACGGTATCGAGGGTGTGAGTGGCACGCTCTTGCTCGCGGTTGACGCCGAGCACGCGTCGCGCTTCACGGACACCCTCGTCGCGATGGGATTCTCCGTTACGCTCGAGCGTTGATGAGCAGCGAGACCGTCCCCGCCGCGGCGCGCCTGCGTGGCGTCGTACGCGTGCCCGGCGACAAGAGTGCGTCGCATCGGGCGTTGCTCGTCAGTGCACTCGCCGCCGGAACGAGTCGGATCGACGGACTGTCACCCGGTGATGACGTGCGCGGCACCGGTGTGATCATTGAACAGCTCGGGGCGTCAATGGTGGTCGAGGGGACCGAAACCGTCGTGACCGGTTCCCCTGACGGGCTCCACGCCGCGGGCGCGCCGTTGGACTGTGGCAACTCGGGAACGACGATGCGTCTCGTGGCGGGGCTCGTCAGCGGGATTGACGGCGAACACGTACTCGTGGGGGATCCATCACTCTCGCGGCGACCGATGGACCGGGTCGCCGTACCGCTGCGCGCGATGGGCGCGACGCTGCGCGGCGAGGGTGAGCGACTCTGTGCGCCACTGCACGTCGTGGGCTCGAGCGCCCTGCGAGGAATCGACTACGACGTACCCGTACCGAGCGCCCAGGTGAAGTCGGCGATCCTCTTCGCCGGCCTCTCCGCGACCGGCCCGACCATCGTGCACGAGCGCGTTCGGACCCGCCGAGCGACCGAGGACATGCTCGCCCTCGCGGGTGTGCCCCTCGACGTGGTCGACGTCGGGACCGGTCGGCGGGTCACCCTGCATCCCGCCCGCCCCCAGGCCCGCGCGTGGCGCGTCCCCGGGGACCCGTCACAGGCCGCGTTCTTCGCCGTGTTGGGCGCACTGCACCCTGACGCCGACGTCGGGGTCGAACCGATCGACGTCGCACCGGAACGGATCGGGTTCGTGAGCGTCTTAGCTCGGATGGGGGCGGACGTGTCGCTCGTGGCGTACGCGCACGGTACCGGACTCGTCTCTCGCTCGGCCTCGCTTCGCGCGACGACGATCCACGCTGAGGAGATCCCCTCGGTGGACGAAGTGCCCGCACTCACGGTGGCGGCCGCGGCCGCGGCGGGCGTCACGTCCTTCATCGCGATGGGCGAGCTACGCGTGAAGGAGTCGGACCGCTTCGCGGGGTCGATGGCCCTCGCGAAGGCACTCGGCTGTCGCGTCTGGGCGAGCGACGACGATTTCTTCGTCGAGGGCCTCGCCTCAGCGGCCAACTTCCAGCCCTTCCACCAGCCGGCCACCCTCGACCACCGCATGGTGATGGCGGCCGGCGTCGCTGGCGTCGCCGGCCACGGTTGCGTCATCGACGGCATCGAGACCGTGTCGTCGAGTTACCCCTCGTTCTTTTCCGATCTGAACGGGCTGCGATGACTCAGATCATCGCCATCGATGGCCCGGCCGGTTCGGGCAAGTCCACGGTCGCGCGGGCCGTGGCCACGGCGCTCGGATGGTCGTTCCTTGATACCGGGGCAATGTATCGGGCGGTCACGGCCGAGGTGCTGCGCCGCGGCATCGAACCCGCTGACGCCGACGCGGTCGCCCGGGTCGCCGCCGAGGCATCGATCAGTACGTTGCCCCGGGTGACGATCAACGGCGTCGACGTTGAGGAGACCATCCGAAGCGAGCCAGTCAATGTTGCGGTCTCGACAGTCTCAGCCAACCCGGCGGTGCGCCGGGCCATGGTTACCCGACAGCGGGCGTGGGCGGCCGCCCAGCCGACGGGCACGGTCGTCGAGGGACGCGACATCGCAACGGTGGTCTTTCCCGACGCGCGCCTGAAGGTCTATTTAACAGCCTCGCTCGACGAGCGGGCGCGCCGACGGGGTGACGAGGGCGTGTCCTCGGTGACCCGGCGCGACAGTGCCGATCGCGAACGAGTCGCCTCGCCACTGCGTCAGGCGAGCGACGCGGTTGTCATCGATACAACCGACCTGTCCATCGACCAAGTGGTAGAAGAGATCGTGAAATGGCTGAAGACACCGAACTGATCCTCAATCCTGACAAGACCCCGCTCTACCGGGTGATCGCGGCCATCTTGACGGCGCTCTCGTGGCTCCTGTTTCGCCCCCGGGTGCGAGGCAGCGAGAACATCCCACGTTCCGGGCCAGTATTGATCGCCCCGGTGCATCGTTCCAACGTGGACTTCGTCTTCACGTTGTTCATCTCACCGCGCAAGGTCTTCTTCATGGCCAAGCAGGAACTCTTCCCCGTGCCGGTGCTCGGAACACTCTTGCGCCACGTGGGTGCCTTCCCGGTGGCCCGGGGTACCGCGGACCGTGAGTCCCTGCGGCTCGCCGAGGAGGTGCTGCGACGGGGCCAAGCGCTGATCCTCTTCCCCGAGGGTGGGCGGCGCGAGGGACGTCACGTGGAGGCGTTGCGCGACGGGGCGATGTTCGTCGCCTCGCGTACCGGCGCGTCGACCGTGCCCGTCGGCATCGCCGGCAGCGATCGTGCGATGCCAGCCGGCGCCAAGCTCCCGCGGTTCACTCGCGTGCGAGTGGTCGTCGGCAAACCCCTCGCCGCGCCCAGCGCGCCGGGACGGGTGCCACGTTCCCTCATCGCGGCCAAGACCGAAGAGCTACGTGAACGACTCGAGGAGGTTTACCACGAGGCCCTCGACCAGCGTTAGCGCTCGCGCCACCAGGTGCCAAAGACGACCCTCGTGTAGCGGAATCCGAAGAGCCAGTTGGCACCCTTCTTGGTGGTGCCGGATCGGCGCGGGTGCCAAACCGTAGGAACCTCGGCCGCGCGCCAACCGCGCTTGAGGCAGGTGATCAAGAGTTCCGCGGTCTGGTACTGCTCCTGGGTAAGACGGTCCACCACGTCAGCGAGCATGGTGACGCGAAGCGCGCGATAGCCCGTCGAGGTGTCGGTGAGGTTCGCACCGGTCATACGGTTCATGATGAACGAGAAGAACCACACGCCGGTCTTGCGGAAGCGATCCGAGGTTTCGTCGACCCCGAGGCGACGCGAGGCGACGACAAAATCGGCCTCGTCGCGCAAGAGGGGAGCGAGCACGTCGGGCATCTCGGCCGGATCGTTCTGACCGTCAGCGTCCAGGGTGACCACGTACTCGACCTGGTTGTCAATGCAGTAGCGGTAGGTGACCTGCAGCGCGACGCCGTGACCGAGGTTCACCGGGAACTCGATGACCTTTACGCCGGGGTAGCTGCGCGCGATCGCTGCGGTCCGATCGTCACCACCGTCGACGACGACGAGCGTGGTGTAGGGACGACCGTTCATGGTCGCGGGCATCTGGTCCAAGACTGAACCGATGTTCCCCTCCTCCTCGTACGCACAGATCGAGGCGATGATGGTCTCGGGCTTGAAGTCCGGGTAGTCCTGGTGGAAACGGGTCATCGCCTGGTCGATCGCGTACGACCGAAGCTTCGCCAGCCGACGTGTCTCGAGATCGTGTTTTGCCATCCCTACTCTTTCTCCGTCACCGCCGCGATCGCCCGGCAAAAACCCCGGACGTGGGTGGTGGCCAGCGCAACAGGCACCTTGCGATACTAGTCCCCGCGCGGCCTACGGCCAGGACCGACGCGAGAGCGGTCGTCGCGCTATCGCGAACTGGTCGCGAGCACCTGGGCCGCCGTGAAGTCGCGGTCGCTCTGACCGTCGAACCCGGACGTCACGGGGGTCTGAAAGACCACGTCGAGCAGCGCGGCGAGCGCTCGGAGCATCTCACGCAGTTCCGGCGGCGGTGGGAAGTACTCGTCCTCGACAGTCTCGGCGTGGACCTCGACACCCGCGGCCGGGTTAAGAACGGCCAAGACGTCGTTCACGATCGACTCGGGGGCGGACGCCCCCGCGGTCACTGCGATGACACCCGTCAGGTCGTCGGGCAGGTCTTGGGCACCGTTAACGCGCAAGACCCGTGAACAGCCCGCGGCCGCGGCGACCTTCGCTAATGCCACCGTGTTCGAAGAGTTGGCCGACCCGATCACCACCACCGCGTCGGCCTCCGCGCAGATTGCGCGCAGCGCCGCCTGGCGGTTGGTGGTGGCAAAGCAGAGGTCACTGCGGTTCGGCATCCAGATCTCGGGAAACCGCTCGAGCGCGTAGTCGCGGATATCCTGCCACTCGTCCAGGCTGAGGGTGGTCTGGCTGAGCAGCGCGAACGGCCCCGTTTGATCGTCCAGCGCGTCGATGTCCTCGACGGACTCGATCAGGTGGACCGACTCAGGAGCGACCGCCATCGTGCCGACTGCCTCCTCGTGGCCCTCGTGTCCGACGTAGAGCACCGTGTAGCCCTTACGCGAGCGAACCTTCAGTTCGTGGTGCACCTTGGTCACGAGCGGACACACCGCGTCCACGACCGTACCGCCCGCGGCCTTGGCGAGCTCGATGACCGACGGGGGAGACCCGTGGGCGCTCAGCATGACCGGCGCACCCGATGGCACGTCGGCGATGTCATCGACGAAGACGACGCCGAGGGATCGAAAGTGGTCCACCACGAAGCGGTTGTGGACGATCTCGTGGTAGCAGTACACCGGAGCAGCGAAGATACGCGTCATCCAGTCGAGGGCTTTGATCGCCTTCTCGACGCCCGCGCAGAACCCACGCGGCGCCGCGAGTATGACTCGGTCAACGGACACGCCGTCAGCCTAGTGAGTCGACCCGTGGTGGCGACCCGCCGGTTTGACGAGAGGCACCAGTAGGCTAGACCAGTGTCCAAGGTCCGTATCGCGTCCATCGCGCAGTCGTCGCCCGCCGGTGGGGCGGACTTGTGCGTCGGTGATGAACTGCTGACGATCAACGGGCGCACGCCGACCGACATCATCGAATATCAGCAGCTGATTGACGGTGCGAACGTCACGCTGCTCGTGAAGCGCGACGGGGACCTCCTCGAGCGCAAGGTGGTTATCACCAAGGAACCCGGTCAGCCACTCGGCCTCGCCATCGATTCGGCCGTGTTCGACCGGATCCGTACGTGTGACAACCACTGTTCGTTCTGCTTCATCTACCAGTTGCCCAAGGGGATGCGTCGCTCACTGTACGTGAAGGACGACGATTTCCGTCTTTCGTTCCTCTACGGCAACTACACGACGCTCACTCGCTTCACCGAGTTTGACTTGGAACGAGTGATCGAGGAGGGACTGTCGCCGCTCTACGTCTCGGTGCACACGACCGATCCCGAGTTGCGCGCGTCCATGCTGCGAAATCCGAGGGGCGCGACCAGCCTGCGCTGGTTACGCGAGCTCCTGCGCGCCGGCATCACCGTGCACGTCCAGGTCGTGGTATGTCCCGAGATCAACGACGGCGACCACCTCGAACAGACCATGCAAGACATCTTGAGTCAATACCCGAGCGTGGCTTCGGTGGCGTTGGTGCCCGTCGGGGTCAGTGACTTCTCGGCCGAGGCGACCATGCGCTCGCACCGCGCCGACGAAGCCCGTCACGTCATCGACCTCGTCGCCCGGTATCGCGAGCTCGCCCTCGACATGGTGGGCAAGGCCCTCTTCTACGCGAGCGATGAGTTCTACCTGGTCGCCGGAACCACACCACCAGGCGATGACTTTTACGACAGCCTGGACGAGGCAGAGAACGGGATCGGTATGGTGGCGGCCTTCACGAAGAGTTTCGCGGAGCGCCTGCCGATGGCGACCCTCGGCTCGGGCTTTTTCCAGTCGGTCGACGGTGCGCCGGCGTGGGGCTACCGTGCCGTGCGCGGTGGAGGCGAGGGAACCGACGGCGATGGGCGAGTGATCGTGTTAAGCGGTGAGTACGCCGCGCCGCTGCTTCGCCAACTGTTCGATGACCACGGATTCGGTGACGTCGATGTGGTGCCAGTCGAGAATCGCTACTTCGGTGGCAACATCAAGGTCGCAGGACTGTTGACGGGTTTTGACATCGCGCGCACCCTCGAAACGCTGCCCGTGGGCGCAACGGTCCTGTTGCCTGACGTCTGTCTGTCCGAGGGGCGATTCCTCGACGGACTCGGTCTGGAGGATCTACCCCGACCGGTCACGACCGTGACCACCACGGGTAATGACCTACGCGAGACGCTCGAACGAGTACGCCCACGCAATCTGGTGAACTCGTGAGTCGCCCTCAGATCGTGATTGTGGGGCGGCCTAACGTGGGCAAGAGTTCGCTCGTCAACCGACTGGCCGGACGTCGCGTGGCGGTCGTCGAGGAGCATCGCGGCGTAACGCGCGACCGCAAGAGCGTCGAGGTTGAGTGGCGCGGGGTCACCTTTGACCTTGTGGACACCGGCGGCTGGCTGGCTCAGGGTGACGCACTCGAAGCGAAGGTCTCTGAACAGGCCGAACGCGCCATCGCGAGCGCCGATCACGTGTTGCTGGTGGTGGATGTCGCGACGGGGTTGATGGAAGAGGACCGCCAGGCCGCACGGTGGGCATTGCGCAGCGGTCGTCCCGTCTCGCTCGTCGTCAACAAGGTCGACGACGTTGTGCATGAGAGTTCGGGGTGGGAGTTCTTGAGCCTCGGTGCGGGCGACCCGCACTTTGTGAGCGCATTGCACGGTCGGGGCGCGGGCGACCTGCTCGACCACCTCGTCGACTCACTCCAGGAGGTCACCGAAGAGACCGAGATCGACGTGAACGACGGCGCGCTGCGCGTCGCGATCGTCGGACGGCCCAACGTGGGTAAGTCCACGCTGTTCAACAAGTTGATCGGCGAAGAGCGCTCCGTCGTGCACGATATGCCCGGCACCACGCGCGACGCGGTGGACACGGTCGTGGAGACCGACAGTGGTCCGATCCGGTTCATCGACACCGCGGGAATGCGCCGTCGGGCCAAGACCGAGGCCGGACTGGAGACGTACGCGGTGCTACGTAGCCTCGACGCGCTCGACCGCGCCGACATCGCGGTCCTCGTCATCGACGCCACCGTCGGGGCAACTGGTCAGGACCAACGGCTCGCCGAGCGCATCGCGGCGGCGGGATGCCCGGCCATCGTCGTGCTCAACAAATGGGAGCTCGTCGCGACTGATGACCGACCCAACGTGCTCGCCACGGTCGGCGACAAGCTCGCCTTCCTCGGCGACGCTCCCGTGCTCAAGACAACCGCCACGTCGGGTAAGGGCGTGCATCGACTGCTTCCGGCGCTCCAGGAGTCGGCTGCGGACTACGTCAAGCGCGTCCCCACCGGCGCGCTCAACCGCGCCATCCGAGACTTACAGATCAAGCAACCGGCGCCCACGGGCAAGATCCGCTACGCGGTCCAGGGCGCGATCGAGCCGCCGACCTTCACCCTGTTCGTAGCGGGACGGCTACCGGCAACCTACTTGCGCTACGTGGAGCGCTCACTGCGCGAGCGCTTCGAGCTCGGGTCCACGCCGCTGCGCGTTCGGATCCGCGTTGACTGATGGCCAAGTGGTGTGAGACCTGTGACCGGCCGGTCGAGGGCGACGTCTGTGAGGTCTGCGGCAACTCCGTCGAGGAGCCCACGCCCGAGCCGATGCCGTTACGATGGAAGTTCTTCGTGGTCGCGACGGCCATCTACCTGGTCTGGCGGCTCTATCAGTTGATCATGTGGCTGAGCCACTAGGAGGTTGAAGTGCCCATCTACGCCCTCGGTGACCGAGTTCCTCAGATCGATCCTGACGCGTTCGTCCACCCCGACGCTGTCGTGATCGGCGACGTGCGTATCGGAGCGCAGTCCTCCGTCTGGCCTGGAGCGGTGCTACGGGGCGACTACGGCACCATCATCGTGGGCGAGCGGACATCAATCCAAGACGGGACGGTCGTGCACGCGGTGGCCGAGTACCCCACGGTCATCGGCTCAGACTGTGTCGTCGGACATATCGCGCACCTCGAGGGCTGCGTCGTCCACGATGGCGCGCTCATCGGCAGTGGCTCGGTGGTCTTGCACGAGGTTCACGTCCACACCGGCGCAACCGTCGCCGCGGGTGCCGTCGTGCGCAATCGGACCGAGGTGCCCGAGCGCGCCCTCGCCGTGGGCGTACCAGCATCAATCAAGCCCGAGGCCAGTGACATCCAGGCGATCGCCGACGGGGCCGCGCTTTACGTCGACAACGCGCGACGCTACAAAGAGGCGTTGCGCGTCCTCTAAGCGTTGCTAACGGCGATCAGCCGCTCGAGCGATTCGCCGGCGCGACCACTGCGCACGCTCTCAGCGGCCATCTCGAAACCGTCGGACAGGTTCTCGGCTCGATCGGCGGTGATCAAGGCAAGGGCGGCATTGGCGCACGCGACATCGAACACGGGGCCGGGCTCCCCATCCAAGAATCGGTGCACGACGGCCGCATTGTGCGTGACGTCGGCGCCGCGGATCGCTTCGGCGGTGTGGTGCCGGCCCAACTCGGCGGCGGCGTCGAGCCGCTCGACGCGAACGCCGTCGCCGGTAACGACGTAGACCGTCGACGGCGTTCCGAGTGAAAGTTCGTCGAGCCCGTCGTCGGCGTTGACCAACATCGTCTTGACGACCCCGCGCGCTGCGAGAACCTCGGCCATCGATTCCAGGTGATGGCTCTGGGCAACGCCGATCACACCGCGGCCAACACGCGCGGGATTGGCGAGTGGACCGAGCACGTTGAAGACGGTGCGAAAGCCGAGCGCGCGACGGATCGGCGTCAAGTGGGCGAGGGCGTGATGATAGGTGGGCGCAAAGAGGAAGCCGATGTTGGCGTCGCGGATGCAGGCGAGGACGCCTTCGACGGGAAGGTCGAGTCGCACGCCGAGCGCCTCGAGCACGTCTGCGGAACCCACCGAGGAGGACGCCGCGCGATTCCCGTGCTTGGCGACGGGTACGCCACAGCCGGCCACGGCGAGCGACGCCATCGTTGAGATGTTGACCGTATGCAGCTGATCGCCACCGGTGCCCACGATGTCTACTGCGTCGGCGTCGATGGTGAAGGTCGTCGCGGCGTCGACCATCGCGTCGACGAAACCGGTCATCTCCGCGGGCGTCTCGCCCTTAGCGGTGAGGGCCGTGAGAAAACTCGCCACGAGCACGGCTTCAATGTTGCCGCCCAGGATCGCGGCCAGGGCCTCGCGCGCACGGCCGCGGTCAAGGTCGAACCCGCGCACCAGCGGACCGAGCACGTCGCTCGTGAACTGCGCCGGACTCAAATTGGTCGACGAAGCGTCTGACATTGGACCAGCGTAGTCCAGCGCGATTCAGGGCCGTCGCTCGCACGACGACAACGGTGACGACGATGGGCTGGGAGCGGGTGCGTACCGTGTCGGTAGAATTCGTCGATGGGGCGCACCTATTTAGATGACATCGTCGCCGCACATCGCCGCGTGACTGATAACCGCAACTGGCGCTCACGTCTCGACGGCACACCCTACGCGGGCCCGTCATTCAAGGACGCATTGCGCCGCGATACCGTCCAAGTGATTGCTGAGGTGAAACGACGTTCGCCGTCCAAGGGACCACTCGCACCGGATCTCGATCCCGCCGCGCTCGCGCGCGCGTACGCCGACGGTGGTGCGGCGGCCATCTCGGTACTCACCGACGAGGAGTTCTTCGGTGGTTCCCTCGACGACCTGCGGGTAGTCCGTTCAACAGTCGACCGGCCGATCCTGCGCAAAGACTTCACGATCGCTGAAAACGACGTACTCGACGCCCGTGACGTCGGTGCCGCTGCGGTCCTCTTGATCGTGTCGGTGTTGAGCGATGAGCTGTTAGCCCAGTTGATTGAACTCGCCGCCGCCTGCGGCCTCGACAGTCTCGTCGAGGTGCATGACGAGATCGAGTCCGCTCGCGCTCTTGCGGCTGGTGCGTCAATCGTGGGTGTGAACCAGCGTGACCTGCGTAGCTTCGAAGTCGATCCCGAACGGGCGCTGCGAATCGGGTCGTCGTTGCCGCCAGGGGTCATCACAGTGGCTGAGTCGGGACTCTCGAGCGTCGCTGACGTCGAGCGCGTCGCCGCGGGGGGTTTCGACGCAGTTCTGGTCGGCGAGACGTTTGTGCGCAGTGCGTCACCCGCCGCGCTCGTCGCCGAGTTCGCCGCCGTCAGGCGGAGTCCCCGTGCGTGAATTCGTGCGTTCCAGTTTCGTCAAAATCTGTGGCGTCACGTCCATCGACGACGCGGCGCTGGTCCACGGCGCCGGCGCGGACGCCCTGGGGCTGATTATCGCGCCGTCGCGCCGTCGCGTCACCGTTACTGAGGCGTCCGCGGTGGCCGCCTGGGCGAAGGACCGATTGCTGAGCGTGCTCGTCGTACGTGAGCTCGACGACAACACCATCCTCGACGCCGTTGATCGAATCAAACCCGACGCGGTCCAACTGCACGACGCAGTCTCCACGGCGCTCGGCGCGGGGCTGCGCGAACGTGGTCACCTCGTGATCCGTGCCCTCGCGACCGGTAGCGACGAGTTCTGGCGCTTCGATGACGAGACCGTCGACGCCGTCCTGCTCGACGGTCAACGTCCGGGCAGCGGCGACGCGCACGACTGGCACGACGTCGAGCAACGTTCCTGGACCCGTCCAATCATCGCCGCCGGGGGATTAACGTCGTCCAACGTGAGCGAAATCATCAGCCGACCGTGGGTGTGGGGTGTCGACGTGGCGAGCGGCGTCGAGGCGTCGACCGGTCACAAGGACCGCGACGCCGTCGCCGCTTTCGTCGCGAACGCGCGCGACGCGTTCGCGGGGCGTCGATGAGCGCCGTCATGGGACCGCCCGACGCGGGCGGCCACTTCGGCACCTTCGGTGGGCGATTCGTCCCCGAGGCGCTCATGCCAGCCTGTTTGGAGCTGGACGCGGCCTTTCGTGACGCGTGGGGCGATCCCGACTTCGTCGCCGAGTACCACCGGACGTTGCGCGAGTTCGGCGGACGACCAACGCCCGTGACCTACCTGGGTCGTCTCTCGGAGCGGTTGGGCATTTCGGTCTACGCCAAGCGTGAGGACCTCGCCCACACCGGGAGCCACAAGATCAACAATGTCGTTGGCCAGGCACTCTTGACGAGACGGATGGGCAAGACGCGCGTCATTGCCGAGACCGGGGCGGGTCAGCACGGCGTCGCAACGGCGACGGCCGCGGCGCGGCTCGGGCTCGCGTGCACGGTCTACATGGGCGAGGTCGACACCGTCCGCCAGGCGCTCAACGTCTTTCGAATGGAGCTCTTGGGTGCGACAGTCGTCCCGGTCACTTCGGGCAGTCGCACGCTGAAGGACGCGGTCAACGAGGCGCTTCGCGAATGGGTGACCTGCGTGGCCGACACGCACTACTGCATCGGGTCGGTCATGGGACCGCACCCGTTCCCCTGGATGGTGCGCGAGTTCCAGAGCGTCATCGGTGTCGAGGCGGCCAACCAGCTTCGCGAGTTCGGCGTGACGACTCCAGACTTCGTCGTCGCGTGCGTCGGTGGTGGATCGAACGCGGCGGGTGTGTTCGCAGGGTTCGCGGACTCGTCGGCCCAGCTGATCGGCGTCGAGGCCGCGGGCGGTTCCGCGGTCGGCCTTGGGATGCCCGGCGTGCTGCACGGGATGCGCTCGCTACTGCTTCAGGATGACCACGGACAGATCGAGGAGGCGTACTCAATCTCGGCGGGCCTCGACTACCCGGGTATCGGCCCTGAGCACGCGCACCTCGCGGACCTGGGTCGTGCGCGCTACGTCGCGGTGGGCGACGACGTCGTGATCGAGGCGCTCCAAGTGCTCAGTCAACTCGAAGGCATCATCCCGGCGCTCGAGACGGCCCACGCCGTGGCCTGGCTGCTGCGCGCCGCCGGTGACGAGATCCCCGCTCGTTCGACCGTGCTGCTTAACCTCTCGGGACGCGGTGACAAGGACGTAGCCCAGGTGCGAAGCATCCTGCGAGGCGAGTCGTGACGAGTCTTGATACACGACTGCGCGACCTGCGCACGCGGCGCAAGGCGCTGGTGCCCTACTTCATCGGCGGTCTCACCGAAGACTGGACGACCTATGTGTCAGCCTCGATCCTCGCGGGAGCCGACGTCATCGAGGTCGGTGTGCCATTCTCCGATCCCATGATGGACGGCCCAGTGATCCAAGCGGGGGCGCTGCGCGCGCTTGGTAATGCCGCGACGTTGGAATCGATCTGTCACGAGTTGTCGGCCGCCTCCTTCGAGGTGCCGATCGTCGTCATGACTTACTACAACGTGCTGCATCACTTTGGCCTCGAGCGCTCAGCGGAGCTGCTCGCCCAGAGTGGCGTGGCCGGTGTGATCGTGCCGGACCTCGCGATCGAGGAGTTGACGCCGTGGCGCGACGTTGCGACTGCCGCCGACGTGTCGTCGGTCTTGATGGTGGCCCCGTCGAGCCCCGACGAACGCGTGCGACGGATCGGTGAACTGTCCCAGGGCTTCGTCTACGCCGCAGCGCGGATGGCGGTGACGGGTCAGGCCGCGGACGTCGGCGACGCGAGTCGGGTCGTGGGGGCGGTTCGTGCCGCCTGTGACACCCCGGCCTACGTCGGCATTGGCATCACGACGGCGGAGCACGCACGCGAGGCGGCCACGATCGGCGATGGTGTCATCGTCGGTTCGGCCCTGGTGCAACGGATCCTCGACGGTGCCTCAGCACAGGAGCTCGAGGGCGCAATTTCCACGTTCCGACGTGCGCTCGACCAGGCGTCCTCGGAGGCCTGAAACTTTCGTGTCAATGGGACTAAAGTCCCTAGAGTTTCGGGATGACCAGGCCAAACGATTGTGAAGTTTTTCACGTATTGGCGCCCCGATAAGCCGCGTCCCGCGTTTGCGCTGGTGTTTAATCAGATGTGAACCCTCAATCCTGGGGGTTCGCTGTGAACTCAAAAATTGGGGGTATTTCAATGGCAGACGAACACAAGGTAGCTGATCCGGGTCCGTTGGGTCTCGCAGCGTTCGCGATGACGACATTCTGTCTGAGCAGTGCGAACGCCAACCTGTGGCACGGTGCGGGGGTGGCAGCTGCACTCTCGCTGGCGTTGGTATACGGCGGATTCGCTCAGATACTTGCTGGTATGTGGGAGTTCATGCGAAAGAACACCTTCGGTGCGCTTGCCTTCACGTCATACGGTGCGTTCTGGATTTCGCTGTATGCCCTTGTCAATTTCCAAAAGGCCTTCCCGGGGCCGTCCGTGGGAGTCTTCCTCCTCGGGTGGACCATCTTCACCGCGTACATGCTGATCGCGTCGATGAAGACCAACACGATTCTGTTCTTGGTCTTCCTTGTGCTTACGGCCACGTTCGTGTTCCTGACAATCGGGAACTGGGGCGCTGGCCACACGGGCATGGTTCGTATCGGTGGGTGGCTTGGCCTTATCACCGCGCTGCTCGCCTGGTACGCCTCGGCGGCCGGCGTCATCAACGACACGTTCAAGAAGGTGGTTCTTCCGGTCGGCCCGCGCGGCTAAGGTACGAGTCACTGGTGGCCTGCCACCGGACCCAACCGCCAACAGCGCCCGACCACTTTGGTTCGGGCGCTGTTGGCATTTTGGGGCGCAGTAGGGATACTCTCGCCTCAACGTTGCATTGCAGTACACGAACAATCGATTTGCGGTATCTCCGTATCAACTACTCCCTGGGGGAACTATGACTGAAGCAAAGTTGGAAGCTTGGCTCGACGAGAAGCGCGTCTTCCCGCCTAGCGAGTCCTTTGTCGCCAACGCCAACGCCAAGCCTTCGATTTACGATGAAGCCAAAGCTGATCCCGAGGCGTGGTGGCGTAAGCAAGCCGAGCGTCTGGTGTGGGACAAGAAGCCCACGTCGACGCTCGAATGGGACCTGCCAAACGCAAAGTGGTTCAGCGACGGCACACTCAACGCCAGCGTGAACTGCGTCGATCGGCACGTCGCCGAAGGCCGCGGCGACAAGGTTGCCTACTACTGGGTGGCCGACGCGGACGGCGAGTCGCGCACCATCACGTACGGTGAGTTGCAGAAGTTGGTGGCCAAGACCGCCAACGCGCTCATCGAACTCGGCGTAAAGAAGGGCGACCGGGTCGCGATCTACATGCCCATGATTCCCGAGGCGGTGATCGCCATGCTCGCCGTGGTCCGTCTGGGCGCCGCGCACTCGGTGGTCTTCGGCGGCTTCTCCGCCGACGCGCTCTCGAGCCGAATCCTGGACTCGGACTGCCGGTTCGTGATCACCGCTGACGGTGCCTTCCGTCGCGGCGCGCCGAGTCCGCTGAAGAGTGCTGTCGATGAAGCCCTGCAGAGCTGTCCCGACGTGAAGACCGTGCTCGTTGTTCGCCGCACCGGCGGCGACGTCCACTGGGTGGAGGGACGCGACTACTGGTGGCACGAGGTCGTGGACCGTCAGAGCGACGAACACACGCCCGAGTTCTTCCCGGCCGAGCACACGCTGTTCTTGATGTACACGTCGGGCACGACCGCCAAGCCCAAGGGGATCTTCCACACGACGGCGGGCTACCTCACGCAGTGCGCGGCGACCTACCACTACATCTTCGACGTGAAGCCCGAGACCGACGTGCTCTGGACCGCGGCGGACATCGGCTGGATCACCGGTCACAGCTACATCGTCTACGGCCCACTGGTACTCGGCGCGACCCAGATCATGTACGAGGGACTGCCCGACTCGGGCGGACGCGACCGTTGGTGGCGCATTGTGGAGCAGTTCAAGGCGACGGTGCTCTACACCGCACCGACGACAATCCGCACCCTCATGAAGTGGGGCGACGAACTGCCCAAGGGTCACGACCTGAGCAGCCTGCGGCTCCTCGGCACGGTCGGTGAGCCGATCAACCCCGAAGCCTGGATGTGGTACCGCGAGAACGTGGGCGGCAACAACTGTCCGATTGTGGACACCTGGTGGCAGACCGAGACGGGCGCGATCATGATCACGCCGTTGCCGGGCATCACCGCGACCAAGCCCGGTGCGGCGATGACGCCGTTCCCCGGCATCAGCGCCGACGTCGTGGACAACGAAGGCAACTCGGTGGGCAACGGTGAGGGCGGCTACCTCGTCATCACCGCACCGTGGCCGTCGATGACCCGCGGCATCTACGGGGACCCCGCTCGGTTCAAGTCGACCTACTGGGACCGGTTCCCCGGCATGTACTTCGCCGGTGACGGCGCCAAGCGCGACGAGGACGGCGACCTGTGGCTACTCGGGCGCATTGACGACGTGATGAACATCTCCGGTCACCGGCTCTCGACCACCGAGGTCGAGCACGCCCTCGTCGGTCACCCGGCGGTTGCCGAGGCGGCGGTCGTCGGCGCCACTGACGACACGACTGGTCAGGCCATCGTGGCCTTCGTGACCCTGCGGCTCTCCGCCGAAGACGCCGAGAAGGACCAGTCCCACCTCGTCGAGGAGTTGCGTCAGCACGTGGCTCGGGTCATCAGCCCGATCGCTAAGCCCCGTCAGATCATCCTGACGCCGGACCTGCCCAAGACCCGGTCCGGCAAGATCATGCGTCGCCTGCTGCGTGATGTCGCCGAGAACCGCTCATTGGGCGATGTCACGACGCTCATGGACCCGACCGTGGTCAACATGATCTCGGGCTTGATGCAAAACGAGGGCACGAGCGAGGACTAAGCGGCTGTGAAACGACGATGCCCCGGGGGATGTCCCCGGGGCATCGTCGTTATGAGTCGAAGCCGATGCCGAACAGGTCCATCATCTTCAGCCAGATGTTTCGCTTACCCTCGTGTTCATCGGCGTGCTTGAGCGAAGCCTGGGTGAGCCGAATGAACAGCCACTTGAATGGTTCGGGCGGGAAGGGGAGCGGTTTCTTGCGCACCATGGTGAGCCGGGTGCGCTCCGTGTCGAGCCCGTCAAGCAAGTCGAGCATCGTCTCAGCACCGAAACGCGTCGACCCGACGCCCAGACCGGTGAAGCCGAGCACGTAGGCGACCTTCTCGTCCATCGCGGTACCCCAGAAGGGGGAGAACCGCGTGCAGGTGTCGATAGCGCCACCCCAGGCGTGGGTGAACTTGACGTCGGAGAGTTGGGGGAACGTCTCGAGAAAGTGGCTAGCGAGCGTCGCGTAGGTCTCGGCGTTGAACTCGTACTCGCGTCGGACTCGGCCGCGAAAGTTGTAGATGGCGTCGTACCCGCCCCACACGATCGAGCGGTCGTTGGTCAGACGGTAGTAGTGGAACCGGTTGCCGGCGTCGGCCACGCCTTCGCGGCCAGCCCACCCGATCGAGGCCATTTGGGCATCGCTCAGGGGTTCGGTGACCAGCTGGTAGTCATAGACGGGCACGACGTACTTGCGCACGCTGCGAAGTAGCGACGGGAAGACGTTCGTCGCGAGGGCGACTCGTGCCGCGGTCACGGCACCGTAGGGGGTATGGACGCGAACCGCGTCGTCCACGTCCTCGAGCCACTCGACGCGTGAGTTCTCATAGATCGTCACCCCGAGCGACTCGCATGCACGTTCGAGTCCCCAGACGAGGCGAGCCGGGTCCACCAGCGCCGTGCCGTCAGGGTCGAAGATCGCGCCCTCATAGATTGGCGAGTTCACGCGTGCGCGCACCTCGTCACGTGCGAGCACGAGCACGTGGTCACCCATCTCGTTTCGTAGACGCGCCTCTTCGACCATGTCAGCCATCTGCCACGGCGCGAGTGCGACGCGCAGCTCGCCCGTGCGCTCGAAGTCACACTCGATGCCGTAGCGCTCGATGGTCGCCTCGATCGCGTCGAGGTTCTCCCGCCCGAGCCGCTCGATGACGGGCATCTCATCGGCGAATCGGCGCATCCCGTTGTTGAAGCCGTGGGTCAGCGAGGCCGAACAGAAGCCGCCGTTGCGCCCCGATGCACCGGCGCCGGTCTCGTACTGCTCGACGACCACCACGTTTCGCTCGGGGTCACGTTCCTTGGCGAGCAGCGCGGTCCACAGACCGGTGTAGCCACCACCCACGACGCACAGGTCCGCGCCAACCTCACCGATGAGTGCCGAGTGCGATGCGGGCTCGAGCGGATCCGAGTCGAGCCACCACAGTTCCGGTTGCACGTCGGCGAGATGACGAAGGACGGAAGGACTCTTCTTGTCCATGACGTTTCCAACCTACGGTTGGAATCACCCTCTCTGAGAACTGCCTCTTTCGCCCAGTTTCCAGACGAACGCCAGTGTCCAAACCAGCCTCTGCCAGTAGAGTCTACCAAGCCGAGGTCGACGATGACCTACCCGTGGCGCACCGTTCGCGCCCGATCGAGCTGCACTGGCCACTCAATGACCTCGCCCAGACTCTCGGCCGCGTTGAGCGCCCACCGCGGATTTCGCAGATAGGCCCGCGCCAGCATGACCGCGTCGGCCCGCCCCTCGGCGATAATCGCTTCGGCCTGAGCCGGTTCGGTGATGAGACCCACCGCACTCGTCACGATATCGGCCTCGCGCCGTACCGCTTCGGCGAAGGGCACCTGATACCCCGGGCCGACAGGGATGTGCGCACCGGCCACGTTGCCACCCGACGAGACGTCGACGAGATCGACCCCGGCCGCGCGCAGCAGTCGTGCGAGCGCGATCGTCTGGTCGAGGTCCCAACCCCCGTCAGTCCAGTCGGTCGCCGAGACGCGCACGAACAGCGGTGCACCGTCGAGGCGAGCACGAACCGCCTCGACCACCTCGAGGAGGAATCGGGTCCGATTCTCAAATGAGCCGCCGTAACGGTCATCGCGGTGGTTCGACAGTGGTGAGAGGAACTGGTGGAGTAGATAACCATGCGCGGCGTGGATCTCGACGAGATCGAACCCGGCCGCGCGCGCGCGGCTTGCGCCATCGGCGAAGTCCTCCACGAGCCGCTCGATCTCGTCGACCTCAAGTGCGCGGGGCTCGGGGTAGCCCGCGAAGGCGATCGCACTCGGTGCCACCGTCTGCCACCCACCATCCTCGAGGCTCGCGTGGGCGCGGTCGGCCCATGGGGCGAGCGTCGAGCCTTTGCGTCCAGCGTGCGCAAGTTGGATGCCAATCGTGGCACCGTACTCGTGGGCGAAGTCCACTACCGGGCGCCACGCCGCGACCTGTTCGTCGTTCCACAGACCGGGGCAGCTGAGTGAGATCCTTCCGGCCGGCTCGACCGCAGTCGCCTCGGCCATGATCAGTCCCGCTCCACCGGTGGCGAAGACGCCGAGGTGGACGCGATGCCAGTCGCCGACCACGCCGTCCTTCGCCGAGTACTGACACATGGCGCTCACCCACGCGCGATTCTTCACGGTGCAGTGACCAATCGTGATCGGCGAGAAGAGATGAGACACGCGACGTCCTTCAATCGAGGTGAGTCTTCAATCTACCGGTCGTCTCGGCCGGATTTTGCACCACGTGAGCCTCGGTAAACTGGTCGGAACGAATTTGACCGGTAAGGAGACTCGTGCGTATAGCGAACGTTGATGGCCGTGCGGTGATCGTCCTCGATGAGGGTTTCGTAGACATCGCGGCAGTATCCAACGGGCGCTTCGCCGCCTCGACACGTGAGGTACTCGCACAGCTCGCAGACCTGCAGTCGTGGTTCGCGCTCGAGTCGCCGGCAGTCACCGAAGCGATCGCCGCGGACGAACTCGAGCGAAGTGGACGGCTTGGACCGGTTGTGGACGCCCCGAGTCAGATCTTCGCCGTCGGGCTCAACTACCGCACCCACGCCGCCGAGATGGGCCTCACGCCACCGTCTCAGCCGATGATCTTCGCGAAGTTCGCGTCGTGCCTGGCGGGCGCGAACGCGACGTTCCCCATTGTCTCCCCGCGTACCGACTGGGAGGCTGAGCTCGTGCTCGTCGTCGGACGCGGTGGACGTGACATAGCCGTCGGCGAAGCACTGGACTCGCTCGCCGGCTACTGCGTGGGCCAAGACGTGAGTGACCGTGACCTGCAGATGTCCGGCTCACCAGCGCAGTTCAGCTTGGGCAAGTCGCATCGGAACTTCGCGCCGGTCGGTCCGTGGATCACCACGCGCGATGAGGTGCCCGACCCGAACGACCTCGAGATCGTGTGCCGGGTGAACGGGGTCACGTTCCAGGACTCGACGACCCACGACATGGTCTTCCACGTGCCCGAGATCGTCTCGTACGTCTCGACCGTCTGCGAGCTGCGGCCCGGTGACCTCATCTTCACCGGTAGCCCACACGGAGTCGGTCAAGGCCAGAAGCCGCCGGTCTTCCTGCGCTCCGGTGACAACGTGGTGACCACGATCGTCGGCCTCGGCACGCTTCGCAACCACGCCGAGTAGGTCACTCCACTCGAAACCGACGCTGACGCACTTACCGTCAGCGAATCGTCACCTCCAGGCGCTGGGAGCCTCGAACATGATGAGAGCGGCCGAACCTCTCACGCGCACTCCGACTGGCCGGACTCTCATGTACGACGACAATTCGGCGCACGAATAGGTGCTCCCACACGTCACTCGTGCAAGGAGTTGCGCCTAGGAGGGAGAAGGCGAGAAGGCTGCTCTCACCGCTGCGATGGACAGGTCACAACCGCGATCGCAATGATGCCGCCGCCAGCAGTGACTCGACCTCGGTTCGTGCAATGTACCGAGGTCGAGGTGCTTGACGAACCTCGAATGACAAAGCGCCACTCAGGTTTACCGGCGTTGACGAGACCGGTGACGGATTGGATCGCGTCGCCATGAGTGACGGGAAAGAATCGAGCAGCCAACCGCCGTACGTCACCAATGGTCGGTGCGCGGTGCCCCGTGGCTTGCGCCTCGCTCAAGGCGAGTTGGGCGACGAATCTGGCCACTGTGGCTGGCGATGGTTGAGCCGGGTTCCCGGCCGCAGATAGCGATGCAATCGCTCCTGCGGCTGTGATTTCCTGTGCGCACCATGTTGGGAGCTGTCCGGAGCTCGATGAATTGGCGCAAATAACGTCGGGCGCGGTCGACTGGTTGATCGTCATCGTGTGACTGACGCCACGACGTTCGTAGGTCACCCGTAATCCATCGACCGCGTAGGCGTGGTGCAAAGTCGGTACGCGTAGACCGAGCCACAGGACATTCGTACGTGCCAAGTTGACGGTCGCCCCTATCGCTGGCGCAAGCGGAGTATCTCCTTCAGCCCGCGGCGTGACTCCCTTGGGTAGCCGGACAGGCCAGCCACGCGCATTAATGAGTTCACTCGCGTGGGGTGCGAACGCGACACCGACGACTTCGGGTACACGAAAGCCTCGCAGCGGTAGCACCGCAATCGACATGATCCGCACCGATGCGTGTGAACGAGTGGAGAAGTTGAGTGCAACATCGTTGATCTGGTTTGGCCGCGCGAGGAGTCCGACACCAGACACACCACCAGCGCCGCTCGTTATGGAGACTGGCGCCCAATACTGCGTCAGAACTATTGCACCCACGGCGACGGCCGCAACGAGCACAAACGCCGTCGTCGCCCACACCGCAACCCGTAGTCCGCGCTGAAACGAGAGTCGCGCCAGAAACCCGTGTCCAACGATGTCGACAGTTCGTAGAACTGAGACGGGCCGCTCGAGCAACTCGGCCTCGAGGTGGGCGACGAACTCCTCGCCGTAACACTCGCGCCACGCCTGCGGGTACCAGCGTAGGTAACCCTGCGCACGCCTGGTCGTCGCCGAACCAGTTTCGAGGTGTTCACGACTCACGAGAAACGCCATGACGCACAGAGACGACGTCGTCCCTCACTTGCGAGTTGCTCCTGGGCACTGAGAAATTCATCGAGCACGGCGGCACCCGCAGCGGTCAACCGGTAGGGGCGTCGTCGGTCGGTCGACGTAATCGGCTCAATCAGGCCTTGACCTTCGAGTCGAGCGAGGGCCTCATAGAGACTGCCCGGAGCAATGCGAATGCCCGAGAATTGCATGACGTCCTGAGTGAGGGCATAGCCGTGCTTCTCTCCATCGGCCAAGCTTGTGAGTATCAAGTGGGCAACGCCGGTAACGCGAGAAACGCCTTCTGCGGTCTTCTTCGTCATCGACCTCACTACATCGGTCACCGATGCATCTTGCACGTAGCAATGAGCGGCACCGTCTCGGACGAGATCGCCCTCGGATGGCTTCGAACGTGTAAACCGCTGAGCGGCAGACTTACTGCGTCCTGGACTCGACAGAGTCTCCACGGAACAAAGAAGTTGCGTGGCCGAAGATGTACGACCGGTTCGCCTCGAAAATCCGTCTGTCGGCTCTCGATCCCAGTTCGACGATGGCCGTTCAACAGAGTACCGACGAACCGCACAAAATGAACACACTGAGCACCACGTGCCCACACGCTTTGGTCGGGCTGGGGAGATTTGAACTCCCGATCTCTCGGCCCCCAGCCGAGCGCTCTAGACCAAACTAAGCCACAGCCCGTGAGCGTTCCATGATAGCCGGTCGCCTCTACGCCGACTGGCGGTGCGCCCCGTGTGGCTGGTCCGGATTGGTGAGCCACGCTCGCGCCTCGAAGAGGAACGCGACCGTCTCACCGGTGGCCTTGGCCCGTAGCGCCTCGAGAATCCGCTCATCGAGGGCGTTGAGTAACTCGGTGTTTGACATCTCTCTCCTATCCACCGGCGACCGCCGTCACTATCTCGACGATTGCTCCGTCTTCGATTGTCGTCGATTCCCACCGGCTCTTGCTGACGACCTCGCCGTCGATCGCCACCGCGATGCCGCGCCCGTTGATGTCGAGGGAGTCCAAGACGACTCGCACCGATCGGCCGGCGAGGTCGTGGTCGACACCGTTCACCGAGATCACGACGGTTTGATCGCGCTCAGGGCATCCAAGGCCGCGAGTGGTGCAAGGGTGACTCCGTGGCGATAGTGACCCGACGACCACGACCAACCCCGCTCCTCCAGCGCGACGAAAAACGGTCGGAGGTCCGTCGTAGCCGGACGCAGTCCATTACGAATCTCGAGCAAGGGAGCGGCCTCCAACTCCGGCACGATATCGAGCCCGTCGCGAAGCAATCGCTGGAGTTCACCGACCTCCACCAAGGGCTGGGACTTCTCCTCGGCGGTGGCACCGAGCACGCAGTAGCCACCCGGTCGACTGACCATGTAGAAGGCGCGTCCTCGCACGTAGGCCCGTACCGTGGGCAGTGCACTTCGGTCGAGACTCCGTACCCGAACAGTCACGCCACGCACCGGTCGAACCGTTGGCGACTTGGGGACCGTCAGCCCGTCGGGCAGTCCGTTCGCACCCGTCGTGACGACGCCGTAGTCCGCGAGCGTGCGTCCCGATTCGGTCTCGACCTCGACACCGTCGTGGCTCGCACCCGCGAGCCGGACACGCTCACGCACGAGCCGTACACCGAGGGCTTCGTTCGCTTCCATCAGGCACGAGACCGCTTCATCGGGGTCAAGCCACCCATCCTCGGCCATCACCAGGCCCTCGCTGATTCGTGCCGTGAGTCCCTCGAAGAGCTCGGGTTCGCCGTCACGCGTGGCGTCGCGCATCGGCGCGCCGAACTCCGTGGCCACGGAGCGAAACTGGTCGATCAGGCGACGATCACTCGCGTCCCAACCGACGATCAGTGTGCCGGTCTGCACGATGGCGACGCGTCGACGGGTGACCGCTTCGATCTCGCTGGCCATCTCGCGCCAGGCGTCGATAGCACCGCGTTGAAAGCGGTAATTCTCCTCCTCGCCGGGCGCAATCTCGGCGGTCGGCGCGATCATGCCGGCGGCGGCGTAGGTCGCCCCCGACGCCGGTTCGGGATCAAAGAGCGTGACGGCGTGACCGCGCCGCGCCAGTCGGAAAGCCGTGGCGAGGCCGATGATCCCAGCGCCGACGATCACTACGGAAGGATGTTCTTGTGTCACCCTCTCAGCGTACGTCGCAGGCGTGGCTTCGTTCTTCGGTATAGTGGCCTCGGGTCAGCGCTGCCCCGTTAGGTGACGCTATGACAAGAACCCTCTACGACCCCTCTTTCGAGCACGACGCGTGTGGCGTCGGGATGATCGCGGACTTGACACGCCGTCCGAGCCACCAGACCGTCACCGACGCACTGACGATCCTCGAGAATCTCGAGCACCGCGGGGCCACGGGTGCTGACCCCGACTCCGGTGACGGCGCGGGGGTCCTCCTACAGCTTCCCGATGCGGCGATACGGACGTGGTTCGACGTGGTGCCGCCCGTCGGCGAGTACGGCGTCGCTCACTGGATGATCGAGCGAACGCGCAACACCGAGGAAGTCCGCGGTGCCATCGCCGACGCCGCGGCGCGCGTTGGTCTGACCGGTCTCGGCTGGCGCGAGGTCCCAGTTAACTCGTCAATCCTTGGTGCAACCTCGGCGGCGAGCGAGCCGGGTTTTGTCATGCAACTGTTTCGTGGTGTCGAGACAATGTCGACGCGCGAGCTCGAAGATTCGCTGTTCTGCCTGCGTCGATTGGTCGAACACGGCGGGGGGGTGTACGGCGCCTCGTGCTCAGCGAACGTATTGATTTACAAGGGCATGCTGAGCGCCCCCCAGCTACGCCGATACTTCCTCGACCTCACCGACCCGACGTTGCAGTCGGCAGTCGCCGTCGTGCACAGCCGTTTCTCGACGAACACCCTGCCACGCTGGGAGCTCGCCCAACCGTTCCGCTACATCGCCCACAACGGCGAGATCAACACCATCCGCGGCAACCGTAACTGGATCCACGCCCGCGAGACGACGCTGCGCGCTCCGACACTGCCCGTCGACCTCGGTGAGCTCACGCCCATCATCACCGAGTCGATGAGTGACTCGGCGAGCTTCGACGAGGTCGTCGAGCTCCTGGTGCGCGGCGGGCGCACGTTGCCTCACGCCATCCTCATGATGATCCCCGAGGCGTGGGAACGCTCCACGGCGATGGATGAGCGACGCCGCGACTTCTATCGTTACCACGCGGCGCTGATGGAACCCTGGGACGGTCCCGCGTCGATCACGTTCTGTGACGGCACGGTCGTTGGCGCAGTGCTCGACCGCAACGGCCTGCGACCGGCTCGCTACTGGGTGACCAACGACGACCGAGTCATCTTCGCGAGCGAGGTCGGGGTACTACCCATCGACCCGGCGTCAGTGATCCGCAAGGGTCGCCTCCAGCCCGGTCGCGTCTTCCTCGTCGACCTGGCCGAAGGTCGCATCGTTGACGACGACGAGGTCAAGTCCGGTCTCGCGGGCCGTGCCCCCTACGGCGAGTGGCTCCGCGACCAGCAAGTAACCCTCGAGGACCTCGACGCGCGCCCGATGCTGCTGCCGAGCTACGCCTCCGTGCGCCAACGTCAACGCAACTTCGGCTACAGCGACGAGGACCTACGGCTCATCATGCGCCACATGGCCCAAGTCGGCGAGGAGCCGATCGGATCGATGGGTTCTGATAGCGCGCTGCCGGTCTTGTCGCAGCGGCCACGGTCAATCTTCGACTACTTCAGTCAACTCTTCGCACAAGTCACCAATCCACCCCTCGACGCCATTCGCGAGGAGCTCGTCACCTCGACGCGCGTCACCATCGGCGGCGAAGACAATCTGCTGAGCGAGTCTCCGACGCACTGCCACCAAATTGTGCTGTCCTCGCCGGTACTGAGCATCGAGGACCTGGCGAAGTTGCGCTACGTGAATGAGAACGACCACGTCGACGGATTCTCACCGGTCGCCCTCGATGGCCTGTTCCCCGTCGAGGGGCCCGCGAGTGACGGCGAGCGCCTCGCCGCTGCTATCGAACACATCGCCGATCAGACGGTGGCGGCCGTGCGCGGTGGCGCCAACCTCGTCATCCTCTCGGACCGCAATACGAGCGCATCCCATGCGGCGATCCCGAGCCTCCTGCTGGTCTCAGCGGTCCACCATCGACTCGTCGCCGAGCACCTGCGCACCCGCGCGGCGCTCATCCTCGAAGCGGGTGACGTCCGTGAAGTGCACCACGTCGCGCTGCTCGTGGGCTTCGGAGCGTCCGCGGTGTGCCCGTACCTCGCCTACGAAACGATCGACGCACTGGTGGACCGTGGCGACATCGATCAACGCAGCGCCTACGAGGCGCGCTACCAGTACGCGAAGGCCCTCACGAAGGGCCTCGTGAAGGTCATGTCCAAGATGGGCGTGAGCACGGTGGCGAGCTACGTGGGCTCCCAACTGTTCGAGTCCGTCGGGCTCGATGACACGTTGCTCGCGAACTACTTCCCGGGTTTCGCGTCGCGCGTCGGAGGCACCGGAATCGAGCGCATCGCCAAGGACCTCTTGACCTGGCATCGCGCCGCTTACGCAACCGAGTCACCCACCGAGGCACTCGCCAACGCGGGGGAGTACCAGTGGCGTCGCGACGGCGAACTCCACCTCTTCAACCCTCACACGGTCCAAAAGCTCCAGCACGCCACCCGCGAGGGGCGCTACGACCTGTTTAAGGAGTACACCACGCTCGTGGACGACCAGACGCGCGGGCGCATGACGTTGCGTTCGCTGCTCGACCTGCGCCCAGCGACCACGCCGACGCCACTGGAGGAGGTCGAGAGCGTGTCGTCGATCGTCCGGCGATTCTCGACCGGGGCGATGTCCTACGGTTCGATCAGCGAGGAAGCGCACACCACGCTCGCCATCGCGATGAACCGACTTGGGGCCAAGTCCAACACCGGAGAAGGTGGTGAGGACGAGGATCGGTTCGACACGAGCGATCCACGTCAGAACCGTCGCTCCGCGATTAAACAGGTCGCCTCCGGCCGCTTCGGTGTGACCAGCCGGTACCTCGTCAACGCCGACGACCTCCAGATTAAGATGGCCCAAGGCGCAAAACCCGGTGAAGGCGGCCAGCTCCCCGGCTCCAAGGTCTACCCCTGGATCGCCGCGACTCGTCATTCGACGCCGGGCGTCGGGCTCATCTCACCGCCCCCGCACCACGACATCTACTCGATCGAGGACCTCGCCCAACTCATCTACGACCTGAAGAACGCGAACGACCGGGCGCGGATCCACGTCAAGCTCGTCAGTGAGCAAGGCGTGGGGACCATCGCCGCGGGCGTCGCCAAGGCGCACGCTGACGTCGTGTTGATCTCGGGTCACGACGGGGGCACCGGCGCGGCGCCGCTCACGTCGCTCAAGCACGCCGGCACACCGTGGGAGATCGGTCTCACCGAGGCTCACCAGACACTCGCCGCCAACGGGCTGCGCAGCCGCGTCGTGCTCCAGGTCGACGGTCAGTTAAAGACCGGCCGTGACGTCGTGATCGCCGCCATGCTGGGCGCCGAGGAGTTCGGGTTCGCGACCGCGCCGCTCGTGGTGTCGGGCTGTGTGATGATGCGCGTCTGCCACCTCGACACCTGCCCCGTGGGCATTGCGACCCAGAACCCCGTCCTACGTGAGCGCTTCACCGGCAAGCCCGAGTTCGTCGAGCACTTCTTCGAGTTCATCGCCACCGAGGTCCGCGAATACCTGAGCCAGCTAGGACTGCACAGCCTGGATGAGCTGATCGGCGACCCCTCGCACCTGGTGGTCGACGAGCGCGCCGCCACCGATCACGGCGTCGACCTCTCGGCGCTCCTGCACGCCGTGCCCGAGGAACAGCGTCACCACCGAATTGGCCAGGACCACGGGCTCGAAGACGCGCTCGACTGGAAGTTCTTCGACGCCGCCCTTCTCGCCGCGCGCGAACGAACGCCCTACGTCTACGAGGGGCGAATCGAGAACGTCAATCGAACGGTGGGCACCCTGACCGGCAGTGCCATCACGCGCCTACTCGGCGCCGAGACGTTGCCCGAGGACACCATCACACTGCGCCTCGAGGGGTCGGCCGGCCAGAGCCTCGGCGCCTTTTTGCCCCACGGCATCACGATCCGCCTCTTCGGGGACTGCAACGACTACGTGGGTAAGGGTCTCTCGGGCGGACGCATCATCGTCCAGCCACCGAGTGAGTCGGTCTTTCTGCGCAGCGAGAACATCATCGCGGGCAACGTGATCGGCTACGGTGCGACGGCCGGTGACCTGTTCGTCAGCGGCGTCGTGGGCGAGCGCTGCGGCGTGCGCAACTCCGGCGCGACGATTGTCGTTGAGGGCACGGGTGACCACGCCGGCGAGTACATGACGGGCGGCGTCGTGACGATCCTCGGCGACGTCGGACGAAATCTGGCGGCGGGGATGTCGGGTGGCACCATTTACCTCTACGACCCGCGACGACGCGTCTATGACGTCCTGAGCGCCGGGGTCTACGAGGTCGACCCACTCGAGTTCGACGATGAGACGACCTTGCGCACCCTGCTTGAGTGCTATCACGCTGAGACGGGCTCACCGGTCGCTGGACAGATACTCGAGACGTGGCGTGTGGCGCGAATGGACTTCGTGCGCATCGAGACCTCGGAGTACCAGCGCGCGAGGGACGAGCAGCGAAATGGGTAAGCCCACCGGATTCCTCGAGTACCCCCGCCGTGGACCCGCTTACCGACCCGTCGCCGTGCGCCTGCGCGATTGGCGTGAGGTCTACGAGGCCCAGCGCGACGACGAGATCTCAGTGCAGGCCGCACGGTGCATGGACTGTGGTATCCCGTTCTGTACCCAGGGCTGTCCGCTCGGCAACCGAATTCCCGTCTTCAACGACGCGGTCTACCGTCAGCGCTGGGACGTCGCGGCTGCCCAGCTCTTTGCCACCAACAACTTCCCCGAGTTCACCGGCCGGCTCTGTCCAGCCCCCTGTGAGTCGGCCTGTGTGCTGGCCGTCGGTGACGAGGCAGTCACGATCGAGCGCGTCGAGTACGAGGTCGCCGAACACGCCTACGCGCTCGGCCTGCCCGTGCAACGCGTGCCGTCACACGAGAGTGGACGGCGTGTCGCGGTCGTCGGTTCGGGTCCGGCCGGGCTCGCGGCCGCGGCTCAGCTGCGCGGCGCTGGTCACGCCGTGACGGTCTACGAACGCGCCGACGCCATCGGGGGGCTGTTGCGCTACGGGATACCCGCCTTCAAACTCGAAAAGGCCGTCCTCGACCGTCGTCTCGAGGCCATGGTCGACGCGGGAATCACGTTTGTCACCTCGAGCACGATCGGCCCGGCGGGCACGCCGCTCGGTGTCCTGCAAGAGCGATACGACGCCGTGCTGCTCGCCGTCGGCTCGACCACGCCACGTCTTATCCCGGTACCCGGTTCGGACCTCGAAGGGGTCATGCCCGCCATGACCTATCTCGAGGCGTCAAATCGGGCCGTCGCGACCCAGACCACCAGCCCGATCGACGCCCACGGCCGGGCCGTTCTGATCCTCGGCGGCGGTGACACCGGTGCGGACTGCCTCGGCACCGCCCATCGCCAGGGCGCGCGTTCGGTGACCCAGATCGAGATTCTCGAGCGTCCGCCAGACCACCGACCGGCCGACCAACCCTGGCCCACGATGCCGCGGGTCTTTAAGGTCACCTCCGCGCACGATGAGGGCGGCGAACGAGTCTTTGCCACCGAGACGGTCGAGTTTCTCGGCGAGACGGCGGTGACCGCCGCGGTCCTGACCCACCGCGACACCGGTCAGTCCGAGACCATCGAGGCGGACCTGGTGCTGATCGCCGCCGGCTTTACGGGACCCGAGTTGGCGACCCTCGGTATCTCTGACGCATCCCTCGTGACCGAGCGTGCAACGTTGCGGGTCGACGACGCCTGGCGCACGCCCCTCAACGGTGAGGCACCGGTCTTCGCGTGCGGTGACGCGGTTCGTGGCCAGAGCTTGATCGTTTGGGCGATCGCCGAGGGGCGCAGCGCGGCCGCGGCGGTCGACGCCCATCTGATGGGCGAGACCGCCCTACCCGCGCCGGTGGCGCCCTATCGAACCTCCTGGTAACACGAGTCCCTCGGACTTTGTAGCATCGTCCCAGGGGAACGGAGACGACATGCAAAGCACGATGCAGGACTCACCACTGCTCATCAGTGGCATCATTCGACACGGCGAGTGGCTCTACGCCGACAAGACCGTCTACACGGTGACCGCCACTGGTGTACAGGAAGCGTCCTTCACCGAGATCGTGAACCGCGCCGAAAAACTCGCCGCGGCGCTTCGCCGACTCGGGATCGGCGACGGGGACCGCGTCGGCACCTTCATGTGGAACAACCAGGTCCACATGGAGGCGTATCTCGCCGTGCCCGCTATGGGCGCGGTGCTGCACACCCTCAACATCCGGCTCTTCCCCGAACAACTTGCCTTCGTGATCAACCACGCCGAGGACCAGGTCATCATCGTCGACCACACCCTGATCCCGCTACTCGCCAAGGTGCGCGACCAGATCCCCACGGTCAAGCACATCATCGTCAACGGCCCCGACGAGAGCGGCGCGCTGGGCGAGACCATCGACTACGAGGACTTCATCAAGGCCGAATCCCCGGGCTTCGCCTGGCCCGACCTCGACGAGAAGTCTGCGGCGATCATGTGCTACACGTCGGGCACCACGGGCAATCCCAAGGGCGTCGTCTACTCGCACCGGTCGATTTGGCTGCACTCACTCGCCTCGACGAGCGCGAACTCGATCGGACTGTCCGAGAAGGACCGGTGCCTCCTCATCGTGCCGATGTTCCACGTCAACGCGTGGGGCGCCGTCTACACCGCCTTCTTCGCCGGCACCGAGCTCATCATGCCCCAGATGTTCCTCCAGGGTGAACCCATCGTGAAGATGATCCGCGAGCTACGACCCACGATCTCACTCGGCGTACCCACGGTGTGGAACGACGTCTTGCGCGCCGCGGAGAATGACGCCGACGCCGACTTCTCCTCGATGCGCGGGATACTCGCCGGAGGTTCAGCTGTGCCGCGCTCCATGATCGAGGCCTTCCGCGACCGCTACGGCCGCAACATGGTCCAGGGGTGGGGGATGACCGAGACGAGCCCGCTCGCTGCGGTCTCGATCCCACCTTTCGGCACGCCGCCGGACGAGGAGATCGACTATCGCGCCAAGGCCGGCCGTGTGGTCGCGGGCGTCGAGATGCGCATCACCGACGACGACGGCTCGGTCCTGCCCAACGACGGCCAGACCGTAGGCGAGTTCGAGATCCGCGGCCCGTGGATCACCGGTTCCTACTTCGGCGTGGACGACCCTGAGCGGTTCCACGACGGGTGGCTACGCACCGGCGACATCGGCACGCTCGATCACGAGGGCTTCATGGTGATTAGCGACCGTACCAAGGACGTGATCAAGTCCGGTGGCGAGTGGATCAGCTCGGTCGAGCTCGAGGGGACCGTCATGGCCCACCCGGCGGTCTTTGAGGCTGCGGTCATCGCCGTGCCCGACGACAAGTGGCAGGAGCGCCCCCTGTGCTGCGTGGTGCTTCGACCAGGGGCGAGCGCGAGCGCCACGGAACTGCGTGACTTCCTCGCGACCCGCGTCGCCAAGTGGTGGCTGCCCGAGCACTGGACCTTCGTCGACTCGATCCCCAAGACCAGCGTCGGCAAGTTCGACAAGAAGGTGCTGCGCGCACAGTTCGCCGCAGGAGAGTTGAACGTCGAGACGCTCGCGTCGTGACGTCCTTCTCGGCGCTCGCCGACGAGATCGCGACGCTCGAAGAGCGCGTGAGCGACGCCGTGTTCGATGCCGTTCGAGCGCAGTTGCGTGACGACGACAATTCGGCGCGTGACGTCGAGCGCCAACTCGCCCGCGTGCGACGGAGCCTACAAAAGGCTGAGGCGATCCTGCGAGGACTGCCCGACTAACCGTGCTTCACGCGGATACAAGGCCACCACGGCGGTGCGGCGGAACCCGTCACGCGCCCAGAGGCCAGTGGATGACTCGTCAGCACACCGCGCTCGTCGGTGGTGCCACCGTGGGAAGGCCGACCTGTCGATCAGCCCAGATCGTTAACAGCGTCGATGAGCCGACGAAGCTCGACGTAGCGACGACCATCGAAGTCGAAGGTTAGGGCGTTCGCCTCCGTGTGCAGACCATCGCCCGTGGCGAGTTCGGGTACGCGATGCTCGAGAACGGCGCACTCCTCGATCGCGAGCGGACGTCGCAACCCGATCCGACCGCGCCCCGAGGACAATGTGAACTCGGTGAAGTTCGTGTAGAAGTGGTCGATCTCACGCTCAACCTCGTCGAGTGAGTGGCAGAGCTTGAACAGGACCGCCGCGTCCTCGTCGAGATAACCCATATCAATGACCGACTCGTCAATGAACCGTTGCCACGACTCCCAGTACGTTCCCTCGGCGGTGTCAACCAACAGCACCGGTGCGGGTCCGCCCTTGCCGGTGTGCAGCAGCGTGAGGATCTCGAAAACCTCGTCCATCGTGCCCAGCCCGCCGGGGAAGAACACGAAGGCCAGTGACTCCTTGGTCAGGGCGACCTTTCGCGTGAAGAAGTACTTCATCTCCACCAGTCGACTCTCGGCGTCGACGTAAGGGTTGGAGCTCTGCTCGAAGGGCAACGTGATGTTCACGCCGAGTGTGTCGTCGAGTCCGGCCCCTTCGGCCGCGGCCTGCATGATCCCGGGTCCGGCGCCCGAGACGGTCATCCACCCACGCGCAGCCATGCGCGCACTCAACGAGCGCGCCATCGCGTAGAGGGGCGAAGTGGCCGGCGTGCGCGCTGAACCAAAGACTGTGAGCTTCGGTCGATCACGCCACGGCGAGAACAGTCGCGCGGCGATGAGTAGTTCGCGCATCGCGGTCGCGGCGACTCGTAGGTCGCGCACGTCATGACCCGACTGGACGAGCAACGAGACGTCCTCGAGTAAGTCCCGGACCCGCGCTAGTTCGACGTCACTGGCGACGTCGACTAGCCCACTTTCGCTGAGGAAGGCCTCCACGGCCGGGTCGGTCACAGTGCCTGATAGAGCGTGCTGCGTTGGATCAACGGCCGACCGAGCGGGGCGACCAGCTCGTGCAGGTGGGCGACGTCGAGCTCTTGGCCGTGGACGGCACCGGCGGCGCGCGAGATGTTCTCGTCCATCAGAGTCCCGCCGAGGTCGTTCGCGCCGGCACCGAGTACGCGACGTACGCCGTCGATGCCCATCTTCACCCAGCTGACTTGGATGTTGTCGATCAGGGTCGCGTAGTGCAGCCGCCCGACCGCGTGGATGAGGACGGCCTCACGGAACGTCGGGCCCTTGCGCGCTCGACCGCGTAGGAAGAGAGGCGTCGCCATGTGGACGAACGGCAGTGGGACGAACTCGGTGAACCCGCCCGTCTCGAGCTGCAGGTCGCGGGTCACGAGCAAGTGGGTCGCCCACTGCTCGGCACCCTCGACGGCGCCGAACATGATCGTGATGTTCGAGTGCAGACCGACGTGGTGGGCGGCCCGGTGCACGTCGAGCCACTGCTGGGTGTTCAGCTTGTCCGGGCACAGGATCGCGCGCACGTTGTCGTCGAGGATCTCCGCAGCGGTGCCGGGTAACGTCTTTAAGCCCGCGTCACGGAGTCGGGTCAGGTAAGACTCGAGGTCCTCGTTATTACGCCGCGCGCCCTCGAAGACCTCGAGGGCGCTAAAGGCGTGGATGTGCATCGTCGGGGACGCTTCGTGCACCGCGCGCACGACGTCGAGGTAGTAGTCGCCGTCGAAGTTCGGGTGGATGCCGCCTTGGAGACAGACTTCGGTCGCGCCACGCTCCTCGGCTTCTCGAACGCGATCGGCAATCTCGTCGAGTCCGAGCAGGTAGGGGTCGCCGCGCAGGTTAAGCGAGAGTGGACCCTTGGAGAAGGCGCAGAATCTGCACTTGAAGGTGCAGACGTTGGTGTAGTTGATGTTGCGGTTGACGACGTAGGTGATCTCGTCGCCCACCAGACGTCGTCGCACGTCATCGGCGAGCTCGACGACGGCGTTGAAGTCCCCGCCGCGGGCGTTGAGCAAAGTGACGAGCTCCGTGTGGTCGAGGGGGTACCCGGGTTCGTAGCGCGCGAGGATCTCCTCGACCGCCGAGGTGTGCACCCGTGACACTGGGGCCTCCGGCGGTGGCGTCTCGGCGCCCGAGGCCCAGGCGTCATCGCGAGCGAGCCCCGTGGAGTCTGCGCTCGCCAGCATGAACGGTCGCACGTGCTCGTGCACGAACTCCTCGTGACGACCGAGGTGCTCCGGATAGATAGCGAGACGCGGTACCAGGTGCAGTCCGCGCAGCTCGACCTGACGTCGCAGGATCCCAACGGCCGGCCAGGCGCGCTCGGGATTCACGTGATCGATGGTGACCGGTGAGATACCACCGAAGTCGTCGATGCCGTAGTCCAAGAGACCCGCCGGATCGTCGCTGAGATTGGGTGGCGCCTGGAGATGCACGTCGTCGGGAAGCAGGATCCTCGCTGCCGCGATCGTCCAGTGGAACTCCTCGTCGCTCGCCGCGGGCTCGTGGGCCATCGCGGTGCGCGCCTTGGGTAAGAAGTTCTGGATGATGACTTCTTGGACGTGACCGTACTCGAGGTGGGAGGTGCGTATGGCGTGCAGCGCCTCGATCCGGTCCGCGCGCGACTCGCCAATCCCCACCAGGAGACCCGTGGTGAAGGGGATCCGTAGTTTTCCCGCGAAGCCCAAGGTGTCCAGACGTCGCTCAGGATCCTTGTCTGGCGACAATCGGTGTGCGTCCAAGGTGGCGAGTGATTCGAGCATCATGCCTTGAGAGATCGAGGAAGCGCGCAGCTGGTCGAGCTCGTGGTGATAGAGCGCGCCAGCGTTGATGTGGGGTAATAGTCCCGTTCCGTCGAGGACCATTTGGGCGGCGGTGGCGAGGTAGTCGACCGTCGAACGGTAGCCCCGGGCGGCGAGCCAGCGCGCGGCCTCGTCATAGCGAAGTTCGGGTCGTTCGCCAAGGGTGAAGAGCGCCTCAGTGCACCCCGCGTCGCGTCCCGCCTGAGCGATGGCCATGACCTCGTCGAGCGACAGATACGGGGCACTCACGTGCGCGGGCGCCTGGGCGAAGGTGCAGTAACCACATCGATCGCGACACAACTTGGTCAGGGGGATGAAGACCTTGGGGGAGTAGGTGACCACGTGACCGTGGGCCCGTCGCGCAAGATCGACGGCAGCGGGCGCCACGTCGGCGGCGGTCGCGTTGACCAGGTCCGACACGACGCCATCGTGAGAATGCTTCGTCATGGGTGCATCCTACTTGCGTCGCTTGGCCACCCTACGGGCGACGCCCAGCCCTAACTCAGGCCGATGGTCCAGCCAGTTTCGTGCGCACGGTTTCGAGCAGCTCCTCATAGGAGGCAATGAAGGCCGCGACGCCCTCGTCTTCGAGTCGCTGGGTCACCGCCGCAAGGTCCACCGTCGGTGCGAGCGAGTCCAGGGTCGCGATCGCCGAGGCCGTGCGGGCGCTGTCACGAAGGATCGAGTCGTCGTAGGAGCCCCGGGCGAGCGCCGCGGCCAAGGTGGCGTCGGGCATCGTGTTGACCGTCTCATCTGCGGCGATGGAGTTGACGTAGAGCAGGTCGTCATAGGCCGGGTTCTTGGTCGAGGTCGACGCCCACAGGGGTCGTTGCACCTGGGCGCCGCGCGCGAGAAGCGACTGAACGCGCGCCGAGCCGACCACTTCCGTGAATGCCGCGTAGGCCCGTGCCACCTGCGCGACGGCGATCGTGCCACGACGAGGATCATCTGGTTCGAGCAGTTGATCCACCGCGACGTCGACTCGCGACACGAAGAACGAGGCGACGCTCGCGATGTCTGCAATCTCGTGACCATGCTCGATCGCGAGTTCGAGCCCGCTCGCCCAAGCATCCATCACCGCTCGGTACCGATCAATCGAGAAGATCAGGGTGACGTTCACGTTGATACCGTCGCCGAGGACCGTACTGATCGCCTCAAGGCCGGCGATGGTGGCCGGAATCTTGATCATGACGTTGCGTCGCCCGACGGCCGCGGCCAGTCGACGGGCCGCGGCGATCGTGGCTTGGGTGTCGTGAGCCAAACGTGGCGAGACCTCCAGTGAGACGAAGCCGTCGAGGTAGCGTCGCCGCGAGGCGACGAAGTCAGAACGGGCCGCGTCGTTGACCACGGCCAGGACGTCACACGCGTCACGGACATCATCGACCGCGAGGTGTTCGAAGACCTCCTCGGGATCATCCGTGCTGAGCCCGGCGATGCGCTCGTCGTAGGCGGTCGAGGTCGACAGTGCCTTGGCGAAGATCGAGGGGTTCGAGGTCACACCGCGCACGCCTTCAGCGACGTAGCGCGCGAGGGTCCCGTCGTCGAGCCAGTCGCGTCGAATGTTGTCGATCCAGGGACTCTGGCCGACCTCGTTGTACAAGTCATCTAAGCGGGTCACGACGAGGCTCCTAACCAATCACGGACGTGGTCGACCAGACATTGGGCGCCAATGTTGAAGTACTCGAACACGTAGTCGCCGGGCGCCGACAGTCCGAAGGAATCGATGCCGATCGCGTGATCGACGTAGCGCGACCAACCGAGCGTCGCGCCAGCCTCGAGCGATACCGAGGGTAGCGAACGGCGAAGCACGGTCTCACGGTACTCGCGGGGCTGCTCCTCGAAGCAGGTCCAGCACGGCATGGCGACGACGCGCGTCACGATCCCGTCGGCGGCGAGCTGTTCACTGGCTGCAATGGCCGCCGAAACCTCTGAACCCGTCGCGACCAGGGTGAACCGCGCGTCCTCGGACTCGCGCACGACGTAACCACCATTCGATGCACCGGCCTTGGACGCACGGCGGTCGTCGTCGTTCATAACGGTCACGTCCTGGCGCGAGAGCACCAACGCCGTGGTCGGGGGATTGTCGTCGGCCAGATACGCCGCCACCAGGTCGAGGGTCTCGTTGGCGTCCGACGGCCGCACCACGTGGAGCTGCGGCATCGCGCGCAGGGCCATCAGGTGCTCCACCGGCTGATGGGTCGGACCGTCTTCGCCAACGCCGATCGAGTCGTGGGTGAACACGAAGAGCGTGCCGACCCGGCTCAGTGCGGCCAGGCGGATCGAAGGTCGGGCGTAGTCGCTGAAGACGAAGAACGTCGAACCGATCGGCCGGATTCCGCCGTGCGCCGCCTGACCCACGAGCACGGCGCCCATGGCGAACTCGCGAACGCCGTAGTGGATCTGACGACCACCCGGCGCCGATGCGCCCTGGGGTGCGCCGTGCAGCACCACGCCCGTGTTGTCGGTCAGGTCGGCTGATCCAGCCGTCAGTCCCGGCGTGTGCGCCGCCCAGGTGTCCATTGCGCGCTGCATGGCCTTGCGCGTGGCGACACGACTCCCACCGGCGAAATAGTCGACCGGTCCGACCTCGGCCAACGCCCCGTTGGTGTCGTACTGGCGACGCAGACGTGCGCCCCGTTCACCGGCGGCGACCATCGCCGCCTCCCAGCGCGTGTGTTCGGCGCGACGTTCCGCGAGCGCCTCGACCATGGCAGACGGGAGTTCAGGGTCCAGGTGGAACGCGACGTCAGGGACACCGAGGATCGCCTTGACCTGGGTGATCGCCTCGGCGCTGAAGGGTGAGCCGTGGGCCTCTCGTCGGTCCATCATCACCGGGGACGGGAAGCCGATGTGTGAGCGGATGATCACGAGCGTCGGTCGTGCCGTCTCGGCGATAGCTGCAACGCCGGCCGCTTCGAGTGCGTCGAGGTCGTTGGCCCGCTCACCCAGCTCGATGACGTGCCAGCCGTAGGCTCGAAAGCGCGCAGCCGGGTCGTCGTGCATGGCTAGTTCCGTCGGGCCATCGATCGTGATGTGGTTGTCGTCATAGAAGACCGTCAGGCGGTCCAAGCCCAGCGAGCCGGCGAGCGAGGCCGCCTCGTGGCTGATCCCCTCCTCCAGACACCCGTCGCCGGCTACCACCCACGTGCGGTGATTGACCAGATCCTCGCCGAAGTCCGAGCGCAGGATCCGTTCCGCGATCGCCATGCCGACCCCGTTGGCGATGCCCTGTCCGAGTGGGCCGGTGGTGACCTCAACGGTCGGCGTAACGCCGCGTTCGGGGTGACCGGGCGTGCGCGAGTGGGGCTGGCGGAATCCCCGCAGGTCTTGCTCGTCCAGGTCGTAGCCGAAGGCGCGGGCGAGACCGTACTGCAGAATCGAGGCGTGCCCACAACTCAAGATGAACCGATCCCGATCGGCCCACTGGGCATCAGTGGGATCGTGGCGCAGTAGCCGAGCGAACAGCGTCACCCCGAGCGGGGACAGCGCCATCGCCGTCCCGCTGTGGCCCGACTTGGCCTGGGCCGGCGCGTCCATGGCCAACGCCATGATCTCGCGAATCGCGCGACCTTCGAGTTCAGTTGCGCCGGTGAATAAGTGGTCGACCATGGCTAGAACAGTACCCAACTTTCCACTGACTTCCCGGGGGCCGGTACCCTGAGTCATGCTCCAGATTCCGCCCAACTGTGACCTCACCTTAGGGTTGACGCGGGTCGCGACGCCCGACGGGGCCCCTCACGTTTGGCGCACCCGCATCGATGAACGGTTCTTGAATCCGGCGGGCACCGTCCAGGGTGGCTTCCTTGCCGCGGTTGCCGACTCAGCCATGGGAGCGGCGGCGGTCGCCGCCGTGGGGGAGCGCAAGGTACTCGTGGCCAATACGGATCTGCGGATCGCCTTCCTACGCCCCGTGTTGGCCGGCTCAGTCTTGACCTGCAGCGCGACGGTGGTCAAGTCCGGATCGCTCGTGGTCTTCGTCGAAGCGCGCATCGTCGACGACGACGATGTCGCCGTGGCCAGCGCGAGCTCAACGTACGTCATTCGCGACCGCACTGAGTAGGCTGATGGCGTGAAGCTTCCGTCGTGGCGAAAGGTCCTGCGAGGCGCGTCACTGCGACGCGACTTCGACGAGATCAAGGGTCTCGTGATCCGCTACGTGAAGGAAGAGACGGTTCAGCCGCTGAAGGACGTCGCGCGTTACGCCGCCTTCGGTGCGATCGGTAGCGTTTTCGTCGGGTTCGGGTCATTGATGCTGCTCATCGGACTGTTGCGCTTCCTCCAGCAATTCCGCGTACTCGATGGCTCGCTCTCGTGGTTGCCCTACCTCATCGTCGCGGTGGTCTCGATCGCGGTACTCGCCCTGACCGCGTGGCGGATCGTCGCGGACGCCTCCGTTCGACGTCGTCTGAAGAGTAAGTCGTGAGCGACTCCGCTACCAGGCGCGAGTTGGAGCACCGCGTGCGAGAGTTCGTACCGGCCAATCCGCTGTCGCTTCACACCGACGACCCCGCCGACACGGCGATCGCCGGCGTGGGCGGACTGCTGCTCGGCTACGTCTGGGGATTCTGGCGCGGTCGTCGGTCGCGGCCCAAGCGGGGTCGCCACTAGTGCCACGCTTGTTGAAACTGGCGATCGGATTGGTCGGGACGCGGGCACTCGCCCAACGCTCCAAGAAGTGGACCGGAGTGCTCGGCGGGCTCATTGCCCTGCGACTCATGGACGGCGTCGCTCGTTCGCTCGGACGGCGCGCGTCACGACACTCATCGTGAAGGCCACGCTCGCGGTCGGCGAACGCGTGATGCTGATTGACGCGAAGGACCGGCGTTATCTCATCACGTTGCGCCCGGACGCTGCCTTTCACACCCACGCGGGCATCGTCCAGCACAACGACGTCATCGGAGCCGTCGAAGGGTCACTCATCTCGAGCAACACTGAGCGCAGCTTCCTCGTGCTTCGCCCCACCCTGACCGACGTCGTACTCAAGATGCCGCGCGGCGCACAGGTGATCTACCCCAAGGACCTCGGCGCGATCCTCCTGCAGGCCGATATCGCCCCCGGTCAGAAGGTGCTCGAGGCGGGCGTCGGTTCCGGCGCGCTGTCCATGACCCTGCTACGCGCTGGCGCGTACATCACCGCCTACGAGATCCGAGAGGACTTCGCCGAACACGCCAAGCAGAACGTGCGTGACCTGTTGGGTGAGGACGTCCACTACGACGTTCAGATCCGCGACGTCACTCAGGGCATCGACGGCGACGACTTCGACCGCATCCTGCTCGACATGCCCGAGCCGTGGGCTGTCGTCGAGCACGCCGCAACGGCGCTTCGACCCGGGGGCATCCTGCTCGCCTACCTGCCGACCATCAATCAGACTCAGCTATTACGAGAGACGCTGCACCGCTACTCATTCGGCCTGGCCGAGACGGTGGAAATCCTACGCCGTACGTGGCATATTGACGGTCGCTCGGTACGCCCCGACCACCGGATGGTGGCCCACACTGGGTTCCTCACGTCCGCGCGTCGCCTCGCCGGCGCTTCCGCGACGCTCTAGTCGTCAGTCCTGTTCGATGAAGATGCACTCACCCGGGCACTCCTCGGAGGCCTCGACAACGGCGTCTTCGAACTCTGCGGGCACGACGGCAACTCCTGCCGCCCCACCGGGCGCGCTCTTTACGTCGGCGCCCTCTTTCACGTAGGCGAGGCCGTCGTCGAGCAGCGTGAACACGGTCGGACAAATCTCTTCACAGAGGCCGTCGCCCGTGCACAAATCCTGGTCGATCCACACCTTCATGCCAACGTCCTCCCGGGCTCGTCTCGTCTGGTCATGCTAGCGGGGCACCGGGGGTCTCGGCACCGCGATCACGCACACGACCTTGGAAGTCTAGGGTGACGGTATGGACCGATTCCATGCCAACGAGCCCGACGAGCACGGTGATGACGTCGCGCGACGAGGCCGCCCGGTGAGCGAGCCACTTACCGAGTTGGAGATCTACAGTCGGCGCATCGAGGTGCTCGAAGAGCAGCTGCTCGAGACACGTGGACACCTCGCCCAGGCGCGCTCGAACAACGAGAAGTTGAGCATCACGATCCAACAGACCCGCGACCAGATCAGCGCGCTACGCGACGAAGTCGACAAGTTGACCCAGCCACCAGCGGTGTACGGGACGTTCACCGACTTCAACGACGACGGAACCGTCGACATCTTCGCCGCCGGGCGCAAGATGCGCGTCGCGCTTCACCCCGCGATCGACCCCCACCAGGTGGCGCGTGGGGACGAGGTCGTGCTTAATGAGTCCTTCACCGTCATCGGGGTTCGTGATCCCGACGGACAGGGCGAGGTCGTGACCGTTAAGGATGTGCTCGACGAACGCCGTGTCTTGATCTACGGACGCGCCGACGAAGAGCGCGTCGTGGAGCTCTCTGACGCGCTGCGCGACGTACGACTGCGCAGTGGCGACGCGCTACTGCTCGACACCCGTTCGAATCTCCTCACCGAGAAACTCGCCCGCCAAGAGGCCGAAGCGCTGGTCCTCGAAGAGGTGCCCGACATCACCTACGCCGACGTCGGCGGTCTCGACTCCCAGATCGAATTGATCACCGACGCGGTCGAGTTGCCGTATCTGCACCGGGCGCTGTTTTCGGAGTACGAGCTTCCCGCACCCAAGGGGATCCTCCTCTACGGTCCACCCGGGTGCGGCAAGACCCTGATCGCCAAGGCCGTAGCCAACTCCTTGTCGGCCAAGGTCGGCGAGTTGAGTGGTAACCGTAACGTGCGTTCCTACTTCTTGAACATCAAGGGCCCCGAGTTGCTCAACAAGTACGTCGGCGAGACCGAGCGTCAGATCCGCCTCGTCTTTCAGCGAGCTCGTGAGAAGGCTGAGGAGGGTGTACCCGTCATCGTCTTCTTCGACGAGATGGACTCGCTGTTTCGCACGCGCGGCACGGGTATCAGCTCGGACATGGAGTCGACGATCGTGCCGCAACTGCTCGCCGAGATCGACGGAGTGGAATCGCTGCGCGACGTCATCGTCATCGGTGCGACCAACCGCGAGGACCTCATCGATCCGGCCATCCTTCGACCCGGTCGACTCGACGTCAAGATCAAGATCGAACGTCCCGACGCCGAGGCCGCCGCCCAGATATTCCAGCGCTACATCCATCCGTCCTTGCCGATAGACGACGCCGTGGTGCACGGCCTCGGCGGGGGTGACCGCGACAAGGCGATTCGCGCGATGATCGAGGAGACGGTGAGCACGATGTACCGCGTCGACGACGAAAACCGCTTCCTCGAGGTCACCTACCAGGGTGGCGATAAAGAAGTGCTCTACTTCAAAGACTTCGCGTCGGGCGCGATGATCGAAAACATTGTTCGTCGCGCGAAGAAGCTGGCGGTCAAGCGGGAAATCGCCGGTGGTCCGCGCGGCCTGAGTGTCGATGACCTGCTCGAGTCCATCCGCCAGGAGTACCGCGAGAACGAGGACCTGCCCAACACCACCAACCCTGATGACTGGGCGAGGATCTCGGGCAAGAAGGGTGAGCGGATCGTCTTCATCCGCACCCTGATCAACCGCGAGGAGGCGGAGACCAAGGGCGGCCGGTCGATCCAGCACGTCGGCACCGGCCAGTACCTCTAGACCGGTGGCCATCGCCAAAGTCCTCGGCATCGAGACCGAGTTCGGCATCACGGGCGGACCCGACCAGGACCCGATCATCGCCTCGAGCGTCATTGTCAACGCCTACGCCCAACGGGGGATGACCCACATCAACTGGGACTTCGAGGGCGAGACGCCCGGCGTGGACGCTCGGGGCCTGGCGGGGCTGACGGCTTTCGCCCCGATCGTCGAGACCCAACTCGCCAACACCGTGCTCGCCAACGGCGCTCGACTCTACGTTGACCACGCGCACCCCGAGTACTCCTCACCCGAATGCCGCTCACCCCTCGAAGCCGTGCGCTTCGACGTCGCCGGCGAGGAGGTGCTACGTCGCGCCCAGCGTTTCGCCAACGAGTCGCTCGATCCCGCTCAGGCGATCACCATCTACAAGAACAACTCCGACGGCAAGGGCAACTCCTACGGTTGTCACGAGAACTACCTGGTGGCGAGGTCAGTCGAGTTCGGCGACCTCGTCCGCGCGCTCGTACCCCACTTCGTCTCGCGCCAGATCGTCGTCGGCGCCGGCAAGGTCGGTGTCGAGACCGATCGGCCGAGGGCGACTCGCCCGGTCTATCAAGTGAGCCAACGCGCTGAGTTCTTCGAGGAGGTGGTCGGACTCGAGACGACGCTGAAGCGTCCCATCATCAATACCCGAGACGAGACCCACGGCGACGCCGAACGCTTTCGGCGCCTCCACGTGATCATCGGCGACGCCAATCTCAGCCAGTACGCGACGGCTGTGAAGCTCGGGGCGACCGCGTTGCTGCTCGCCGCCCTCGAGGACCAGGGACTTCGGGGGTTCCCGGCCGCGCCACGCGACCCCGTTCGAGCGGTACGGGCCATCGCGGCAGACCCAACACTGCACACGGCGGTCGACTGCGTCGACGAGCGTTCGCGCACGGCCTGGGACTTCCAGGACGAGCTCTGGACGCTCGCCGAGCGCTACGTCGCCGAGCACGGCGGGGACGCCGTGGGTGATCACAACGAGGTCAACTTCATCCTGGACCAGTGGCGCGAGATGCTCGACGGCGTGCGTGACGACCCCGCCGCCGTCGCCGACCGAGTCGACTGGGTGGCCAAACAACGCATCGTCCAGGGCTACCGTGATCGCTACGACCTCGCCGAGGACGACGCGCGTCTGCGCGCGATCGACCTGCAGTACCACGACCTTCGTCCCGGTCGGTCGTTGGCGGCGCGCGTCGGACTGCGACCGCTCTTCGACGAGGACTCCGTGAACGCCGCGATCGAGGAGCCACCGGCCACCACCCGCGCGTACTTTCGCGGTCAGTGCGTCAAGCGGTTCCCCGAGGCCATCGCGGCCGCGAATTGGGACTCCGTGGTCTTTGACCTTGGCGACGGGCCGCTGCAGCGCGTGCCCATGCCCGACCCCCTGCGCGGCACCGCCGCACTGACGGCCCACCTCTTCGAAACGAATTCAACGGCTATAGACCTATTGTCCGCTTTGGGCGGGTAGAACTAAGGGCATGGTTGAACAAGAACGGATCCAGAAGCAACGAGTGACACGCCCGACGGAGTCGGCGCCCGAGGTCAACGTCGACACGTCCAAAGGTGAACAGCTAAAGGCAGATCTGGACGACTTGCTCGACGAGATCGATGAAGTCCTCGAGGAGAACGCCGAGGAATTCGTGCGTAACTACGTCCAAAAGGGAGGCGAGTAGATGGGGTTGCCCCTCTTCAACGCGAGTGACGATCCCGGTCCCTCTTTCCTACACTTCGCGCTGCGCGCCGGACTGGTGGAGAACCCGTTGGGCTCTGGCGTCGAGGGGCGCCACGCCACCACCGTGATCGCCGTGCGCTACGTCGGCGGCGTGGTCATGGTGGGCGACCGTCAGGCTACGAGTAACTACATCGCCAGTCGCGACGTGCGAAAGATCGAGGCGGCGGATCGCTTCACGGCCCTCGCGATCTCGGGGAGCGCAGCGCGCGGGATGGAGTTCATCCGCATGGCCCAGCTCTCCTTCGAGCACTACGAGAAGATGACTGACACGTCGCTCAGCCTCGAGGGCAAGGCCAACTACCTGTCACCGATCATCCAGCGCAACAACCTCGGCAGCCCGCTCATGGTGATCCCGCTACTCGCCGGCTGGGACCCCAGTCACCGTGACGGACGGATTTTCGAATACGACGGCGCTGGTGGGTGCTACGAACGGCGTGACTTCGCGACGATTGGCTCGGGTTCACCTTTCGCCGAGAGCGCCCTGCGCTTGGGATTCCGCGCCGACCTCGACCGCGAAGCGGCGCTCGAACTCGGTGCGCTCGCCATTTACGAAGCGGGGGACAACGACCCGAGCACGGGGGGCCCTGACTTCGTTCGAAACCTCTTTCCCATGATCATCACGCTCGACGAGAACGGGTTCACCGAACTTCCCGCCGAAGAGGTCGAGGCGCGATTTGTCACCATCAACGAGCGTCGCACCCAGAGCCAGGGCATCGCAGGGGGTTCACTGCGATGAGCAACTACTTCTACGTCTCGCCCGAACAACTGATCAAGGACCGTGCCGAGTTCGCCCAGAAAGGCATCGCCCGGGGTCGGTCGATCGTCGCGGCGATCTACGACGTCGGTGTGCTGATGGTCGCTGAGAACCCGTCGGCCTCGCTCAACAAAATCTCCGAGATCTACGACCGGATCGCCTTCGCCGGTGTGGGCAAGTACAACGAGTTTGACCGACTTCGCGAGGCGGGCATCCGCTGGGCCGACGGTACCGGCTTCACGTATTCGCGCGAGGACGTCGACGCGCGCGCACTCGCGAACTACTACGCCCAGCACATTGGGGACATGTTCACCGAGGGCCAAAAGCCCCTCGAGGTCGAAGTCCTCGTCGCCCAGTTGGGCACGGCGATCCGCCCCACGAAGCTCTTTCGCATCGCTTACGAGGGGACAATCTCCGACGAGCCTCGCTTCGCGGTCCTCGGCGGGGACGCCGAGACGATCAAGGGCCGCTTCAGCGCCGCCGAGACGGATCTCGAACCACTCAACGTGACGTTGCGCAACGCGGTGGCCGCCCTCGCGGGGGCCGATCGCACCATCGATGTGGCCGACCTCGAGGTCTGCGTGCTCCAGGACACCGGGGGCCGGCGCACCTTCTCGAGACTGACCGACGAACGAGTCGCGGCACTACTCGGGACGTGAGCTGATGCTGCGGCGGATCTTCGGCGTCGAGACCGAGTACGGCGTGACCTTCTCACTACGCGGTCAACGGCGGCTCAGTCCCGACGAGGTCTCCCGGTTCCTCTTTCGCAAGGTGGTGGCGTGGGGACGCTCGAGCAACGTGTTCCTCGAAAACGGGAGTCGCCTCTACCTCGACGTGGGGAGTCACCCCGAGTACGCGACCGCGGAGTGTGACTCGCTGAGCGACCTCGTCGCCCAAGACAAGGCCGGCGAAGCCATCTTGCGCGAACTCGTCTCCTACGCCCAAGAGCAGTTGACCAACGAGGGCATCCGCGGCGACATCTACCTCTTCAAGAGCAACACCGACTCCTCGGGTAACTCCTACGGCTGCCACGAGAACTACTGCATTGAACGATTCGACGACTTGACACGACTCGAGCAGGTCTTCATCCCATTCCTGATCAGTAGGCAGATCTTCGCCGGAGCGGGTAAGGTCGTCACCACCCCGAGGGGCACCACATACTCCATGAGTCAGCGCGCCGAGCACATCTGGGAGTCGATCTCGTCGGCCACCACGCGCAGTCGACCCATCATCAACACCCGTGATGAGCCCCACGCCGATCCGGAGCGGTACCGCCGACTGCACGTCATCGTCGGCGACTCCAACATGAGTGAGTTCGCCACTTTCGTCAAGGTCGGCACCGCGTCGGTGGTGCTCGCGATGATCGAGGACCGCACGACCGTACTGCGCGACTACAACCTCGCCTCGCCGATCAACGCACTACGCGACATCTCCTATGACCTGTGGAGCAAGGAGCCGATCAAGCTCGTCTCGGGACGCGACATGACCGCGATCGAGATCCAAGACGACCTGTGCGAGCGCGCCGAGCAGTTCGCATCGAGTCGTGAGCTACCGGCCGATCAGGTCCTGGCCGTGCGACTCTGGCGCCAGATGATCGACGACTACCGCGCCGACCCCATGTCCCTCGCCGACCGTGTCGACTGGATCGCCAAACTTCAGATCATCGAGCGCGAGCGTGAGCGCCGCGGCCTCGCCCTGAGCGACCCCAAGATCGCACTTATCGACCTGCTCTACCACGACACCAGCGTGGAACGTGGCCTCTACTACCGCCGTCAGCAGCGGGGACACTTCCGGCGCGTGGTGAGCGACGACGACATCGCCCGCGCCGCCACCGAGGCGCCCTCGACGACCCGTGCGCGTATGCGCGGCGCCTTCATCCGCGCGGCCAAGGAATGGCGACGTGACTACACCGTCGACTGGGTGCACCTCAAGCTCAACGATGAGATGCAGCGCACCATCCTCTTGAAGGATCCCTTCAAGAGCACCGATGAGCGGTTCCAACGGCTGCTTACCTCGATGGAGCGACGGGACGCCTAGAGGGCGGCCGACTAGCCTTGCACTGTGCCAAACGATCCCATCGAACCCTCGGCCTCTGACGTGCCCGATGCCGGGGACCCCATCGAGACCATCGTGAAGGCGGTGGGCAAGCCCCGTCGTCGGCGCCAATCCCTGTTGGAATGGGTGATCATTCTCCTCGTGGCGGCCGGGGTGTCGTTTCTCCTACGCGCCTACGTCGTCCAGACGTACTGGATCCCCTCTGCTTCCATGGAACCGACGCTCATGATCGGTGATCACGTGCTCGTCTCCAAGCTGAGCGTGACCTGGGGAACGATACACCGCGGTGACGTCGTGGTTTTCCGCGCTCCCGAAGCGGCGCACGTCGCGTGCCAGGACAACCTGCCCGTGTACGTGAAGCGGGTGATCGGGTTACCCGGTGACCACCTCACTTCCAAGGGAAACACGATCTACGTCAACGGCAAGCCGCTGGACGAGAACTGGCCCCACACCGAGCCACTCGGCTCGCCGATCGGCAACGTGACGGTGCCGGCCCACTCGTACTTCATGATGGGCGACAACCACGCCGACTCCTGTGACAGTCGATCGTGGGGACCGCTACCGGCGAGCGCCATCATCGGCAAAGTTTTCGTCCGTATCTGGCCCCTCTCGCGAATCGGGCCGGTCTAAAAGCGTCCCGCACACCCCCCTACAATGGGGGAGTGTTCAGCCTGAGCCCAATCAAGATCATGGTCATCGTCGCCGTGGTGCTCTTGTTGCTCGGTCCTGACAAGTTGCCCGAAGTCGCCCACAAGCTCGGCGCTAGTTGGCGCGCGATCAAGCGGATTCAGGAACGCGTCGAAGAGGAGGTTCGCGAGGTGATTCCGGACCTGCCGAGCGCGGGCGACATCGCCCGCGTGGTTCGCAGCCCGGTCAACCTGCTCAACGAACTCGCCAACCGGGCGGACCTGCGAGACAGTATGGGTACAGCGACCGACCTCACGCCCACCGACGTCACCGAGCCGGTAGCCGGTCCCCCAAGACCGAAGGAGACTCGAACGCCCTCGGTGAGCCCGTTGACGACGCCCGTGACACCTCGGCCGGCCCCAACCTTCGACGATTCGTCTCCCATCGACCCATCGCTGAACTGATCTGACGTGTCGAAATTCCGAAAGGCCGAGTCCGGGATGACCCTGGCCGAGCACCTCGCCGAAGCCCGCCAGCGCTTTCTGATCTCGTCGGCCTCGATCATCGTGCTCGGCATCGCGGCGTTCATGCTCTACTCGCCGATCCTGCGCATCCTCCAGCAGCCCTACTGCCACGCTGAGCCGGGACATTGCCAGTTCCTCGTGACGAATCCGCTCGACGGACTGACGCTTCGCATCAAAATCGCATTCTTCGGGGGTCTCCTGTTCGCCTCGCCAATCGTCTTTTGGCACGTCTGGCGATTCATCACGCCTGGACTGAAGGCCGCCGAGCGGCGCTACGCCGTGCCCTTCGTTTCGGCGTCCTTCACCTTTTTCGCCGCCGGCGTGGTCGTCGCGTACTTCAGTTTCGGCCACGCGATCAAGTTCCTTCAGTCGATCGGCGGCAACACGTTGGTCTCGTACTACAACCCCAATCAGTACCTCAGCCTCTTCGTCATGATGATGTTCATCTTCGGGGTGACCTTCGAGTTCCCCGTCGTGCTCGTCGCACTCGAGCTCGCGCGCATCGTGACACCCCGACAGCTGCTGCACTCGTGGCGCTACGCACTCATCGCGATCACCATCGCGGCGGCGGTCTTTACCCCGAGCGGTGACCCACTGTCGATGCTCGCACTCGCGGTGCCACTCACCGCCTTCTACTTCCTCGCCATCGGGGTCGGCAAGATGCTGCGCCGGTGAAGCGCGACCTGCGCAGCACCTTCGTCGACGAGCTCGGCTTCGGCCTCGACGACTTCCAGCGCGAGGCGCTCGACGCCGTCGACCGAGAAGTGAACGTGCTCGTGAGCGCCCCGACCGGTTCGGGTAAGACGTTGATCGCCACCTACGCGATCACCCGCACGACCCACGGGGCGCGCCGTGCCTTCTACACGACGCCGCTGAAGGCACTCTCGAATCAGAAGTACCACGAGCTCGTGGACCGTTTCGGCGCCGATCGAGTCGGCCTGCTCACCGGCGACACGTCGATCAACCGTGGCGCCGAAATCGTCGTGATGACCACCGAGGTGCTGCGCAACATGCTGCTCACCGATTCGGGCCAGCTGCGCTCGCTCGGACTCGTCGTGCTCGACGAGGTCCACTACCTCCAAGACCCCTATCGCGGCGGTGTCTGGGAGGAGGTGCTCATCCTCACGCCGCCGTCGATCCAGTTCGTCGCGCTCTCGGCGACCGTCGGCAACGCGACCTTCCTTGGGCAGTGGCTGACCGAGGTCCGCGGGCACACCGAGGTGGTCATTGAGGCGAATCGCCCGATCACCCTGCACAACCACGTCGCCGTGGTGCGTCGCGGCCAGACCAGTGCCGAGGTCGAGGACCTGCTCGTCGAGGGTCGTCTGGCCGACGGGGCCCGGCGCATCGACAACCTGATGAAGGCGTCGCGTAAGTTCCGCCCGGGGCCGAAGTGGCGTGGTCCCCGATCCTCAGCGCCACCGCCGCCCTTTCGGACCCCGCGGCGAAGCGAGTTGCTCAACGCGTTGGAGGCGAACGACCTGCTGCCGGCAATCGTCTTCATCTTCTCACGCGCGGCCTGCGACGACGCCGTCGCCCAATGCCGTCGTGACGGACTGCGCTTCACCACGAGCGACGAACGCGCCGAGATCGAGCGGATCGCCGAGCTTCGTCTCTCGAGCTTCACCGACGATGACCTACGCGCCCTCGAGTACGCCGACTTCCTCGAGGGGCTCGTCCGTGGCCTCGCCGCCCACCACGCGGGCATGGTCCCGGCCTTTCGTGAAATCGTCGAGGCCTGCTTCGAGCGCAACCTGCTCGGCGCGGTGTTCGCAACCGAAACACTCGCGCTGGGGGTCAACATGCCCGCGCGCTCGGTCGCGCTCGAGCGCTTCACCAAGTACTCCGACGCGGGCCGTCAGTTCCTCACGAGCGCCGAGTACTCCCAAATGACCGGTCGGGCCGGTCGGCGAGGGCTCGACGACGAGGGCCACGCCATCGTCTGCTTCAGCCCCGATATCGCCCTGTTTGACGTCGGTCGCGTCGCGCTGGCTGCGCCGGGCGACCTGCACTCCTCGTTTCGCCCCACGTACAACTTCACGGCCAACCTCATCAACCACTTCGACCAGGAAACGGCGACCAACGTAGTCGAGCGCTCCTTCGCCCAGTTCGAGTCAGACCGGCGTCCAGGTGGCTCCAGGCGTTCGCTCAGCGAACAGTTGCGCGCTCGCCACCACGTCCTCGAGGCGCTCGGCTACGCCGAGGGCTGGACGTTGAACGCCGACGGGCAACTCCTGCGTTCGCTCTATCACGAGAGTGACCTGCTCGTCGCTGAGGCCCTGCGCGAAGGGCTGTTCGACGGGCTCGACGGGGCCGCCGTTGCGGGACTCGCGTCGTGCTTCGTCTACGAGCCGCGCCGGGCGCGGCGCGCCCCCAACGCCGCCAAGGCCGTCACGACCAAGAAACGTCGCACCATTCCCGATCGGATCGGCAACGACCGGCGCACCTCGCTCGACGAGCGCATCCGAGCACTCACCGTCATCGCCGCCACCGTGCACGAAGTCGAGGAGCGGTTCCAGGTGCCCCACGGCCGAGGCCCAGACGGCGCCTTCGCGACGACCATTACGGCCTGGTCGAGGGGAGCGGCGCTCGGGACGGTTCTGGACGTCGCCGACGTCGAGATCGGGCAGACCTCGCCAGGGGACTTCGTGCGCATCGCCAAACAGGTCGCTGACCTCTGTGAACAGCTCGCGCGGCTCGGTCAGTTGGGCGACGTCGCTGATCAGGCGGCGATCGCCCGAGACTCGCTCGTGCGCAGCGTCGTCGCCAGCGCGACGACGGTCCACCCCTTGGCCTGACGCTGGCCCTAATGTCTACGTGTCATGCACGCTTATGTCGCGGAAGAGTTCACCGAGACCGAGCGAGCAGTATTGCGCCGCTACTTCACCAATCTCGACGGACCCGTCTTCGCCCTGGTCAACCTCCCCGAGGTCGTCAAGGGGGCACTCTTCGCCCGGTACTCACGCGCCACCAAGAGCCTGCGGCGACTCTTCCTCGATGAGTTCGTCGACGACCTCGACCTAACCGGGGACGCCTCGATCGACGCCACGGTCGGCGTCGGACGCGCCGACGAGCTCTACCAGCGAATCTTCTTCGAGTACGGCGATGACTCGGTCGCCCAACTTGGCGGGGTCCATCTGGCCTGTGAACAGGCGAGCAACGTCTTGACCAAAGTTCTCGAGCGCGGCCGACTCATGAGCTACCTCGAGCAGTCGACGCGCTACCTCGGCTACGACCGGCGCCTGGCCAACGGCCACTACCGCTTCTACCGCGACCACGACGTGCTCGAGTCTCGCTTCGGTGCCCGCTACGTCGGTGAGATGGACCGCATGTTCGACACCTACGCCGCGCTGCTGCCGCGTATGACGGAGTGGCTGAGTGTGCGCTATCCAAAAACGCCCGAGGACACCGACTTCGTCTATCGTCAGGCGATCCGGGCCAAGGCCCTCGACGCTGTCCGGGGACTCCTGCCCGCGAGCGCCCTGTCGAACCTCGGCATCTACGGCTCGGGCCAGGCCTACGAGAGCCTGCTGCTGCGTATGCGCGCCCACCCGCTGCCCGAGGTCAACCACTACGCGGGGCTGATGCAACGTGAGCTCGAAAAGGTCATCCCCTCGTTTCTCAAACGTCTCGACGTCCCCGAGCGCGGGGGCGAGTGGGTCACCTACCTCGCGGACAAGCGTGCTCGCACCACGGCCTTGCTCGCGCGGTGGGGGACCCCCGAGATCGATCACGACGACCCACCCCGGGTTCGTCTGATCGCCTTTGACCCCGACGGTGAGCGTCGCGTGCTCGAGGCCATCGTCTTTGAGACCGCCGAGGTCTCCACCGCGGCCGCGGCGGCGACCGTCGCCTCACTGAGCGACTTCCAGCGTCGTGAACTCATGGCGACCTACGTGGGCCAACGCTCCAATCGGCGTCACCGCCCGGGACGGGCCTTCGAGCAGACGACCTACGAGTTCGAACTCGTGACTGACTACGGCGCCTTCCGTGACCTCCAGCGACACCGACTCGCCACCATCGAGTGGCAACCCCTCACCGCCGATCTCGGCTACGAGGTGCCTGAGATCGTGCGTGAGGCTGGGCTCGACCAGCCCTACGTCGAGTCCCTCGAGCGGTCGGCTGAGTTCGCGCGCGACCTCGCCGTGGAATTCCCCGTCCAGAGCCAGTACTGCGTGGCGCTAGCCTTCAACATCCGCTACCGGATCCTGATGAACGCCCGCGAGGCGATGCACCTCATCGAACTGCGTTCGAGCCCCCAGGGGCACGCGAACTACCGGCGGGTCGCCCACGACATGGCCCGGCTGATCCGCGGCGAGGCCCACCACGAGTTGATCGCAGATTCTATGCAGTTTGTAGACTATTCCGACACGGACCTGGAGCGTCTGGAGGCGGAACGTCGCGCCGAACGGGCCCGCACCGAGCGTGGCCGGCCGGGACTTTCGTAACAGATTCCCCGGGGTCCCGCACGCCGGCGCAAAAAGGTTCTACACTGCCAGCGCTACTGAGAGGGAATTAGATGGTGCGCGACAGCGATAACGACGAGGTATTCGACGAAGAGGAGCTCGCGGAGGGCTTCGACGAGGAGATCGTGGGCGACGACATCGACGCTGACGAGCTCGACACCGAGGACCTGGAAGTCGACGAGCTGGACGTCGACGAGGCCGCCGAGGACGCCGACATCATTGAGGACGCTGACGACGCCGAGGACGTGGTCGAAGCCGCGGTTGCGATTATCGAGGACGACGACGACGTGGTCGACGACTCTGACGTCGAACTTGCCCTCGACGAGGTGCTCGCCGAGACGATCCTGCGCACCAGCGTGCCCGAGGACGATGACGAGGTCAGTGACCCAGAACTGGGCGTCGACGTCGCCGAGGCGATACTGCCCAAGCAGGACGACGAATTCCGGTGCTCGTCCTGTCGGCTCTTGAAAAAGACGAGCCAGCTGGCCGATGCGGCGCACATGCTCTGCCGCGACTGCGTCTAGTTGAGCGACCGAGTCGGCGCCATGATCGAACGAGCGGGCGCCGTGACAGCGCAGCTGGCCGACGTGTGGCGCCACGCGATTGAGGACGTGGCGGCTCGACGAGGCGGGGCACGATACCTCGAGGACGTGCTGGGCGACGTTGAGCCCGATGCGATGCTGCGCTCCTTCGCTACGGCTGGTTCACTCTGGAGCGACGACGCCGCGTCGATCATGGTCGTTTCGGAACGAGTGATCCTCGCGCTCTACGTCATCCCCGCACAGCGACGGCAGGGGAGGGGACGGGCGCTCGTTTCCGTCGCGCGCCAAGAAGCCGACGCACGCGACGCACTCGCACTACCCGGGGACCGTGCGACAAAGTCGCTGTATGAATCCGTCGGTTGGAAAGCGAGATTGCTTACGCTGGGCGACGAGTAGCCGGACGGCGCGTTGGACGCGCAATCGGCGGCGGCGGCGGAACCTTGATCCCGAGCAATTTGGCCAACTCGGGAATCGCCCCCGCATTCTTCACCGCGAGCGCGTGGCATTCGGGGTCCTCGGGGATCCCGACCGGCTTGACATTGCGTCGGATCGACGTCTCGGCCGCCAGAGTCACGATCTCGCGCCAACGAGCAGGCTCCTGCTCGGCGGTGAGTGAGGACGAGACCAGCGCTATCACCTTGGTCGCCATCTCCGCACTGATACGCGTGGACATGTCCGGCGGGCGAATCACGAGCTCGAGGGCCGTCACGGGGTTCTCCGCAGCGACCGCGGCTTCGAGCTTCTCGACCCATTGGGTTCGCAGCGCCTCGAGTCGAGCGGTCAGGGAGGTCTGCAGTTCCTTCAGTTGGGCTCGCGCCTCGTCGTCGAGTGAGACCGTCTTGGCCGAAGTCACCACGGCGCGCAGGTCACGCAAACGCAGTTCGCGACCGGCCGCGATGCCGCCGGCGGCCCGGTCCTTCCACATCGCGAGATTGGTCCGTCCGAGCAGGTCCTCGGCGATACGATCGATTGTCACCGGGTCCACGGTCGGACGTCCCTGGGCCGTCGCGTTCTTGTTCTGCTCGGCGACCGCGGCACGCACCGCAGGGATGCCGCCGCGCAGGAGCTGCTCGGCCACGGGCAGCTGCTCGGGCGACAGCGTCGCGAGCAGCGCGTTGCGATGAGTCGTCGTGACCGGGGGACCGGCGGGACGTGCCGGACGCTCGGGACGCGCGCCGCGGCCAGCGGGACGAGCGTCACGGCTCGGCCGCTCGGTGCGCTCGGGGCGCTCACCGCGCTCAGTGCGGGCGGGACGATCGGGGCGATCACTCGGTGCAGCGCCGTCACGGGGTGGTCGACTGGACGGCCGACGGGAGTCCTCGCGTCGTGCTCCGTCGCGGCCGGTGCCGCGTGTGCCGCGCGCACCGTCACGGTCGTTGTCGCGACGCGGACCGCGACCCTTGGTCGCGTAGGTCACGACGACGTCGGGGACGGGCTTGGTGCTCGGCAGCAACTCAATGCGCTCTTGACGCGGGTCGAGTGGTGACGCAGTCTTGGGTGGCATGACCGAGACGACCTCGAGCCCCTCCATGTACTGCTCGATATCGGCCCGGTAGACGCCTCCGACGACGGGCCCACCGGGCACCAACTCGACGTTGAGCACCCCCTTGGGCATCTTCGCGCCGGCGGCGCGCCACGTGGCGACATCACCCTGCAAACTAGTAATTTCGATCTCGATGCGACGAGGCATAGGGCACTAATCTACTCGGTTTCGTCATGAGGAACATTTCGCTCCCGTTTAGCCGATTATTACGTTGCGATGCCTAGCATGATGACGTGAGCGAATTTCCACCGTCATCCGAGGAGAGCGATCGCCCTGCCAGCGGCCCCGCATCGTTCGACTACCTCGCGTCATGGGTGGCGCCGGCCATTGCCGACGACGACGTGACGCCACCGTCGCCCGAGGGGAAGGACGCGTCCGGCGCCACGTCGTCACCAGGTGCGATTACGGACGCCTCCGTCGACTCATCGACGAGCGAGCCGAGCGGTGCCCCGACGAGCGAGCCGATTGCGACGCCGACTGGCGCCCTCGGGAACGGCGAGCCACCGATCCCGATCCGCTCGTCGCTTCGCTCACCGTGGTCCTCACGCATCTCGCTGCTGCTCGTCGCCGCCCTGGTCGGGGGACTCGCCGGACACTTCAGCGCCCCGTCATCGAGCAGCACCCCCGGTGTCACGATCAACGCCGTCTCCAACGCGCCCACCGGCGCGGTCCTGCCGAGCGGACTCACGATCCCGACCCTTGTCCAACGCGTCCTGCCGGCCGTCGTCTCCATCGACGTGAAGGGTCAGGGAACTGAGGACCAGGGGACGGGCATGATCATCTCGTCCAACGGACTCGTCATCACGAACAACCACGTGATCGCTGCGGCCGCCAATGGTGGGACAATCACCGTCACCCGTTCGGGTTCGACCACGAGCCTGCCCGCGACCCTCATCGGCACGAACCCGATCGACGACGTCGCGCTGCTTCGCATCAATGGCGCGTCCGGCCTACCGACGGTGACCTTTGGCAACTCCAACGCGCTCGTCGTCGGTGACGCCGTCGTCGCGATTGGCAACGCCCTCGGCCTCGCTGCGGGAACCCCGACGGTGACCCAGGGCATCGTCTCGGCCCTCGGGCGCACCGTGACCGCGGGCACGTCCTCGAGTTCCGAGACCCTCAGCAACATGATCCAGACCGACGCGGCGATCAACCCTGGCAACTCCGGTGGACCATTGCTCGACGCCCGCGGTGATGTGATCGGGATGAACACCGCGGTCGCGGGCACGTTACCCGACGGCACGAGCGCCCAGAACATCGGCTTCGCGATTCCGGTCTCCACGATCGAGTCGCTGCTCAAGTCGCTCGAGGCGGGCCAGAGCGTCGTCAACCATGGCGCCTTCATCGGCGTCGAGGTCATGTCGATGACCCCGACCTTGCAGTTGCAGTACGGCTTCACGGTCTCGACCGGTGCGGTGGTGATGAGCGTGATCGCCAACACCGGCGCCGCTCGCGCCGGCGTGCGTCAAGGTGACGTCATCGTGTCACTGAATGGCACGACCATCAACAACACCCAGGATCTCACGAGTGTGCTCTCCGATTTGCACCCGGGTGACACCATCAAACTCGGCATCGTGCGCGCCACGAAGCACCTCACCCTCACCGTCGTGCTTGGGCGTCAGCACGCCTAGGCGAGCGTCGCGATGCCGCCGTCCACGGGCAGGATCACGCCGGTGATGTAGCTGGCGGCGGGGGAGGCGAGGAAGATCGCCGCACCGGCCATATCCGACGGCTGACCGATCCGACGCATCGGTGCCGACTGGGCGATCTGGTCGCCGAACGCCTCGAGGGTGGCGTGCATCATCTTGGATTCGAAGGGTCCCGGGGCGATCGCGTTCACCGTCACGAGTGGCGCCATCGCCTTAGCGAGGTGACGGGTGAGCTGGTGGACCGCGGCCTTGGATGCTGAATAGGCGTACGTCTCCATTGCCGGGACGTGTAGACCGTCGATCGAGCCGATGTTGATCACCCGTGACGGATCCGTCGCACTCGCCGAAGCCTCGAGCAAGGGGCGAGCGAACTTGGTGAGGTGAAAGACGCCCTTTACGTTGAGCGCTAGCACGCGTTCGAAGGCGGCCTCGTCGTAGTCGGCCATAGGTGCGCCCCAGGTCGCACCGGCGTTGTTCACCAGCACGTCGAGTCGACCCCCTTCGCTGACTTCCTCGGCGAGGCGGGCGCATTCGTCCGGCTTGGAGAGATCCGCCGCGATTGCTCGGCACGAGCCAAACGCGGACAGTTCACTCGCCAAGGCTTCGCAGGCGTCCGCCTTGCGCGAAGAGATGATGACGGACGCGCCCGCATCGACAAAACCGCGGGCGATCATCGCACCGATTCCGCGACTCCCGCCGGTGACGAGGACGACCTTGCCCGAGACATCAAAGAGTTCGTTCATGTGCGAAGTGTAGAACGCCGTCGCTACAACGTCCCGTGGCGGTCCCAGGACACATGAGCGTCACGAACCACACTTCGAACTGTGATGCAGTGTCCCGCGAGGGGCGTCGAGGCTCTCAGTCGCCGACGCGGATGCTTGTACCCGACGTGAAGGCGATCGGTGACGAGAGGTCTGGCGCGTACTGGGCACGGATCAACCACGTGCCGGCCGCGGTGAAGTTGAAACCGCATTCGACACGGCTCTTCACGACGTTCTGGAAGCGACAGACCAGGTTGGACACACCGGCGTCGGTCGGTGCAATGGCAATCAGGCGCACGACACCGCGCGTCCCTTCGGGCAGCACGTCGGTCGCGATGTGAAAGGCCCCGTTGGAGACAGCCGGCGGTGCCGAGTTGTCACTGAAGTCAAAAGACAGCACAATCCGGGCCGAGGGCGGGTCGGCCGCCGCAGGTGCCACCGCGAGACCAAGCGAGGCCGCGACCAGCACTAGAGACGCGATGAGCCGACGCACGAAAAAAGCATACCAGGACATCCGATCCCTACCGCCGATAATGTACGTTATGTAAAGTTACGTCGAGATCGACCCGAGTGCCTGGCCTGGTCCGACACACGCAACCTGACCGACTAGCCTACCCAGGCAGATGCCGGCCAATCTCACCCTGCCTCCCAAACGGTTCGCGCTGGCCCTGGGTGCCGTTCTCGCTGGTGGCGGCGTGGGCACGGTCATCCGGGACCTCGCGCTCAAACTCCAGCACGTCCCGACGGGCTCGACGGACTGGACCACCCAGGTCCCGTGGGTCTTGCTCGTCATCAACGTGCTGGGTGTCTACGTCGCGACCTGGCTGTTGCGCACGGCGCTGCGGGCCCACGATCCGAACGACCCGTGGCGCCTGCTCCTGATCACCGGGCTGCTCGGTGGCTTCACGTCCTATTCCAGCCTGGTGGTGGCCTGGGCCGCGATCTGGCACCTCTCGGTGCCCATCGCCCTCGGGGTCGCCGTGGGCTCACTCGCGAGTGGCGTCCTCGCCGCCTGGCTCGGACTGCGCCACCACCCATGACCCTCGTACTCGTCACCGTGGCCGGCGCGCTCGGCGCCGCCCTGCGCTTTGTCATGGAGTACCTCGTGCGGCGCCATCACCCAACCCGTCGTCCCTGGGCGACGGTCGCGGCCAACGTGCTCGGCGCCCTCATCGCCGGCTGGATCGTCTACCGGCTGAGCGCCTCGAGCGACGCGCACATCCACGCGATCCTGCTGACGGGTTTCTGCGGCGGGCTCACGACCTTCTCATCGGCCTTCGCGGTCCCGGCGCTGCTCCAGCGCGAGCATCACTGGGGCTACGCCGCCGCGATCGTGGTCGCAACCCCGGTGCTCTCGGGTCTCGCCTTCGCGCTCGGTATGTCGATCACCCTGCACTGAGCGGGCGCCGAGCACGGTAACGACGGCTGCGATCGACGATCCAGGTGAAGGTCGGGTCGGGCTTGGCGAGCAGCTCGGGGTGCCACTGGACGGCGAGGACGCGACCGTCACTCGTCTCGAGCCCCTCAACCACGTCGTCACTAGCGTGGGCCGTGACCACCAGTCCCCCACCAACCGTCTCGATGACCTGGTGGTGGAGGGAATTGACCCCGAGCGAGACCCCGACGAGCCCGCGCAACGTCGTGCCCGCGACGGTGGTGACCTCGTGAGTCGCCACTCGCCCGTCGACGTCCCACTGGGGATGGCCGGCCCCCTCGTCGAGCTCGACGTGTTGGCGCAGGGTCCCGCCATAGGCGACGTTCAGGAGTTGAAAGCCCCGACAGACCCCGAGCACCGGCAGGTCGAGTGCGGCCGCCGCCGCGAGCAACGCGAGTTCCCAAGCGTCGCGCTCGGGCTCGACCTCGCCAAGTCCGACGTCGGGTCGCGCGCCGTAGCGGGCGGGATCGACGTCGGCGCCCCCGCTCAACACGAGCCCATCGAGGCGGTTCACTAGGTCGGACACCGGCGCGTCGCGCGTCAACTGGACCGGTACTCCCCCCGCGGCCGCGATCGACGCGGCGTAATCCGCGAAGTGGACGTCAACGGTGAGCCCCGACATGGCAAGCGGCACCGAGGTGCCGAGCCGCGCCGCGGACCACCGCCGGCCCGTCACGCCGATCAGGGGTGCGTCCATGGGGCCATGGTACCGGGCGCCAACGATCGCCAACGGGCGACGTTGCGTTAGCGCTCGGCGTCGTCCTCGGTCGCGATCAGGTGGCGTGCCGCGCGTGCCTCATCCACGCGCGACACCGGGGTGTGCGATGGCGCGCGGTGCAGCGACTCGGGGTCCGTGGCCGCTCGCGCGACGATCGATTCGACCGCGACGGCGAGCGCCTCGAGGGTCTGGGGACTCTCGGTTTCGGTCGGCTCGAACATCAGCGCCTCGTCGACGATGAGGGGGAAGTAGACCGTCGGCGCGTGGAAGCCCTCATCCAAGAGGGCCTTGGCGATGTCGAGACCTCGCACCCCGTGGGCCGACTTCACCGCCGTGGCGGTGAGCACGCACTCGTGCATGCAGGGCCGTTCGTAGGCCGCGGGCAGCGTATCCGCGAGGCGTCGGCGTAGCCAGTTGGCGTTCAAGACGGCGTGCTGGGCGACACGCTCCAAGCCGGCGGCGCCGTGGACCTCGATGTAGGCGAGCGCTCGGGCGAGCACGAGTGCGTTGCCGTGCCAACCGTGCACCCGCCCGATTGACGATTTCGGCGTCACCCACTCGTAGCGACCATCCACGCGCGTCGCGCGCGGACCCGGCAGGAACTGCTCGAGTCGCGACGAGACCGCGACTGGGCCGGCCCCGGGTCCCCCGCCCCCGTGGGGCGTCGCGAAGGTCTTGTGCAGGTTCATGTGCACGATGTCAAAGCCCATGTCACCGGGTCGCACGACGCCGAGGATGGCGTTCAGGTTCGCACCGTCGTAGTACAGCAAACCCCCGACGTCGTGGACCGCCTCGGCGATCTCGACGATCTGCTCTTCGAAGAGCCCGACGGTGTTGGGGTTGGTGAGCATGATCCCCGCGACGTCGGGGCCGAGCGCGGCGCGAAGGGCGTCGAGATCCACCAGGCCGCGCTCGTTAGACGGCACCGTCGTCACCTGGTATCCCCCGAGGGTCACCGAGGCCGGATTCGTACCGTGCGAGGAGTCCGGGATGATCACGCGACGCCGTTCGTCGCCGTTGGCGTGATGGAACGCGCGCATGAGCAGCAGCCCCGTCAACTCCCCCGCCGCGCCCGCGGCCGGTTGCAAGGTCGCCGCCGCCATACCGGTGATCGCGCAGAGACGCTCCTCAAGGGTCACGAGCAACTCGAGCCAGCCCTGGACCATGGCGACGGGCGCACCGGGGTGCACCGAGGCGAGCCCCGGATCGGCCGCGATCGCGTCGCAGAACTTCGGGTTGTACTTCATGGTGCACGACCCGAGTGGGTACGCGCCGAGATCCACCGAGAACTGTCGGTGCGTGAGGCGAGTCACGTGGCCGACGAGATCGCGTTCGGCGAGATCGGCGGTCACGAGTGGTTCAGGGTTGAGGTGGCTAGCCGGCACCATCGACTCGATCGCGCGCGGAGCGATTCCGGTGGTCCGCAGTTGGGCCGCCGAGCGGCCCCGAACGGACAATTCGAACATCGTCGGCTCGATCTCATGACCCATCAAGGGGATCGAGGCCGCGCGACCTCCGGGTTGTGCCGCCGTCATCACCGGACCGCCTTTCGAAGTGACTCGACGTAGGCGTCGAGTTCCAGTTGGGTTCGCCGTTCGGTGACTGCCACGAGCAGGACCGAAGACGGGTCGTCTTCGACCGACGGATCGGGCCCACCGGTCAAGGACGAGGCCGACAGACCCGCGAGGATCCCGTCGGCCGCCATCGTCGCGATGACCTCGTCGGCGGGACGCGCGAGGCGCACCGCGAACTCACGTAGGAACGGAGCCGAGACCAGGGGCTCGACCCCCTCGATCGCGGTGACCGCGTCGAAGAGCGCGTGGGCCCCGGTGGCACTGGCCACCGCGACCTGACGGAGTCCCGCGGTGCCGAGCCAGCCGAGCTGGATCGCCGCGGTGACGGCCATCAAGGTTTGGTTCGTGCACACGTTCGAGGTCGCCTTCTCGCGACGGATGTCCTGTTCGCGCGCGCGAAGGGTCGTCACGAAGGCTCGCCGGCCGTTAGTGTCGAGGGTCTCGCCCACGATGCGCCCCGGCAGACGTCGAACGTGCTCAGCGGCCACGGCGAAGAGCCCGAGGTAGGGGCCGCCAAAGGACAGGGCCGTGCCGAAGGGCTGACCCTCACCGACGTAGACGTCAGCGCCCCAGTCCCCCGCGGTGCGCAGGACACCCGCCGCCACCGGGTCACCGGCCACCACGAAGAGACCGCCCAGGCGCGTCGCGTGCGCACGCGCGCCCGCCATGTCCTCGAGCACACCGAGATAGTTCGGGTAGGCGACCACGACCGCGGCCGCCTCATCGACGTCGACGCTCGACCAGTCGGTCACGCCATCCACGAGGGGCACCTCAACGACCTCGTGGCCGGTGCCTTGGGCGAAGGTACGCACCACGGCGCGCCAGTGGGGGTGCACCCCGGCCGAGACGAGCATCGTGGTGCGACCCGTCGAGCCGCCGGCGAGGTTGAGCGCCTCGACGAGCGCGGTCGCACCGTCATAGAGCGACGCGTTGGCCACGGGCAGCCCGCTCAGCCTCGACACCAGGGTCTGATACTCGAACAATGCCTGGAGGACGCCTTGGGCGACCTCGGGCTGATAGGGCGTGTAGGCCGTGACGAACTCGCTTCGCGAGGCCAGCGACTTGACGACGTTGGGCACCTCATGGTCGTAGGCCCCACCACCCGCGAAACAGACCAGCTGACCCGCGCTCGCGCGATTGGCCCGGGTGAACTGCGCGAACTGGTCGGCCACGTCGGGCTCGAATCGGCCCTCGGGCAGACCCGTGGCCCCGGCGGCGAGTCGGATCGCGGCCGGTATGTGCGCGAAGAGGTCATCGAGTGACTGAAGGCCGAGGAAGGTGAGCATCGCCTCGACCTCGTCGTCGGTGTGTGGAAGGTAGTCGGCCACGTTAGGACGCCTTTCGAACGAAGGGAAGTGCGACGGTCGCCGCCTCGACGCTGCGCCCGCGCAACTCGACGGTGACGCGACGGTCGGGCTCGAGCACCTCGACAGCCATCGCGAGGCCGATGCCGCGCTCGAGCACTGGTGAGTAGTTACCCGACGTCAAGTGCCCGACGATCCGTCCGTCGACACGCACCACCCCGCCCTCGCGCAGCGGCTGGCGACCATCGGCGATGACACCCGTGAGGTGGTGGGCGACGCCGCGAGCCCGTTCCGCCTCGACGGCCGGACGTCCCCGGAAAGTCGGCTTGTCCCACCCGAGAACCCAGCCCAGCCCAGCCTCGAGCGTCGTCGAGGAGAGGGTGAGCTCGTGACCGTAGAGCGGCAGCGCAGCCTCGAGGCGCAGCGTGTCGCGCGCACCCAGCCCCGCCGGGGTCACCCCGGCATCGATCAATGCGTACAGCAGGTCGCGGGCGACCTCGTTGGGCACGCTCAACTCGAGCCCCGCCTCACCCGTGTAGCCCGTGCCCGCCACGCGCACCTCAACCCCGCGATAGTCGAAGCGCGCCACTCGGAATCGTCCGACCGAGGCGAACCGTTCGTCCACAGCGCGAACCCGTTCGCGCGCCCGGGGGCCCTGAACAGCGAGTACGCAACGCTCCCCCGTGACGTCCACACCCGGCAGGGCCCCAGTGACGCCCGCGGTGTTCGACGCGTTCGGCATGACGTCGAACTCATCGGGACCCACCCACCAAACGATGATGTCGTCCACGACGAATCCATCGTCGTTCAAGAGGTGTGTGTATTGGGCGCGTCCCGGTTCAATCTTGGCCAGGTCGTTGGTGAGGGTCCCTTGGATGGCCTCGTACATACCCGGACCGTCGCAGCGCACCGTTCCCAGATGGCTGACGTCAAAGACAACGGCGTCGCGTCGGCAGGCCAGGTGCTCGGCCACCGTGCCGGTCTGGTACTGCAGGGGCATCGCCCAGCCGCCGAAGGGGACAATTTTCGCCCCCAGTTCGACGTGGGTGTCATAGAGGAATGGGCGTCGGTCGGTCACGAGGCCAACTCTACGCCGCGACGTTACCGAGGGTCCCAAGGGCGTGGCGACGAAGCAGTGCGACAAAATCACGCTGGTAGATCACCACGATCTCCAGCTCGGGATAGAGCGCGCGAAACGCGCGGACCTTCTGGTTCTTCTTGGTGACCAGTCGTTGGTCGGACACCGTGAGCTCGACGAACAAGTGATGCTCGGGCAGGTAGAAGTCGGGGCGAAAGCCACGGATGGCGTTCCCGTGGTCGTCCCAGGCGAGGGGGAACTCCACGGGCTCGTAGTGCCACGCCACGCCGTAGAGCGTCATCAGATTCGCAAGGACCCGCTCGCTCGGGTGCGCGAAGTCCACCGTGGGACTTTCGAGGCACGACGGGTGACGACGCGACGCGCCACCATCGGGGTCGTCAAAGCTCACGCCGAACGAGTCTCCCTCTCCGACGTCGTCGCTTGGACTGAGCTGATCGTGGTCGAGAGTTCGGCGACCACGCCACCCAGTGGAACGATATTGAAGACACCTTGACCGCCGCGCAGCAGGTCGACGAGATCACCGTCACTGTGCGCGAGGACCGATCCGTGCTCGCTCAGCACGAGGCTCGCCGAGGCGAGGTCAGCGCCCAGGGCGCCGCGAAGGCACTCCACGGCCTGACGCGCTTTGGTGAGTGCGACACCGGCGTCGAGGAGCGATTTGATGACCTTCACCTCGAGGACGTCACCGTAGCTGTAGGCGCGCTTGGAACCGCTCCCCGTAGCTGGCGTGATCGACGGCGTCACCAACCCTGTCCTCGCCCAGTAGTCGAGCTGACGATAGGTGACCCCCGTCAGTCGACAGACCAGTGGACCACTGAATCCCGTCGTACGTTGCATCATTCGCGTCCCTCCCGACCGAGGCACTCACAGCGTACCAGCACGGACTACACACGTGTAGTTAGCCGCGTCCGATCATCCAACGAACAGGTCGGGTCTCCCGATGCTCGTGGTGGAGGCCTCGGCGTTGAGCCGCGGCGGGATTCTCCCGGCCGTGCGCGCGGCATAGCCGGCGCGTACCGCGTCACGGATCGCTGAGGCCATCAGGACCGGGTCGAGCGCCCGGTTGATCGCCGACGCCGCGAGCACGCCATCGCAGCCGAGTTCCATGGCTAGCGCGGCGTCCGACGCCGTCCCGATGCCCGCGTCGAGCAGCACGGGGACCTCCACACGCGACGCGATCAGGGCGATCGCGTGCGGGTTACGGATCCCGAGTCCCGAGCCGATCGGCGAACCGAGAGGCATCACGGCGACGCAACCGGCCTGTTCCAGTCGCTGGGCGACGATCAGGTCATCTGAGGTGTAGGCCCAGACCTCGAAACCCCTGCGTACCAGGTCCTGCGCACCGCGCAACGTCTCGGTCGTGTCGGGCAACAAGGTCACGTCATCGCCAATCACCTCGAGCTTGACCAGATTGGTCTCGAAAGCCTCACGAGCGAGTTCCGCGACCTTCACCGCCTCGGCCGCGCTATAACAACCAGCCGTGTTGGGCAACAGGGTAAAGCCGAGACCCATGAGCAACTCATAGATCGACCCCTTCACCGACGGGTCGACGCGGCGTAACGCCACCGTCGCGATCGACGAGCCGCTCGCGGACAAGGACTGCTCGAGCACGTCCATCGATCGGAATCCCCCGGTCCCCACGACCAGCCGGGAGCTCGCTCGAACCGATCCGACCGCAAAGTCCTCATTCACCCCCCAATCGTACCCAGCGCGTGGTCGAGGGCACCACCAACGCACAACCCCACGAGCGATCCCACCGCGAGCCAGCACCGCCGGGGCCGTCACCCGCCCCTCGATTACTAGGGTTGCTGCGTGGATCCACTCACTGCACTCACCATCGCGGGTTCGGACTCCGGCGGTGGTGCCGGCATCCAGGCCGACCTACGAACGTTCAGCGCGTTCAGCGTGCACGGCACCACGGCCATCACCGCCGTCACGGCGCAGAACACGCTCGCCGTGACCCGCGTTGCCGCACTCGACCCCGAGGACGTTCGTGCCCAGGTCGACGCCGTGCTCTCAGACTTCACGGTCAACGCGGTCAAGACCGGCATGCTCGCCCAGCCCGCCACGGTTCTGCTCGTCGCCGAGCTCGCGCGCGCGGGCCGACTAGCCAACCTCGTCGTCGACCCGGTCCTCGTCTCAACCACCGGCCACGCGCTCATGGATGAGGGTGGGGTCGAGGCCTACCGCGAGGCCTTGGTACCCCACGCGATGCTGATCACGCCGAATCTGCGCGAGGCCGCCGTGCTCGCGGGCGTCGACGTTCGTGACGTCACGACCCTCGAGGACATGATCGAGCTCGCTGGAGGACTCCTCGCGCTCGGCCCGCGGGCGGTACTCGTGAAGGGCGGTCACCTGCGCACGAACGCCTCGACTCAGTCGCACGCGCCGGACGTCTTGATGGACAACGACGGCGTGAGCGTGCTTGACGGTCCGCGGATCGAGACCACGAACGACCACGGCACGGGCTGTTCGCTCGCCGCGGCGGTCGCCGCCGGGCTCGCGTATGGTCGACCACTACCCGACGCGGTTCGTGACGCGAAGTCCTTCGTGCTCGCCGCGCTCACCTCGGCCGCCGACTGGCACCTCGGCCACGGACACGGCCCCATCGACCACCTGGGGTGGAACGCGTGAGCGAACCGACGAAGCCACCACTCACCACGACGACCAGCATTTTGCCGGCGGCGATCATCATCGGCATCGCGGTCGTTACGCTCGCGACCTTCATGATCGTGAACCTCGTCGCCAACCCCACGGTGACCACGAGCACCACCGAGGCGGTGGTCGTCGGCGGCCTCGCCACCGCGCCCTCGAACGCACCGGTCGCGGGTTGCCACGAGAACGGCAGCCCACCGGGGAACATCGTCGGCGCCCTCGTGGTGCCCGTGCACACCGTGGGCGTCGCACCGATCCAGCACCTCAACGGTGGTGCCGGCGACTACGACTGCCTGGCGTCACTCGCAACCACCACCGACGCCGGTTCCCTACTCGGCTACTACCGCACCCATCTCGAGGCCGAGGGGTGGAACCTCTTCTCGAGCGGTTCGACCTCCGGACCCCAGCTCCTCTTCCAAAAGGCCGGTAGCGACACGTTCTACTGGGTGGTGGGCGTCACCGTGACCCATGCGTCGCACGGTACGGTGCGGTGGACCTACCGCATCTACCAGAACTCGTCGGCAATCTAGGCCGCCTCGAGGACCCGTTCGGGCGCGTGTCGTTCGACATCCGCGAACGCCCACGACCACAGCGCCAGGTTGATCGGATAGATCACGTAGCCGATCCTTGTCGCCGACGCACTCATGATCACCACGGTGAACGCGATGCTCAAGACCCCGAGCAACCTCGAAAGGCTCAACGGCCAGTGCGCGCGAACGTAACGCCACACGTAGTACGAGAGAATCGCGAGGGTCGCGGGTGCGAGCACGTGGCCGAGTGGCGCCCACAGCGTCGTGAGGATGTGGCCCGGGAGCGGTGAGGCGGCCGGTGAACGCACCCCGGCAACCCCGAGCGGGAATGCGAAGACGTTGGTCATGAAAGCCCACGGCGCGCGAAATACGAAGGGCACGACCGTGACGGCCACGATGCCCACGACGATCGACGCGACTGATCGCCAGGTCGAGCGACCACGCGCGTCGCGACACACCAGCAAGGCGCCGAGCGCGACCGGCCACGCGGTTAACTTCATCGCCGCCGCGAGCCCCAAGCTCACACCCGCGAGGTACCGCTCTCGTCGCTGTAGGCCGACGACGCCGAGCAACAACAGCGCGAGGATCGGCATATCGTCGCCCCCCGTGGAGAGGAACAGCGCCCCCGTGGGCAATGCCACCAGTACCTGGGCGACGAGGATCTTCTTGTTCGGTGGTGCGCGCATGAGTGCGAGCGCCACGCCGAGCACGATGAGGGTCATCAGGGACATGATGATGCGCGCGTCGGTGAGCCCGAGACCCTGGTGCGTCTCGGCCGACGGCAGCCCGAAGACACTCATGAGCGGGAAGTACGGGAAGAAGGACTCGTAGGCGGGCAATCCCCGCACGGCGTTGACGATGTGCCCGTCGTGTAGATACGCCCGGTACGGGTCCTTACCCTTGGCGAGCAAGGCTGCCGAACGCTCGATCACCGACACCTCGGGCTGGGCGAAGCCCACCCCGTGGTCGAGCTGGCGCCAGCGAGCTTCGAGACCGAGCGGAACCGCGAGACTCCCGATCGCGACCAATACGAGCAACGCCACCCGCACGAGGGTTGGACGCGACCACCGTCGATGGGACGCAATCAGTGCCGCGACCGCGAGGACCGCGTAGGGCGCCGCGGCGAGGTAGCCCCAGTGCCACTGCGCGGCCTCGCGTGACGTCGAAGCGAGACCCAACGCAAAGACCGACGACGTACCGTAGAGCCAGGCGTCACGGGTCAACTCGGGCATGGCGACCCACCACCTGACGAGACGGGTGCGCACGGTCACAAGGCGCGCCAACACGGGGCTGAGTCTACCGGCCGACACCCGAAATCACCGAGAGGCCGGCGGCTGTCGGCGTATCGGTGACACGGTCATGGGCGGTACCGGACCCCGGAGGAATCGTTGGATCAACGCCGTCGTCTCACGGGGGTACTCCTTTAACACCGCGTGCGACGCCCCCGGGACAATCGCCAGCTGCGCCTCGGGAATGGCGCGGTAGAGCGCGATGGTGTCCTCGAGTCGCGTCGAGTCGTCGTCGCCCGACATCACGAGCGTCGCCACCGTGATCGACCCCAACTGCTCAGCGGTGAGATTGGGTTCGCTCGCGAACAGCCGCATCGTCTTTTCGGCCACGACTCGAGCGTGTTGCAGGCCATCGGGCGAACGCGTCGCGAAGTCAGCGGCCCACTCGTCGAACATCGGCCCCTCGGTCGCAATCGGTTCCATCGGCTCGAGTCCTTCGGGGCTGGTGTTGGCCCCAACGGCCACGAGTCGGTTCACGAGGTCTGGACGTTGCATGGCCACGAGCAGGCCACTGACTGCCCCGTCACTGTGACCGATCAGATGAGCGGGGCGGCCCAACCACTCGAGGAACGCGATGGTCTCGCGGGCCATCGCATCGTAGTGGAACGGTTCATCGGTGTCGGCCGTTCGGCCGTGTCCCCGCCTATCGAAAGCCGACACGCGATACGTGGCGCTCAATCGGCGTCCGACGGTGCGACGAAGGCTTGCGCTGCTGCTCATTCCACCGTGCAACAACACGACGTCGTCGCCGCGTGTGCGTCCCACAGTTACCCACGTCGGATGTCCATTGAGCAGCACCGTCGTCACCGGGTCATCGTAGGCGCGTTCGGCCTAGCCTGGTGCCGTGCAGGCCTTTACCATCACCGAATCAGACGGCGTCCTCGCGCTCGCCGCTCAGTCCGTCGAACCATCCCCCCGGGACCCCGATGACGTGCTCGTGCGCGTCGAGTTCAGCGGGGTCAACTACAAAGACGCCATGGTCGCGAGCCCCCACAGCCGCGTGCGCCGCGTCAGTTCACTCGTCGGCGGTGTGGACGCCGCGGGCGTGATTGAGTCCTCGACCGTGCCCGAGTTACCTGAGGGCACACGGGTCGCGGTGCACGGCGGCGACCTCGGTGTCGCCCGAGACGGCGGCTTCGCGCAGTACGTCTACGCCCCGCGTCGCTTCATCTCTCCCCTCCCCGAGGCGCTGTCCACGAGGGACGCGATGATCATCGGCACGGCGGGTGTCTCGGCTATGGCGAGCGTGCTCGCTCTCGAGGACCACGGCCTTGACCATGAGGGCGAAGTCCTCGTGACGGGGTCGACCGGTGGCGTCGGCTCGCTCGCGGTCACCATCCTCGCCGCGCGCGGCTACCGGGTCGTCGCCTCCACCGGCTCGGATCACCTCACCGACTGGCTGCTCGAACGCGGTGCCGCCCGCGTGATTAAACGAGACCAGGTCGGAGACCGGCCCGACCGCGTGCTCGGCACGGAGCAGTGGCGCGGCGCCGTTGACTGCGTCGGCGGTGAAACGCTCAATCAGGTCTTGCGTTGCCTGCGCTACGGCGGCGCGGTGGCGGCGAGTGGGCTCGTCGCGAGCGCCGAGCTCGCGACGACGGTCTACCCCTTTATCACCCGAGGTGTCGCACTGCTCGGCATCGACGTCGTCGAGGCGCCCGCATCAACGCGTCAGCGAGTCTGGACCAGCCTCGCCGAGACGCTCTCGAGCACCACGCTTGAACCACTCGTGGATTCCGTCGTCAACCTCGCGCACCTCGCGCAGGCGATCGACGCGCTCCGAGATGGAAAGACCCGCGGCCGGATCCTGGTGGACCCGGCCGCGGGCTGAACCGCCCCCTCGAACTACTCGTCAGCGACGATGGAGCCGATGCGCTCACCGATGCTCGGGTCGCGCTTGACGAGAATCGCTGCGTAGATGACCGCGAGGATGACCGCGACCAACGCCATGTACGGGTACCAGTTGTACGGCGTGGGCTGTCCGGGCTTAGCCAGGTAGTAGAGCGGCACCAGGATCGTGACGAGTCCGAGGATCGGCAAGACGCCGTGACGGAAGCCATTGAAGAGGTCCGGGTGGTGCTTCTTGTAGTAGAAGGGCAGCGCCAGGTTGCTCATGCCGTAGACCAGCAAAATCAAGATCGTGCCGAACGTCGATGACTCGAAGAAGAGGTTGCCGGCGCTCATACCCGCTGACGCCCCGTGCCCACCCAAGAGGTGGCCGAGTCCCCAGACCCCGATGATCAACAACGTGCCCGAGAGGAAGAACAGCAGGGAGTTGACCGGGGTGCGCCGCTTCGTGTCGACCTTGCCGATGAACTTCGGCAGCAGTCCCTCACGACCAGCGTTGAAGATCAATCGGGCCTGGGAGTTGGTCCCGGCGATCAATGCACCCAGCGTCGACGTCATACCAGCGAGGAAGGCAAAGAACGCCGCCGCGCCGATGACGCCCTTGGCGACCGTGATGAACGGGATGGCGCTGCTACTCAACTTGCCGATGTCACCCGAGAAACCAATCACCGTGGAGTACGCGAAGAGCAGGTAGCTCACCGACATAATCGCGACTGAGGTGAAGACAGCCTTGGGAACGTTCTTTCGCGGGTTGTCCGTCTCCTCGGCGAGGGCCGCAGAGTTCTCCCAGCCGATGAAGAGGTAGATCGCGAGGGGGAAGCCCGCCGCGAGACCCGAGAATCCGTGCGTGATGTTCTTGGGGTTGAACGGTGCCAGGCTGAGGTGACCGTGGAACTTGATCAAGGCGGCCACGCTCACCACCACGAGCACGAGCATCTCAAAGGCGAAGAAGAAGCCCGCGAGCTTGGTGGACACCGAGATACCACGGATCATCATGAACGCCGCGAAAGCGAGGAAGATCACCGTCCAGATTCCCCACGGCACGCTCTGGAGCCCGGACACGTTGTAGTTCTGCAGGAGGGTCTGAAAGAATCCACCCACGATGCCCACCACTGAGGCCATGGCGGCGATGTAGCCGACGCCCGTGAGCAGCGCCGTCGTCACACCCGTGCGCGCACCGAAGGTCTTACCAACGAAGGTGATGAATCCACCAGTCGAGGGCATCACCTTGGTGAACTCCGACAAGGTGTTCGCGAGGAACGCGATCGCGATACCAGCCGCGAGAATGGTCAACGGTGAGGCGAGGCCCGCCGTGTAGGCGAGAAAGCCGAAGCCGAAGAAGAAACTCATCGCCGGGCCGATGTTCGCCATCGTCGCGGCGGCGATATCGATCGGACCTAAGACACCACGATGCAATCGTTCGTGGCCACCCTCCAGTGTGGGGACCTTAGCCCCCAACAGTTCCGACGAAACCGACTCGTCCATGCACCCTCCCTACCGGTTGCGCGCGCACCTTTGCGCACTAGCGCTGTCTGCAGCGCGTTCCTGAAACGTAGTAGATGTCAAGCGAGTCACTACGCATTGTTGAACGAAATTTCTAAAAAATATTTGCCCACGACCCGAAGTCCCAACGCTGACCGTGGTTACCAATCGGTAACGCGACGGTGCCGGTGAGCCCGTTTAGTAGAACGGACTCGCGATCAGCGTGCCGTGATTGCAGGGCTGAATCGGATAGGTCAATGAGATCGACGTCGTCGAGGCGCCCACGCCAGTCCCTACGAGCACGACGGCGGCCGTCGGACAGGTCGTCTCGGTCCCCGTGGTCACGTCGCTGAACGCGACCGAGAAGCTCGTCTTCGAACCCTGCTGCAGGGTCAAGGTCGTCGGTGCGCGGTTCGCGGCCGGGGTGAGGAAGCTGCCGGGATTGCCAGCTGCGGGGACCTCGACCGTGCGCTCGGGCAACGTCGCGCCCGTGCGGCTCTCGAGGCCGAGCAGCGGCCAGCCCTTGAGTGTGCACGATCCAGGTGTGGTCTTAGTCAGAGTGAAGGACGTGTAGATGGTCCCCGCCGCCCCCTGACTTAGCCCTGCGCTGCCCGAGAAGTCCGAGCCCGTACACGTCGAGCCATCCGCGGACGCGACGGTGGTCGTCGTCGTCGAGGGCGCAACGGTTGTCGTGGTCGACGTGCTCGTCGTCGTGGTCGTCGGTGTGGTCGTCGAGTGATACCGACTCACCGTCACGATGGCGACGAAGGCGAAGAAGAGCGCCAGTGAGATCAGCGCGCGCTTCACTCGTTGAAGTCTTCAGGCCGTACGTTGTCGAGGAACTGACGGAGCTCGGCGACGAGTTCCGCCTCATCGTCGGGCTCGCCCACCACCTCGAAACCGTCCTCGAGATGCATGATCTTGCCCTCGGCGGCCATCAATTCATCACGAACGAGTATCGGTGCACCGACCCGTAGGGCTAGCGCGACGGCGTCGCTCGGACGCGCGCTCACGGCCACTTCGCGGCCGTCGCGCGTCAAACGAAGTGTCGCGAAGAATGTGTTGTCGTCAAGGTCCGTAATCTCGACCGAGAAGACCCGCGCCCCGAGTGCGGTGATCACGTTACCCATGAGATCGTGGGACATCGGTCGTGGCGTCTCCACGTGCTGGAGCGCGTAGGCGATCGCCGTGGCTTCGGGTGCGCCGATGAAGATCGGCAGGACGCGGTCGCCGCCCACCTCCTCGAGCAGCAGCAACGGCGTGGACGACCCGACGTCCACTCGAACGGCTCGAAGGACAACCTCAATCACGCTTCCAGACTAGACCTCGATGGCGACGTTGGGACGTCGCCACGCGCTAGTCGCCGAGGTATTCGCTGCGGGCACGTTCGTAGAGCGCGGCGCGAAGCGTAGCCGCTTCATCGGCGACGTCCCTGGTCACTCGCGCCACCGCGTCACGGTCCATCGCGGAGCCGGGTTGGCGAAGGGGCAGCGTCCACTCGTCGACGATCCCGATCTCTCGCTCCACCACGCGGCGAAGTGTCGCGAGCCGTCGCGCGTCCACACCGCGGGTAAGCAGCAATCCGGCCGCGTTCGCAACGCGCACGTCGAGCGCGCTGAAGGCTGTCTCACGCCCGACCGTCTTGGGTGTGACCAGACCCGCCGCGATCAACTCGTTGACCGCCGTCGCCTCGAGGCCCGCCGCCGTCAGGAACTCAGACGTCGAGTAGTGCGTGGGCACGGGGTTCTCGTCACCCGATGGTGTCGAATCGCCGACCACCGTGAGCGCGCGCTCCACCGGCGGCACTGCGGCGCGCACCGAGGGGGTGGCCGCCTCACGAGCGGCTTGGCGGGTCACGCGAACCGCCGGCACGTCGTCGAGGAGTCCCTGTTCAATCAGTCGCAGACGCACGACGCGTAAGGGCACGAACTCCTCGTTCGCGAGCCGTATGGCTTCACGCAGACAGGCGAGGTCCCGTTCGGAGTACAACCGATAACCCTTGCGACTGCGTGCGGGCTGGACGAGCCCCTTGTCCTCGTAGTAGCGGATCTTGGAGAGTTCGACGTCGGGGAACTGCTCGCGCAAGACCGCGTGCACTTCGCCGATGCGCATCGCGCCCGCCGTCGGCGTCATGATGTCGCCTCCCAGAAGACGAGCTTGAACTTTCCCACCTGGACCTCGTCGGCTGTGTGCAGCGTCGTCTCCTCGACGCGTGCGCCGTTGACGTAGGTCCCGTTCAGTGAGTTGAGGTCTCGCAACGTCACCCGGCCACTCGCCGTGCGCGTGATGATCGCGTGGTGACGCGAGACCGAGACATCGTCAAGCAGGAGGTCGCTGTTCTCGTGTCGCCCCACAGTCGTGACCTCCTTATCGAGTTCGAAGCGAGTCCCTGCCGCAGCGCCCGAGGCGACCACCAACAGGTCCGTGTGGCTCCCCTGCGGGCCCGTGCTCGCCCCCGGATGCAAGACCTCCTGCACGCTCACCACGGGAATCGCGATCGTCTCGGGGGAGGCCGAATCGTGCTGCGGGGCGCCACACGCCCAACAGAAATTCGCGTTCGAGTTCAGGATTTCGCCACACCGACGACAGTTCACGCGAGCCACCCTACTGAAGTTCCATCGGCGCCGCCGGACTAATTCGAGGTCAGCGCGCGGTAGGCCTCGGCGTCGAGCAACACCTCCACGGAGGTGGGGTCAACGCTACCGATTTCGCAGAGCCAACCCTCGCCGTAGGGGTCCGAGTTGAGCGTTTCTGGAGTACCGCGCAGCGATTCGTTGACCGTGGCCACGGTGCCCGAAACGGGCGCGTAGATCTCTGACACCGACTTCGTCGACTCGACCTCGCCGATGACGTCACCGGCGTTGACCACGGCACCAACTTTGGGCAGGTCCACGAACACCACGTCGCCTAATGCGTCCTGAGCGAAGTCGGTGATGCCGACGCGAACGGTGTCACCCGTCACGTGGGCCCACTCGTGGTCGCGGGAGTATCGCAATTCCTCGGGAGTCTTCATGCGATGAAATCTACTCCAATCCCCGACCCGCGCGACCGGCCCGAAGTGCCCGTTTCGCGGGTCCGATGTAACCCCCAAGTACCGCCCAGGACAGGGCCAGACCCGTCACGCCGATCACCCAGCACGCGCCACGGCCCCACTCCTGCCAGAGCGCGAGGGCCGCGTGGTGGTCGTTGCTCGTAAGCAGGAAGAGGGGGTACGTGACCATGAGTGCAAAGGTCGAAACCTTCCCCCACCACAACACATCGATCCGAGCCGCGCCAAGCAGTGCGAGCACGATCGTAAGGCTCGAGACCACTACCTCACGCGCCAACGTCGCGATCGCGAACCACCACGGAACGCCACCGGCGATGGCCACGGCGATGAGACCGGTCATCATGAGGACGCGGTCAGCGACGGGGTCGAGCACTTTACCGACCGTCGAGACTTGGTGCAGGCGTCTCGCGACGTAGCCGTCCACCCAATCAGTCGCCCCCAACACGCCGAGTAGCCACGCCGCATCGGCTCGATGACCGGTTCCAAAGAGCAGCCAGAGAAAGACCGGCAGCATCACCAGTCGGATGACGGTGATGAGGTTCGCCCAGGTCCGCCAGCCCCTATTGCTCTCGTCGCTCACGACGATGGATCAGGCGACGGTGATCGCGGGGTCGAGGTAGACGTCCTGGACGGCGTGGACCAGCGCTGCACCCTCGTCGATCGGCCGCTGGAAGGCCTTGCGACCCAAGATGAGCCCTTGGCCACCGGCACGCTTGTTGATCACGGCCGTTCGCACCGCCGAGGCCAGGTCGTTATCGCCCTTGGCCTCGCCGCCGGAGTTGATGAGGCCGATCCGACCGGCGTAGCAGTTCACCACCTGCCAGCGGGTCAGGTCGATCGGATTGTCCGTCGTCAACTCGCTGTAGACCTTCGGATTGGTCTTGCCAAACTTCAGGGCGTTGTATCCGCCATTGTTCTCCGGCTGCTTCTGCTTGATGATGTCGGCTTCGATGGTGACACCGAGGTGGTTCGCTTGGCCGGTGAGGTCGGCACTCACGTCATAGTCCGCCTCGGCCGTCTTGAACGCGGGGTTGCGCAGATAGGTCCACAACACGGTGAACAGGCCGAGCTCGTGGGCCTGCGCGAACGCCGCCGACACTTCACGCAACTGCCGTCCCGACTCTGGCGAACCGAAGTAAATGGTCGCCCCCACACCGACGGCACCGAGGTCCGCCGCCTGTCGCACGCTCGCGAAGGGAATCTGATCGTAGGTGTTGGGATAGTTGAGCAAGTCGTTGTGGTTCAACTTCACGATGAAGGGGATCCGGTGCACGTAGCGCCGCGAGATCGCACCGAGTGTTCCGAGGGTGGAGGCGATGGCGTTGCAGTCGGCCGCGATCGCGAGATCACACAGGTGCGCGGGATCGAAGTACGTGGGGTTCGGGGCGAAGGAGGCCGCCGCCGAGTGCTCGATTCCCTGGTCGACGGGCAGGATCGACAAGTAGCCGGTCTTACCGAGACGCCCGTGGTTATACAGGGTGCCGAGGTTGCGCAGCACCGTCGGTGACCGGTCGCTCGACGCCATCACCTCACCGATGAAATTCGGGCCCGGTACAGTGAGCATTTCCTTGGGAAAAGCGGTGGCGTGGTGGTCGAGCAGGGTCGACGCCTCGTCACCTAACAGTGCGGCGATGTCCATACGTCCACCCTACAAGATTGCTCCGTTGCCCCTCGTGGTACGCCAGGCGAGCACGTCGTCTCGACGGTCGGTTCGAATGCCGCCCACCACTCACCGCGTCGACAGGCGCTCGCTCGCCATCAGCCCGCTACCGCCACGGCATCCCGTCGTTGGAGCTGGGCGGGTATCGACCTCAGTCTCGTGTGGGACAACACCAACAGCGGGTCGGGGCTCGCTCAGTCGACGCGCTTCTTTGACACTGGGACAGTTCGACGCTTGCGATTCTTCCGAGGCGCGTCCATACCCAGTTCCGCGAGACGGGACTGCGCGTCGTAGGCGTCGGGCTCAGCTAGGACGACGCGCGCAAAGAGTTCGCGTGCCGATCCCGCATCGCCAGCGCGGTCAAAGATGTCCGCGAGCGCGTACCAGAGTCGAACGTGTCGATACGAGGGGTTGTGCAGTTGCTTGGTCCCACCGGCGCGCACGAGCAGGTCGATTGCCTCATGGAACTTACGCTGATCGGCGAGCGCCCCCGCCATCACGATGCGTCCCTCGGTGAGCACATCGGCCGTCGGCTCGCTCGCCTCGAGCTCCTCGAAGGTCTTCTCCACCGCCCGATACCGACGATGTGCTCGATCACAGTCCATGACCAGTGGTAGGTGCTCGGGGTCAGCTGTCAACGTGAAGTGCGCACGAAGATGGATCTTGGCCATATTCCAGCGTTCACCGCGATAGGCGGCGAGGCCCGTGAGTTCACGAACCGCTGCGACGCCGGGCGTTGCGTCAGCCACCGTGCGACCCAGGCGCAGCGCCTCCTCGTAGCGCTTACGGTCGTAGGCCTCGGCGGCCTTGGTAAGGGTCATCACCATCTTCTCGCGCATATACGCCGTGCCAATGAACGCCTTGCGGATATTCGCCGCGACGTCACCGGGCAACGCGTAGGACGCACGGGTCTTGGTCGGCGCCTCAGACTTGGTGACGACGGGACGCTCGTCTTCGATCCATTCAGCCATCGGCTCGGGACGATCGCGCGGACCTTGCTCGTCATCCAAAGCACGACCGGTGCTCGATATGTTCACCGCGCCCTTACGCGCGACACCACCCCAGCCCTGCCCGCGGGCGTGTGCACCGGCTCGCTGGCGAGCCGCGACCTCGGGATCCACGGGCCGCACGGGACGTCCCGTTCCACGGGCGCCGGGTCGGCGTGCACCGGCCTCGTATCGATCGTCACCACGTCTCGGTGTGCGTCCCGGCGCGCCGTCGCGGCCGCTAGAGCGACTCTCGCCGCGAGGGCCGCTACCCGAGCGCTCGCGAGGGGGACGTGGCGGACGGCTCGATTCAGGTGTGCGATCATCGCGTCGTGACCCGTACCGAGGCTCATCGCTGCCACGCGATACGGGACTCCCGGCGCGACCACGGGCGCCACTCGGGGCACCGGGGCGAGTCGGACGAGTCGACCGCGGCGGGCCCGTGCGAGGCGTTCGGTCACTCTCCTCGCGACGAGGTGCACCCGCTCGCGGTGCACGACTCACATCACCGCGACTTCGCGTATCACGCCGATCGCCGCCGGCGTACCCGCTCGAGGCGCCACGACTGCGCGAGCGATCATCGGTCTCCCGCCGTGGCCCTGAGCGCTCGGCGGGACGGCCCGGTCGGCTCGAATCGCCACGCGAACGCGCATCTCGCCGATCATCACCGGCGTACCCGCTCGAAGCGCCACGACTGCGCGAGCGATCATCGGTCTCCCGCCGTGGCCCTGAGCGCTCGGCGGGACGGCCCGGTCGGTTCGAATCGCCACGCGAACGCGCATCTCGCCGATCATCAGCGCCCGGGCGACCGGGCGCGGCCCGTCCGCGAGGACCGTCGAGCCGGTCACGTGCCGGTGCGCCGTCGCGGCCGCCGGGCGAACGTCGGGCGTCACCTGATCGATACGGTGATGTCGGAGGGCGGCCACCCGCACCACGACCGGAATTCTGGCCACGACGAGGTGCAGATGGGGAAGAAGGCATCCCCCCAGTCTACGGACCAACGCTCCGTTGTGCGAAAGCGTCTCGTAGCCCAACATCCGCTTCTCCATAGTCGTAACAAGCTCGCGACGCTTCCGTCGGAACTGGGCGTGTGAACGTTGGTCTTGCCTCCACGTTGGCAGCCCGGCGCCACGCCAAACGGCGCAGCGCGGTCGCGCGGATCGCACTCGCGGTCGTCGCTGCTAGTGGCAGACGCCACTCATCGTCCTTCGAGGTAACGAGCCAGCTTGGCCCGCGACGAGTTCAGTCCCACCGCCTAGTCCTCGACGGAAACGCCGTCGGGCACGTTCTCCGCGGTGACCTCGACCCGGGTAATCGCCCAGGTCATGCTCATGGTACCCGCGTGGCCACGATCGTCAGAGACGAAGTCCACGGCGAGGACGACCCGCACCCCCGGGACCATCGCAATGACACGCGTTTCAATGACGTCCGAGTCGGTTGTGGCTTTACCCCGTGCGTTCGTCGAGTCGTCGTAGCGCACGACCATGCGATACGAACCCCCGGACGGAAGTCGAATCGTTCGAACCACCCCGACATCCCTGCGAGCGCCAACCACACCGCCAACGCATCCACGTCGACCAGCGACGCTGGTGAAGACTCCGGCGAGGTGGCGATGAACCGTGAACTCGTGTCCGTGCGAGGCGTAACGAGGATGGGTACGCGCCCCGTGCATCGGACGAGCCAGCACCGCACCGGCGCCATCATGGAGAGCCACGTGCGGGCAGACATCACGTCGTGAGTCTTCACGCAGCACCCGCACGTCGACCACTCCCCCCGGACCACGAGATCGGTCATCTCCAGCGTGCGAGGTCGTCGACCCCCCCCCCGCAGCGACCGGCGTTGTCTATGGGCACGAAAGCGAAAACCCCCCACCAAGAGGTGGGGGGTTTTCAAGAAATCCCGGCGGCGACCTACTCTCCCAGGGGGGGACCCCCAAGTACCATCGGCGCTGGTGGGCTTGACTGCTGTGTTCGGTATGGGAACAGGTATATCTCCACCGCCATAACCACCGGAAACCATGCGCTCACCACTTTCGTGGCGAACCGGCGTTGCCGGTCCTTGAGCGTCCTAGAACGAGCACGAACATCAAACTCCAAGCCCTCGGCCGATTAGTACCGGTCAGCTGAATGCGTTACCGCACTTACACTTCCGGCCTATCAACGTGGTCGTCTGGCCACGGGCCTTACCTGGTTAACCCAGTGAGTGATTTTATCTTGAAACGGGCTTCGCACTTAGATGCTTTCAGCGCTTATCCCACCCGCAGGTCGCAAAACAGCCATGCCCTTGGCAGGACAACTGTCACACGAGAGCTGCGTTCGTCCCGGTCCTCTCGTACTAGGGACAACCTTTCTCAAATCACTTACGGCTGCATCGGATAGGGACCGAACTGTCTCACGACGTTCTGAACCCAGCTCGCGTACCGCTTTAATGGGCGAACAGCCCAACCCTTGGGACCGGCTTCAGCCCCAGGATGCGACGAGCCGACATCGAGGTGCCAAACCTTCCCGTCGATATGGACTCTTGGGGAAGATAAGCCTGTTATCCCCGGCGTACCTTTTATCCGTTGAGCGACGGCGCTTCCACAAGCGACCGCCGGATCACTATGCCCTACTTTCGTACCTGCTCGACCTGTAAGTCTCGCAGTCAAGCTCCCTTGTGTCATTGCACTCAACAGCTGATTGCCAACCAGCTTGAGGGAACCTTTGGGCGCCTCCGTTACATTTTAGGAGGCGACCGCCCCAGTCAAACTACCCGCCTGACGCTGTTCCTGATCCGGATTACGGACCAAGGTTAGGGTTCCGGTGCAGAAAGGGTGGTATTTCAACGTTGGCTCCACTCCGACTAGCGCCGAAGCTTCAAAGCCTCCCACCTATCCTACACAAACTGAACCAAAACCCAACATCAAGTTGTAGTAAAGGTGCACGGGGTCTTTCCGTCCTGATGCAGCTAACGAGCATCTTTACTCGTACTTCAATTTCGCCGGGTCTGTAGTTGAGACAGTTGGGAAGTCGTTACGCCATTCGTGCAGGTCGGAACTTACCCGACAAGGAATTTCGCTACCTTAGGACCGTTATAGTTACGGCCGCCGTTTACTGGGGCTTAGGTTCCCAGCTTCGCTCCTAAGAGCTAACCGGTCCCCGTAACCTTCCAGCACCGGGCAGGCGTCAGAGCGTATACGTCGTCTTACGACTTAGCACGCTCCTGTGTTTTTGGTAAACAGTCGCTTCCCACAATTCTCTGCGACCTTCTCACGCTACGGACGCGAAGTCCTACACGCTAATAAGGCCATCCTTCTCCCGAAGTTACGGATGCATTTTGCCGAGTTCCTTAACTACAGTTCTCCCGATCGCCTTGGTATTCTCTACCCGCCCACCTGTGTCGGTTTGGGGTACGGGCACCGTGTCAACTCGCTAGAAGATTTTCTTGGGAGCATGGAATTAGTGACTTCGCCTAATGGCTCGGCATCGTGTCTCAGGCTATATGGGATCCGGATTTGCCTAGATCCCGCCCTACGCACTTACCCCAGGACAACCAACGCCTGGGCTCACCTATCCTCCTCCGTCCCTCCTTCGCTTCCCGCCTTGGGGCTGGTCGGATCGACCCGAAGGTCAGCCCCTTAGTACCCCCAAATTGGGATTGTCGCGGACACGGTGGTACAGGAATATCAACCTGTTGTGCATCGACTACGCCTCTCGGCCTCGCCTTAGCTCCCGACTTACCCTGGGGGGATTAGCCTTCCCCAGGAACCCTTGGGCTTACGGCGGAGGGGTTTCTCACCCCTCTCTCGCTACTCATACCAGCATTCTCACTCGAACGCGCTCCACGTAGGTTTACACCTCCGCTTCACAGCAGGTTCGACGCTCCCCTACCACTACTCCTTACGGAGCAATTCTTAGCTTCGGCTCTGGACTTGAGCCCCGTTACATTTTCCGCGCAAGACCACTCGACCAGTGAGCTATTACGCACTCTTTAAAGGATGGCTGCTTCTAAGCCAACCTTCTGGCTGTCTGAGCGTTCTCACATCGTTTTCCACTTAGTCCAGAATTAGGGGCCTTAGCTGAAGATCTGGGCTGTTTCCCTCTCGACCAACGAAGCTCATCCCCCGTGGTCTCACTGCCAGTCTCTGGAGCATCGGCATTCGGAGTTTGGTTGGGGTCAGTAAGCTTGTAGGCCCCCTAGCCCATCCAGTGCTCTACCTCCGATGCTGAACGACTGACGCTGCACCTAAATGCATTTCGGGGAGAACCAGCTATCACCGAGTTTGATTGGCCTTTCACCCCTAACCACAGGTCATCCCCCTCATTTTCAACTGAGGTGGGTTCGGTCCTCCACGGGGTTTTACCCCCGCTTCAACCTGCCCATGGCTAGCTCACTCGGCTTCGGGTCTGCAGCACGCGACTGAACGCCCTATTCAGACTCGCTTTCGCTTCGGCTACCCCTCTCGGGTTAACCTCGCCACGTACCACAACTCGCTGGCTCATTCTTCAAAAGGCACGCTATCGAGGCCACATCCGAAGATGTGACGACTCTTTAACTGATTGTAAATCAACGGTTTCAGGTACTATTTCACTCCCCTCCCGGGGTTCTTTTCACCTTTCCCTCACGGTACTTGTTCACTATCGGTCGTCTATGAGTACTTAGCCTTATCAGATGGTCCTGACAGATTCACGCCGGCTTTCCCGGATCCGGCGTTACTCGGGTGTTCACGCAGAGATCTCATCGTTTCACGTACGGGACTATTACCCTCTTCGGTCTACCTTTCCAGGTAGTTCTGCTGCGAATCAATTTTGTAACTCTGTGAAGGTTGCTGGTTCCTTCCCGTAAATCCCACAACCCCGAACTGGCAACGCCCAGTGCTTTAACACCAGCTCGGTTTAGGCTCTTCCCGTTTCGCTCGCCGCTACTCAGGGAGTCACTTTTGTTTTCCTCTCCTCGGGTTACTGAGATGTTTCAATTCACCCGGTTCCCTCTACCCGCCCTATATATTCAGGCGGGAGTTGCACCCCATGACGGGTGCAAGGTTTTCCCATTCGGACACCCATGGATCAAAGCTCGGTAGACAGCTCCCCATGGATTATCGCAGTCGCCCACGTCCTTCATCGGCTATAGACGCCAAGGCATCCACCGTTGACTCTTTGTAGCTTGGAGAAATTGATATTTTTAAAAATATAGATGCTCGTGCTCGTTCTAGAATTCTCAAGGATCAGCGCTCGATGCTCTACCCACGCGCAAAACTGCCACATGAGGAACGTCGAGGGTCGAGCGGTCCATGAATGGACATCGACCGAGGAGCGTCGCTCCTCCAAAACGGAAGACGAGAGTCCGGTCAGGCACGGTAGGAACCTGTCCGCAACGATGTGGAGTACAAGTACTCGAGATCGTTGCGCAGTGGTATACCACGCCTCCGATTAACCAGCATTCAACTCGGTAGCTGTCTGCCCCTTGTGGGCAGATGTGCTCCTTAGAAAGGAGGTGATCCAGCCGCACCTTCCGGTACGGCTACCTTGTTACGACTTAACCCCAATCACCGACCCCACCTTCGACGGCTCCTTCCTTTCGGTTAGGCCACCGGCTTCGGGTGTTGCCGACTTTCGTGGTTTGACGGGCGGTGTGTACAAGGCCCGGGAACGTATTCACCCCGGCAATGCTGATCCGGGATTACTAGCAACTCCAACTTCATGCAGGCGAGTTGCAGCCTGCAATCTGAACTGAGAGCGGTTTTAGGGATTGGCTCCACCTCGCGGTTTAGCAGCCCTCTGTACCGCCCATTGTAGCATGTGTGCAGCCCTAGACGTAAGGGGCATGATGACTTGACGTCGTCCCCACCTTCCTCCGAGTTGACCCCGGCAGTCTTCTACGAGTCCCCACCATTACGTGCTGGCAACATAGAACAAGGGTTGCGCTCGTTGCGGGACTTAACCCAACATCTCACGACACGAGCTGACGACAGCCATGCACCACCTGTGATGGGCCCCGAAGGACACCGTATCTCTACGGCTTTTCCCAACATGTCAAATCTAGGTAAGGTTTTTCGCGTTGCATCGAATTAAGCCACATGCTCCGCTGCTTGTGCGGGCCCCCGTCAATTTCTTTGAGTTTTAGCCTTGCGGCCGTACTCCCCAGGCGGGGCACTTAATGCGTTAGCTGCGGCGCGGAAACCGTTGAAAAGTCCCCACACCTAGTGCCCACCGTTTACGGCGTGGACTACCAGGGTATCTAATCCTGTTCGCTCCCCACGCTTTCGCTCCTCAGCGTCAGTATTGGCCCAGATCACCGCCTTCGCTACTGGTGTTCCTCCTGATATCTGCGCATTCCACCGCTACACCAGGAATTCCGTGATCCCCTACCAAACTCTAGTCACGATAGTTTCGGGTGGCGGCCCCAGGTTGAGCCTGGGGGTTTAACACCCGACTTATCGAACCGCCTACGAGCTCTTTACGCCCAATAAATCCGAATAACGCTTGCACCCTATGTATCACCGCGGCTGCTGGCACATAGTTGGCCGGTGCTTCTTCTACAGGTACCGTCACAATCGTTCCTGTCGAAAGAGGTTTACAACTCAGAAAGCCTTCGTCCCTCACGCGGCGTTGCTGCGTCAGGCTTTCGCCCATTGCGCAAGATTCCCTACTGCTGCCTCCCGTAGGAGTCTGGACCGTGTCTCAGTTCCAGTGTGGCTGATCGTCCTCTCAGACCAGCTATCCGTCGTTGCCTTGGTGGGCCGTTACCCCGCCAACAAGCTGATGGACCGCGAGCCCCTCCCGAAGCAAAATTCGTTTCTTCCCTCAACCATGCGATTGAGGGGAGGTATTCGGTATTAGCACCGGTTTCCCGG
>JAJYSP010000041.1 GCA_021793515.1 Actinomycetes bacterium | reverse complement strand
GGTACGAGGAGGCGTTCCAGCTCGTACTCGAGGCGACCCCGCTCGTCGGCACCCTCGGGCGCGCCTGCTACGCGCCCTGTGAGAACGAGTGCACGCGCGACGACCTTGAGGCCTCGATCCCCATCCGTCGGCTCAAGCGCTTCGTCGCCGACCGGCACTACGACACGATGGACGGCCCCGGCGTCGAGGCCCCCGAACCCAACGGCAAACGCGTTGCGATCGTCGGATCGGGCCCGGCGGGACTCACGGCCGCCTGGCAACTCGCCCGGCTCGGCTACGGCGTCACCCTCTATGAGGCCTCGCCCGAGCCGGGCGGCTTCTTGCGCTACGCCATCCCGGCCTACCGGCTGCCCCAGGACGTGGTCGAGCGCGACATCGCCAACGTCACCGCCCTCGGGGTGACCATTGAGACCGACTCGCCCATCACCGACCTCGAGGCGTTGCACGACGCGGACTTTGACGCCGTACTCGTCGCCACCGGCACGCCGCGGTCGACCGCCCTCGCGATCCCCGGCGAGGACCTCGAGGACGTGCGCAGCGGGCTCAACTTCCTGCGCGACGTACGCCTCGGGAACCCACCCGACTGGACCGGCCGGCGCGTGGTCGTCGTCGGGGGCGGAAACGTCGCGATGGACGCCGCACGCACGGCGCGGCGCCTCGGGGCGCGCCACACGACCGTCGTGTATCGGCGCGGCCCCGACGAGATGCCCGCCATGGTGAGCGAGGTGGACGACGCGAAACGAGAGGGCGTGGCCTTCACGTTCCTCACCGCACCGGTTGAGGTGCTCAGCGACGAACGCGGCCGGGTGAGCGGACTGCGCTGTCAGCGTATGGCGCTCGGTGCACCGGACGCGTCGGGGCGACGACGCCCCGAGCCCGTCGAGGGCAGCATGTTCGTCATCGAGTGCGACGCGGTGATCGGCGCGATTGGGATGGTTCCCGACACAGGGAACTTCGCCGAGACCCTCACGGTCGCCAGCGACCGTCGCATCACCGTCGACCCGCAGACGCGTCAGAGCGAGGTCGACTACCTGTTCGCCGCCGGGGACGTCGTCAACGGCGCCACGGACATCACGCGTGCGGTCGGCGAGGGACGCCGCGCAGCCCACATGATCGACCGCTACCTCACCGGACAACCCCTCGACGGCTTCGTCGCCCTCGATGACCGTCTGGCCGTCGTGGACAAGGCCACGGTCCTCGCGCGCCAGCAGCGCTACACGACGCACGAGCCGACCCCCGAGACGGTAACGCTCGTTGACGTGCCGAGCGACTTCAGCGAGGTCGAACGGGCCTTGAGCGAGGTTGAGGCGCTCGCGGGTGCCGGCGGATGCCTGGACTGCGGGGTCTGCTCGGAGTGCGGCGCGTGCGTGCGCGCCTGTCCCGCCGACGCGATTGACCTCAACGCCAAGGACCAGGTCATCGAGGTGGACGTCGGCGCGGTCGTGGTGTCGACGGGCTACAAGCTCTTTGCCGCGGACCTCAAGCCCGAGTACGGCTGGGGACGTTACCCGAACGTCATCACCGGCATGCAGATGGACCGGTTGCTCGCGCCCACGCGACCCTTTAACACGGTGCTGCGCCCGAGTGACGGCAAGGTCCCCGAGCGCATCGCCTACGTCTCGTGCACGGGCTCGCGCGACCGGACCATCGACAACCCCCTGTGCTCGAAGTTGTGCTGCATGTACTCGGTGAAGCAGAACCAACTGATCATGGGCACACTGCCACTGGCCGACGTCACGATGCACTACATCGACATCCGAGCAGCCGGCAAGCGCTACGACGAGTTCTACGAGCAGTCCCGCGCCATGGGCGCGTCCTACATCAAGGGCCGCGTCTCCATGATCACCGAGAAGGACAACGGCGACCTCGTGCTGCGCTACGAAGACATCGAGAACGGCGGAGCGATCGTCGAAGCGGAGTACGACCTCGTCGTGCTCGCCGTCGGGGTCCAACCCAACCGCGAGGTCGAGACGCTCTTCATCGACGAGCACCTGGACCTCAACGAGTACTACTACGTCGACGAGCCCGACGACGACCTCGACCCGGGCCGCACGAACATTCCGGGGGTCTTCGTCGCCGGGGCGGCCGCGGGTGCGAAGGACATCGTCGACTCGATCACCCACGCCGGGGCGGCCGTCTCCCAGGTCGCCGCCTACCTCGAACGTCGTCGCGTGGACGACCGGATCGACCAGGAGCTAGCGACGATGGAGCTGTCACGATGAGCGAACGACGGATCGGTGTCTACATCTGCCACTGCGGTGGCAACATCTCGGACTACGTCGACGTGGCGGCCGTGCGCGACGCGGTAGCGGACCTGCCCGACGTCGTGCACGCCGAGACCTCGCTCTTCGCCTGCTCCGACGGCACCCAACAGGACATGATCGCGATGATCAAGGAGCAGCACCTCGACGGACTCGTCGTTGCCTCGTGCTCGCCCAAGCTGCACCTGTTCACCTTTCGCGGCGTGTCGCGGCGTGCGGGCCTCAACCCCTTCGAGTACACCCAAGCCAACATCCGTGAGCAGTGCTCGTGGGCCCACACCGACGACCGCGAAGGTGCCACGCTTAAGGCCATCGGACTGGTGAAGGGCGCCATCGCCAAGACCCGTGAGTCGAGTGCGCTCGAGCCCATGGCCGTCGAGACCACCTCGGCGTCGCTCGTGGTGGGCGCGGGCATCGCGGGTCTGCGCGCCGCGATCGGACTCGCCGACCTCGGTCTGCGGGTCTACCTCCTCGAGCAGTCGGCCGCCGTCGGCGGCTGGGTCGGCCACTTCGGACCGACGTTTCCTAACGACCGCGACGGGCGGGCGATGGTGGCCGACTTGCTCGAGCAACTAAGTTCGCGCCCGACGATAACGCTGCTCACCAACGCCGAGCTAACCGCAAAGTCCGGGAGCTTCGGCAACTACGAGGTGACGATCACCGTCCACGGCGAGCGCGAGTCCACGGTGACCGCCACGGTGGGCTCGATCGTCATCGCCACTGGGTTCGACACCTACGAGCCCGCGATTGGCGAGTACGGCTACGGCATCGACGGCGTCGTGACCCTCGCTGAGTTCAAGGCGCTCATCGAGTCCTCGCCCGACGGCCTGCGTTTCGCCGACCGGCCCGTTCGCACGGTGACCTACGTCTACTGCGTGGGCAACCGCCAGCCAGGTGGCAACGAGTACTGCTCCAAGTTCTGTTGCTCGGCGACCGTGCACGCCTCGATCGAGGTGTCTGCGATCGACCCCTCGATCCACCAGTACCACCTCTACCGCGACATCCGCACCTACGGCAAGTACGAGCTGCTCTACGAGCAGGCGCGCAAGCGTGGTTCGGTCTTCATGAAGTTTCCCGACGAGGTCCCGCCCTCGGTCGCACGAACCGACGACGGGCGACTCGTCGTCACCACGCGCGACACCCTGTCGGGCAATATCGACGTGAGGATTCCCACTGACCTCGTCGTGCTCGTGACCGGCATGGTGCCGCGTGAGAACACTGCGCTCACCAAGATGCTCCACCTGCCCGTCGGCGGCGACGGCTTCTTCAACGAGATCCACCCCAAGCTGCGCCCCGTCGAGACGGTCGTCGACGGCGTCATGATCGCCGGTACCTGCCAGGGGCCCAAGACGATCAGTGAGAGCGTCGCGTCGGGCCTCGCCGCGGTCGCCCAGAGCGGCGCCATGCTTATGAAGGGCGTCGCCGAGCTCGACCCGCTCGTCGCCGTCGTTGCCGAGGCGGCCTGCACCTGGTGTGGCGAGTGCCAGCAGGTCTGTCCCTACGAGGCGATCACCGCGGTCAGCGTGGACGGCCGCGAGGTCGCGACGATCGACGCCGCGGTGTGCAAGGGCTGTGGCGGCTGCACGTCGTACTGTCCGAACAACGCCATCGACCTGCTGGGCGCGACCGACGCCCAGATGCGTGCCCTGATCGAGAACCTAGTGGAGGTGGTCGTGTGACGAGCACACTGAATCGAGACTTCCGAGAGGTGATCCGCGAGGAACCGCTCATGCACCGCCCAATCCTGGCGGCGCTCGCCGACGGGCCCCGCACCGTGCCCGAGATCGCCGATGCGATTGGACGACCGAGCGAGGAGGTCATGTACTGGGTCATGGGTATGCGCCGCTACGCCAAGCTCGTCGAGTTGCGTGAACCGACCGACGACGGGTTCTTCCAGTACGCCGCCCGCGAGGTCGGCTCGTGAGCGCCGTCATCGAGGTCACCACGGTCGACCCCGGGCTGCTCGCCGACATCCAGCGTTTCGGGGCCGCTGACGTCTCGGCCTGCTTTAGCTGCGGCAACTGCAGTGCGATCTGTCCGCTCTCGAACAACGACGGCACGTTCCCCCGGCGCATGATCCGCTACGGTCAGGTCGGGTTGCGCGATGAATTGCTCGGGAGCAAGGAGCTCTGGGCCTGCTACCACTGCGGGCTCTGCAGCGAGAGCTGTCCGCAGCGAGCCGATCCCGGTGAGTACATGGCCGCCGCCCGGCGCTACGCGATCGCGAGCTACGACCGCACCGGCCTCGCGCGCGCCCTCTACGTGCACCCGGCCGTGGGCTCGGGCGTGCTCGTCGCGCTCGCGGCGGCCTTCGCCACGTTCTTCACCCTCATGAGCGGCGCCGAGCCGCGCCACTCGCTGCGGCTCTTCTCGTTCCTGCCTGACAGCGTCGTGCACTGGACTGGTATTGCCGTAATGATCGCCGTCGTGTTGGTGGCGCTCGCGGGCGTCTCGACAATGGTCCACGGGCTCGCGAGACACGAGGGCGTGCACGGGCGCGACCTCGTCGTCGGAGCCGCCTCGTGGCGCCGGGCCTGGCGCGGCGCCTGGTCCGCGGTCGCCGTCGAGTCCCTCGGCCAGAAGCGCTTCCGCGACGACTGCGCCGACGCGGACCCCGCCGAGCACTGGTACGAGAAGCGCTGGATTGTGCACGCGACGGTCATGTGGGGCTTCATCGGACTGCTCGTGGCGACGATGCTCGACTACGGGCTCTCACTCACCGGGGTGCGCGCGACGGGCACGCCCGAACCCGTGTGGTACCCCGTGCGCCTGCTCGGCACCGTGGCCGGCCTCGCGATGGTCGCGGGCGTGACGACGATGATCGTGAGTCGGCTACGCCGCTCGAACCAGGCGAGCACCTTCTCGCACCAGTCGGACTGGGTCTTTCTCACCCTGCTCTGGGTCGTGGGCGTGAGTGGACTGCTCACCGAACTCGCCCTCTACCTGCCCGGTGCGCCGTCGTGGGGCTACTGGATGTTCGTCGCCCACGTTTCACTCGCCATGGAGCTGCTCGTCTTGGTGCCCTTCATGAAGTTCGCCCACGTCATCTACCGGCCCGTCGCGCTCTTCTTCCAGTCCCTCGCAAACACGAAGGCTTGACTCGTCACGCCGCCCAGGTCGGCCACCCCGCCGCAAGGGTTCCCGGCGGCCCGTAGGGCTGGACGAGACCGGGTCGGGCACCGAGCAACTCGAGCAGCGCGCTGAAGTTGAGTCCGTAGGCGGTCGAGTTCTTGCCGTTGAACTGGGCGAAGCCCGCGGCGTAGCCCGCGCGACCACCGTCGCGCGCCCACCCGGTCTCGAGACACGTCTTCGCGTCGTGCAAGATGCCAACGACCGTCGCGGGGGTCACGCGCTCGCCGATCGAGACCGTCGGCGTGACGTTCTCGGCGACGTAGACGACGTGACCGGCCGCTGGTCCGTCGCTCAAGCGATACGAGATGAACACCCCACTCGGCCAACTGGGGTCGTAGAGATTGGTGACGACGCCGTCGCCCAGCGCGTAGATCGGTCCCGATCCGCAGTAGTCCACGCCCTGATCGATCTCCTGGGGAACAAGTGAGGTCAGCGCACGCAAGGGGTTGTAGTACCCCCCAAGCGGCGCGAGGTCGAGGGCGAGGTAGTACCCCCCGGTCGCGGTCGCTACCCCGCTCACCGACGCGCCGACGGCGAGCTTTGCTGCGTTGTCAGACACAGTGATCGCCCTCGACGAGAAGGCGTCCACCTGGCCGTTGGCGCGCGCGACGAGGTAGCCCGTCGAGGTCGCCGCGATACCCACCGTCGCGACGCCGTCGTAGCGGCCGTGGGCGAAGGCGAGCGGTGAGCCGTAGAGCGGTGCGTCAAAACCGAAGACACCACCGGTCGACGTGGCGATCCAGTACCCGCCGGTCGCGGCGTCGAGCGCGATACCGGTCGCCGTGACCGGCGCGGTCGTACCGTAGTGAAGCCGCCCCGCGAGGGACCCGTGGCGCGGTGCACCGAACGAATCAACCGCACCGTTGGCGCGCAGCACGTAGTAGCCCGCGCCATTCCTCGCGCTCGCGATGGCGACGGCCGCCGGGTACTGCCCCCAGCCGCCCGACGGGATATGCACCGCACCGTGGAAGGGGGCGTGGAACGCCCGCACCACGCCGTTCGAGCAGACGATCCAGTACCCACCAGTCGCAGGGTCGAACGCGATACCCGTCGCCGTGACGTCGACGGGTAGCGAACCCGTCGCGATCGATCCGTAGGCGGCCACGCCGTAGGCGCTCACCGTCCCGTCGCTTCGCAGTACGTAGTACCCGTGGCCACCGGGACCGCCGGCGATCGCCACGACCGCGGGACTGGCCGGTGCCGGCGAACCCTCGTAGGGGGCGCTCACCGCGATGACCGTCGCTGGCGGCGTGGTCGCAGCGAGCGGGAGCGGTGCGAGCGAACCCGCTACGAGCAGTGCGATTGCGGCCGCGGCGTACCGACGTCGACGACGGCCGTTCGGCGAGGATCGGCGCGCGCGGTCACCGTGGGCTCGGTCATCGGTGAAATGATGCACACGCCATCCTCCCACGACGACTGTCCGAGACGCGGTGAGCCGTCTCCGCTAACAGCGTGTGTCCTAATTGGACCCACCGATTCGCCTTGACCAGCTGAACCAGTAGTTCAGTGGTGCTTGCTCACCGTCCGACATCCCAGACGTTGATTCGGCTGAGTTCTCGGTTCCGACCCAGGGCCCTCATCACGTTGCCGTGATGGTTGTGCGGGTGACGATCGCCTCTTCCCGCGTGCTTCGCGGTGTAGATCCCCGTGGGATCAGGCTGTAGAGAGAAGCAGAGCGTGCGTTGGTTCCTTCAGTGTCACCGCGGAGGGTCCCGCGGGCTGCCAGCGGGCGAGATTGATCGCCGCGTTGAGGTCGCGGTCGATGACGAGGCCACAGGTCCCACACGAGTAGGTCCGCGTCGACAGGTCGAGGTCCTCTCTGACCACGCCACAGCCCGAGCAGGTCTTGGACGAGGGGAACCATCGGTCGGCCACCCGCACCTCGACCCCGTGCCATCGGGCCTTGTAGAGGAGCTGGCGGGAGAACTCGCCCATGGCGGCGTCCGAGATTGATCGAGATAGGTGTCGATTCCTCACCATCCCCACGACGTTCAAGTCCTCAATGACGATGACTTGGCATCGGTCCACCAGGGCCCTGGAGGCCTGGTGGACGAGATGTCGTCGGGTGTTGACGACCTTACGATGGGTTTTGGCGAGCCGCGCCCGTGCTCGTTGGCGACCCTTGGACCCCGGTGTGGATCTGGCCAGGGCCTGGTTGGCCGCCTTGAGCGTGCGCAGCGCGTGCTTCAGTGTTGTCACCCACTCGAAGCGCTCGAAGGGTGCACCGATCGCGTCGGCGACGACGGCCAGGGAGATGATCCCCCGGTCGACTCCGACGGGAACAGCGTGGCGGTTTGCGAGATGTAGAGCATTGCGTCGACGACGTGGCGCAGGTCGGCTCCGTGCTTCGGTCCTCGTTTGGAGGAAACCACGAGCAGGGGTTCCAATACCTTCCACTGGTCATCGGTCAGGTCACTTGAATAGGCCACGACTTGATGGTGACGGTCGTGGCTCCTGGCGCACACGCCAAATAGAACACACGCTCTAAGCTTGCGATTAAACCTAAGCCCTACTCGCTGGCGTCTTCTTTCAGGATGAGTTCGGCGGCTTTCGCGTCAACGGTCCGTATCTGGGCGAGTAGGTCACGGATGCGGCGGTCGTTGCCTATCCACTC
>JAJYSP010000003.1 GCA_021793515.1 Actinomycetes bacterium | reverse complement strand
GCACTGATCGTCGCGGCGTTGCCCGCGGGAGTGTTCGTGGCGTGGTTGACGCTCGTGATCTTGACGAGAACGTTGTTCGTTCCGGGTACGCCAGTGTCGATTTCGGGAGTCGCGATCGTTGCCGCCATAGGAGCCTGCCTCGCCGGCGTGCTCGCCATGGCGGTAGCGTCCTCAGAACTGTGGCGGTCACGGTCGACGAACAGCCGCCAGGTGAAGCTCATGGGCTACGCAGTTGACGCATTCGCGTTGGCGCTCGCCCTCACTGGTTTGCTCTCGCTCGCGACGAAGGGTTCCATGAGCGGCGTGCAGGCCAACCCTGTGGCCTCACTCGCTCCTGGACTCTTGGCGCTGGGGGCGGGTGTAATCGGATTGCGTCTCGCCGCGCTTGTGATCAGGGTGATAATTCGCAGGACGGGTGAGTCGCCTCGTGTTGCCCTCTTCCTCGCGCTTCGCCAGGTCGGACGTCGTGCCTCCGTGCTTCGACAAGTTTTGCCACTCTCGGCCGCCACGGTTGTGGTGCTCTTTGCCGTGGGCAGCTTCTTCCTCGCTTCGTCAAATCGGTCAGTGATCGCCAATGTGGACGTTGGCGCGGCACGAGTCGTTGCTGTTAGTCCTCCCCCGGGACTCAACTTCCTAGCGGCCGTGCGTCGAGCTGACCCTTCCGGACACGAAGCCATGGCCGTGGCGTACTACTCGTCGCCAACCGGAGCGCTGCTTGCCGTCGACAGCTCACGGCTCGCGTCAGTTGCCTTCTGGCCAGAATCGCTCTCGAAGAAGCCGATCACTGAGCTGGCGAACAAGCTATCGCCACCCGTGCCGAGCGGCGTGGTCGTATCGGGCACTGAACTGCGTTTGACACTCGACGTCGAATCGGGGTCGCCGCCGATGTATCTCGCCGTCAACGTCTTCGACGAGACCTACCAGAACAGCGAAATGCTGGCCGTCCCGCGGGTCGTGGCCGGTCTGCATAGTTATGACGTCTCGCTGCGTGGTGATTGTCCCGGCGTCTGTCGGCTCATCAGTCTGAGTCCGAGTTGGTTAAATCCGTACTCGACCTACTCGCGAGGTGTTCAAATCGTCCTTCGTGGCATGGCCGAACGAGTGGACGGCCGTTGGCGAAACGTCTCCTTTGGCGCCAGCCAGCGTGGAACCTGGGTCGCGCAACCTGCACCGGCTCGCGTCGAAGCCACTACCGGCACCTGTTGCGAGGTGGACTTTAGCTTGCCCGGCCGGATACTCGCCTACGGAGGGGTGCTCCTCAGCCCAGTCGACCTACCCACCGCGATTCCCGCCATCGTGGCGAAGGGGGCCGAGACTTTCAATCCGCCGACCCCGCCAAGTGGTCAAATCACCGTCGAGGGCCTCGACGGCAGCCCGCTGACGGTCCAACCAGTCGCCGTCGTCCCGACACTTCCCGAGATCGGTAACGGTGGCACACTCATCGATCTCGCCCTGGCACAACGGGCCATTACGAATCCCGAATCGAACACGACGTTCCAGGTTTGGCTGACACCGTCGGCGAGTCCAGCGATACTTCGACATCTGCGCGCGGACGGCATCACGATTGGTCCGGCCACACTGGCGTCAACGCGCCTCGGCGTTCTCGATCACGGTGGCATCGCCCTCGCCTACACGATTGCCCTTATCGTCTCACCGATCGCCGCACTACTCGCAATCGGCACCATGACGTTCGTCATCATCTCTGAGGGACGCCGGCGGCGGGGCGAAATCGCGTCGTTGTCGATGACTGGAATTCCCCCACGCATCGTGCGACGCGCACTGCTCTACGAAAACGCGGTGGTACTGGGTATCGCCCTCGTGGTCGGCGCCATCGTTGGCTTCGTGGCTGATTCGCTCGCCCTCACCTCACTGCCCGAGTTCGCAGCAGGGACCGGCGGCGTGCCAATCTCAACGGCGGTGCCGATCACACCCTTTCTCTGCGCCGTGGGTGTTCTCGCGCTCCTCCTCGCGGGCGCGGTCGAGCTGGCAACGCGCTCGATCTTGCGCAGCGCTCGCGCTCGTCGCGAGAGTGGGTTGAAGTCATGATCTCGCAAGAAACGACGATGAAGGTGAAGGTCGCGGGAGCGCAGGTGCACCTCAGCGGTGTCGTGCACCTCTACCCCACGCCAGAGGGGGACGTCGTCGCACTTCGCGGGGTCGACCTCGACATCAAGGCGGGCGAATCAGTTGCGTTACTCGGACCATCAGGGGCTGGAAAGTCAACGGTGCTCGGTTTGCTCGCCGGTGAGTTCGCACCGTCGGCCGGCTCGGTCACCATTGACGAGTACGACATCGGCCGACTCGGTACCGAAGAGCTCGCTCGTCTGCGATCACGTGACGTCTCACTGGTCGTCCAGGGCGCCTCGGCGAAACTCTTGTCCTACGCGACGGCGCGCGAGAACATCTGGTTCGCCCAGCACGGCGCTCGTAAGCGAGGCGTTCCTCTCTCGCGTAGTGCGGCGCAGTTGCTCGAGCTCTTCGGCGTCGGTGATCTCGCCGATCGGCGCGTCGCCGAGCTGTCAAGTGGCCAGCGTCAACGAGTGGCGCTCGTCGCGGGTGTCGCGGTACTTCCGCGCCTGTTGCTCATTGACGAACCGACAAGCCAACTCAGTAATGATGAGCGAGACCAGGTGATCGAAACCGTCTCGATGATCCACCGAGAACTCGGTCTCACCGTCATCGTGGTCACCCACGACGCAGAAGTCGCGTCCCGACTCGAACGTACCATCACGATCCGCGACGGTCGCGTCGGTGCCGAAGGACGCGCCGGCACCGAGTACGCCGTCGTCGGTCGCGACGGCAGCCTGCATCTGCCCCCCGACGTACTCGACCTGCTGCCGCCAGACAGCCTCGTGCGGGTCATCCGACTGGCCCACGGCGTCGAACTTCGCCGCGCTGACGACCAGGAACCATTATCATGAGCCAAAACGAGCTTCGAGCCACGTCGGTTGGCGTCGACTTCGGCTCCCGGGTGCTCCTCGACGACGTGAATTTGCTCGTGATCGCTGGCCAGATGCTCGTGATCACGGGGGCGTCCGGCTCGGGCAAGACCACCCTCGCGCACACCCTGGCGGGGATCATCACGCCCGATCGCGGTGAGGTGACGCTTGATGGCAAGCCGCTGACGCAACTCGGTACGTTGTCCGCTCGACTGGCCCTCGTGACCCAGGACTTCGGCCTGCTATCGGTGCTCACCGCAACGGAAGCGGTTTCTTTGCCACTACAAGTTCGTTCGTTGGCGAGAGATGAGATCCGAGATCGCACTGCGCAGTCACTTAACGCCGTGGGTCTTCAGTCGTGCGCCACACGAACGGTGGCCGAGCTCTCCGGGGGCCAACGGCAGCGCGTGGCCATCGCTCGGGCACTAGCGATGCTCGCCGACGTGATCATCATGGACGAGCCAACTGCGGAGCTTGATCCCGCAAATCGCGCACTCGTGCTTTCGCTTCTCACAGCTGAGCTCGATCGCGGCGCATCGCTCGTCGTGGTCTCACACGAATCGGACGTGATCGCTCGTGCTGACTTCGTCTACGAACTAGCCACATCTCATTAGGCGCGATCTGGGAACGATTTTTCTGTGACCTGAATTCCTAAACGGTCACTGCCTAGTGAAGCCACTGCTTTTTCCAAGAGCCCGCTCAACAAGCTGTGCCAGGTCAGCGCTCCGATACTGCCCGGGCCAACCAGCGAGCCCGTCACGCCACTCGGCGGGGATGGCACTGGCGCCGCAGGCGGCACCGAGTAGCGAGCCGGCGATAGCCGCGACCGTGTCCGTGTCGTCACCGATAGCAACCGCCCGACGAAGACCCGACTCGAAGCGACTCTCCCTTGCGTGAGTGGTGTGGATAGCCGACCACGCCGCCTGCAGCGCGGTAACGACGTAACCGTTGGGGTTGAAGTGCCGCGGCTCGAGCGACTCGGCGTCATCGAGCCACCGTTCCCATTCACTTCGACGCGAAGTCTCAATGAGATGCAAGCCCACACGCGGCCCAACGAGCTCACCAGTTCCGATGGCGTGATCGATGGCGAGCGTCCAGAGCACACATGCGTCCTGCGCGTAGGGACTGGGATGGGTGAGTGCTGACATTGCGCGCGCCGCTGACGCCAGACTCGACTCATCACCGAGATGGGCGAGTGCGACCGGTCCCGTGCGCATGAGAGATCCATTGCCGGCTCGTTCGGGATCGCGTTCTTGCTCACGTGCCGCGCATTTCGCGACATCGGCACCAGACGTCGCTCGTGAGAGAACAGCCCGCGTCTGATTCCCGATGTCGCTCGGCCCCGAACGGAACCACTCGAGGAACCGTTCGCCCACCGCTGTCGCGGCCCGCTCCGTCGTCAACGTCCCTTGCGCGGCCGCGACCTCGAGGATCGCGATTGCCATCGCGGTGTCGTCGGTCCAGTGACCGGCCGGCTCGCCGGTGAGCGTGCCTCGCCGCATCGTGACAGCATCTGGCTCGGGTGCCGGTCCGAACTCGTAACCCGCGCCGAGTGCATCACCGACTGCACCGCCGATGACCGCGCCGACGGCACGGTCCATCTCGACTGAGCCAGCGTCCGGCGAACCGTTGGGTCTGGCCATCATGTCGTGCTTCCTCTCCTTCTCAGCGTGATCTCCACTCGCATCACACCTTCCGTTGTTTCTCGTCACACCCTTTGCCAGTCGGTTCGGTCACGCTGCCACGCAGTTCGCAACGTAGTAGTCGCGTGGACGACGAATCGAGAAGCACGCCAGCCCGACCACCACAATGCCTCACCCGTACACCGTGATGGGTTTGAACGACCTGATTTCCGCGGCGTCTCCGCTGCGGCGTGAATCATGGCGTCGTGGGCTGATCCCCGGGCAATTTGCGCCAGAACACGTGTTGGCGCGACGAATAGTCAGGAAGTGGCAATCGCCCACGCACCCGTGTGACGTCTCGGCGGATATGCCGAATCCTCGCACGAAGCGTCGCGGATGATCGAGAGTGCCCAATCACTCGTTATTTTTAGGTCATGCGAGTTCTTTTTGACGTCGACGCCGCGGACGTGACGGACCGCACCTCGAATGACTCGCCGTGATGACCGACCACCCGCCACCCCATCCAACGCATTGGACATTGCGGGCGAAATTGCTCGGCGTGCTCGCCACCCTCGTTCTCGTTGGAATCCTCGTCGAGTCGACGCAGCCGGGGGCATCGATTCCGTCGACGAAGACGTCGTCAGCGTCGGTGACCACAACAATTTCGATCCGCCATCCGACGACCACGGTGACCACGAATCCTGTGTTCACCACGCCGTCGGCGACCCTGAACCAGCGTTCGCGCGGCTGTGGACTGGCGACGTCGCTCCCGGGACGCACGATTGCCACCCGTGCAGTCGGGCACTGCAGCGTCCTCGAGATCGGCGACTCGCTGGGCACGGATTTGGGTTGGGGTCTCGATAGCGAGCTGGCCTCGACGAGCACGTTCAGACTCCACCTCATGGACAAGACCTCAACCGGTCTGGCGGCCACGTGGTTCTACGACTGGCCCCGCGAGGAAAGGTCGATGCTCAGGCGCTTCCACCCCAATCTCCTCATCGTTTTCCTCGGCGCGAATGACCAACAGGCCATTCGCTTCGACGGTCACTCCTACGCCTTCAACACGCCCAGTTGGCGAACGCGATACGCGGCGCTGATCCGCCAGGTCGACACGTTGGCCACCCACGCCGGCAGCTACGTCCTCTGGGTCGGACTCCCGACGATGGCCCCGACCACGTTCGATGCCGGAGTGACGGTGCTCAACTCGCTCTATCAACGTGTCGCCCGTACTGTGCCGGGCGTCACCTACCTATCAACGTGGGACCTCTTCACCAACCGCCGCGGGCACTACCGCGCCAGTGCACCCGTCAATCACGCGAAGGCCGTGATCCGCGCGCCGGACGGGATCCACTTCAGCGCCATTGGCGGTGACGTCTTCGCCACGTTCGTCGTCGACGAGATCGAGTCGATCTACCACGTGACGCTCCACCTCGACCGACCGGCCTTCATCACCGATTGACCAACCGGTCACGACTACGAGACGTGCACCAGACGTCCCACCGAAAACGTCACGTCCCAGGAGAGCACGAGACAGATCACCAGGAGTAGGCCCGTCGCCCACGGATCTCGTCCGAGCTGCTTGGATCGGCGGATTGGATTCTCAATGAGGTGGTAGGAGACGACCGCGCAGACGACCGCTCCGGCGATTTCGATGATCCGCGCCAGCGGCGACGAGATTGGGTGGACGAGCTGCAGGGGCAGCATCAACCACATGAAGTGCCACAGGTAGAGCGAGTACGAGATGTCCCCGACGTAACCCAAGGGTCGCCACGAGAGCCACGCGGCGGGCGCCGCTCGCAGGCTCGACTCGCCCGTCCAGAGCAAGACGGCGGCAGCCGCGCTCGGCCACCACGCGAGCAGCCCCGGATAGGCGCTGAAGGCGTTGAGGCGAAGGGCCGCGACCGCGATCACCACGAGCGCCAGCCCCGCAGCGATGGCGTTCGCGAGTGGAGTCCGTCGAGCCCACGCGACGGGAATGACGGCGACGAGCCCTCCGAGCGCGAACTGCCAGAACCGGGTGAAGGGTGAGTAGTAGGCCGCCACGGGATTCACGGCCGTGAGGTGATACGACCACCATGACGACAAGACGACAGCGAGGACGAGGAAACCGACCAGGGCCCGCACGCGATTGGCTGACGGCACGTATCGGACGATCGCGAAGATGATCACGGGGTACACGAGGTAGAACTGCTCCTCGACTGCGAGTGACCAGTAGTGCGTGACGAGCGACGGCGCGAGACCCGGAATGAAGTAGTTGCTCCCGGTGTTGATGAGCCTGAAGTTCTCTCCAAAGAGCGCGGCCCATCGGACGTCGCCGAGCAGTTGAACATTGAAGTTCGCACCGAGCAGGACGTAGGCCGCCATCACGGTCACCACCAGGACCACCGTCGCGGCGGGCACGATGCGCCGGATGCGGCGGACGTAGAAATGCGCCAGATTCTCACGAATGCTGCGCTCGGGCTGACGAAGCAGCAGCCTCGTGATCACGAAGCCACTGATGACGAAGAACACGTCGACGCCGATGTAGCCGCCCTCGAAACCCGGAACCGAGGCGTGCAGCAAGACGACGAGAATGACCGCGACGGCGCGTAGCCCTTGGATGTCGGGTCGGAACGTCGACTGTTCGCTTCGAAGCGGTTCGATCGTTTCGGCCTTCAGGATGCACTCCTCACATTGCGGGCCTCGCGCTACCTGTCGAGAGTAGCCCCGCTACCCGTACAGACGGTGAGAATCGTCTACCCGTCGTTCCCACGGTGAAGATCGGTATGGAACTGACCGAGTGTCGATTAGACGATGTGCTCGAACTAGTCCCGTCGCTGACGACGTGAGGCCCGCGCACCCCTCACCGAGGTCTCGCGGTAGCCCAAGGGTGCCGAGTAGGCACGGATTCGGCGGTGGCCGTGATCGAACCGCCACACTTTGGTTCCTAGGCAGTGATCCGTATCACGCCGATCGACGCTGCTTGATGCGTCGGCTGAGTCCAGCGATTACACCGCTACGGCGCACCAGACGTCGGTGAACCTGCGCATTCGAAACTCCAGGTCGCCGCTCAACGGGCGCGCTGCGAGCGCCACTGCTCGAACTCGGTGGCGGTGATTCGCTCACCGTGGACGTCGGCGGCCTCGGGCGAGGCGAGCCACACGATGGGCGGACCCATGATGGCGGGATCCAACAGTCGTGCCCGTACCTCGGGCGAGACGTCATCGGGGATCATGCCGGTGGCCGTGGCGCCACCGGGGAGGAGCACGTTGAGTCGCACCGACGTCGCCGCCAGGTCAGCCGCCATCACCTGAGCGAGAGCCTCGACCGCGGCACCCGACGGACCGTAGGGCACGAAGCCGGCCCGGGTCATCGTCTCGACGTTCATGGAGATCACGACCACGCGGCCGCCATCTGACAGCATGCGCGGGACGACGGCACGGGCGACCAAGAAGGTCCCGACAATCTTCGTGTCAACGACGTTGCGAAAGCCATCCGCGGAGACCTCCCAAAACGGCTGAGGATGGCTGAGGAACCGAGGGTTCACCGTGCGCATCCCGACGCCCGCGTTACACACGAGAAGGTCGAGGCCACCCAGTTCGTCGTATATCTGGTCGACCGCGCTCGAAACCGCGTCGGGTTCTCGAACGTCCATCGCCCAACCGCGCGCACCGGCGCCGAGACCATTCGCGGCGTCGCTCGCTCGCTCACGATCACGACTCGTGACGACGACCTCGGCACCGGCGAGTGCGAGCGCTTCGGCCATCGCCCGACCGAGTCCACTCGTCCCACCGGTGACGAGCGCTCGTACCCCGTTAAGGTCACTCACCGTACGTGCAGCCATAGCCGCCACGCTACCCACTCGTCGGCACGCACCAGGGTCGTCCGTCCGTCGCGGGCTCGCCACGATGCCGTGGGCTGAAGGTCATCGTCACCGCACGACGACGAGGAACGACCAACCACTGTCCGCAGCGCTCGCGACGGGCACGTCACTGGTGAGCTAACGGTTGACGGTCGACATATCGGCGTATCGGTCGCCCGCGCTCGATCCGACCGGCACCGCGGCGTCGAGTTCGGCCAGTTCGTCGTCGCTGAGTTGGACGTCGAGGGCGCTGATGTTCTCATCGAGGTAGTGACGGTGCTTCGTACCCGGGATGGGCACGACATCCTCACCCTGGGCCAGCACCCACGCCAGCGCCAACTGGCTCGGCGTGACGTCCTTCTCGGCCGCGATCTGACGCACGCGCTCGAGGAGTTCGAGGTTCTTCGCGAAGTTCTCCCCCTGGAATCGTGGCGAGTGCCGGCGAAAGTCCTTCTCGTCGAGATCCTCAACGCTGCGGATCGTCCCCGACAAGAATCCCCGCCCCAACGGTGAATAGGCCACGAAGCCAATGCCGAGTTCCCGGACCGTCGTTAAGACTCCATTGTCCTCGACGTCGCGCGACCACAGCGACCATTCAGTCTGGACTGCCGTCACCGGGTGGACCTGGTGAGCCCGACGAATCGTCGCCGGGGCCGCTTCGCTGATCCCGAGGTGGCGAACCTTGCCGGCCGCCACGAGTTCCGCCAGCGCGCCCCACGTCTCTTCCACCGGCACGCTCGGGTCGACCCGGTGTTGGTAATACAAGTCGATGTGCTCGACACCCAAGCGCGCGAGGCTGGCGTCGCACGCGCGGCGCACGTAGTCCGGGTGGCCATTGACTCCGACCCTCGTGCCGTCCTCGCGTCGCTCATTGCCGAACTTCGTGGCGAGCACGACCTCATCACGTCGAGCGGCGATCGCGCGCCCGACCAGTCGTTCGTTGGTGAACGGCCCGTACATATCGGCGGTGTCCAAGAAGTTCACCCCCGCATCGAGGGCGGCGTGGATGACCGCGATCGACTCCTGCTCGTCACCGCTGCCGTAGAACTCCGACATGCCCATGCAGCCCAAGCCCTGCGCGGAGACCTCCAAAGTCGCCGGTCCGGACCCGAGGGTGCGACGAGAAACGATCATGACAGACCTCCTGGTTTGAGAAGCAACCCTCACCTTATGGTCGACGCGTCGCACCTGTCACGAGGACGTCATCGCCGCGCCGTGCCTCTCACGCGCTCGAGGTTGTCGTGCCCGAACCGATCATGACTAACTCGAGCACCCCGTCCCAGTTCAGAAAACACTCAGGACCGGCGACCGGCTTTGGTCGCGTGAACATGACGAAGCTCGCCGGGAACGCTTCGACCAACGTGGCCGGTTACTCGAGCGCGACTGGTCGCGACAATCCGACGTCGTGACGGCCGCTGTGAGATCGGTTCGAACCGCCGCCACGGCGCCACCAGGTGCGCGACGAAGAACGAGCAACGTGAACGCGCTAGGGCGCGAGAGTGTGGGAGGCTACTGCCATGGGCGAAGCTGGGAACAAACCACGGAAGCGTCGCGAACGTATGCCGAAGGTCCCTCGAGGCGCGCGAGCGAACAGCGTGCACCTGGCCGGTCTCACCTCTAGTACTGGCGACACACACGGAAGTCGCGTGGATCACGACGCTGCAAGCGGACGCAGTGAGGATCTTGGCAACTTTCAACGGTTCCTCCTGCGGTGCCTCGGCCGGTACCCGAAGAAGGACCCGACGGAGGAGTAGTCGAGGCAATCCGGGTCACGGCGGTCCGAACGCAAGTTCGCGAGCGCCCGATGCTCGCCTAGACGCCACCCACCGCGCCGAACCGTGTGGCACGCGGGCGCACCGTCACCCGACCGAGCCACGAGGTCGGGAGTGACTACGGCACAATGACCGCTCGACCGCGCAGGGAACCCGCATGCAGCCGCTCGTAGGCCGTGGGGGCGGTATCGAGGGAGAAGACCTCGGTCTCGACGTGTACGAGACCGCGCCGCGCGAGTTCGAGCACCTCGAAGAGCTCGGACCGCGTACCCCAGTACGGAGCACGGATCGACGAGTCGTACGGCCCGGCAAGCACGCCCACCGGCAACACACCAGCACCGACCCCGACCAGCACCGCGTCGCCTTCGGTGCGAAGGACCGCCTTGGCGAGATCCATCGTGGCCTGCACGGCGACGAAGTCGAAGACGGCGTTCGCCCCCAATCCGTTGGTCATCGCCTTAATCGACGACACTGCGGCTGCGTCCGAACGCATCGTGTGGTGTGCGCCAACTTGCGTGGCGAGTGCCAACTTCTCGTCGTCCACGTCAAGGGCGATCACCGTCGCTGGACTCAGCGCGCGCAACAGTTGCACCGCAACGTGTCCGAGGCCGCCGACACCGATCACTACCGCCGTCGAACCTGGCACGAGTTTCGTGAGCGAACCCTTGATCGCGTGGTACGGCGTCAGACCGGCGTCGGTGAGGCTGACCGTCTTGACCGCGTCGAGGCCGCCGAGAGGCACAACGTGACGTAGATCGTCGATGATCATGTACTCGGCCATCGAGCCAGGCGCACCGAGTCCCGGGGGAGCGATACCCTCGGCGACGGCTCGCTCGCAGTAGTTCTCGTGGCCCTGGGCGCAGGCGTAACACTGACCACAGCCCCAGGGGCCATAGACGACGACTTCCACGCCGAGGTGCCGGGCGTCGACACCCTCGCCTACCATGTCGATGATCCCGGCACCTTCGTGACCGAGCGTCAGGGGAAGCCCAAATGTGTAGGCCTCGGCTGGCAGGCTCATCAGAAAGGCATCCGAGTGACAAACGCCCGCGGCAGTGACCCTCAGTCGCAACTGCCCCGGGCCCGGCACCGGCGTGTCGATTTCGACCACTTCCGGCGCAGAACCGATGGTTCGATATTGCAGAGCCTTCACGAGTGCATCCCTTCGTCAACGGCCCCGTTCCCTACCGTAGGTATGTGATGGCCACGAACACAGGGCCAAAAGTCCAATATGCACGGCTCGATCCCCCGCGACAGATTCGCTTGACGACGAAGGTCAAGACCGCCACAGAACGGCCCCGACCCGTGCGTCGCAAGTCGACGCGACGTAACAGAACGGCGGATCGGTCCATCGTCGCGCGACCCACGCTCGGTCGCATCGCGCGACACCGTCGCCTTCGACCAGATCGCACAACCGACGACGCAACTTGCGAGTGACGTGCGTTGAATCACGGTGATGTTCCTCCAACTACTAGGGTTTCAACCGTTATTGCAGTGGCGCATCACCCCCAGTTAATACCAAATGAGGAGCAGGAGTTCATGTTCCACTGGAGCGACTTGCGCCGTCAACCCACAGGCTCGCCCGCGCGCCACCATCCGCGCGACGTCGTCCGCACGGGTCCAAGAAACTCCGCGCAAACCTTTGGCATCAAACCATCGACACTGCGAGACGAGACATTGACTCGTACACCACGACGGTGCAACTCCCAGAGCGACGTCCGCGCCGTTGGGCTAGAGACTGAGCCAATTGGGCGAAGTTCTAGGGACCCACTTTGATTGACCGAGCCGAGTTCGCTCGCCCTCTTTTAGAACTTTGGTAATTCACTGTTCACTCACACTCAATCCACAATTCGGCGCGGCACACTTGAATCAGTTCGGGGTTGTCTCGGACAGATCAACTGAAGGAAACACCATGTACGAATCCAAGACAGGTACTTTCGGGCGAGTTGCCGTAGCCAGCTTGCTGAGCGTCGGTCTCACGGCAGGCGCGGTGAGCATCGCTTCAGCGGCGTCACACCCGACCAAGACCACCAGCCACACCAGCGTGAAGGCGCAGAAGTCAATTGCGTTCCAGGGCGTAATCAAGACGCTGTCGACCGACTCCGTCCTCGTCACGAACGCGAAGGGCGTCTCGAAGACGTTCGCCATCGCTCCGACCACCAAGATCCTTCGCGCTTCGAACGTGAAGAACACGGCCACCTTGGCCGTGGGTGACCGTGTCGAGGTTCGCGCCTTGGCGCTGACGTCGACGCCGCTCGTCGCGACCAGTATCAACATCCTGGCCATGAGCGCGCAGAAGACCATCGCGTTCCAGGGCGTCATTGCCACGCCGTACGCGCCTGGCTCCATCACCGTCACGAACGCGAAGAAGGTCTCTAAGTTCTTCACGATTGTCTCGACCACCAAGATCCTTCGCGCTTCGAACGTGAAGAACACGGTCACGTTGGCCGCGGGTGACCGCGTCGTAGTTCGCGCCATGGCGTCGGCTCCGACCGTCGCGACCAGCGTCAACATCTTGGGCGCCAAGAAGTAACACGTCAACATTGAGTCGTCCCTCGGACCCGCTCGCACTATCGCAGTTCGGTAGCGCGAGCGGGTCCGAGGGATTCTCACGTTGCAAGCAGTCGCGCCGCGTCGCATCGCATCGCATCGCACGAGTCGTAGGGCCCCGGGTAGCACCGTGCGAACCCGCTTCACCACAGACCGCCCCGGCGGTGGGCGAAGTTCTGGCGTCGTGGTCGGGGCGACGTCGACCTACCCGCCTCGACGCGATCAGTTCAGTTCTCGCTCTAGTGAAGCGCCCCGAGTGGCGCCCGCGGGGTTCCGAGTGACACCTGTGGCGTTGCGCTTCACTGGTTTTTCACCACGAGCAGAGCGGTCGACACTCGACGCTCGGTCCCGTGCGATGGCCGATTGAGTAAGCGTCCTCTCGCGTACAGTGTGGTGGAATTACCACCGTCGAGGTCGAGTGCGGTGACGACGTTGATCGACCGTAGGAGTCGAACGAGTTGACTCGCCGTGGCGCCCGACACGCCGTCCGCGCCGTCCACGGTCATGAGGATCGTCGCCCCCGACGTCGTCCAACCGATCACCGTTCTGGCGTAGGGCCGTGTCATATACGTATCCGCCGGGTTCACCGGGTTGGCCACACCGTGATCGAGGAGGATCGGGTGTCCCCCGATGCTGTCGCACCCCGAGGTCGACGTAGTGGTCAACGACACGGTGTCACCGGGCACCAAGTTGGCGAGCGGCGACCCGAGTGGCGTCGAGACGGCGACCTGACCCGGGCTAACCGCCACGGCCGTGGTCGTCTGGATGACGTAGCTGAGTTCGGCCGTCGCGTTGATCGTGGTCGGGCTCACGGCACTGTTGACAGCCGAGAATACGTACGTGACCCGGCCGGCCGCCACCGGCGTGCGCAGCGCGTACGGTGAGGTGAACAGCAGGGTTCCCGTCAACGGGAGATGGACCTGCACGTAGGACATCGGCAACTGCTGATTGATGGCGGTGATCGGCACAGTGACACCGTTGACGTCGAGGGTGCTCGTCCAATTGAACGCTGCGCTCACCGATTGTCCGTCGAGGTTTGCTTGCTGGTGCGAGATCTCCGGTGTGTGCAGCAGCACGCAGTCTCGAGTGATTCCACCAACCTCGTCAGCGGGATCGGGTTGCCCGCGAGGCGTCCAGTCGAAGAAGTCACCGTTGACAGCCGCGACGCAACCCACGGTCGTCCGGCACATCGAGCCCGGTGTCTGACGACCCCCGTCGATCGCTTGGTGCGCGAGACCGATCTGGAGCGAGAACTGGGTGCCGCTGAACTCGAGGACGTGGACGATCCGTCGAACGCCGAAGCGACGACCGTCAATCTTGAACAGGTGGAGCCCAGTTGCGGCGGTCACGTGGGGCGCGATCACGACCGGCTTCGCCGATTGCGCCCGAGCGACCGTTCGTGCCGCAGCCGAAGGCACGACACCCATCAGGGACGTCGCGACCACGGTGGCGACAACCGCCGCCACGCGGTGGCGCGCGACGCGCCGCCCGTTCCTCGATCGACGATGGACCGTGAGCGAACGGACCATCGAAAGCTGGGTCACCTGGCCACGCTAGGCCGACCGGTGGAACGTTGGTATCGCACCCTTCACAGACGGCGCCGGTGAAGCCGGGAAGCGTGTCGGTTCACGGGAACACAACGAGTCGGCGCTGCGTTCAACCCGATGTGCACATCTGACAAGTGTCGACTCGCGCCGATCACCCAGTCCACCGGTTCGGTCCTCAGTCGCGACCGACGACAGTGTCGTGCGTTAGAGATACCCCGCCATCGGCGCCTCCCTGGGCGGAAGGGCCTCACCGTTGGCGACACGACCCCCGTAGCGCTGCTGGAGCTCCTTGGCGTAGGAGTCGCCCAGGGTGGATACGGCTTGAAGTGCGGTGGCCAGCTGGTCGACACCGAGCGTCGACGCCGCGACGTCCGCGAACAGCAAGATCCCCTTGCCGTCCCAGATTGCCCGAGCGAAGCGGATCGAGTTGTTGATCTCGTTGATGGTGAACAGGATGTCCGGGGGCGAACCAATCTCCCAGAGGACCGGGGCGAAGACCGTCACGACCGGCGCGTCCTTCTGAACCCGCACGTAGGTGATGACGGTCTCGCTGCGAACCGGGATGTCGTTGTCTTCGTCGGTGACGATCGTGTCCGTACCGAGCAACTTCTTCATCATCTCCTTCACCTCGCTCAGCAGGTCATCGCTCGTGCGCGGCGCGACGGGGGTGGACTGATCGCTCTGCGACGGTGGTATTTCGCGCACGACGCCGAGGTTGGGCAAGATGATCTCGGCGTTTCCCTTGGCGAAGGCGCGATAGGACAACAGACCAGGGTGACGCACGTCGAGGACCTCTCGAAGTGTTCGAACGGCGAGATCGCTCACCTCGTCGAAGCGTACCGGCAGCGACCAACCCCGAAAGAAGTTGGCCGACCCCTCGACATCACCGGCGTCACTCGCATCCTTCGTGGGCGCATGCCACCCCATGCTCGCGAGCAAAGCGAGGTCGTGTTCAGCGAGCTGCTCCCACTCGGGAAGGAAGTTGTTCGACACCGTCTCCATCCAGATCCCCGATGGCCCTTGGAGCGCGAACTGCACGTAGTAATCCTTCTTCTCTCGCGGGTTGAGAATGAGGTACTGGTCGATCTCCATCTGGGAGAGCGTGAGCGCCAGCACCGAGGAAAAGACGTCCCAGTCGCTCGCGGAGGTCGGCATCGCGGGTCCCGTGGTCGCCGAGCGCTTCGCCACCGGGGACTTGACGACGCGCAGTTCGTTACCGGCGGCCAGTAGATGGGCTACGACGACTTGCCGGAGTGCTGCACTATTACGACACGAGCGGAGGTAATCGACCTGACCCTTCACGGTTGAGGTCTTGACCTCGGTGTCACCGAGTCCCTTCGCGCGCAACTCGGCGACGACCGATCGGCGCACCGTGGGGCTCTTGATCACCCACCGGTCTCGAATCGTCGGCCAGCACCGCTTCACGAACTCGTCGGAGGGTTGTGCACCGAAGGTTGTAGCGAGCAGTGCCGCGGGATCGTCGCCCACGAGGTTCAGATCACGCTGCAGTTGGCGTAGAAAACCCTTGGGGTACGAACCCCACGCAACGTCACTCACGCCCATGGCCCTCCTTCGAGTTTCGCCCTAGGCGCGAGTATGGCACGCAGATGCCCCGAAACGCGCTGAACACGCTCTCGTCACGCCGGCCACCGTTCTCGGACCAGCTGTTGGGTAACGACCGGTATGTCCCGGGTGTCTCGAGTCCACCGGTTCTCATTCGACGACGCTGGTCTCCGTCGGCGGGTCCTGTTCGACGTCATGGCTCTTTCAGTGTCTGGTCGAGGTCACGCAGTGCGCGAATGCTTCGTACCGCCTTGCCCGTACGCGACCTCACCGCGATGACGACCGCTCCGCCGACGTTTGTGCTACTCCTCGCAATGACCGAAGACGAAGCGTCGTTGACGTTTGCCCGCCGCCACCCTCAAACATCGGTCCACCAGCGATTGACGTCGATGCGCCATGATTCGTGAATGTCCAGTCGCGAGGGGAAGAAGGATCGCGAACGACGCGGCGTGTGCGAACCGATGACCACCGCCGGGGTCGACCTCGCCTCGCAGGCGAGCAACACTGGCTACTGTGAGATCTCGTGGTCGAGTAACGGCGCCGCGGTCGTCGAACTCGCCTCCCACCTCGACGACGACCGACTGAGCGAGGTCATCGCCCGCGTGACGAAGGTCGGGATCGACGTTCCGCTCGGCTGGCCACGCGCATTCGTCGACGCGGTGAGCATGCACCATCGAAACGGCTCGTGGCCGAAGGACTATCAGCACGCGGATAACGTGGCCTATCGCCTTCGCCAGACAGATGTCTGGGCGAGAAAGCAACTCGGCACTCCCCCGCTCTCGGTTTCGACGGACCGGATCGCGATCCCGGCCATGCGGGCCGCTGCGGTGTTGTCACGACTCGAGAGGCGACCGGTGCTGGACGGTTCGGGCGTCGTCGTCGAGGTCTATCCCGCGGGTGCCCTCGGTCTCTGGGGTTTGAAGGAAGGGAGCTACAAGGGAAAGGCCGCCGTTGAGAGGCGCCGTGACCTCGTGCAACGCGTCGTCGACGACACCCGTCGCTGGTTGACGCTGAGCCATGACCAGATCGAGCATTGCGTCGCCGACGACAACGCCTTTGACGCCTTGATCGCCGCACTCGTCGCTCGCGCCGCGGCGATCGGTGAGACCATCAAGATCCCGAAGAAGCACCACGAGGTCGCGCGCCGTGAGGGGTGGATCGCACTGCCGACAGTGGGATCGCTCGACCGCCTGGCCCCCTGACAACGCCCGCGACTGCAAAGACGACGCGGGCCTCGTCAAGACACGACCAATTGACGGGTTCCGCGAGCGGATACCGTCGACTGATTGCTCGGTTCGAGTGGCCCGAACTCGGGCGACGCGCTGTTCCCCGATATGTCGCGCCGGTGTGGTGAAGACGCACGAGCGACGTTCGACCGCGTATCACGCGTTGTGAAACCACCCGCGACTCGCAATGGGTTCAGTCGTCATCGCGCCAAGGCCGTGGCTCGCCGTCGGGTAGCGGCGTTCGCCACACCGTGAGACCGAGTGACAACAGTTGGTAGTACCCGACAAGGACGACGAGGTCGGCGATCGCAGCCATCCCGAGCGCCGACGTCGCTTCGTCGAACTCGGCGTCATCCAGATCGCGGCGGGTCTGCAGTGCCCCGACGACCCGTCGCACCATCGACTCGCTGGCATGCAAGCTCGGACAGTCACGACCCGTCAGCACCGCCTGGGTCTCATCGGTGCTCAGACCGACCGCCCGACCAATCCGCTCGTGCGCGTACCACTCGAAGTCACAGCGCTCACGGCGCGCGAGCTCCAATATCGCGATCTCACGCTGTCGATCGCTGAGTGAACTGGCGAAGCGGACCGCCGCCCCGAGCGCCTGGACCGATTCACCGAGTTTCGGGTGCACCACCATCGCGTTGAACGGGCCTTCGAGGTGGCCGTCCCTGTCGACGAACGAAACAACTTTGGGCCCGTCAGACCGCGGGCCATCGACGATCGCACGGTAGACGGCGAGCTGCTCGGCGCTCAGCTCCTCGGGCGTGGGCCAGGGCAGGCGCCCATGGCGCGAACGGTACGAGGGCGCTTGGCCACGGTGTGTCGGAACGTTCTCCATGTTCACACCCAATCACGTCACGGCCACGGGCACCGCACGCGGCCTACCGGCCCACGGTGGGACTGTTCATCGCTAATGGGCCCGTCAAGCGGCCGTGCCTGCCGTGTCCGACGCCACCATCGAGGCTCACCCTGCGACAGCGGATCCGCCACCGAGCGCGGCGACGAACGTGCCGAGTCTCGTCAGCCCCTCGCGCAACTCATCGCGTGAGGTGGCATACGAGAGTCGGACGTGGGTCTCGGCGGTACGGGTCGCGAAGTCCTTACCGGGAGTGATGGCGACGTTGGCTTCGCGCAACGCACGCTCACAGAACTCCCAGGCGCCCAGGCCTGTCCCACTCACGTCGACGTAGACGTAGAACGCCCCGTCGGGCTCGACGGAGACCGGCAAGCCGATACGGGCGAGTTCGGCGAGAACGATCGCGCGGCGCGCGACGAACTCGGCCCGGCGGTCCTCGCACTCGACGAGGGTCTCGGGCGTGAAGCACGCGAGCGCCGCCTGCTGGGCCGGTGAGGAGGCGCAGAGGAAGTAGTTCATCGCGAGACGCTCCAACGCGGGCACGAGGTCCTCGGGGACAACGCACCAGCCGAGTCGCCAGCCCGTCATGCCGAAGTACTTGGAGAAGCTGTTGATCACAATGGCGTCGGGGTCGACGGCGAGCACGCTGCTCGCCGGTCGACCGTTCTCGTCGGGGTCGGCCAGGTTGAGATAGATCTCATCGACGAGTCGCCACGCCCCGCGCGCCCGCGCGTTCTCGCAGATCGCCGTCAGCTCGTCGTAGTCGATGGAGGTCCCGGTCGGATTAGACGGGCTCGCGATCATCACCACTCGGGTGTCCTTGGTCCACGCGCCCTCGACGAGGTCCCGGTCGAGTTGGAACCGGGTCGCGACCGTGGTCTCGACCGAGACGACCCGACCCCCGAATGACTCGACCAGCTGACGATTGCACGGGTAGGAGGGGTCAGCCATGATCACTTCGCTGCCCGGGTCAACGACGGACGCGACGGCGAGCAACAGAGCCGATGACGCGCCCGAGGTCACGACAACCCGCGCCGGGTCGACGCGCACGCCGTGGCGCTCACGGTAGAAGGTGGCAATCGCCTCGCGCAGCTCTCGCAGGCCGAGCGCCGGCGTGTAGCTCGTCGGTCGGCCGTCCATCACCGTACGCATCGCCTCGCGCACGGCCGCTGGCGCACCGAAGTCGGGCTCGCCGAGGTTGAAGCGAACGACGTGGTCACCTCGCGCTTCGATGGCGGCCGCCTGTTGTTCGAAGGCCATCGCATAGAACGGCGCCGCGTGCATGGCGCGTTGGGCGATCCTCACCCCGTCGCCGACAGGCTGCTCGACCATCTGATCACGTACCGCCACGGGACCCTGCTCCATCTGGTTCGGAAGTCAACCGGACTTCTTCGATGCAACGAGGTTATCCCTGGCTTCTGGGTGTCCAAAAGCGAGTTCGTCGGCACTCGTCACATTCGGCGAAGATAGTGTGCGTGGCTTCACCGAGCGAGACCGAACCCGGCCGTGTCCGCGACGCTCGTTGTGCTCGGGGCGGGTGCCTCGTGACCCCGCGACCCGGACCCGCAATCCCGCGCCGCAGCGCCCGAGCAGTAGGGATGGCGTGATGGCCGACGCCTCGACGCCGCGCGCCTACTTCCGACGGCTCAGCGACCTGCGCTTCGAAGCCACCGCGCACGTGGGCGGCGCCTGGGCGACGACCGAGCAGCACGTCTCCCCGGCACTCGGACTGCTCACCCACGCGATCGAGGTCGACCGGGACACCCGCCGCGATGATCAGCTGCCCCTGGCGCGGCTCAGCTACGACATCTTCGGCACCATCCCCATCGACGTCGTGGACATCGAGGTCGAGGTCGTGCGCCCCGGGCGGACCATCGAACTCGTCGAGGCGCGGCTCCGCTACGCGGGCCGCGTCGCCGTCGCGCTGCGCGCGTGGCTGATGAGACGCTACGAGACGTCCGAATTCGCCGCCACGCCCCTCGAGCGCATCGAACCGCCGGACCGTATGGCGCCCTGGGACCCGTCGACGTTCTGGCCGGGCGGGTTCGTCGGCTCGGTCGAGGTTCGCCGCGCCCAACAGGAACCCGGCCGAGCCGCGTTCTGGCTGCGCACGAGTGTCGCCCTGGTCGAGGGTGAAGCAGTGAGCGACCTCGCACGAGCCGCCGGCCTGTTCGATATGGCCAACGGCGTGACGCCGCGTGCGCCGTCCTCGCGGCTCGCCTTCCCGAACGTCGACCTCACCGCGCACCTCTTCGCGTCCCCCCAGGGCGAGTGGCTCGGGTTCGACACCGCAGTCACCTTCGGCGCCCACGGGATCGGACTCACCACCAGTACCATCCACGACCTACGCGGACCCATCGGCACCATCGCCCAATGCCTCACGGTTCGACCTCGGAACTGAGTTGTCGTAGGCGCAGTGTCGAGGTCATTCACGGTTGCGTTCCCGCGCGCCATGTGGAATCCTCAGTGCAGTTCTCGGTCGCGTCGTACCTCGGTGTGAAACGCCGCGGACCTCGGGTGAGGACGGACCAGGAGACACCATGATCACACTGCACCGTTCGACGCTCGCGGGGCTGCACCACGACGATCCGACCCCGACGTCGGTGCGCGCTGCGCTACAGCGCGCGATCGAGCTCGAGCACGCGACGATCCCCGTCTACCTCTACGCCTACTTCTCGCTCGACCCCGAGGTCAACGCCGAGGCGGCCGCAATCCTCAGATCGGTGGTAGTCGAGGAGATGCTCCACATGGTGCTCGCCGCCAACGTGCTCAACGCCCTCGGCGGCGCGCCGGCGATCTCGCACCGACGCTTCATCCCCACCTACCCCAGCCACCTCCCCGGCGGCGTCGAGGGCCAGCTGCGCCTGCACCTGCGTCCCTACAGTGCCGACCAACTCGAGGCTTTCATCGAGATCGAGGAGCCCCGGGACCCGGTCGACTACGAGGCCCACGCCGCCCTCGTCGAGGTGCCGTCGGTCACGATCGGCGAGTTCTACCTGACGATCGCCAACGCAATCACCCGACTACCCGCCGGCGTGTTCGCCGCGACCCCGCGCCACCAGGTCGGCCCGGACCTGGTGTTCGGCTCGGTCAGTGTCGTCGACGCCGCGAGCGCTGTCGCCGCGCTCGAGACCATCATCGAACAGGGTGAGGGGACCTCGGTCTCCCCGGTCGAGGTCGACGGTCCGAACGGGAACAACGACTTCGCCCACTTCTACCGACTCAGTGAGCTCAAGCACGGACGTCGCCTGGTCCAGGTCCCCGACGCCGAGTCACGGCTCACCGCCTACGCCTTCGCTGGGGACCCCGTCACAGTCGACCCCCGTGGCGTCTACGACCTGCCGACGGACCCCGCCTCGAGTGACCACCCCGACGACTCGCCAGCACGTCGTCAGGTCGACGACTTCAATGCCACCTACACCACGCTGCTCGCCCAGCTGCACGACCTGCTCAATGGCCACAACGACATGGCGACCTTCATGGGCTCGCTCGCGACCATGTCCGCGCTCGAGGACCTCGCACGCGCCATGGCGCGCGGAAGTGCGACGTCGGGCGTGCCGATCGGTCCGAGCTTCGAATACCGCCGCGCCCCGGGACTCGCCTAGTCTCGGGGCACTCGCCGAGAAAGGATCCCGTTGCCGACGCCCCACTCGATCTCGTTCTCGAACGACCGGGCCGAGGCGATCGCGTCGATCGAGTCGATCGCGGCTGGGCGTGGCTGGTGCAACGTGATCCCCAACGTCGTCGACGACGTCGACGACCTCAAGGTCAATTTCTTGGGCCTGCGCAAGCTCGAGGGCGTGACCGTCGCGAGCTTCGTCACGAACCCCGCCCGCCACGGACACGACCAGCCGTCCTCGCTCGGGGTGCTGCACACCCGGGGCCGACTCGGCCGGGTGCGGATCGCCGAACTGCTCGACGGCGCGCCGTTTCGCGTGACCCAGGACCACAACCAGCGCGGCCTCTTGCTCGAGGTCCCCGCCGACACGGCGGCGTCGGCGGTGCTCGATGTCATGTGTCGGGTGACGAGCGCGCTCTGTGACGTCGTGATGACGGGCAGCTGGCGCCTCGACCGCTTCCTGCGCGACTGACCCAAGCGCAGACCTCCCGTACGCCGGGACTAGCCTCGCGTGAGCCCCACGGAGCAGATCGAGCGGTCAGCGAAGATAAGAACTCCGCAAGATGCGGTCGTAGAAGCGGGTACCGGTGGTTAGTCTCACGTGATTACACGCACGTGGCTACCGACCGGAGGAACCCTGGACACGCCAATCTTCTACCCGCGCGCCGCCGTCGCCGGACCTCGGGTACGGACCGAGGAACCACGCACGTCGAGCCGCCGGCCGAGCGCCGTGTCCTTCTACGCCACGTTGGCGGTCGCCGGCATTGGCCTAGGGCTCGTGCTCGGCCTACCCGTGGTGGACGGCACGCTCAGCGAGCTCCACCTGCGCGGTGGGCTCGCCATGTTCCTCGGCTCGACGACCGGGCTCGCGGGGACCTACGCCGCGCTGTTGATGGTCGTGATGGCCAGCCGCGCGCCGGCCCTCGAGCGCACCCTCGGCCAGGACGGCGTCCTGCTCTGGCACCGCCGCCTCGCGCCCTGGACGATCGGACTGATCGCGGCGCACGCCGTGCTGCTCACCCTCGCCTACGCCCAGGCCGCCCGCTCGGGCGTCTTTGGTGAGGTGGGCGTGCTCCTGCGAACCTTCCCGAACATGGTCACCGCGACGGTGGCGCTCGCCATCATGGTGCTGATCGGGCTCATTTCGATTCGCCAGGTGCGTTCGCGGATCCCGCGCGAGCGGTGGTGGGTGCTGCACCTCATGATGTACGCGGCCCTCGCGCTCGCCTTCGCCCACGAGGTGGTGCTCGGCCCCTCCTTCGTCCGTCACCCCGTCGTGCAGTACGCGTGGACGATCGCGTGGATCCTGGCCGCGGCTCTCGTGCTGACCTATCGCGTCGGCGTGCCGATCTACCGGTCGCGACGCCACCGGCTGCGCGTCGCCGAGGTGGTGCGCGAGGGACCCGACGTCGTCTCGGTGATCCTCGAGGGTGAAGCCCTCGACCGGCTCGTCATCGCCGGGGGACAGTTCTGCGAGTGGCGGTTCCTCACGCCGCGGCTGTGGTGGCAGGCGCACCCCTTCACCGTGTCCGCCCTGCCCCAGCCGCCCTACCTGCGACTAACCGTGAAGGGCGTCGGGGACTTCACCCGGGCTCTCGCGAGCATCGCGCCCGGCACGCGAGTCGCCATGGAGGGCCCCTACGGCGCCTTCACCGTCCACGCCCAACGTCGTCGCCACGCCCTACTCATCGCCGGCGGGGTCGGGGTGACCGCGGTGCGGTCGCTCCTCGAGGACCTGCCCCTCAAGTCCCGGCCGGTCGTGGTGCTTCGCGCAGCGAGCGAGGACGAGCTCGTCCTCGCCGACGAGGTGGAAGAACTGGTGCGTCACCGCAAGGGCACGACGCATCGACTGCTCGGCAACCGCGAAGCGGTGCCCATGGAGGCGATCGCGCGACTCGTCCCGGACCTCGCCGCACGCGACGTGTTCGTGAGCGGCTCGCCGGGCTTCGTACGCGACGCGGTCGCCATGGCCCAGCACGCCGGCGTGCCCGCCGAGGCGTTACACCAAGAGGTCTACGCACTATGAGGTTGCCATGAGACGAGTACTCACGTTGCTCGGGGCGACGGCCGCCGGGTTCACCAGCGTCGTAGCCCTGCACGGAACGCCGGGCAAGGCCGGCCCGATTGTTCGGTCCGCACCGACGACCACGACCACCACGCCCAAGCCCGGCGCGCCCACGACGACCGCGCCGGCGGGTCCCGGACAGGCCACCGCGATCGGTCCGCTCGAGAACTACAGCTACGGCGTGATGTCGGTCAAGGTAGTGATCGCGAACCATCACATTGTGGGCCTGCACGTCGAGAAGCTCCAGACCCTCGATTCCTACTCCCAGCAACTCGCCTCCTACGCCGTGCCGATCCTGAAGGCCGAGGTGCTAAAGGCCCAGGGCATCCGCATCAACGCGGTCACCGGGGCGACCTACACCAGCGAGGCCTACGCCTATTCCATCCAGGGCGCCCTCGACAAGCTCCGCTTCAAGTGATCACGCGGGCCGAACCCGTCATGGGGACGGTGGTCTCCTTCCTCGTCGATCCGGCCGACCTCGATAGCGCGCACGTCGAATCCCTGCTCGACGCGGCCGCGGCCGAGCTGCACCGACTCGACGACCGGTTCAGCACGTGGAAGCCCGACAGCGAGCTGTCGCGACTACGCCGCGGTGAGGTCGCCGCGCCGTCGTCGTTGATGCGCGAGGTGATGGAACGCTGCGAGGCCGCGCGCGACACGACGGCGGGCTACTTCGACCCGTGGGCCCTCGCGGGCGGCTTCGACCCGACGGGACTCGTCAAGGGTTGGGCGGCGGAGCGCGCCCTGGCCGTGCTCGTCGACGGCGGGGTCACCGAGGCCCTCGTCAACGCGGGCGGCGACATCTGTGTCAGCCCGGGGTCCACCTACGACGTCGGTGTCCAGCACCCGAGCGTGCGCGACGCGTTCTGCGCGGTCATCCGCGTCGACTCGGCCGCGGCGACCTCGGGCGTCTACGAGCGCGGCGAGCACCTCACCAACCCCTTCGGTGGCGAGGTCGCCGCCGTGTCGGCGACGGTGGTCGGCGGACGGCTCGCTGAGGCCGACGCCTTCGCGACGGCCCTCGCGGTCGGCGGCGCCGCGGTCCTCGCGCTGCTCGAGCGAATCCCGGGTCTCGAGGGCTTCTTCATCACGAGCGAGGGCGCCCTCTATCGAACCTCGGGGATGGACCTGGGCCCGGGCAGCGTCGCGAACGCGTAGGCGACGCTCGATGATCGGGCGAGTTCGGCGATGCGCGCACGTCAATCTGTCAAACTGATGCCGTGAGCACTTCATCGTCCTCGCCCGAGTCGCCGGCCGCGGCCGTGCTCGTCGGGCTACCCACCCTTCGTCCCTGGCTCGAGGACTTCTACCGCCACCTGCACGCGCACCCCGAGCTCTCCCACCACGAGGTCGCGACCGCCCAAGCCGTCGCGGCGAGCCTTCGAGACGACGGGTACGAGGTCCACGAGCACCTCGGGGGGACCGGGGTCATCGGCGTGCTACGAAACGGCGACGGCCCGACGGTGCTCGTGCGCGCCGACATGGACGCGCTGCCCGTCGCGGAGGCGACCGGGCTCGCCTACGCGAGCGACGTCGTCGTCACCGACGACGACGGCAACGCGACGCCGGTCATGCACGCCTGCGGCCACGACGTGCACGTCACGTGCCTGCTCGGCGCCGCCCGACTGCTCGCCCAGGATCGCGACCAGTGGTCCGGCACGCTGGTGACGCTCTTCCAACCCGCCGAGGAGACTGGCGACGGCGCGACGGGCATGGTGGACAACGGCCTCGTGGGCGTCGTCGGCTCACCGGACGTCGCGATGGCCCAGCACGTCCTGGCACTGCCGGCCGGCACCGTCGCGACCCGCGTCGGGCCCGTCCTCGCCGCGGCCGACAGCCTGCGCATCACGGTCTACGGCCGCGGCGCGCACGGCTCCATGCCCCAGGCCTCCGTCGACCCGGTCGTACTGGCCGCGATGATCGTCGTGCGCCTGCAGACCGTGGTGTCGCGCGAGACCCGACCGGGTGATCCGGTGGTCGTCACGGTGGGGAGCCTGCACGCGGGGACCAAGAGCAACGTGATCGCCGACCGAGCCGTGCTCGAGCTCAACATCCGCACCTACACCGAGGAGAGCCGCTCGGCAACCCTCGCGGCGATCAAGCGCATCGTCGACGCCGAGTGCGCGGCCTCGGACGCGGTGGCGCCGGCGACCATCGAACGGTTCGACCGGTTCCCGCTCACCGAGAACGACGAGACGGTCACCGAACGGGTGGCGGCGGCCTTCGCCGAGCACTTCGGCGCTCGGGCCGACACGCTCGCGATGCAGTCCGCGAGCGAGGACTTCAGCGACGTGCCCAACGCGCTCGGCGTTCCCTACACCTACTGGGCGATCGGCGGCGTGGACCCCGCCCGCTACGACGAGGCGCGCGCGGCCGGTCGACTGACGAGCGACATCCCGGTGAACCACTCGCCGCACTTCGCGCCGGTCATCCAGCCGACCCTCGACACGGGCACCGAGGCGTTGGTGGTCGCGGTGCTCGCGTGGCTGGGTCGCGAGGGCGCCCGGGCGCCCCGATGACCCCGACGATCCTGCTCGTCCTCGAGCTCGTCGGCACCTTCGTGTTCGGGCTGAACGGGGCCCTCACCGCGATGGAGGCCGAGCGGCTCGACCTCGTCGGCGTGACGGTGCTCGGCACCATGACCGCGCTCGGCGGTGGCATCATCCGCGACCTCCTCATCGGCGCGACGCCCCCCGCGACGTTTCGCGACTGGCGTTACCTCGCGGTCGCACTCGCGAGCGCGGTGGTGGCCTTCCTCGGCCGACGGTTCCTGCACCGAGTCGTGCGCTCGATCAACCTGCTCGACGCGGCCGGGCTCAGCCTCTTCTGCGTGACCGGAACCGCCGTCGCCTTCGGCCACGGGCTCGGAGCGTTCCAGTCGACGATCCTCGGCGCGATCACCGGCGTCGGCGGCGGAACGATCCGCGACATCACGATCCGTCGCGTCCCCACCGTGCTCACGAGTGGACTCTACGCCATCCCGGCCCTCGTCGGTGCCGCGATCACCGCCGTCGCGCTCAACTTCCACGCCTACGACACCGGCGTCGCGATCGGAGCGGCGGTGGTGTGCTTCGTGATCCGCCTCGCCGGGCTCCATTTCAACCTGAACGTCCCGATCGCCGACCCGTCGGGACACGAACGCGCGCCCGACGACGACCACTGACACCATCGCGAGCGTGTCGCGACGTGCCCTGACTCCGGCGGCGCCGACGCCGCGCGAGACAGCCGGACCCGAGGTAGCGTCCTCCCTACACTGAGGTCATGAGCCTGCCCGAGCCCCGTCTGATCGACCCGGCGACGGTGCCCTCGCTGCGCTGGGGCATCCTCGGGCCCGGGTGGATCGCCGACCAGTTCGCGAGCACGGTCCGCGCGAACACCACCCAGCGCATCGTGGCCGTCGCCTCCCAGACTCCCGGTCGCGCCCGGGCCTTCGCGTCGGCCCACGACATCCCCGTCGCGCTCTCGCGCTACGACGAACTCGTCGAGCGCGACGACGTCGACGCCGTCTACATCGCCAACCTGCCCTCCGGCCACCACGACGCGGCGATGCTCGCCATAAACGCCGGCAAGCACGTGCTCATCGAGAAGCCACTCACCCAGGTCATCGCCCAGGCCGAGTCGATCTTCGCGCGCGCGCGTGCACGCCGCGTGCTCGCCATGGAGGCGATGTGGACGCGCTACCTGCCCCAGGTCGACGTCGCACGCCAGCTCCTCGACGCCGGGGCGATCGGTGCGCCGCGACTCGTGCTCGCCGACTTCTGCCAGGACAACCGGTCACTCGAGCGCATGTGGCGAAAGGGTGACGGCAGCCCGCTCTGGGACATGGGCATCTACCCGATCGCACTGTGCCAGATGGTGTTCGGCGAACCCGACTTGCTCGACGTGCGCGCGATCGTGCGCGAGGACGGTCTCGACGCCGAGACGACGTCCTACCTCGGGTACGCGAACGGCGCGCGCGCCACCTTCACCGTCTCGGGGGTCGTCGACGTGCCTGCGCACGCGCTGATCGCCGGTGACGAGGGCGTCATCGAGTTCGGGCAACCCTTTTTCGCGCCCTCCAGGGTCGGCCTCGCGGGCAAGGGCTTCAATTCGCCCATGGCCTACTGGGTCGACGAGTCGGGGATCCGCGGCCACGGCGGGCTCGCCTATCAGGTGAACGCCTTCGCCGACTACGTGGGTCGCGGGCTCCTCGAGTCACCACTGCAGACCCACGAGGACAGCCTCGCGTGTCTGCGCGTCGCGAGCGCGCTCGCGGAGCGCTTCGGCCTCGACGGGTCCTGAACCCGCGGGGCACCTCTCCGCCCGCGGCGACGAGCGCTCGAGTTCACCGTCACGTCGAACGCCCGCGACGCGACTGTCAATGCGCTCGGGCCCGTGACTGCTCAGCGAGCGGTCGGGAAGGAGAACGAGGCGCCGTGCTCCTCGCGGTGCTCGGGCCAGCGAGCCGTCACCACCTTGGCGCGGGTGTAGAAGGACACGCCCTCGGGACCGTGGATGTGGCGATCGCCGAAGAGCGAGTCCTTCCAACCCCCGAAGGAGTAGTAGGCCATGGGCACCGGAATCGGCACGTTGATGCCGATCATCCCGACGCGCACCTCGCGGTGGAACCGCCGGGCGGCCTCGCCGCTCGAGGTGAAGATCGCGGTGCCGTTGCCGTAGGGGTTGGCGTTGATGAGCGATATGGCCTCGTCCACCGAGTCCGTGCGCACCGTCGAGAGCACCGGCCCGAAGATCTCCTCGCGGTAGACGTCCATGTCGGTGCTCACCCGGTCGATCAGGGTCGGACCGACGAAGAAGCCGCGCTCGTGACCCGTAACCGACAGGTCGCGGCCGTCGACGGTGATGACGGCGCCCTGCGCGGCCGAGGAGCCGATGAGCCCGACGATTCGGTCCTTGGACGCGGCGGTGATCACTGGTCCCATCTCACTGGTGGCGTCGCGTCCCGGACCGACCTTGATCTCGCGCGCCAACTCGGCCACCCGTTCGAGGAGGGGATCGGCGACGCCACCCACCGTGACGGCGGCCGAGATCGCCATGCAGCGCTCGCCCGCCGAGCCGAAGGCGGCGGCCACGAGGTGTTTGGCCGCGAAGTCGACGTCGGCGTCGGGCAAGATGATCGAGTGGTTCTTCGCGCCGCCGAGGGCCTGGACCCGCTTGCCGTTGGCCGTCGCGCGCGCGTGGATCTGTCGCGCGATGGGTGTCGAGCCGACGAAGGAGACCGCCTGGACGTCGGGGTGGTCGAGCAGGGCGTTGACCGTGTCGGCGTCACCCTGAATCACGCTGAAGACCCCGTCGGGTAGGCCAGCCTCTTGCCAGAGTTCGGCCATCAGGATCGAGGCACTCGGGTCGCGCTCGGAGGGCTTGAGGACGAAGGCGTTGCCGCACGCGATGGCGATCGGGAACATCCACATCGGGACCATCGCCGGGAAGTTGAAGGGCGTGATCCCCACGACGACCCCGAGGGGCTGACGATAGGAGAAGAGGTCGACGCCACCGGAGACCTGGTCGGAGTACTCGCCCTTCAGCAACTGCGGGATGCCGCACGCGAACTCGACGACCTCGAGACCGCGCTGCACCTCACCCGTGGCGTCAGAGAGAATCTTGCCGTGCTCGTCGGTGATGAGCGTTGCCAGGTCGCCGGCCCGCCGGTTCACCAGTTCGCGGAAGGCGAACAGGGCCTTCGAGCGGACACTGAGCGAGGCCTCGGACCACTCGGTGAAGGCGCGCGCGGCCGAGGCGACGACGTCGTCGACGTCACTCGGGCTCGCGAGTACCACCTCGGCCTGCACCTCGCCCGTGGCGGGGTTGTAAACGGCCTGGGTCCGCGTCGAGTTACCCGCGGTCGCAGCGCCATCGATCCAATGTCCAATCGTTCTCACGATCGCTCCTTGTTCGTCACCCTCACAGCCTGTCACGGATGGCCGAGCGCGGTGACGCCGGGCCCGCCGGTAGCCCCTACCGTCACGGTTCCGGGCATTCGTGCTCCCGTGGTCTCCCGGGGTCGCGATGCCTGGGAACCCGGGAAGCGACGGTGCCGTTACCATGAACCCATGCGGTACGCGGCACTCTTGCGCGGGGTGAACGTCGGGGGTCGGACGATGGCGATGGCGGACCTGCGCAGCTGCTTCGAGGCGTCGGGATTCGAGGCGGTGTCGACGGTCTTGCAGTCGGGCAACGTCGTCTTCGAAGGACCAGACGACCCCGTCGCGGTCGCGGCGCGCGCCGAAAAGGGTTTGCGGACCAAGTTCGCATTCCCGATCCGCTGCCAGATCGTCCAGTGGCCTCGGCTCACCCGCGTGGTCGCCGACTACCCGTTCGAGGACGTGGCGTCGATGCACCGCTACGTCCTCTTCTTCGAGCAGGGCCTCGAGTCCCAGGTCGCCGCTCACCTCGAGATCGACCCGGGACTCGAGCGCGTCGCCGTCGGCGAGGCCGTGCTCTACTGGCAGGTCCAAAAGGGCGCCACGACGAGCAGCGCCGTCGCCACCCAGCTCACGCGGTCACGCTTTAAGGAGTTCCACACTAACCGGAACCTGCGCACCCTCGAGAAGATGCTCGCTTAGCCCGTCGTCGCGATCGAAGCCAACCGTTCGAGGTCGGCTTTGACGCCGAGGACCGTGAGGCGATCGCCCGCTTCGAAAACGACGTCGCCGGTCGGCTGGACCGTGTCGCGACGGCGCTCGATGAGCGTGATCAAGACTCCGCGAGGTAGCCCGGCGTCGCGCAGGCACTCACCCACGAGCGCCGATCCCTCGGCCACCTCGACGTAGAGCGAATCGTCGGCGCCGCTCAGCTCGGTCATCTGGCGCAGGCTCATCTGCAACGCGCGGCGATAGCCCCGCACGAGGTCCGACATCGCGATCGTTCCGACCACGCTTCGGTTGTCGTCGACGACGGCGGCCCACGTCTGGGGCGTCGCCGTGAGGATCTCGAGCACCACGTTCAGTCGGACGCTCTGGTGGATCGGGGCGAAGCTCGCGTCGAGCCGATCGGCGACGCGCAGCGCGGGGTCATCGCCGACCAGCGCGTCGGCGCTCACGATGCCCCGATAGAGCCCGTCGTCGTCGACGACGGGGGCCGCGAGGACGTGCACCTCGCGCATCGCCTCGAGCGCCGCGCTCGCGCTCGCGGACTCGACGAGCAGGCACCGCACGGGCACCGCCGCCTGGGAGGTCGGGATCGAGTGGAGCAGTGGCATGCCCGCGGCGATACGGTGCGCCGGGGACTCGCTGCGGCTCTTCAGCTGGCTGCGGTAGATCGTGTCGTCGCCGCGTCGCACAATGAGCGTCGCGAGCCCGACGGCGACCATGGCGGGCACGACCATCGAGAGCGACCCGGTCATCTCGGCGACCATGAGCATTACCGCGAGTGGCGCGCGCGAGATGCTACCGAAGCAGGCCATCATGCCGACGATCACGTAGGGCGCCGGGTCGTGGCCGAGGCTGCCGTTGAGCGGCGCGAGCAGGCGCCACACCCCGGCGCCGACGAAGGCGCCGATCACCATGCCGGGTCCGAAGATCCCGCCCGACCCACCGGACCCGATCGAGAGCCCCGTCGCCGCGATGCGCGCGAAGGGCAGGATCAGGACGATCCAGAGTGGGATGTGAAGGAGTTGGGTGCCGAGACCCTGCTGGATCCAGCCGTAGCCCGTGCCGAGGACCTCGGGGATCGCGAGGGCCATGGTCCCCACGAGCAGTCCGCCTATCCCCGGGCGCACCCACCGCGGCAAGCGCAGGCGGTGGAACACCGCGACCATCGCGTAGAAGCCCTTGGCGTAGAGCAGCCCGACCAGCCCACCCAAGACACCGATGATCGCGAACCAGACGAGCTGGTAGGCGTTCACGAGGTGGTAGTTGCTGGTATAGCCGAACAGGGGGTCGAAGCCCTCGATCGTCCCCCAGACCGAGTAGCCGACGATCGAGGCGATGAAGGCCGGCAGTAGCGCCTCAACCTCGAAGTCGTCGCGGTACATGATCTCGGTGGCGAGGATGGCTCCGCCGAGCGGGGCGCCGAAGATCGACCCGATGCCCGACCCGATGCCGCTCGAAACCGCGATGCGCGCGTCCGAGGGGCTGAGGTCCAGCGTGCGCGCGAGCAGCGAGCCGAACCCGGCGCTGATCTGGCCGGTCGGGCCCTCGCGTCCGCCCGAGCCGCCCGAGCCGATCGTGAGGGCCGAGGCGACGATCTTCACGATGACCGTGCGAAACCGGATCCCGCGCGGGTTGTGGTGCACGGCGGCGATCGCGGCGTCAGTGCCGTGGCCCTCGGCCTCGGGCGCGAACGTGAAGACGAGGATCGCCCCCGCAAGCGCGCCGATGGTCGCCACGAGCGGGATGGCCCAGGGCCGCGCGAAGTGCGATGAGGCCACGCGATAGCCCTCGCCCACCGGGGACGGTTCGTTGTAGCCCGCGAGCACGTGCAGGAAGAACCAGCTGGCGAACTGGAGGGCCTCGTAGAACACGACGGCGCCGAGGCCCGCGATCACCCCGATGACCGAGCCGAGGATGAGCCACTTGCGCCCGTAGCTCGATGCGCCGATCCACACCGAAGCCCGTGCACGCAGTGTGCGTGACCACCGCGCGCGGGTGGGGATCGGTGGCGTGTCCACGCTCATCAGATCGCCCAACCCGAAGCCCAGTCCTGTTCGGGTACCTCGCCCGCGGCGAGCGTGAAGCGCTCGAGCACCTTGACGAAGACGTCCCGGTCGGCCGCGGTGATGCCACCGACGATCTGTTCGATCTCGCGGCGGCGGTTCGACGTGACGACCGCCACGAGGTTCCGTCCGGCGTCGCTCAGTGAGATGCGCACGTTGCGTCGATCACCCCGCTCGGTTCGGCGCACGATGAGTCGTTTGGCGAGGAGCCGGTCGCACATCCGCGTCGCGGTGGCCGGCGTGACCCCCACTGCCTGGGCGAGCTCGGTGAGCCGCTGGGGACCACGCGACGCGAGCACCACGAGCGTGCGGTACTGCGTGAGCGTCACCTCCTCGGCGACGTCGGCGAGGGACCGCACGGCGACCGCCACGAGTGCCCGGCTCGCCGAGATGAACGCGTCGATCACGGGTTCACTCGCTTCACGAGGGACCGCACTCACTTTCATAGGCTAATTATTGCATACGACAACAACGCAACCAACGACCACGGCCGGTTCGTCGGGCCGAGACCACCGGGCAGACCCGTTCACGTCACGACCGACGTCGGACCCGACGCGACCTCATCGTTCGATCATCGTCATCTGCTGGACGTTGTGGTGCTCACCCGCGGGGGGCGTGACGTGCGTGAGCCGCTCGATCTGCTCGCTCGTCAAGCGGACCTCGTCAGCCGCGACGTTCTCCTCGAGACGCACGACGCGCTTGGTGCCCGGTATCGGCACGATGTCATCGCCCTGGGCAAGCACCCACGCGAGGGCGACCTGGGCGGGGGTGGCCCCGACCTCGGCGGCGATGGCGGTGACCTCCTCAACGGCGCGCCGATTGTGCTCGAAGTTCTCGCCGATGAACCGTGGGTTGGTCTTTCGCGAGTCATCTTCGGCGAAGTCCTCGACCGAGCGGATCGCGCCGGTGAGAAATCCCCGACCGAGTGGCGAGTAGGCGACCAGTCCGATGCCGAGTTCGCGCAACACCGCGAGCACGCGCGCCTCGGGGTCACGGGTCCAGAGCGAGTACTCGGACTGCAGGGCCGTGACGGGGTACACGGCGTGCGCCCGGCGGATCGTGTCGGGTCCGGCCTCCGAGAGACCGATGTGGCGCACCTTGCCCTCGGCGACCAGCTCGGCGAGCGCACCGACGGTCTCCTCGATGGGCGTGGTGGGGTCGACCCGGTGCTGGTAGTAGAGGTCGACGTGATTGGTGCCGAGGCGTCGTAGCGAGCCTTCGAGCGCCGCGCGCACGTTGGCGGGGCGGCTGTCGAGGTTCCAGGGACCGGCACCGTCGTGGGAGACCAGCCCGAACTTCGTGGCGATGACGACCTCGTCGCGTCGCCCGGCGATGGCGCGCCCGACCAGTTCCTCGTTCACGTAAGGCCCGTAGATCTCGGCGGTGTCGATGAGCGTGACCCCGAGGTCGAGGGCTCGGTTAATGGTACGGATCGACTCGGCGTCGTCGCTGCCCGCGCCCGTGTAGGCGGTGGACATGCCCATGGTGCCCAGACCGATGCGCCCGACGTCGAGGGTTCCGAGGTGCTGGTGCTTCATGGTGGCTCTCCTACTTGTATTCGATGGGTTTGGTGCTTCGGACGCCCCAGGGGCCGGGGCTTCGCGGTCAGATCGTCCCGACGCGGATGAGTGACTTCACGGCGCGGCGCTGGTCCATGGCTTCGTAGGCGCTCGCCACGGCGTCGAGGTTGGTCTCGAAGTCGAACACGAGACCGGGGTTGATCCGGCCATCGAGGACGTCTTCCATCAGCTCGGGGATGTAACGGCGCGCCGGGGCCACGCCGCCGCGCAAGCCGACGTTGGCGACGATCACCCGTTCGATCGGCACGTGCACGCCGTGGGGCGCGCCGACAGCACCGACGACCGAGCCCGGACGCGCGATGCCGAAGACGGTCGTCATCGACTGACCCGTGCCCACGCACTCCATCGCTGCGTCGACCCCGATCCCGCCGGTCAGCTCGAGCACGCGAGCCACCGCCTCCTCGCCGCGCTCGGCGACGACGTCGGTGGCACCGAAGGCACGCGCGAGGGCCTGACGGGCCGGGTTGCGGCTCAGTGCAATGACGCGCTGCGCCCCGAGGCGGGCCGACGCGAGGATCGCCGAGAGACCGACGGCCCCGTCGCCGACGACCGCGACGGTAGCGCCCGGCTGGACGTTCGCGCTGAGCGCCGCGTGGTGGCCGGTGCACATCACGTCTGAAAGCGTGAGCAGCGATCGCAGCGTCTCGTCCGAGTGGCCCGTGCCGGGCACGGTGACGAGGGTCGTCTCGGCGAAGGGCACCCGAACCGCCTCGCCCTGGCCGCCATCGATGCCGTGATTGCCGAACGCGCCGCCCGCGACGCAGCTCGGCATCCAGCCGGCGCGACAGTGGGCGCAGGTGCCGTCGCTGAAGATAAAGGGCGCGATCACGAGGTCACCGCGCACGAGGCCGTGCACGTCCGCGCCGACGTCCTCGACGACCCCGATGAACTCGTGGCCGATTGGTCCGAGTTCGTGGGGCGACTCGCCACGGTAGTACCAGAGGTCCGAACCACAGACGCACGCGAGCACGACGCGCACGACGGCGTCCGTCGGGTCCTGGATGATCGGGTCGGGTCGCTCACCGAGCACGATGGCGTGGGGTCCGTTGTAGATGGCTGCTCGCATGACTACCACTCAACCAGTTCTGGCGACGAGCGGGACGACCCCAGACGAAACTGCCGCATCGACTCAATCGGCCGGCCGTCGTCCCGTGGACGGGTCGTGGCACGTAATCGGCGACGGCTGACCACGAGAGACCACTGATTCTGGGACCGCCCCCTGGTTGTCAGGTACCACTGGTTACCGCTCCGAGTCGCGCCACCCGCCCTCGAGGACCGAGGGATTGAGGTCCTTCACGTCGGCGACACCCGTCAGAGCGAGCACAACCATGAGGTCGGCGCGAATCGACTCGATCACGTTGACGACCCCCTGCTCGCCGCGTGCGGCCACCGCGTAGACCCACGGCCGCCCGATGAGACAGGCCCGGGCGCCGAGCGATAGGGCCTTCACGACGTCGAGGCCGCTGCGCACACCGCCGTCCATCAGGATCTCCACTTGGTCGCCGACGGCCTCGGCGATGGCGGGCAGGGCGCGGATCGTCGAGGTGACGTCGTCGAGCTGGCGTCCGCCGTGGTTGGAGACGATGATCGCGTCCGCGCCGTTGGCGACGGCTTCGCGCGCGTCCTCGGGGTCCAGGATCCCCTTCAAGATGATCGGCCCATCCCAGAGCGAGCGCAGCCACTCGAGGTCACGCCAGGTCACGCTCGGATCGAACTGGCTCGCGACCCAGTGCTGGAAGTCCTCGGGCACGCGGCCCGCGGGCACGGCGCTCTCCAGGTTCCCGAACGTCAAAGGCTTGCCACCGAGGGCAACCTCACGCACCCAGCGCGGGTGCGTCGCGAGGTCGATCTTGCGTCGGTACTGGCCGAGCGTAGAGATCCCGCCGTTCAGTCCGTTTCGCGCGTCTCGAAAGCGCCGACCGGTCACCGCGAGGTCGACCGTCAAGACGAGGGTCGCGCAGCCCGCCGCGCGAGCGCGCGCGACAAGGTCCTCGGCGAAGCGACGGTCCTTCATCACGTAGAGCTGGAACCAGAAGGGCGTGGTCGTGGCCGCGGCCACCTCTTCGATTCCACAGATCGAGAGCGTCGACTCCGTGAAGGTGATCCCGGTACGCTGCGCGGCGCGCGCGGCGAGCACTTCAGCACGCGGCGCGAACATCCCGGCGAAACCCACCGGGGCGAGCACCACGGGGACCGAGAGCGTCTGGCCGAGCACCGTCGTCTCGAGACGGCGCGCCGACACGTCGCGCAACACCCGCTGGCGCACGCGCAGCGCGTGCAGGTCGTCCTCGTTGGCGCGCATCGAGTTCTCGGCGAAGGCTCCCCCGTCGACGTAGTCGAAGAGTTGACGCGGGAGGCGGCGGCGCGCGAGCTCGCGGAAGTCGTCGGTGGTGGCGGGCGCCAACGCCAGCGTGTGGTCAGAACGGCGTAGCGTCACGAGACAGCCCCCGCGATCCGCGCTGATCGAACTTCCACCTCACCTGACATGTGGACCTCTTTATCGACGGTCGTCAGCACCGATGATTCGGTACTGGGACGGACTGTACTGCGTGCGACCGAGCCCATCGGAGGTGCACCGTGAGTGTGGTCACCCCACCCGTGTTCGTCACTCGACCAGACCAGCGTCCTCGAGTCGTGACCCGCCAGATTCGTGGCTCGTCGCCTACGCGACGCGGTCGACGTGATCACGACGTCGGGGCGTCCATCTCGAACAACGGAAACTCGAGGGCCACGGTGAGCCCACCGGTCGGGGTGTCCTCGAAACGAAGCCGTCCGCCGAGCAGGTTGAGGAAGCCCGAGGCGACGGTCAGGCCCAGGTCGGCCCCCGACTGCTCGCCCGACCACTGCAGCGGGTCCAAGACGGCCGCGCGCTGTTCGACGGTCATGCCGGGTCCTCGGTCGATTACGAGGATCTCGAGCACGTCACCCGCGACGCCCGCGGTGACCCGCACCGGCTGGTCGGGCGGACTGAAGCGGCACGCGTTGTTGAGCACTACCTCGATCGCGCGAACGGCCATCTCGAGATCGGTCGTGAACGGGGGCAGGTCCGCGGCGACGTCGAGCGCGACGGTGCGTCCCCGCGTGTCGACCGAACGCAGTGAACGTCGCACCAACGCACGGGCCGAGACGGTGGTCGGTCTCGGCGCGACATTGCCCGTCTCGAGTCGCCCGACGTCGCGCAGGTTGGCGTGGAGCCGATGAAGGCGCTGTACGTCCGCCTCGATCGCCTGGATGTCCGAGCGCAACTGCGTCGTCGAGCGCAACGGTGCCTCGTGCAGGAGTCCGTCGAGCTTCGTGTGTATCGCGTCGAGTGACGCCCCCAGGTCTCGGGACACCGAGCGCAGCGTCCCCATCCGCAGTGCCTCGGCTTCGGCGATGACGCGCAGTTGGGCCGCGTCTTCGGCGATGACGATCGAGCGCAGGCCCGCCGCGATACGACCGGCGAACGCCTCGACCAGTTGGCGGTCCTGCGCGTCGAGGTGCACGCCCTCGAGCACCAGCACGTAGTCCTCACCGACGACGAACCGGTTCGTCGAAGCGGCGGGGTCGGGCTCCACACCGCTCACGAGGTCGGTCCGCCACCCATCGCTCGCCCGTTTGAGTACCGCGACGCCCGACGCGGCGAACACCGTTCGCAGGGTGTCGAGCAGAACGAGCAGGTCGCGGTGCGAGCCCGTCCCGTCCGCGACCGCCCGCGCCAGGATCTCGGCCTCGGACCGCGCGCGATCGGCCTCGTTGGACTGGTGGGTGAAACGATCGACGACGAGGCTCGCCCCGACGGCGAACAACAAGAAGACGACGAGCGACACCACGTCGTCGGGCCGCGAGACCTCGAGGGCGTGCAGCGGCGCGACGAAGTAGTAGTTCTCGAGTCCCGCCGCGGCGAGGGCCCCGACGACGCCGACGAGCGCACCGCCCCACGAGCTCAGCGCCATCACGACGACGAGATAGACCAGGATCTCCGTTGAGAGCGAGAGGTCACCGCGCACACTGGCCATCACGATCGTGACCACCGTCATGGCGAACGCGCCCACGACGAGTGCGAGCGCCACGCGGCGCGAGCTCACGCGGCGCTTGGCACGGCGGGCGCGCACACGCACGGGCCGCTCGGCGCCGACCGCGATGATGTGCACGTCGAGGTCGCGCGCGTGGCGCAGGACCTTCTCGACCACCCCGCTCATCCGACGTAGCGCGCCGCGTGGACGACTGGCGCCCAGCACGATCTGCGTGCCTCGCTCCGAGCGGGCGAACGAGACCAGGGCCGTGGCGACGTCGTCGTCGACGATCTCGTGGTAGCTGCCGCCAAACTCCTCGACGAGCCCGCGCGCGACCGACGTGTCGAGCAGCGGCTGGTGCAGCCCGTCGGCGTTGACCACGTGCACCGCGAGCAGTGCCGCGCCGTTGCGCGACGCGATTCGCGCGGCTCGACGCAGGAGGATTTCGTCGACCGCCGTGCCGGTGACGCCGACGATGAGGCGCTCGCGCGTCTCCCACGTCTTGTCGATGTCGTGGTCCTGCTGGTAGCGCTGCAGCGCGTCCTCCACTCGATCGGCGAGCCACAGCAGGGCGATCTCGCGCAGCGCGCTCAGGTTGCCCGTGCGGAAGTAGTTGGAGAGCGACGCGTCGATCTTGTCCGCGGTGTAGATGTTGCCGTGGGCCATGCGCCGGCGCAGCGCCTCGGGTGTGATGTCCACGAGCTCGACCTGCTCAGCGCGGCGCACGATCACGTCGGGCACCGTCTCCTGCTGGGTGACGCCGGTGATCTTCTCGACGACGTCGTTGACCGACTCGAGGTGCTGGATGTTGACCGTGGTGATCACGTCCACCCCGGCGTCGAGCAAGTCTTCGACGTCCTGCCAGCGCTTGGCGTGACGACCGCCCGGCACGTTGGTGTGGGCGAGTTCGTCGACGAGCACGACCTTGGGCGACCGGGCGAGGATGGCCTCGAGGTCCATCTCGTCGAATCGCGCCCCTCGGTACTCGCGCGAGGTGCGTGGCACGATCTCGATGTCACGCAACTGCGCTTCGGTCAGCGGTCGACCGTGGGTCTCGACGAAGCCGATGACGACGTCGGTCCCGCGCCCCTTGCGCCGCCAGCCCTCGTCCAACATCCGATAGGTCTTGCCGACGCCCGGGGCCGAGCCCAGATAGACGCGCAGCTGTCCGCGGGCCATGGCTACGCGGCTCCCGCCCGCCCGTGCGTCGAGCCGGGAGGACCCGACCGACCCGGCCGCGTCGAGGCCCGGGGTCCGACGCGCGACGCGATCACGAGTGCACCGATTCACGATGGTCGACAGCGGCCGCGACGATCTCGCTGAGCACGACGGCGACGACGCGGCGTTCGAGTGACACGCTCAGCCCCGGGGTCGGCGTGACCACGAACCGGCCCGCCACACGTCCGCGCCACTGCACCGGCAGCTCGGCCTCGGGTCCCGGGATCCCGATCTCACCCACGGGCCACTGCAGCCCGACGTGCTCGACCTCGCCGTTCGAGACGATGCGCGCGAGGGCGGGGCCGAGGGGGCCGGACTCGAAGCGACAGCCCCGCAGCGACAACACCTCGCGCAACGCCACGCAGGCCTGGGCGATCACGTCGTCTACCGGCGCCGGGCCCGCGGCCAGGGTCGCGATCTCGTGGACCATCGACACGAAGTCCGACTCTTCGCCCGAGGCTCGACGGTGGTGCCGGCTCCTCGCGGCGAGTTCGCTCACCACGACACCGACGACGATCAGCCCGATCGCCGCCTCCAGGTCGGGTCGATGGCTAATGGCCAGGCGCCCGTAGGGCGGAGCGAGGAAGACGTCGAACCACAACGCCGACGAGAGGCTGACGAGGGCACCGGCGAGGCGACTGCCCACAACCGAGACGATCACCTCGAGCACCACGAAGGCGAAGGCGGCGGCGACGGTGGTCAGCGACTGACGAAACGAGACGAATGCGGCGGCGAGGGCGAGTGGTGCCACCACCGCGACGAGGACGACGAGGCCGCGACGACGCCGAGCGAACCACGCGACGGCCCGCGCGGTGGGTGACCGGGCCGGCGGGCCCGTGGGGTGGGCGGGCGCCGTCATCCTCGCTCCAGGCGCGCGAGCGCCTCGTTGAGGCCGAGCACGTCGATGTAGCTCGAGCCCAGGAACCCCCACTGGGGTCCGTGCGTCTGGCTCGCGATGAGCCGACGCAGTTGGCGCGGCGCGACGCCGGTCGCCCGGGCGACCATCGGTATCTGGACCGTGGCGTCCATCGGCGAGATGTCCGGGTCATAGCCACTGCCCGACGTGGTCACGAGGTCGGGCGTCGGCGTGACGCCGCGGGCGCGCCAGTAGGCCACGAGCGCCCTCGTGTCCGCGAGCAGGGTCTTGGAGCGCGGCCCGAGTTGCGTCGCCCCGGACCCCCCGGCGACGCCGTTGGCGACGAGCGGGTTGTCGCCGCCGGCGACCCCCGTGGCCACGTTCGTCGCGTACGGCCCCGTGTCATCGGGACGGCCGTGAAACCACCGCGAGCTCGACCAGTTCTGGCCGATGAGCAGCGATCCGTTGGGCGTCAGCGACCCATTGGCCTGACCCCGGAAGGCGAGCTGGGCGAGCCCCGTGCCCGCGAGCGCGTACACGAAGCCGAACAGCACGAGACAGATCACCGCCATCGTGAACGAGCGACGTAGGAGCAGCATTGAGATTCTCCTTAGTAGGCGTGCAGGGCGACCAGCACGAGGTCGATCAGCTTGATGAAGACGAAGGGCACGATCACCCCGCCCACGCCGTAGATCAACACGTTGCGCCGCAGGATCGAGGCCGAATCCGACGCGCGAAACTTCACCCCGCGCAGGGCGAGCGGGATGAGCGCCACGATGACCAGCGCGTTGAAGATGACCGCCGACAGGATCGCGCTCTGGGGGCTGTGCAGGCGCATGATGTTGAGCGCGCCGAGCTGGGGGTACGTAGCGACAAAGAGTGCCGGGATGATCGCGAAGTACTTCGCGACGTCGTTGGCGATGGAGAAGGTGGTGAGCGCCCCACGGGTGATCAGCAGCTGCTTGCCGATCTCGACGATGTCGATGAGCTTGGTGGGATTCGAGTCGAGGTCCACCATGTTGCCCGCCTCCTTGGCGGCCGTCGTTCCCGTGTTCATGGCCACCCCGACGTCGGCCTGGGCCAGGGCGGGCGCGTCATTGGTGCCGTCACCGGTCATGGCGACGAGCTTGCCGCCCTCTTGCTCACGCTTGATCAGCGCCATCTTGGCCTCGGGCGTGGCCTCGGCGAGGAAGTCGTCGACACCGGCCTCCTGGGCGATCGCGGCCGCCGTAAGGGGGTTGTCGCCCGTGATCATGACGGTTCGGATGCCCATGCGACGCATCTGGCCAAACTTCTCGCGGATGCCCTGCTTCACGACATCCTTCAACTCGATGACGCCCACCACGTCGGAACCGTCCGCCACGACGAGGGGCGTCGAACCGAGGCGCGATACCCGCTCCACGATCGCGTCGAGCTCGGGTGGCACGGTCCCGCCCTGCTCGACCACCCACCGCTTGACCGAGTCGCCGGCGCCCTTCCTGATCTGGCGCTCACCCAGGTCCAACCCCGACATGCGAGTCGTCGCGGTGAAGGGGACGAAGTGGTGACCCGCCTCGAGCCGCCGTTCGCGGATGTCGAAGCGCTCCTTTGCGAGTACGACCACCGAGCGCCCCTCGGGCGTCTCGTCGGCGAGCGAGGCCAGCTGGGCGACGTCGGCGACGTCACGCTCGCTGTGGGCGCCGACGGGCAGGAAGTTGGCCGCCATCCGATTGCCCAGGGTGATGGTGCCCGTCTTGTCGAGCAGCAGGGTCTGCACGTCACCGGCGGCCTCGACGGCTCGTCCGCTCATCGCCAGAACATTGCGCTGGACGAGACGGTCCATCCCGGCGATGCCGATGGCCGAGAGCAACGCGCCGATAGTGGTCGGAATGAGACAGACGAGCAGGGCCACTAGGGTGACCACCGAGACCGTGGCGCCGGCGTAGGCGGCGAAGGGCACGAGGGTGACGACCACGGGGATGAAGACAATCGTCAACACCGCGAGCAGGATCGCCAGGGCAATCTCGTTCGGGGTCTTCTGGCGGTTCGCCCCTTCGACGAGGCCGATCATGCGGTCGATGAAGGTCTGGCCCCGCTCGGCGGTGATACGCACCACAATCCGGTCCGACAGGACCTTCGTGCCTCCGGTGACCGCCGAGCGGTCGCCACCGGACTCGCGGATGACCGGCGCGGACTCGCCGGTGATGGCCGACTCGTCGACCGACGCGATGCCCTCGATGATCTCACCGTCCGAGGGGATGACGTCCCCGGCCTCACAGACGACGCAGTCGCCCTTGGCGAGGCTCGCCGCCGGCACGAGTTCCTCGGACCCGTCCGGCTTCAGGCGACGGGCCTCAGCCTCTGAGCGCATACGCCGTAGCGTGTCGGCCTGGGCCTTGCCGCGGCCCTCGGCCATCGCCTCGGCGAAGTTCGCGAAGATGACCGTGAGGAAGAGCCAGACCGTGATCGACCACGAGAAGGTGCTCGGATGCGCGACCGCCTCGATCAGGGTGATGATCGAACCGATGAGCACCACGAACATGACCGGGTTGCGGACCTGCACGGCGGGGCTCAACTTGCGCACCGACGCCTTCAGCGCGTCGCGCAGGATCGCGGGGTCAAAGAGCCCCCGCGCCTTGGCGACGGGCCGGGCGGTGGGCGCCGTGACCTGGTCGACGGTGCTCATCAGAAGAACCTCCCGTGACTGAGCTGCTCGACGATCGGCCCCAGGGAGATGGCCGGGAAGAACGTCAGCCCGCCGATGATCACGACCACGGCCATGGTCAGACCCACGAACATCGCGTTGTCCGTGCGAAAGGTGCCGAGGGACTCGGGCACCACGTCCTTCGCGGCGAGTGCGCCGCCCAGGGCGAGCGCCGGGATCATGATCGCGAAGCGGCCGATCAGCATCTCGATGGCCCCGACCACGTTATAGAACGGCGTGTTGCCGGCCAGCCCGGCGAACGCCGATCCATTGTTGTTGCCCTGGGAGGTGAAGGCGTAGAGGATCTCAGAGAAGCCGTGGGGGCCGGCGTTGAGGGGTCCCGAGCGGCCCGCAGACACTGACACCGCGATCGCGGTGATGGCGAGCACCGCGATTGGCATCACCAGCGCTCCCAGCCCCGCGAGTTTCATCTCTCGCGCCTGGATCTTCTTGCCCAGGTACTCGGGTGTTCGTCCGATCATGAGCCCGCCGATGAAGACCGCGATGATCGCGTAGAGCAACAACGTGTAGAGCCCGCTGCCCACGCCACCCGGGGAGACTTCACCGAGCATCATGCCCGTGAGCAGTCCCATGCCCCCGAGGGGGGTGAAGGAGTCGTAGGCGGCGTTCGCCGAGCCCGTCGAGGTGCTGGTCGAGGCGACCGCGAACAGCGCCGACGAGGTGTCACCGAATCGCACCTCCTTGCCTTCGGTGTTCCCGACGCTCGAATGCACCCCCGCCGCCGCGACGGCCGGGTTGTTCTGGTGTTCGGCCGTGGCCGTGAGGCCAACCACCGCGCCGAACAAGATGACCACGACCGACAAGAGGGCCAGTCCGTGACGAACGCTGCCGACCATCTTGCCAAAGGTGTAGGTGAGCGCGACCGGGATCGACAGCACCAGGTAGATCGAGAGGAAGTTCGTGAGCCCCGTCGGGTTCTCGAACGGCGTTGCCGAGTTGGCGTTGAGGAACCCACCGCCGTTGGTGCCCAACTGCTTGATGGACTCCATGAAGCCGATCGGCCCGCGCGGGATTGTCTGGGTAACACCGTTGAGCGCGTCGTGAACGGTGAGCGTCCCGGCCAGGGTCTGCACCGCGCCCTCGGCGACGAACACGAGACCAAAGACGAAGGCGATCGGCACGAGCACGTAGAGCAGGCAACGGGTGATGTCGACCCAGAAGTTCCCCACGGTCGGCGAGTGACGCCGCGAAAAGCCGCGCACCAGCACGATCGCCGCCGCGATGCCGACCGCCGGCGTCACGAACTGCTGGACCATCAGCGCACCGATCTGGGAGAAGTACGACATCGTGCTCTCGCCGGCGTAGTTCTGCCAGTTCGTGTTGGTCACGAACGACACGGCCGTGTTGAAGCTCAACGCCGGCGACACGCCATGCAGGTGCTGGGGGTTGAGCGGCAACGAACCCTGCATTCGCACGATGGCGTAGGTGAAGAGGAGCGACACGCCTGAGAAGACGATCATCGACCCGGCGTAGCGCTTCCAGGTCTGCTCCTTCGAAGGTCCCGTCGAGAGCAACCAGTAGATGGGTCGCTCGATAGCGTTGAGGAAGTGGACACGGCCCTCGAAGACGGCCGCCATATAGGAGCCGAGGTAGCGCCAGGTGAGCCCGAGGGCGACTACGAGCGCGAGGATTGTGAAGAAGAAGCCCATCAGAACTTCTCGGGCTTGAACATGGCGTAACCGAGGTACAGCAGGATCGCGACCGCGACCGCGAGCAAGATCGCCTGGGTCGGTGTCATACGCGGTCCAAGATCCGGATGAGCCCGAGAATGAGAAGCGTGAACCCGATGAAGCCGAGTACCGAGAGGAAATCCGCCATGTCTCCAGTTTCAGGGCTCACTTCGTAACAGAATCTCGAATCGAGCGCGAAGCCCTTCATTCTTTCTTCATTCGGTCGCGACCAAGGGCGCCCTCGCCGGTGGGACGATAATGGGGCGATGCGCAGACGCCTCGTTGGTTCAGCGATCGGGATCGTCTCGACCGTCGCGCTCGGTGGCGCGCTGTTGCCCCTGCGCTCGCACATCAGCATCTCGACCGCCGCGTTGATCCTCGTCGTTCCGGTGGTCTTTGGCGCCGTTGTGGGTGGCTTCTTCGCCGGATCGGTGAGCGTGATCGCGGGATTTCTCGTCTATGACTTCGAATTCATCCCGCCCTATCGGACCCTCAGCGTGGGCGCCCCGCAGAACTGGACGGCGCTCGGGGTCTACGCGGTCGTGATGCTCTTGGTCGCCCAGGTAGTCGCCAGGCTCGACAGTGCCCGCTCCGAGGCCCAACGCGCGAATGACGTGATGCGCCAACTCTGGCGACTCTCTGAGCTCCTCGTCGGTGACCAACCCGTCCAGACGCTACTCACCACGATCGTCTCGGCCACCCAGTCCGCGTTCCAGCTCTCGGGCGTCACACTCCTCATCTTGAATAACGGTCGACTCACGGTTGCCGCCAGCGCCGGAGACCCGCTCACCGACGACGAGCTCGGGAGCCTTAACCCCGAGTCCGGCGTCCCGGTGAGCGTCGGGACGTCCGCGACCGGTCACGACGAGTTGCGCACCGTCGTGCTCTCGGCGTCGGGACGTCCGGTCGGCATGCTCGCCATGCGAAGCCTTCCGGTAACCGAGGGCGAGCGCGGTGTCCTGGACACCTTCGCCAACGATGCCGCACTGGCGCTCGAACGGGCCCAGCTGCGCGAACGGGCGTTGCGAACCCAGGTACTCGAAGAGGTCGACAAGTTGCGACGCGGTCTGATGGACGCGGTCTCGCACGACCTGCGAACGCCCTTATCGACGATCAAGGTCGCGTCGTCCACCCTGGCCGAACGCGCGGACGAGCTGTCGTCCGATGACGCTCGAGAGCTGCATCACCTGATCGAGGTCGAAACGGACCGACTCACGCGGCTGGTCAGCAATCTGCTCGACATGACGCGCATCGAGGCGGGCGTGCTCACGGTGCGCCGACACGAGGTCACGGTCGCAGCGCTGGTGGGCGACGCGGTGAACGCGCTGCGCTCGACCCTGAGCGAGCACCGCGTCGTGATCGACATCGCCGAGTCGCTGCCGAACGTGGACATCGACCGTCTGCTCATCGTCCAGGTGCTCGTCAACCTGCTCGACAACGCCGGGCGCCACTCGCCCCCCGCCAGCTCGATCACCGTGGGCGGCGGACTGCGCGACGGAACTTTGGTCCTCTCGGTCAGCGACGAGGGTCCCGGCGTCGCCGAAGGAATGCGGTCGTCGATCTTTGACCGGTTCTCGCCGTCCGGATCGGGCGAGCGCTCCGGGCTGGGTTTGACCATCGCCAAGACCTTCGTCGAAGCCCACGGCGAGCGCATCTGGTGCGAGCCCGTACCGGGTGGCGGGGCCCGATTCGTCTTCTCACTCCCTCGAGCCGCGACCATGGAGCACTGAGATGGCCCGGGTACTGGTCATCGACGACGACCCCTCCCTGCTGCGGGCGCTGCGCCTCGGGCTCAAGTCGGGTGGCCACGAGGTCTCGAGCGCGAACAACGCGGAGCAGGGCCTCTCGCTGACCGCCCTCACCGCTCCCGACGTCGTAGTTCTCGACCTCGGACTTCCGGACCTCGACGGCCTCGAGGTCTGCCGGCGGATCCGCCAGTGGAGCGAGGTCCCGATCATCGTGCTCTCCGCCACCGATTCCGACGAACGCAAGATCCTCGCCCTGAACGGCGGCGCCGACGACTACGTGACCAAACCCTTCAGCATGGGCGAGCTCGAGGCCCGCATCCGCGCCGTCCTACGGAACCGTCCGAACGAGCCCGACGCCGACGTTCCCGCGACCTTGCGGGTGGGCGAGCTCGAGCTCGACCTCGTCCACCACGAAGTGCGCCAGCGCGACGTCAGGGTCGAGCTCACCGCGAAGGAGTTCGGCCTACTGGCCTTCCTCGCCCGCCACGTCGAACGCACGTGCACACACCAGATGATCCTCAGCGCCGTGTGGGGGACCGGTTATGCCAGCGAGGCCCAGTACGTCCACGCCTACGTGCACCGACTCCGTGTGAAGCTTGCCGACGAGAACGGCGAACTGATCGAGACCACCCCCGGCGTGGGCTACCGGCTCCACGTCGCGACCGAGACGAACGGGTGACGACGACCGCGAGCCACGTGCGACCCGCGACGGATTCCCTGCCGGGGTCAGAGTTCGCCGGACGATGCGACGCGTCGTCGAGGAGGTCGCGGTGCCTGCGACAACGCCGCCGTGTCGTCAACCAGCGCGCTCGTGGCCACGCGAACGCGAGATGCCCGCGCGACCGATAGTCGATCGCTCAGTCGCGCGACGCCGCAGTGGGCACCGGCCGCTCCATGAGGCCGTCCCCGTTCGGCGGGTCCTCGGGACTGAGTACGAGTCCGCCACGCCGAGCCTGTTCGACAAGCAACGCCGCGAAGTCCTGGGCGCCGTACCCGGCGCCGATGGCGCTCGCCACGAGTTCCGCAGTCAACGAGGCGATGGGCACGGGCGTCCCGGTCGCCGTGGCCGCGGCCATGCCGAGGTTGAAGTCCTTGCGCAACAGCGCTGTCGTGAACGTCGGTGTGAAGTCGAGGTCGACGAAGGCGGGCGACTTGTAGCGCGTGAACGGAGAGCCGAGGACCGAGTTGTTGATGAACTCGAGCAGTGCGCTGCGCTTGATGCCGTGGCTCTCGGCGAGCACCATGATCTCCGAGAGGGACTGGGCGATGACGCCGAGGAACATGTTGTGACAGAGCTTCACCAGCCGGGCCACGTCGCCGTCGCCGACGAACGTGACACCCGCCCCGATCTGGTGCAAGTACTCACTGACCCGATCGAACGCGTCACGGTCGCCCGAGACCGCGAACGTCAGTTGCCCCGCGGCCACGGCATTCGGATTACCGCTCACCGGCGCCGCGAGGAACTTCGTGCCGCGTCGCTCACAGGCCGCACGCACGGTCGCCGAGGTCTCGGCCGAGATCGTCGAGCTGTCGACGAGGTAGGTCGGGGCGACGTCGGGGTTGGTCAAGACCCCGTTCTCGCCGACGGTCACCGCGAGGACGTCCTGGTCGGCCGAGACCATGACGAAGACGATCTCGCGGTCCGCTAGTTCGCGCGGGGTGTCCGCGACGGTCGCACCGTGCGCGCCGAGCGCCTCGGCCCTCGCACGGGTGCGGTTGGTCACGGTGACGTCGTTTCCCCGATCGAGGAGTCGTGTCGCCATCGCCGCACCCATGCGCCCACTGCCAATCCATCCGATTCGAACCCCGCCGTTGCCCATCTCCGCAACTCCTTTGCTCGCATACTCGCAACCAGTCGACCTGTTCCCATCACGCGCGTTCCACTAGGGGCGCCACGTCAACCCGTACGGTACCGGCTCGCTCGCACCGGTCACCAGCCGCAGGTCGAGCGGGTCACCAGCCGGATCCGCCTCGACGTCACGGGAACTCCAGGGGCGCCCGTCGAAAGCACGGCGGAAACCGACATCGGGAGCACCGCCCGTCCGCCCTCGTCCCCGGGGCCTATCATGCCGCTGTGAACATCGTTGTGACCTCGCTCAAGGGTGGCGTCGGCAAGTCGACGACATCGATCTACCTCGCCGGGGCCGCGGTCGAGCGCGGCTACGAACCGGTCACGCTCGTCGACGCCGATCCCCAGGCCTCGTCCGCGGAGTGGCTGGAGCTGTGGCCGCTGCCCGGGATCACGGTCGTAGAGTCGCCCTCGGAGCGCACGGCAACGCGATCCATCGAGCGCGCGGAGGGCCTCGTCGTGGTGGACACCCCGCCGGGCAACGAGCGCGTCACCCAGTCCGCGGTCGCCCTCGCCGACGCAGTCGTCATCCCGACGCGCGCGGGTGGAGTGGAATATTCCCGGGTGTCGGCGACCATCGAGTTGATCCCCAAGCGCACCTCCTATGGCGTGGTGATCTGCGCAGCTCGGCTCGGCACCAACGATTTGGAGGTCGCGATCGCGTGGTGGAAGGAACAGAAGGTGGAGGTCTGGGGCGTCATCCCCGAACGCGTCAGCATCGCTGCGGGCCCCGAAGCGCGCCTCAGTCGCGAAGGCCTCGAAAACTACGACGTGGTGCTCGGCCGTGCGCTACGCGGCTGGCGCTGACCCGAAGCACTCCTCACCCGGATCCGCCAGACCCTTCAGTCGAGGTCGCCGTGGCGCCCCGCGCCACCTTGGAACCGGCGCGCACCCTCGAGTCCATCGGCCTCGAGTGAGTGCTGCCCGAGTCTGAACTCGTTGGCCATCGCGTCGCGCTCGCTGCGACTCGCCTGTTCGTAGAGCGAACGGCGGTCATTGCGCAGGCACGTCTGGGGAAAGACCGCGATCTGGGCCGCCAGCGCCTCGGCGGCCTCGCGGGCGTGACCGCTCGCCACGACCCGGTTGACGAGCCCCATCGCGTGGGCCTCTTCGGCTGACACAGCGCGGCCCGTCAGCACGAGGTCGAGCGCCCGACCGGCCCCGATTAACCGGGGTAGCCGCACCGTGCCCCCGTCGACGAGGGGGACACCCCAGCGCCGACAGAACACGCCGAAGACCGCGTCGGTGGCCGCGACGCGCAGGTCGCACCAGATCGCGAGCTCCAGACCACCGGCGACGGCGTAGCCCTCGACGGCCGCCACGACCGGCTTGGTGAGCGTCAGGCGCGAGACGCCCATGGGTCCGTCCCCGTCACTCGCCATCCGGTTACCGCGATCGGTCCCGACGGCCGTGAGGTCGGCCCCCGAGCAGAAGTGACCACCCTCGCCGTACAGCACGGCAACCGAGGCCGTCTCATCGGCGTCAAAGGTCCGAAACGCCTCGGCGAGCAGCGCAGCCGTCGGGCCGTCGACGCTGTTACGCGTGGACGGGCGGTGCAGGATCACCGTGGTGATCGGTCCTTTTCGTTCGACGCGGACCGCCGTTGGCTCACGCATGGTCGTGCTCACCGGGATCGCGCACGGCACCGTGCAGCACCTCGTCGACGCCGTGTGCACGCCCACAGAGGGCAATCGAACGTCGAGCCGACTCGGGGTCGTGCGCGGCGGCGCGAGCCCCGGGCGGATCGGTCGATCGCGGCGTCAACGCCGAGCGCGCGAGCGAACCGGTCACCACCGCCCACAGCGCCGAGGCGAGCGCGAGGTGCACGTCGGCAAGCGCCGCCGGTGCGCCGAGTACCGCGTCGAAGGCCCCGACGACGACCTGAGCCGCGAGCAGCGACGCCGCGACGATGGCCGTCGCCCGATGATCACGCCACAGCGCGACGACGTAGGCGACCACGAGAACGGCCGCGACCAGCACCAGGGACCGGTGCACGTACTGCAGCGACACCAACCGCGTCGGTGACGGGCTCGCGAAACACGCGGGCCAGGACCGGCACGCCGCCTCGGCCCCGCCGTCGACCACGACCGAGCCCGACAGCAGGACAACGAAGAGCCCGGCGACACCCGCCCAGGCGATCCCGTCGCCACTGAAGCGCCCCCAGGGCCGCGCGGGGTCGACGAACGACGCGACCGCGGTGACCGTCACCGCGGCGAGGAAGAGTAGACCGACGATCAGGTGGGCCGCCACCGTCACGGGCGCGTTGTCGGTGAGCACCGTGATCGCGCCGAGCACGATCTGCACGACGACGATCCCGAGGCAGAGAAGGCTGAGCGTGCGCACCTGGGCCACCCGAGCGCCGCCCCGCCAGGTCAGCACGACGAGTGCGACGATCGCGACCGTGACGATCGTCGCGAGATAGCGGTGGGACTGCTCAAGCAACGGGTGCAGGTGGTCGATGGGCCCGATGCGCCCGTTGCAGAGCGGCCAGCTCGAACAACCCATGCCCGAGTCACTCACGCGCACCGTGCTGCCGAGCACGACGAGCAGGTAGGTCGCTACCGCCGTAATGAGCGCGAGTGCGCGGACCCGCCGCGTCGCTCGTGGCGTCGTGACGTTCCCCGGTCCCGCCGCGTCGCGTTGGTCGGTCTCGGGCATCATCGCGACGAACGCGTCTGCGCGCGGGGTGCCGCCACGAAGGCGCGAACGGGCGCGCGGGCCCCGACGATGCACCGCAACAACCGACCTCCGACCACGCGCGAACCTCGCTTCAGTTCGACCTTGCCCGCACCTTATCGACCGGGGCGCTGGCCTGTCCAACGCCGTGGCGCCGTCTTTGCGGGGTCCCGACCACGTCGGCGGCGGTGACGACGCGACACTCGGGCGCCGCGCGCCCGGACGCACGGGTCGACACCGTGGTCGAACGCCGTGGGTTCGGCGTGGGAAAGTAGAGGTTCATGGCCGGTCCCCGAAGTGAGGTTGCGCACGACAGCGACGAAGGACGCGCCGTCGGCTACCGCTCACTCGGACGCAGGCCCGACGACGACCTCCACGTACCCGAGGGCTGCGTCCTCGGTCGCGTGAGCATCGTCCACGGCGCCAACGCCGACGTCATCTGGTTCGACGCGAGCGCGAACGAGGTCGTGTCGCTCTGTCACCTCTCGCCCAACGTCGACCCGCGTCCGGTCGCCGGAGATTGGGTCGCCGTGCGCGACGACCGCGTCGAGGCGGTCCTCGAGCGTCGAAGCGCGCTGCGACGCCTGAACCGCCGTACGCGCGCCGTCCAGGTGCTCGCCGCGAACGTCGACCTGGTGCTGCTCGTCATCCCGATCGACCGCGAAGCGAACGTTCGCATGCTCGAGCGCTACGCGGTGATGGCTCGCGACAGCGGCGCCCAGCCGTTCATCATCCTCACTAAGGCCGACGAGGCCGACGACGTCGAGGGTGCCGTCGAAGCGGTGCGCGCCGTCGTGCCCGACGTCGAGGTGCTCACGACGAGCTCCCACAGCGGCGAGGGGATCGACCACCTGCGTCGCCTGCTGGCCCTCGGGGTGACCGCCGTGATGCTCGGCGCGTCCGGTGCCGGCAAGACCTCGCTCCTCAACGCCCTCGAGGGCAGTCACGAGTTGACCCGCACGCTCGGTCGCGGTGGCGATGGACGCCACGCCACGTCCACACGCAAGCTCTACCGCCTGACCGGCGGCGGCGTATTGCTCGACATCCCGGGTATCCGACTCGCCAACCTCGCCGTCGAGTCAGATGATGTCGACGAGACCTTCGCCGAGATCGACGAGGCGGCCACGCACTGTCGCTTTCGCGACTGCTCCCACCACGACGACGTGGGCTGCGCGGTCCGCGCGGCCGTCGAAGCGGGCGAGATCGACCCCCAACGACTCGCGAGCTGGTGGCGCATCCAGGCCGAGGCCGATCCACCAGCGCGCGCCCGCGGCGCGGCGAGCCGTCGCACCCTCCGGGAACCGCCTCGCGAGCTCGGGTCGCCCGAAGGCGACTGACGCTCGACGGTTCGCAAGCGGCCCTACGCCGCGACGCGCCCGATGCGCACGCGCCACACCTTCGGACCGCGCTCGAGGTAGTCCCAGATGAACGCCCCGGCGTGCTCGGCCTCGAACTGGTACTGCAGCGGCTTGGGGTCGTGGTCGTTCACGAGCTCGAACGCCTCACCGACACCCAGCGCGTCGTAGGTCACAAAGATCGTGTGGTGGCGCTGCGCGGGGGCCATCGTGCGCACGTCGAGCACGGCGTCGACGCCATCCGCTGATCCCGCGGCCGCGACGCGGCCGATGCGCACGCGCCACACCTTCGGACCGCGCTCGAGGTAGTCCCAGGTGAACGCCCCGGCGTGCTCGGCCTCGAACTGGTACTGCAGCGGCTTGGGGTCGTGGTCGTTCACGAGCTCGAACGCCTCACCGGCACCCAGCGCGTCGTAGGTCACAAAGATCGTGTGGTGGCGCTGCGCGGGGGCCATCGTTCGCACGTCGAGCACCGCGTCGGCGCGCTCGGTCGGCGCCTCACGCTTGGTGGTGATGGTCACGGGCTCCTGGCTCACGAGGCGCACCAGTCGGTGCAGCGACCGGTTCACCACCTCGGCGAGATCGGGGCGTGCGGCGTGCAGGGTCGCCCAGGTCCCGGCGACGATCGCGCAGGCCTCGTCGCCCTGGCCCGCGCGCGCGAGGGCCAACGCCGCCTTGAGCAGTTGGGTCACGACGACGGACTCGTGGTCCGCGCTCGAGACGGGCGCGTCAGGCGCCGCCTCGGGACGCGACTCGGTGAGTCGCTGCATCTGGGCGAGCAGGACCCCGACCCCGACCGACTCGTCGCCCACCAGCGGCGGCAGGAGGACCTCGTTCTCGGTGGCGACGTGCGCGGCGAAGAGCTCGGCGAGCGCGCGCGCGAAGCGCGCGGCGTCCTCACCGTTGGACGCACCCGCGATCGACTCGACGAGCTCGGCGAGCTCGCGGTGCTCGGCCACCATCGTGATGACCGTCGCCGTGAGCTCGGCGCGCTTGGCCGCCTCGGGGTAGATCGTCAACTCCTCAGCGGCGGCATGAGGCAGGATCTCATCGACGAGGTAGCTGACGAGCTCGGCGCGCGCGAGCTCGTAGCCCCGAGCGCCGGCGATACCGTCGACCAGGGCGTCGACGCGTTGGGCCACCCCCGCTCCCAGTTGGCGGTGGTGCGACTGGATCGCCTCGAACGCTTCGTGGTCGGACATCGTCATGGCGTCTTCCTCTCGTGGAGCGTCGCTCGCTCCTTAGTTCTAGTCGTTCCTAGAATAACAGAGTCACCCACGTGCTTCCACGGCCCCGGGCGAATCGGTTGCGACGGCGACGACCGGCCGATCAGCGCGGGCGCGTGACCCGACGGCGGATCGCTGGTTCGACGAGCACCAAGCGCAGGACCTCAGCACTCGAGTGCTCGAGGTCACGGCTCGCGGTGAGTAACACGAGCGGTCGCTCGAGGCTCGTCGCAACTAGTCGTTCGACCTCCTGGCGTTGCGGGTCGCTCGCGAGCTCATCGCGGTAGCGCTCGGCGAACTCCTCGAAGCGCGCAACCTCGTGGGCGTACCACTGACGCAGCGTCGGCGTCGGGGTGACGTCCTTCGCCCACTCGTCGGCGTCGATGGCCGCCTTCGTCTTGCCTCGCGGCCACAGGCGGTCCACGAGCACGCGATACTCCTCGCCGACCCGCCCGGGGTCGCCGTACACGCGCACAATCGATACCGACTGCACCCTGGCCATCGCGCCACCATCCACTCGGTTACGCGCAGCGTACCGCCACGTCTACCGGTCGCGCCGGACGTGAAAGCCCAGCGCGGCGGCAACCTCGTCATCCATCATCCCGGGATTCCACGGCGGGTCCCACACGAGTCGCACGTCCACGTCGCCGCTCGTGCGCGGGTCGACGGCGAGGACTGCCTCTCGGGCCATGAAGGAGATGCTCTCCGAGGCGGGACAGCCGGGTGTGGTCAACGTCATGGTCACCACGACCACATCGGCTTCGACCGTTACGTCATAGACGAGGCCGAGGGACACCACGTCCAGACCGAGCTCAGGGTCATAGACACCACCGAGCGCCTCCCAGACCCAGCTCAACGCGTCGTCGACGGCGTCACTGGCGATCGGCGTGCCGTCGGGCTCGCCGGTACTCATAGGTTCCTCGTGAACGTGACCTGCCAATCGCCGGACCCGATCTCGACCGCGTCGAAGCTGAAGCCCTGGGAGCCGAGGACCCCCTCCAGGGGCACGGGCTCGAAGGGGGCGATGATGACCAGCTCCTCGTCGAGACCGAGGGCCCCCACGGTCGACATGATCTGCTCGAACGGCTCGTCGCCCGCCGCGATGATTGGACGAACGTCAAGTGTTGCCATGACTCACCTCCCGGACTCCGTGGAGCCACGTATTGTTCTATGCTTTACTAGAACAATAGCAGCATCGCGCCGCTGAATCAGTCGGAGGAGATCGTGAGCACACCGCAGACGTCAGCGGAGCCGAAGGGCGGATGGACGGGACGGCCGGCCGGCATCCCCGCCGGGGTGCCACCGCCGTCGGTGCCGCTCAGCTTCCTCGCGGCCGCGGCCGCGGGCCTCGTGGCCTGCGGCGTCGCAGTCGTGCTCGCCCGTTCGGCCGCGACGATCGACCCCACCGACGACGTCGTCGTCGGGGCGGCCCACTTCGCGATGCTCGCCACGCTCTCGATGGGCGTGCTCGGCGCCATCCACCAGTTCACCCCCGTCATCACCCAGCGGCCACTGCGTTCCGTGCGACTCTCGCGCGCCACGTTCCTCGCCTGGCTCGCCGGCTCGTGGCTGTTGCCGATCGGGTTCATGTCGCGCCACGAGGTCGTCGTCGAGCTCGGTGGTGCCTTCGCCGCCGTGGCAGTCATCCTGCTCGTGGTGAACGTGACCGCGCCGCTTCGTGCACGGGGCAAAGGCGCGCCCACGGTCGGACTGCGTCTCGCGGTGATCGGCTTCGTGGTGACCGCTTCCTACGGTGTCGTCTACGTCATCGACCGTCGGGGCGCGTGGTTCGTACTCAACGGCCACGTCGTGCTCGCCCACGCGTGCGTGGGCCTGCTCGCCTGGCTCGGACTCACCTACCTCAGTGTCTCAGAGAAGCTCTGGCCGATGTTCATGCTCTCCCACGTCCCGGGCCGCCATCGCAGTGGATGGATCGCGATCTGGTCGGTCTTCGCCGGGGTCGCCCTGCTCTCGCCGGGACTGCTCTTTGGCGTCTACGGCCTCGCCGTCACCGGTGCGGCGGTGGTCGCGACGGGCCTCGGAGCCCACCTCTGGTCGCTCGCGACCTACATTCACCACCGACGGCGCCCCGTCGACCTGCACGTCGTCTTCGTCGTCAGCTCCGCGATCTGGCTCGTCGTCGCGACGGGCCTTGGAGTGACCAGTGAAGTCCTCGTCCACCTCGGCCAACACCGCGGCGTCGCCTGGACCGCGGCCACGGTCGTCGCGCTCGCGGGTTGGCTGCTCGTGGCCCTCGTCGGCCACGCCCACAAGATCGTCCCGTTCATCGCGTGGTCGGCGTTGCGCGGGCGCGGGATCGCGAAGAAGGCCGACGGCACCCAGCTCATGTTCGCCGACCTCTTCAATCACCGCTGGGCGACGGTCGACTACGTCTTCGTGAACGCGAGCGTCGCGGCCCTCGCGCTCGGCTTCATCTTCGGGGACCGACTCGCCATCGCACTCGGTGGCGTCTTGCTCGTAGCCACCGCGCTCACGAGCGCGTGCAACCTCGCCTGGCGGCCGACCCGGCTCCTACTCGCCGGACCGGGACCGAGCGACCAGTTCCCGTCGCCGATCACCATTCCCGCGGCGCTGCGCGAACGCGCTACGCGCGCGACGCCGTCGGTCTGATCAGCGCGGCGACTCGTCGAGGCCGTGTGAGACGACGAGCCGACACCCGGCGTGGCGGGGGTTCTTGCGCACCAGACGGTCGACCGACAACTCGCCAATGGAGTCGGCCAGACCCTCGGCGAGTCCGAGGTGCAACTGACAGATCTCGGTGGGATTGGTGACGGCGACGTCGGCGAAGGGGCAGCGTTCGAGGACGTACTCAGTCTTCGCGCCGGCCTCGCGACGCACCGGGCGAAAGCCGCTGCGCAGCAGTTCGCGTTCCATCGCCGCGTCACCGTCGAGTCCCTCGTGGGCCCGCGCGCGGCGCTGTCCGTCGCGGTAACCGACGTCGTGGACGCTGAGGCCGTCCTTCATCGCCTCGGCGAGTAGGCCGGCGAGCCAGGCGTAGGCACCGTTGGTCCCCCACGTGCCGGCCGCCTCGGGGTGCAGCTCGTAGAGCAGCGCCGGACGCCCGGGACGTGAGCGGGTCTCGACCTGCTCGACGACGAGTGACGCCTCCTTCAAGATCGCGAGGTGCTGGCGAACGGCGTTGTGGTTGAGGGAGATGAAGTCGGTCAGCTCGGCCACGCCGACCGGGTGGTCCGCCTCGACGATGTAGCGGAACAGGCGGTACCGGGTCGGGTCGCCCAAGGCTCGCGCCTCACGTTGAATGTCGGGTGTGTCCATGGCTGCTCGCAGACTCTCGCGCCATCCTACCGTGATTGTCTAGTGGTGAGCAGAACAATTAAGAAACCGTCGGGCCTACCGGCTCGCTCAACTGGCACAGCACGAGAGCGTCGCCACATCGCGCGAGAAGGACTGGGCCGCGAGTTTGATCGCCTCGGTCATCGTTAGGTACGGCGTCCACGCCGCCGCGAGATCCGATACCGTGAGACCGCCCTGCATCGCGTAGACCGCGCCCGCGATCACCTCGCCCGCCTGGTCGGCGAGCACGTGGACTCCGAGCACCCGACCGGAGCCGCGTTCGGCCACGATCGTCACCAGTCCGCGCACGTCGCGATTGACGATGGCACGCGGCACGTAGGCGAGGGGCAGCGAACTGACCTCGTAGTCCAGGCCCTGCTCCTTCGCCGCCTGCTCGGTGAGCCCGACCGAGGCGATGGCCGGGGACGTGAAGGTGACCCGCGGCATCGTGGTGTAGTCAACCGTCCGGTGCTCGGAGCCCACCGCGTTGGCCGCGGCGACGGTGCCGTGCTTGCCCGCGACGTAGACGAACTGGGCGAGCCCCGTCACGTCACCGGCGGCGAAGATCCGCGGGTTGGCCGTGCGCAGCTCGTCGTCCACGACCACCTCGCCACGGGCGCCGACGTCGACCCCGACCGTTGCGAGTCCGAGGTCCGCGCTCGCCGGATGGCGCCCCGTCGCCACCAGCACGGCCGCCACCTCGAGCCGCTCGACGCCACCGGGCGTCGCGAGGGTGACGAGCACCCCGTCGCCGCTGCGCGCTACGCGCTGGGCGGTGGTAGCGGTACGCACGCTGATCCCCTCCTCGGTGAGGACCTCAGTGAGGACCTCAGCGATCGCTGGCTCCTCGAAGGGGGCAATGCGACCTTGGGCCTCGATGATGGTGACCGTCGCGCCCAGACGCGCGAGCAACTGTCCCGCCTCGAGGCCGACGGCGTTGGCCCCGATGACGAGCACCGAGGCCGGGACGCGCTCGAGCGCCATGACCGAGGTCGACGTGAGATAGTCGACGTCCTTCAGTCCCTCGATCGGTGGGATCGAGGGAGTGGCGCCAGTCGCGATGACGTAGTTCGCCGCCTCGAGGCGCGCGCCGTCCACCTCGAGCGCGGGGCCCGCGACGAAGCGGGCGTGGCCCGAGCGAATCGTGAAGCCGTAGACGTCAGCGAGCTCGAGGTACTTCTCGGCGCGAAGCGCGTCCACGAGCTCGTCCTTGCCCGCGACGAGGGCCGCCATGTCAACCGGCGCGGCTGCGGTCACCACACCCGGGAACCGCGGAGCGATCGCCTCGTGGCGCACCGCGGCCGCGGCGAGCAGGGCCTTGGAGGCCACGCAGCCGACGTTCACGCAGGTTCCGCCGACGAGGCCGTGCTCGATCATGACGACCGATGCACCGCGTCGGCGCGCCTCGATGGCTGTGGCGAAGGCGGCGCTGCCCGAGCCGATGATCGCGAGGTCGTAGGGCGCTTCTCCCGTCATGGTCAAACTCCTCTCGGTGCCTTGGGGGTCGAGGCGCGAGGTCGCTCCTGGGGTCCACGCGCCTACAATCGAGGTTAAACCCTCCAGTTGAGGGGAGAGTCAAGGGAATTTCACCACGATGCGCATTGGGGCACTCGCCACCCAGACCGGGCTCACCGTCAAGACCATTCGCTACTACGAGTCGATCGGTCTGCTCGACGCGCCACGACGCTCCCCCTCGGGTTACCGGGACTACGACACTGACGCCGCCGAGCGCCTGCGCTTCATCCGCGCCAGTCAGGCCTCGGGACTCAGTCTCGGCGAGATCCGCGGGATCGTCGCGTTCCGCGACCGCGGCGAGTCGCCGTGCGCGCACGTGCTCGACGTGCTGCGCCGCCGCGCTGCGGCGATTGACCAGCAGATCCAGGACCTCGTGCGGGCGCGCGACGTGATCGAGTCCCTCGTCGCACGGGCCGACGGGCTCGACCCCAACGACTGTGCGCCATCGGCGATCTGTCACATCATCAACGCCCGGACCGACTTCGACACTGAGGCCTTACGATCGTGACAGACCGATGAACGAACACCGAACCACCCGGGTCTCGAGGAGCTCACCGTCGCGACGCGACGACGCGTGCGCGCCCGCTGCCGGGTCGTCCTCGGTTCCGAATTGTGACGTCGGACCGGCGGGACGGCTCTCGTGGACGGTTCACGAGATCCTGGACATCATCAGGGCGCATCGACACCGGCGCTGAGTCCGTCGAGCCGTCGCCGAGTTCGACACGTCGTGCGCCGCGACGCCCCAGCCGCTACGGTCGAGATCGTGCCCCACTCGAACGCCCGCTTTCCGTCGAACTTCCTCTGGGGTACGGCGACCGCGGCCTACCAGGTGGAAGGCGGAAACACCAACACCGACTGGTGGCGCTTCGAGCACCGACCCGAGTCCATCGCGGCCGAACCGTGCGGTGACGCCTGTGACTCGTGGCACCGCTGGGAGGAGGACCTGGACCTCGCGGCCTCGTTCGGGCTGAACGCCTACCGGTTCTCACTCGAGTGGTCGCGCATCGAGCCACGCCACGGCGAGATCGATCTCGAAGCGCTCGAGCACTACCGCAACATGCTCGTCGCCTGCGTCGCGCGCGGACTGGCGCCGGTGGTGACCCTGCATCACTTCACGCTGCCGCTCTGGGTCGCCGACGCCGGCGGCTTCGAGAGCCCCGACATCGTCACCTGGATGAGTGCCTACGCCACCACCGTCGCCGCAGCGTTCGGTGAACTGATCGCGATGGCCTGCACGATCAACGAGCCCAACATCGTGGCCGCCATGGGCTACCTCGCCGCGATGTTCCCACCCGAGGTGTCCGACTGGGACCGCTTCGTCGCGGTGAACGAGACGCTGCGTCAGTGCCACCACGCGATGCGCGACGCGCTCCACGCGGGGCCGGGCGACTTCCCCGTCGGGATGACGCTCTCGATGGCGCAGTACGAGGCGGTCGACGGCGCCGAGGCCGCGCTCGCGACCTACCTCGAGCAGATGGAGGACCGATACCTCGTCGCGACCACCGAGGACGACTTCCTCGGTGTGCAGTGCTACACCAAGCACCAGTTCGGACCCGACGGATTGATCTGGGGCGGTGAGGGCGAACTCACCGCGATGGGTTACCCCTTCTGGCCCGAGAGTGTCGCCTACACGCTGCGCCGCGCGGCCGCGTACACGCCCGTGCCGCTCGTCGTCACCGAGAACGGCATCGGGACCGACGACGACGACCAACGGATCCGCTACCTCGACCAGGCCCTCGCCCACCTCGACGAGGTCCGCCGCGACGGCGTCGACGTGCGTGGTTACTTCCAGTGGTCGCTGCTCGACAACTTCGAGTGGGTCCTCGGCTACGCGCCGAAGTTCGGGCTCGTCGCGGTCGACCGGACGAACTTCACGCGCACCGCGAAACCCTCGGCCGCGTGGTTCGCCGCCGCCGTGACCGAGCGCCGAGAGAAGCGCCGCTAACGCTGCACGTAGCGCAGTCGCGAGACGGCGCCGTTCGCGAAGGTGATCGTGAAGACAAAGATCCCGTTGCGACTCCGCGGCGCCACGGTGACCCGCACCGTCAGCGCGGTGCCCGTGTCACGGGTCACGAACGCCGTCGTGCCGGCGTGACTGCGCACCGTCGGGCGACCGACCATGCTGAGCCCGAGGATCTGGAGGGTGACCGTGTGTCCCGCCACGGCGTGGCCGACGACCCGCGTCGCCATCGTGGGCGGCGGCGTCACGGTCAAGGTGTACGTGAAGGTCCCCGCGTCGCCCGCCGCGTCGGCCGTGGTGCCCGCGGCCGTGTAGGTGCCGGGCTTGAGCGGTCCGCTCGTGGACACCGCCCCGCTCGAAGAGACGACGATCGTCGGCGCACCCGAGCTCTGGGTGAAGGTGACGCGCCCGTTAGCGCCGGTGACGTTCAACTGGTCGGTGTAAACGTTCGTGGCCAGGGTGTTGACCGAGGCCGCTGTCGGGGCGGCCTGGGCGATCGTCGCCGGCGCGGCGACCGTGAGCGTGAAGCTGAAGGTGCCGACGTCGCCCTCGGCGTCGATGGTCGTGCCCGCGACGCTGTAGGTCCCCACCGCGAGCGCACTGGTCGGCGCAACGAGTCCCGTGTTCGAGACGGCGAGACCCGGTGACGCACTCGTCTGGGCGTAGGTGACCGCACCGGTGGCGCCGGTCACGTTCAACTGGTCGGTGAAGGTTCCAACGACCGCGCTGGTCACGGTCGCGCTGGTCGGCGACGCCTGGGTGAGCGTGCCGACGGGGGTGACGATCAGGTTGAAGAAGAATGTCCCGCCGTCACCGCTCGAGTCGCTTGTCGTGCCGCGCGCCACGTAGGAGCCAACGGCGAGGCTCCCACTCGTGCTGAGTAGACCCGTCGGTGAGACGACGAGCGAGGGTGAGCCGGTCGTCTGGGTGAAGGTGACCGTCCCGGTCGCACCAGTCACGCTCAGCTGGTCGGTGAAGGAGGTCGCCGCGAACGTGGTCACGCTCGCGCGCACGGGCGAGTTCGACGTGAGGGTCCCGACCGTCAGCCGATAGGCGAAGGTCCCGCCGTCACCGCTCGGATCACTCGTCGTGCCGCGCGCCACGTAGGTGCCACGCGTGAGCTGTCCACTGGTCGAGACGAGTCCGGTCGGCGAGACGACGAGCGAGGGGCTGCCGGAAGTCTGGGCGTAGGTGACCGCGCCGCCGACGGCGGTGACACTCAACTGGTCGGTGAAGGTCGCCGAGGCCGCCACCGAAGTGGCGTTGGTCGTCGGTGCCACCTGGACGAGCTCACCGACGCTCAGGGTGAAACTGAAGGTGCCGGTGATGCCGTTGGTGCTCATCGTTCCCGTTGCGGTGTAGGTCCCGCGCACGAGCTGTCCGCTCGTCGACACGAGTCCACTCGGTGAGACAACGAGCGACGGTGCGCCGCTCGACTGGGTGTAGGTGACGGGTGCCTGCTCACCGGCGACGGCGAGCTGGTCGGTGAAGGTCGCCGAGGACGCCACCGTCACCGACGCCACGCCCGGCGTCGCGATGAGCGGACAGACGTAGTCACCGTCAAGCGCGTTGGACGAGTACTGGATCATCGCGGTACGTCCGCCGGTGAAGGCGGGGTACGAGCAGGCCACCTGCGCGTCGGCGAGCGACGCGTAACCCGGTAGCCACGCGTCATAAGCGGCGAAGGTCTTGCCCGTCGGTCCGGCGATCTCGCCCCACTGATACGAGGTGGAGTAGATGCCCACCGTGTGGATCCCGCGACCGGTGAGGAAGTCGAGCTCACCTTGAATCATCGCCTGGTCGTTGGCGAACTGGGCCGCGGTCGGTGCGGCGCCGGTGTACATGCTCTGCCAGGAGTTACCGGTCTCGACGTCGAGCCACCAGGGCGCCGTGGTTGCCGCCGTGCCCGGGGAGGTGGCGCCGAGCTTCGTCTCTGCGGCGATCACCGCGGTGAGTGAGCCGCTGCCCGCGTTCCACCCGTAGTCGTAGGAGCAGGCAGTCGAGTCGGCGCCGGTGCAGACCTGGGGGAAGGTCTGGGTCGTCGGCCAAGCCGGATTGTTGGAGGGTCCCGGGTTGGCGGTGTTCACGTAGAACTGGGGAGTCGTGCCGAGTCCCGACGCCGCCCACTGGATCTCGGTCGAGAGGCAGGGGTTGACGGTGAGCGGTCGACCGTCGTTCACCCCGACTACGCCGAAGCCGATCCCGGTGGGCAGGTTCCCGCCGCACTGGGGGAAGCTGATGTCGTAACCGATCGAGGCCGCGGGAACCGCGGTGCTCGAGGCGCCGGCCACGGTCGTCGCGGTGCCCGCGAGACTGGTCAGGAGAACGAGCGACGTGACGAACTGCGCGATTCGACGGATTGCCATAGTGAGAAAGCCTAAACGGTGGGGTGGTGACCACCGAGGCGGCACCGGAGGCGTCCCTCAGGAGCGCGGGCGCGAGGAATGGATGGCCGGGCTGGTGTAGACCAATACCTGGTGGACCGGGCCACCGCGGAGTGAAGGGTACGCGAACAATGAGGACGCCACAGGTGGCCACGCTCGACGGACTCCCTGATCGAGTCACGATTTACGAGGTGGGCGCACGTGACGGGCTCCAGAACGAGTCCACTGTCGTTGACGTCGCGACCAAGATCGAGTTCATTCATCGCCTCATCGCCAGCGGGCTGCGCGCGGTGGAACTGACGAGTTTCGTACCACCGTCGTGGATCCCCCAACTGGCCGACGCCGAGTTGCTCCTCGCCGGACTCGGCGAGCTCGATGGTCGCTACCCCGTGCTCGTACCCAACCAGCGCGGTCTCGACCGAGCCCTGTCGAGTGGCGTGCGCGAGATCGCGGTCTTCGCGAGCGCCACCGAGACCTTCGCCCAACGCAACCTGAACCGGTCGCGCGAGGAGTCCCTCGCGATCTTCGCCGACGTCGCCAAGCGCGCCCTCGACGCGGGCCTCGCGATTCGCGGCTACGTGTCGATGTGCTTCGGTGACCCCTGGGAGGGTGACGTCCAACCAGCCGCGGTCGCCGACGTCGTCGAGCGGCTCGTCGAGATGGGCTGTGGCGAGGTCTCCCTCGGCGACACCATCGGCGTCGCGACACCGGGTCAGGTGGTCGCACTGCTCGACGAGCTCGCGCGCCGGGGCATCGGACCCGACCGGCTCGCCGTCCACTTCCACGACACCTACGGCCAGGCGCTCGCTAACACGCTGTGCGCGCTGCAACACGGCGTGACGACCGTCGACGCCTCGGCCGGCGGACTCGGCGGGTGTCCCTACGCGGGTTCGGCCACCGGGAACCTCGCGACCGAGGACCTAGTGTGGCACCTGCAGGGACTCGGCATCGAGACCGGCGTCGACCTCGAATCGCTGTGCCGCACGAGCCTCTGGATGGCCGAGCAGCTCGGGCGACCGAGTCCGTCGCGCACCGTGACGGCGCTCGCGGCGAGTCTCGAAGACGGTCGCTGACGTGACCAACCCGCGGAATGGAGAGGTGCAATGGCTGACTACGGACTGAGTACGGAACTGGAGCACCTGCGCCAGACCGTTCGGGACTTCGCGACCAACGTGGTCACTCCCGTGGCGCGTCACCATGACGCGACGGGGACCTTCCCCTACGAGGTCGTGCGCAAGATGGGTGAGATGGGCCTCTTCGGCCTGCCGTTCCCCGAGGAGTACGGCGGAATGGGCGGCGACTACTTCGCGCTGTGCATCGCCATCGAGGAGCTCGCCCGCATCGACCAGAGCGTCGCGATCACCCTCGAGGCCGGATGCTCGCTCGGCGCGATGCCGGTGTACCGCTTCGGCAACGAGGCCCAGAAGCAGTACTGGCTGCCGCGCCTGAGTTCGGGCGAGGCCCTGGGCGCCTTCGGGCTGACCGAGCCCGGCGCGGGTAGTGACGCCGGCGGCACGCGTACGACTGCCCGGCTCGAAGACGGCCAGTGGGTGATCAACGGGTCCAAGGCCTTCATCACCAACTCGGGCACCGAGTTGACCAAGCTGGTGACCATCACCGCGGTGACCGACGTCGCCGCCGACGGTCGAAAGGCCATCAGCTCGATCCTCGTCGAGGTCCCCACACCGGGATTCACCGTCGAGCCCGCCTACGACAAGGTCGGCTGGCGCGCCTCGGACACCCACCCGCTCTCCTTTAGCGACCTGCGGGTCCCCGAGGAGAACCTGCTCGGGGAGCGCGGCCGCGGCTACAGCAACTTCCTGCAGATCCTTGACGAGGGCCGCATCGCCATCGCCGCGTTAGCCGTCGGCGCGGCCCAGGGTTGCGTCGACGAGAGCGTCGCCTACGCCAACGAGCGCGAGGCCTTCGGTCACGCGATCGGGCGAAACCAGTCGATCGCCTTCAAGATCGCCGAGATGGAGGCGCGCGCCCACAGCGCGCGCTGCACCTACTACGACGCCGCGGCGCGGATGCTCGCGGGACGCCCCTTCAAGAAAGAGGCGGCCATCGCCAAGCTCGTCGCGAGCAACGCCGCGATGGACAACGCGCGCGACGCCACCCAGATCCACGGCGGCTACGGGTTCATGAACGAGTGCCCGGTCGCGCGTCACTACCGGGACTCGAAGATCCTCGAGATCGGCGAGGGCACCAGCGAGGTGCAAAAGATGCTTATCGCCCGGATGCTCGGGGTGTAGCGAGACGAACTCATCGTGTCGCGCGGCTCATCGTTAGCGACGCCCGATTCCATCTGATGATGCCTGTGTCATTGGGCAGCGTCCACCTTCATGTGAGATTGGCTGCGCGACGGGCTGGAACGAATCGACGGTGGAAATTAAGAACATTCCCGCCTACGCCGATTCAGCGACCCGTCACGGCGACGTCCAGTCCGCGCGGCCAACCACCTCGATCACGCGATTTGTCCCGAATCGCCCTTTCGCGTGTAGTACACACCGGCGCCCAATTCGCCGTGCCGCTGAAGTAGGCCACTCCCGACGGCGTGAGCGAGAACTTGGGACGCTCGAACGGGTTTTATCCCACAGACGTCGATGAGATCTCGTGCTCGTATTTCGCCGCTCGCTCCTAGAAGATCGCCGAAGACTCTTGCGTAGTCCGCTTCCGTTCTACGCAGGTAGGGCAATTTCTTGGCGAGCACGTGTCGTGGGCCATTGGCCAGTCGGTAGTAGCCGACCTGACTCGATGAGGCCACGAGTCCGGCGTCCACGGCCCGTTCGATTGCCGCCGCCGCTTGCGCACGCGACTTTTGGATGACTGGGGCGAGTTGGGTCGCGTTGACGGTGGCAACGCGCAAGAGCCGGTGAAGCAATAAGAGGATGTCGACATCCTGACCCGCTGGCTGGGACAAGGCACCAACCACGGCGACGACCGCCCCATCGGGCGGGCCACCCACGAGCACGCAGCGCACGCCCCTGCCATCGGGGAATTCGTCGATGTCCGGGGTGGGCAGACCTTGACGAACCGTCTCTCGGTACATCCGGTCGACACCAATGCCTTCGGATTCTGCCAAACGCAACCCCCGCAAGGCCCTGGCTAACCGTGGATTACGAGCACGCGGTGGAGCCGTGATGACCGTCTCGGTAGTTATTCCAGGAAGGAAGCCACCCGGATTCGTGACCGTCAGCATCGTCCCCTCCAGCTGTACGCGGATTGGACCCGGCGCGGCCCAGTCGCGGTGGGCTACCGCGTTCACCAACGCCTCTCGGAGGGCCAATGTAGGAAGCGCACGAAACTGGCCAACGGTAAGCCCGGTCGAGTAGAGGGAAACGGGATTACGGTCATTGATCGCCGACTCGACCTCAGCGAGCACGACCGCGAGTGGCACTTCGCTCGGGTCAATACGCACCACCGCGTCAGCACCGGGGGCCGACCTGAACGTGAAATCCACGAGGGGGCCACGTCCATGAAGCCTGACACTGAGGAGTTCGCCCGCCCGGTTGAGTTGACCTTCGGGTGTGCTTAATCCGAGTTGGTCGAGCAGTGCACCGTCGTCACGGTTGGCTAGTTCCACCCGCGAAGCCTCGCCCGACTGGTGAAGCCACGCACGTAGTTGCACCATCGCCGTCGGGTCGATGTCGGCGACGGTCGAAGACGACGGGGCTGACGACCAATCGGCCCCGGACCGGTTCACCGAGAACTGACCGAGCTCGCCACCGGTCATGACGTGACAATCGCGGCCCTGGCGGCTCCGATACTTGCCCGAGCTATCAGCGACTGGTATCGACGATGGTTCGACGGTGACAGTGACGATACGGCTGTCCTCAACGTTCACTTCTGTGACCAGAACCTCGACATTGATCAGTTGGCGAATGCGGTTCCCTAGCCACGACGTGTCGCAGGGAGTCCCGACGAAAGCCGAACGACCCGTCGCTTTGTCATCTACGCCGACGACGACAATGCCACCGTCGGCATTCGCGAAACACGCCGACGCATCGGCAACGGTCTTCGCCAGAGCGTCGGACTGTTGGCGACCTGGCTGGAGCAGGCCGTCGGGGGCACGACACGATGGGTCTTCCTTGCAGTCAAGTACGTGCCCCTCGTACGGGCCTACGTGACCACCCTCGAGGACGCCAGTCACCAGTCGAACCAGCGCTGCCGAGCGCGCATCAGAACTTTCAACCATCGACAATTAACTTATTACTAGCATTTCAAACTGTCAATGATAAATTATTTCTCGAAATGTGGTACTTCCTGCTCGGCTGGGCTGGCAACGTCGAATCGGCCAACGGTCCATCGTTCCCGACGGATGGGACGTGCTCGTAGCACAACCTTTCGAGCGGATCTACTGACGGTCGTGGCTGCATGAAGCCGGACCAGCCTGACACGAGTGACCAGTTCTACCTTGTCTGCCCGCCGAGCCCGAGCAGTTCGACGGACTGCTTGCGCATCTCGACCTTGCGGACCTTGCCGGTGACGGTCATCGGGAACTCCTTCACGACGACGACGTACTTGGGGATCTTGTGGCGCGCGATCTTCTCGGCGCAGTAGGCACGAAGCATCTCGGCGTCCATCACCGCCCCCTCGCGCACCATGACCCAGGCGGCCACCTCCTCGCCGTAGTGGTCGTCGGGAACTCCGATGACTTGCACGTCGATGATGTCGGGGTGGGTGTAGAGGAACTCCTCGACCTCGCGCGGGTAGACGTTCTCGCCGCCGCGGATGATGAGGTCCTTGATGCGCCCGCTGATGTCGAGGTAGCCATCCTCGTCCATCGTGGCGAGGTCGCCGGTGTGCATCCAGCCGGCCTCGTCGACCGCCTCGGCGGTCTTCTCGGGGTTCTCCCAGTAGCCGAGCATCACCGAGTAACCGCGCGTGCAGAACTCGCCCTTCACGCCTCGGGGCACCACCAGCCCGTTCGGGTCGACGATCTTCACTTCGACGTGGGGCGTCACACGTCCGACGGTGCTGACGCGCTTTTCCACGGGGTCGTCGAACGCCGTCTGGGTCGACACCGGGGAGGTCTCAGTCATCCCGTAACAGATCGTCACCTCGGACATGTGCATGTCGTTGATGCAGCGTCGCATCACCTCGGTCGGACACGGTGAGCCGGCCATGATGCCGGTGCGCAGCGACGAGAGGTCGTAGGAGGCGAAGTCCGCCAACGCGAGCTCAGCGATAAACATGGTCGGTACACCGAGCAGCGAGGTGCATCGCTCGTCGGAAACCGCGCGCAGGGTGGCGGCCGGGTCGAAGGACGGCGCGGGGATCACCATGGTCGAACCGTGGGTCGTGCAGGCGAGGTTGCCCATGACCATGCCGAAGCAGTGGTAGAAGGGCACAGGGATGCAGACCCGGTCGTGGTCGGTAAGCCGGCAACCCTCGCCGACGAAGAAGGCGTTGTTCAAGATGTTGTGGTGGGTGAGCGTCGCCCCCTTGGGCGAGCCCGTGGTGCCCGAGGTGTACTGGATGTTGATCGCGTCGTCGAAGCTGAGCGTCACCTCGCGCGCGGCGAGCGCCGCGGCGTCACTGGCGACGGCCATGAACTCGGTCCAGTCCTCGGTGTCGAAGTAGACGACCCGCTCGAGGCGCGTCAACTCGTCGCGCACCGAGTCGACCATGTTCCGGTAGTCGCTCGTCTTGAACGTCGGGACCGCGAAGAGCATGCGCGAGCCTGACTGGTTGATCGCGTACTGCAGCTCGTGGGTGCGATAGGCGGGGTTCACGTTGACGAGGATCACCCCGATCCGAGCCGTCGCGTACTGCAACAGCACCCACTCCCAGCGGTTCGGCGCCCACACGGCGACGCGGTCGCCCTTAACCATCCCGGCCGCGATGAGGGACCGCGCGACGTCGTCGATCGCCGCGTCGAGGGCTTCGTAGGTGTAGCGCACTCCCTGGCCGAGGTCGACGAGGGCCTCGTGGCCCGCCCATCGCACCGCGGAACGTCGCAGGTTCTCGCCGATCGTCTCACCGATCAGTGCGGTGAGCGACGCGCCCGAGGCATACGACGGTAGGGCGACTCCTGGCGCCACGTCCGTAGTCTCATCGGCCCTTGTCTGCTGCGTTGTCACACTGCCCTCCCCACAATTGATCGATGCGACCCGGGCGACGCGCCCGCAGGTCGAAGAACGCAAGACGACCCCGCACCACGGCGAACGCCCGCGCGTGCGCGCCTCGTCCCCCCGATGGTCACGGACCCACCTCTCGTTCCTCCGGCACCACCGGCATTACTAGCACTCCGCGAGCCGTGACGTGATCGTGCACGTTTGGAACCGCGAAGGCCCAGTTGACGCGCCGCGCTCGGATAAGTTGGCCGCGTGAGCCTCGACGACCCCACGAGTGCCCAGCGGGTACGCGCGACGCCGCCGCGACCGTGACCGACGAGGCGCGTGACCCGCGCGAGGCCGAGACGCGCCGTGGACGGCTCTTTGCGAGCGCGCGCAGTGCGAGCGTGCCGCTCGCGACGATCCTCGCCACCGTCGGGGTCATCGTCGGCGTCTACGCGCTCGGCCAGATCCTCTTCCACCTGAAGGCGATCCTGCTCACGCTCGTCGTCGGCAGCTTCATCGCCATGTTGTTGAACCCGGTCGTCCAGTGGCTGATGCGCCACGGCGTGCGCCGCCGGGGCTACGCGGTCACCGTCGTGATGGTGGTCGCGCTCATCGCCTTCTCCGGGCTCGCGGTCGCCTTCGGGTACCCGCTCGTCAACGGCCTCACCAACCTCGCCAACGCGCTGCCCGGCTACATCCGTCAGGCCGAAGCCGGCCACGGCTGGCTCGGGCACCTGTTTCGCCAGTACCACGTCCAGCACTGGATCACCCACAACACCGACAAGTTGACGAACTTCGCCAGGGGTCTGTCGCGCCCGGTGCTCGCCCTCGGGCGCGGCGCGATCACGACGACCTTCATGCTCGTCACGATGTTCTTCTACATCGTGCTGCTGCTCGTCGAGGCGCCCAAGCTGCACTTCGGGTTCATGGCGCTGCTCTCGGATCGCAACCGGCCGCGCGCCGAGCGCCTCGGCGCGGTCATCGCCCGCGCCTCACTGGGTTACCTGCTCGGAGGGTTCTTGACCTCGTTCCTCGGGGCCGTCGTCGTCTTCATCACGCTCGTCTCGCTCGGCGTGCCCTACCCCATGCTCTTCGCACTCTGGGTGCTGCTCGTGGACTTCCTGCCCCAGATCGGCGGCGCGCTCGCGGGGTTCCCGACGGTGCTCTTCGCCGCGATCTACTCGCCGACCGCCGGTGTCATCACCCTGATCGTCTTTCTCGCCTACACCCTGATCCAGAACCACGTGCTCAACCCCATCGTGATGGCTAAGACCGTGAACGTGAACCCGCTGATGATCTTCCTCTCGATCATCATGGGCGCCGAGATCGGGGCGTGGATCGGCGGACTCTTCGGGGGCTTCGTCGGGGTCGTGCTCGCCGTTCCGGTCGCCGCGGCGATCCACGCGACCGTGAAGGAGTTCTGGGAGTCCACGCACCCGGGTTCGTGACCGTGCCCGCAACCGGCGCCGAACCGAGCGCCACCGATGCCGTCGTGAGCGACACCACCAAGATCTACGTGGCCCAGGGGCTGCGCGCGGCGGCCTACGGCTTCGCCACGGTCCTGCTCGCGACCTCGCTCGCCGATCGTGGCCTGTCTCGCTGGCAGGTCGGCCTCGTGCTCGGCGCGATGCTCGCGGGCATCGCGATCACCTCGCTCGCCGTCGGACGCTTCGCCGACCGGATCGGACGGCGACGGTCGTACGCGCTGCTCTTTCTCCTGCTCGGTGTGACCGGGATCATCTTCGCCGTCACGGCGAACATCTGGTTACTCGTGCTCGGCGGGCTCACGGGGTCGCTCTCGGTCGAGGTCATCGAGTCCGGCCCCTTCACCTCACTCGAGCAGGCGATGATCGCCGCGGAGCGTCGCTCCACCACTCGCACGCGTAACTTCGGCCGCTACAACGCGGTCGCGGCGGCGAGTGGTTCACTGGGGGCCCTCGCAGCCGGGCTCGCGCAGTGGGCTATCGGCGGCGCTGGGGGACCACCCGCGGCCCTGTTCCTCGTCTTCGTGCCGATCGCGGTGGGCGGCGCACTGGTCGCACGGTCCCTAAGCGTGGGCGTCGAGGCACCGGGTCGAGGAGCGGTCCGTGGTCGCCTGGTCAACTCGACCTCGGTGGTGCGTCGTCTCGCGGCGCTGTTCGCCCTCGACTCCTTCGCGGGCGGACTCACGGTCTCGGTGTTCGTCGGCTACTGGCTTCACACGCGCTTTCACGCGTCGACCGAGACCATCGGCGCCCTGTTCTTCTTCCTCGGCGCCTTCCAGACGTTCTCGTTCCTCGCCGCGAGCGCCCTCGCGAAACGCTTCGGTCTGCTCGCGACGATGGTCTTTAGCCACCTGCCCTCGAACCTCTTGGTGATCGCCGTCGCCTTCTCACCCAACCTCACGGTCGCGATCATCCTCTTGATCGCCCGAGCCTCGCTCTCCCAGATGGACGTGCCGACGCGCCAGGCCTACGTCATGAACCTGGTCGAACCCGACGAGCGGACCCCCGCCGCGGCCTACACGAACACCGCGCGCTACGTGACTCGACCGTTCGGCCCGCCGGTCGCGTCGGCGCTCTCGGGGAACTCCCTCGGCCTCCCGTTCGCGGTCGCCGGTTCGATCAAGGTGCTCTATGACCTCACGCTTTGGGCCTGGTTCAGACGCGTGCCGCTACCCGGCGAGCGCGACGACGACTGACCCGACGAGGCGCCGGGGTAGCGGTTCACGCGTCTCGGCGAAGCAGGTCGTCGTAGCTCTCGCGGCGCAGCGCGAGACGGGCCTCGCCGTCCTTCACCAGCACAATCGGTGGTCGCAGCGCGCCGTTGTAGTTGTTCGCCATGGTCAGGCAGTAGGCACCGGTCACCGCGACGGCGAGCACATCACCGACGGCCGGCTCGACGAGCGGGACCGAGTCGATCAACTGGTCACCCGACTCACAGTGCCGTCCGACCACCGTGTAGTCGTCGCCGCCACCCACCCGATCGGCCATCGTCGCCTCGAAGCGCTGACCGTAGAGCGAGACTTCGAGGTTGTCGCCCATACCACCGTCGACGGCGACGAAGGTTCGCGAGGCGCCGCGCTTGACCGACACCACCCGATAGATCGTGACTCCGGTCTCGGCGATCATCGAGCGGCCGGGTTCGATGAGGAGTCGTGCGCTCGCGGGCAGGAACGCACGAGCCGCGTCGGTGAGCGTATCGAGATACGCCTCGATCGACGGCGGGTGGTCGTCGTAGGTGTAGCGGGCCCCGAGCCCGCCCCCGAGGTCGTAGACGTCGAACGATCCGAGCGTGGCGATCGCCTCGACGGCCCGCGCGAACGGCTCGACGTCGAGGATCTGTGAACCGATGTGCGCGTGGAGCCCGTCGAGTCGCAGGCGGGCGCTCCCGCGAAGTCGGTCGATCAGGGTGCGCGCCTCGGGGATCGAGAGCCCGAACTTCGAGTTCTGGTGTCCGGTCGCGATCGCGTCGTGGGTCGCCGTCTCGACGTCGGGGATCACCCGGATCAGCACGCCCTGCTCACGGGTCGCCAAACGCTCGAGGCGCGCAACGTCGTCGAGGTTGTCGATCACGATGGTCCCGACGCCGGCCTCGAGAGCCATTGTGAGTTCGGTGTCGGTCTTTGCGTTGCCGTGCAGGACAAGGCGGGCCGGATCGACGCCACCGGCTAGGGCCATCACGAGCTCGCCACCGCCGGCGACGTCGACGCCGAGACCCTCCGCACCCATGATTCGGTAGATCGCGGTGCAGGGCAGCGACTTAGACGCCCACACGACGCGCGAGTTGGGCCAACGCGAGCGCAGGCCGTCGGCGTAGCGTCGCGCGCGGGCCCGTAGCGCCGCCTCGTCGATGATCAGGGCCGGGGTGTCGAAGGTGTCGGCGAGCTCACTGGCGTACCGACCGCCGAGCACGAGGCGCCCGTCCACGACCCTCGTTCCCGGTGGCATGAGGTCTTCAATCGCGTTCCCATCGGTGTTGGCACGTTCGTCGATGGTCATCGGCCCTCCCAGACGGCGCTATCGGGCACGACGCTACCGCGCGCAACGGTGGGCTTCGCGTCGTTGTCGTGGTCGACGTCGACGCGACCTCGGATCAGACCGAGGTGAGCAGGATGCTCGTCTCGCTGTTCTCGATCCCGTGGATCGAGCGGATCGCGCTCAAGACACGATCGAGGTCGGGTAGGGACGCAACGGCTATCTCGGCCATGAGGTCCCACGCCCCGTTCGTCGTGTGCACGGCTCGCACCTCGGGCATCCCGCGTAGCTGGCGCACGACCGCCGTCGTCGACTGGCCCACGAGGCGGATCACCATCATCGCGCGCACCACGTCGTCGTCCACGTCCTCGCGCAGCCGCACCGTGAAGCCGACGATCACGCCGTCGTCGACCAGTCGGTCCAACCGGTTCTGGACCGTGCCGCGCGAGACACCCAATGCCTCGGCCAGTCGCGAGACCGGGGCGCGGCCGTCGGCGCGCAACAGTCCGATCAACGCTCGGTCGAGCGCGTCGAGATCGTGCATGCAACAAAGTGTAGAGCAACCCAGTAACTTTTGGTCACGTAGGCCTCATAATTTGTAGTTTTCTATCATTGTGCGTGACGGTCGGCCACTTTTATGCTTGGCCACGTCGCCACGCGGCAGGTCGCACCGAGGAGGCGCCACGATCGAACAGTTCGCCCAATCACCGAGTGCCGTCGTGCTCATCCGACCGCACCACTTCCGTCCCAACGAGCAGACCCGCGCCGACAACGCATTCCAGGCGAGCGCCGACGCCGACGCGGGAACGCTCGCGTCGCGCGCCTACGCCGAGGCGACCGGCGTCGCGCGCGCCCTCGCGGCGGCGGGCGTGACCGTGCACCTCTTCGAGGACCGCGGCTGGTCGACCCCCGACTCGGTCTTTCCGAACAACTGGTTCTCGACGCACGCGAACGGACACGTCGCCCTCTTCCCGATGCTCGCCGTAAACCGGCGGCGCGAGCGACGGCGCGACGTGCTCGCGACACTCGACGCGCACTACCGCGTCCACGACGTCCTCGACTTCTCGGGACTCGAGCGTTCGGGGGTCTATCTGGAGGGGACCGGCTCGCTGGTCCTGGACCACGTCCACGGCGTCGCCTACGCCGCGCGATCGGCGCGCACGAGCGAGGTCGCCGTTCGACGGTTCTGCGAACACCTCGGGTACGAGCCGGTGGTCTTTGACGCACTGGACGAATCGGGTCGTGCGATCTATCACACCAACGTCATGCTGTCGATTGGAACCGACTTCGCCCTCGTCGGACTCTCGAGCATCCGTGACCCGCGACAGCGGACCACCATTCGCGAGCGCCTCGAGTCCTCCGGGCGCACGGTACTCGAGCTCAGCGCCTTCCAAGTTCGCGACTTCGCGGCCAACGCCATCGAGCTCACCGGCCGCGACGGGCGCGTGCTCGCCCTCTCCGAACGGGCCCGACGAGCCCTCGGGGACGCCCACGCCGCACGGATCGCGGCGTCCGCCTCGCTGCTCGCGCTCGATGTCCCTACGATCGAGCTCGCGGGTGGTTCGATACGGTGCATGGTCGCGGGCCTGCACCTCGCGCGACGTGACCGTCCCGTCGAACGCACCGTCCATACCCCCGTCGTCACCGCGTCAACCCCACGAGTCGAGGTCACCCTATGAACGTCAACTTCCCCGTCCTGCTCATCGAGGACCCCGTGCGAGTCGCCCACCTCGACTCGCCCGTCGACGGGCTCGCCACCGCGATCGAGCGCACCGGTCTCACGGTGCTTCGCCGCAGCAACACCGCCGACGCGACCACCCTCGCGGACCTCTCGAGTCGCGTGAGCGCCTTCGTCTACTGCGCGACCGACGACGAGACCGACGAGCTCGACCAGGCCCGCGCGGTCGAGTTCGTCGAGGCCGTGCGCGCAAAGAACGCGACCGTGCCCATCTACCTCTTCGCCGGACGGATCACGGCGACCTCGATTCCCCTCGCGGTCTTAAAGGACGTCAACGGCTTCGTGAACACCGTCGAAGAGACCGACGACTACGTCGCGCGCGGCGTCGCCCACGCCGCGCGGACCTACCTCGAGTCAATCGCGCCCCCGTTCTTCGCCGCCCTCACCGCCTACGTCGACAGCGGCGCCAACTCCTGGCACGCTCCGGGCCACTCGGGTGGGGCCGCGTTCTTAAAGAGCCCGGTGGGCACGATGTTCCACCAGTTCTTCGGCGAGAACATGCTGCGCGCCGACGTCTGCAACGCGGTCGAGGACCTCGGCCAGCTGCTCGACCACACCGGTCCGGTCTTTGACGCCGAGCGCAACGCGGCGCGGATCTTCTCGGCGGACCACCTCTACTTCGTGACCAACGGGACCTCGACGTCCAACAAGATCGTGTGGAACGCGATGGTGAGCCCGGGCGACGTCGTGGTCGTGGACCGCAACTGCCACAAGTCGGTGCTGCACGCGATCATCCTCACCGGGGCGATCCCGATCTTCCTCACCCCGACGCGCAACCAGGCCGGGATCATCGGGCCGATCCCGCGACACGAGTTCACCATGGTGAGCATCCGCGAGAAGATCGAGGCGAACCCGTTCATCGCCGATAAGTCAGTCACCCCGCGCATGCTCGCGCTCACCCAGAGCACCTACGACGGGATCATCTACAACGTCGACGCCATCAAGGAGCTGCTCGACGGTGAGATCGACGTGCTCCACTTCGACGAGGCGTGGTTGCCCCACGCGACGTTCCACGACTTCTACCGGGGTATGCACGCCATCGGGCGGGACCGGGCGCGCTGTGCGTCGTCGTTGGTCTTTGCGACCCAGTCGACCCACAAGCTGCTCGCGGGGCTCTCCCAAGCGAGCCAGATCCTCGTCCAGGAGTCCACGACCGAGCACCTCGACCAGCAGATCTTCAACGAGGCCTTCCTCATGCACACTTCGACGTCGCCCCAGTACGCGATCATCGCGTCCTGTGACGTCGCGGCCTCGATGATGGACCGGCCCGGCGGCACCGCGCTCGTCGAAGAGGCCCTCACCGAGGCCCTGGAGTTTCGTCGCGCGATCATCCGCATCGCAGAGGAGCTCGAGGACAGCTGGTGGTTCTCGGTCTGGGGGCCAGACACGCCGCTTCGCCAGGGGATCGGCGAGCGACCCGACTGGGAGATCGAGCCCGACGTCGACTGGCACGGCTTTCATGACGTGCAGTCGAGCTTCACCATGCTCGACCCCTTGAAGGTCACGGTCATGACCCCGGGGCTCGACCTCACCGGCAGCTTCGCCGAGCGCGGCGTGCCCGCGGCCGTACTCACGCGCTACCTCGCCGAACACGGGGTCATCGTGGAGAAGACCGGCCTCTACTCGTTCCTCGCGCTCTTCACCATCGGGGCGACCCGGGGCCGCTGGAACACCCTCATCACCCAGCTGCGCCGCTTCAAGGACGCCTACGACAACAACCTGCCCGTTGGCCAGGTGATGAGCCACTACGCGACCGCGCGCTACGCGGGGGTCGGCCTCGCCGACCTCTGTCAGGGCATCCACGAGTTCTACCGCGCCCGCGACGTCGCGCGGCTCACCACCGACACCTACGTAGCCCCGGTCACGGCCGCCATGCTGCCGAGTGACGCCTGGGCGGCCATGACGCGTCGCCAGGTCGAAGCGGTCCCCGTCGCCGAGCTCGACGGACGCGCGACCGCGGTGCTGCTCACGCCCTACCCGCCGGGGATCCCCCTGCTCGTGCCCGGTGAGCGCTTTAATTCGCGCATCGTCGAGTACCTCAAGTTCGCCGAAGCGTTCAACCGCGCCTACCCCGGCCTCGAGACGCTGATCCACGGCGCCGAGACGATCGGCACGGGCGACGCGGCCTCACTCTTCGTGCACTGCCTGGTCGAGTAGCCACCGGCTTCGCGTCGGAGCCGTCGGTAGGCTCCGACCATGGGTGATCCGTTCCGGCGCGTGCGAGTGGCCCTGTTGGCGCTCGCCCTCGTGCTCGTGATCGGCGTCGTCGGGTTCCTCGCCCTCAGGTACTCGCCCCTCGACAGCGTCTTCATGACCGTCTCGACGGTCACCACGCTGGGCTTTTCGACACCGCACCCGCTCGACACCGGCGACAAGGTCTTCGCGATCTTCTTGATGCTGGTGGGCGTGGGCACGGCGCTCTACGCCTTCTCGGTCGTCCTCGAACTGTTCGTCGACGGCCACCTACGCAGTCGAGTGAGGAGAAACAAAGTGGAACGTACCATCGCGCGAATGAACCACCACGTGATCGTCTGCGGCTGGGGCCGCGTCGGTAGCGAGGTCGCACGGTTCCTCACCAATGCCGGGCGCGACGTGGTCGTCGTCGACCGAGACGGTGAGCGTCTGGCCGAGCTCCCCTACCCGACGGTGGTCGGGGACGTGACCGACGACGACGTGCTCATCCGCGCGGGCATCGAGCGGGCCGCAACCGTGGTCGCCGCCCTCGACACCGACGCGGACAACCTCTACGTCACGGTCGCGAGCAAGTCGCTGAAGTCCGACGTGCAGATCATCGCACGCGCCCGCAGCCAGTCCTCGGAGCTGAAGCTCCAGCGGGCCGGGGCTGACCGCGTCGTCAATCCCCAGCAGCTCGGCGGCGACCGTATGGCCTCCTTCGTGACCCAACCCCACGTCGTGGACTTCGTGGACGTGGTCATGCACGACGGCAGCTTGCAGTTCCGACTCAGCGAGTCGATCATCGCGCCCGACTCGCGCCTGGCCGGCGAGACCCTGCGCTCGGCACGGCTGCACGACCACACCGGCGTGCTCGTGCTCGCCATCCGTCGTCCCGACGGCAGCTTCATCACCAACCCGCCACCCGAGGCGACGATGTCGGCCGGCGACGTGCTGATCGGCGTGGGCACCGAGGCCCAACTCGCCACGCTCACGGACTTCGCCGCGGGTCAATGAAATCTTACGCCGGCGCAAACCCGAAGTTGGAGGCCAAGACGTAGCCCGAGGCGAAGACGGCGAGACAGGCCTCGACGACGTCGGCGTCGTAGAGCCGTCCCGCGCCGCTTCGCACCTCGTCGAGGGCGACCTCGAGGCCGAGCCCCGCGCGATACGGGCGGTGGTGGTCATCGCCTCGATGACGTCGGCGACGGCAATGATGCGCGCTGGCAGCGAGATGGCCGTGCCGACGAGCCCGTCGGGGTAGCCCGAGCCGTCGACCCGCTCGTGGTGCTGGTGGGCGACCTCGGCGATCGGCCACGGCAGCGACGCCTCGGTGAGGATGTCGGCGCCGACCTCGGGGTGCTTCTTGATCAGCGTGTACTCCAACTCGTTCAGCCGACCTGGCCGCGTGAGGATCTCGGCGGGTATCGAGATCTTGCCGATATCGTGCACGACGCCGCTCTGGCGGATCAGCCGCGCAATCGCGTCGTCGAGGCCGAGTTCGCGGGCGATGGCCTCACCGAGACGACCCACGCCCAACTGGTGGCCCGCGGTGTAGGGGTCGCGGTTCTCAGTCATGCGCGCAAGGGCGGCGATCGTGCCGTCGAGCGAGCGTTCGAGTTGGTTCATCGAGGCGACGTGCGCGGCGCCGAACTCGATCCCATTCGCGATATGCACGAGACCCTCGACGATGCGCTCGCTGAACTCGAAGCGGTGGCGCGACGCGACCACGAGACAACTCGGTTGCTGGTCGAGCACGAGCGGAATGGCCACCACCGAGCGCAGGCCCGACCGAGCCAGGACGCGTCGCCACCCGGCCCCGTCATCACTGACGTCGAGGCGCACCTGAACGAGCCCGGTGTCGATGGCGCCGACGACGGGGTCGTCATCCGCGTCGGCGCGCACGCCAGCGGTGACGTGGTCGTCCACGACGTCCGTGGTCCCGGCCCGCGCGACGATCTCGAGATGGGACCGGTCGGGACTTCGCCGCGCGATTGACGTGAGCCCGTAGCCGCCGACCGAGACGAAGGCGTGACAGGCGCTCGCGAGAAACGCGTTTGCGTCGGACGCGACCGTCGTGGCGCGTTGGACCTCGGTCAGCAGTTCGAGGAACCGTTCACGAACGACCTGCTCGGTGAGGTCGAAGTACGACGAGATGACACCCTTGATGGAACCGTCAACCACGGCCGCGCAGACGTCGACGGTGAACCACCGACGTGTCCCGTCGGCGACGTTCACGCCCATGATCGCGTTCGCCGTCGGCTCACCCGTCTCGGCCGTGCGCGCGCCGGGGATGTCGGCGGGACCGAAGGGCTTGCCCTCCCGGTTCACCGCGTCCCAGTCGTCGTCGAACGCGGTTCGACCGATCAACGTCTCACGCGTGCCCCCGATGAGCTGCACCACGGATTCGTTGCAGTCGACGATCACGCCGCGTTTGTCGAAGAGCACGACACCGACCGACGTCGTCGCGAGGAACTCGCTCTCGCTCAACAATGAGCGTAGGCGACCATCGAACCGATCGCTGGCGTGAAACTCGCTCATGAGCCCCCCTCGTCAGTCGAACCGGCCAATGAGTGCAGCATACGGTGGGCACATCGGGCGCGTCTGAATTCCGCGAGCGGCGCCGGCCCCGCCTACACTCGGACGTCGGGGCCATCACGGGAGGTTGTCATGGCCGAATTGGTGATCGGTGCAACCGATCTGACCCTTCGACTCACGAGCGCCGAGAAGGTCGAGGGCATCCACGGTGATCTTCGCGCGCCACTCACCGCGATCACCGGCGTGGAGGTACTCGATGACGCCCACGGCGCGGCCGACATCGTCGGACTACGCGCCGGCACGCGCATCCCGCGGGTCATCGAGGTCGCCTCGGTCCACGGGGTGCGTCGCACGATCTTCGCGGCGGTGCACCACGACACCCCGCGCGGGGTGCGCGTCTCGCTGCGCGACCAGCCCTACGACGAGTGGATCGTGGGTTGCGCCGATCCCGAGGCCGTGGCCGCGAGCATCCCGCGGGCGGGTTGATCGACGTTTTCGGTCCGTCCCACCAGTGGGACGACGGGCTCTGTCGCGAGAGCCGAGGCGCATCGTGGTCGCGACACGCCCGATAGACGAACGACGCGCTGGCACTCACGTGCCAGCGCGACGTTCACTACCGATGCGGTCGCGTCGAAGCGACCGATCCGTTAGGCGATGTAAAACGTCTTCACGTTCGTGAACTCGCGGATGCCCTGGGCCGACAGCTCACGCCCGTAACCGGAGCGCTTGATGCCACCGAAGGGCAGCTCAGGGGTGGAGGCGACGATCGCGTTGGCAAAGACCATCCCGGCCTCGACCCCGGCGATCGCCTGCTCGATCTCGCGCGGGTCAGTCGCCCAGATCGAGCCGCCGAGGCCCCACGGCGAGGAGTTGGCGAACTCGATCGCCTCGGCGAGGTTCTTCACGACCTCGACGACCGCGACGGGCCCGAAGAGCTCCTCAGCGCCGGCGCGCGAGTCGTGCGGCACGTTCGTAAGGACCGTCGGCGGGTAGTAGAAGCCGCGCCCCTCGGGGATAACGCCACCGGTGCGAAGGACCGCGCCCTTGTCGAGCGAGTCCTGGACCTGGGCGTGGAGCAGCTCGCGTTGCTCAGCGTTGACCATCGGGCCGACGACCGTCTTGGGGTCCATCGGGTCACCGACGACGACTTCGCTCATGGCCTTGGCGAACGCGTCGATGAACTCCTCGGCTCGCTCCTCGACGACGATGAAGCGCTTGGCGGCGATGCAGCTCTGCCCGTTGTTCTGGACCCGCGCGGTGACCGCCATCGGCACCGTGCGCGCCATGTCAGCCGAGCTCGCGACGATGAAGGCGTCTGAGCCACCGAGTTCGAGCACGCACTTCTTTAAGTACGCGCCCGCCTGGGCGCCGACGATCTTGCCGGCGATCTCGGAACCGGTGAGGGTCACCGCGGCGACCCGGTCGTCGGCGATCATGTCGGCCAGCTCGCGGTGACCGAGGAAGAGGTTGGCGAAGACCCCGGTCGGGAAGCCCGCGCGCAGGAAGAGGCCCTCGAGGTAGAGCGCCGAGCCGGGCACGTTGTGGGCGTGCTTCAAGATGCCGACGTTGCCGGCCATCATCGACGGCGCGGCGAAGCGCACCGCCTGCCAGAGCGCGAAGTTCCACGGCATCACCGCGAGCACCGTGCCGAGCGGCTCGTAGCGGATGCCGCTGCGCGTGGCCGGGGAGGCGATGATCTCCTCACTGAGCAGCGACTCGGCGTGCTCGGCGTAGTAGCGCATCGTGGTCGCGCACTTCATCACCTCGCCCTTGGCGGAGGTGAAGGTCTTGCCCATCTCGGCGGTCAGCATCGCTGCAGCGGTGTCGAGCTCGTCCTCGAGCAGCTGGGCGGCGCGCACCATCAGTTCGCCGCGGTCCTTGAACGGCGTGTTGCGCCAGCTCTTGAAGGCGCTGACCGACGCGGCGAGGGCCGCCTCGATCTGCTCGGGTGTGTGCGCCTCGTAGGAGGCGATCACCTCTTCGGTGGCTGGATTGATCGCGGTGAACGACATTGTTCTTTCCCTTCTGGAATCGTGACGTCAACCGTGACGCCTACCCCATTTCTACTTCGATTTCCTCGTGCTCGACACAGCCCACGCGACCCGGGGTGAACCGCGGGGTAACCGCCGAGTAGGTAGATTTGCGCAAACCTACGAACAGGAGCCACGTGACGTCTAGCCCGACGACCGACGCGCTCGAAGTCGCCGCCTCGTGGCTGGAGACCCTCGACCTCACCAACCAGGTGGCGACGGCACTCGCCGACGTGGCCGAGTCGAGCGTTGACCTCGTCGCGATCGGTAAGGCGGCCGGCGAGATGAGTGACGCCGCGAGGTCCGCGCTCGGCACACGGGTGAAGCGACACCTGATCATCAGCGACGCGAGCGGCGCCGCGCGCCGGCCCGACGATGACGCCGTGGTCGTGGGCGAGCATCCCGTGCCCGGTGCCGGCAGTCTCGCGGCCGCCCATCGCCTGGTCGCGTTCCTGCGCGAGCCGACCGAAGCCGAGCTCACGCTCGTGCTCGTGTCGGGGGGCGCCTCGAGCCTATGCGCGTGGCCCGCGGACCCGCTCGGCCTCGACGGGCTCGCCGAGCTCTGGCGCGCGGCGCTCGGCGCCGGGGTCGACATCACGACCCTCAACCGGCTGCGCGCGGCCACCTCGATGATCGCGGGGGGCGCGGTCTTGCGCGAGGTCACGACGCCGCGCTCGCGCACGCTCATCATGGTCGACAACGTCGTCTCGGGCGCCCCCTGGGTCGCGTCCGGGCTCACCTATGAGTTCACGCCGTCATCCAGCGAGGTCGCCGAACTGCTCGAGCGCGTCGCGATACCCACTGGGCCGCTCGCCGCGCGCATCGAGGCGGCGACGTTGCGTCGACGTGCGGTGATGCAGCGTCCGGTCACCACCCACCACGAGAACCGCGTGGTGGCTGACCCCGCCCTCTTGCTCGAACACGCGACGGCGCGCGCGGCCGCCCTCGGTTACGAGGTCCACTCCCTCGGCGCGTCGCTCCAGGGCGACGTCGACAACCTCGCCGCCCGTTTTGCCGCCGTGCTCGACGACCTCACCTCGCGTCACGGGCAACACTGCGTGCTCGGCGTCGGCGAGGTCACCGTCCACGTGCGTGGTTCTGGGATCGGGGGACGGTGTCAGGAGCTCGCCTGGACGATGGCGCCGGTGCTCGCCGCGCTCGGCGAGCCGGCGAGCTTCGTAGCGCGCTCCTCGGACGGCCGCGACTACGTCGAGGGCGTCGCGGGCGCCTGGGTCGACGCCGCGACTCTCGCTCGGGTGAACGAAGCCGGACTCGACTGGGCCGCGATCAAGGCCGACAACGACAGCCACCGCGGACTCGCCGCGCTCGGCCAGCTGATCGAAGGCGGGCACACGGGCTGGAACCTCTGTGACCTCTACGTCGCGGTGCTCGAGCCCCGCGGGTCGTCGATCGTCGACTCGCTGTAGAGCCCACCGATTCGGTCCCAGGGCTCGGGCTCGGGTGAGACCGCATCGACGTAGTCCTCGGCGTCGTCCACGGGCTCGTAGCCGATCAGGCGGGCCTCATCGAGCGAGGCGATGCGACGCGTGTTCGCCGAGACGCCCCACACGACCCGAAAGCCCGGTGCGGTCGCTCGCAGCGTCGCCTCGAACAGTCGCGTGCAGTCCCCCGGTGACAGCCAGTTCCACAGGGTGCGCTGGTCGGTCGGCACCTCGCGGTACGAGCCGATGCGCACACAGATCACGTCGAGGCCGTAGCGGTCGTGGTAGAGGCTCGCGAGCGCCTCGCCGGCCACCTTGGAGACGCCGTAGAAGCTGTCGGGACGCGCGAAGAGGTAGTCGGGCACGACCGAACCCGGGGTGTTCGGGTGGAAGCCAACGGCGTGGTGGCTGCTCGCAAAGACGACGCGTCCAACGCCCCGCTGGCGCGCGGCCTCGAACACCTGGCGGGTCCCCTCGATGTTCACCTCGAGGTAGTCAGCGAAGTCGTACCCGGCCGTCGAGAGCCCACCGAGGTGGATGACCGCGTCCACGCCATCACAGGCCTCGCCGATGGCCCCGGCGTCGGTGAAGGACGCCGTCACGATCTCGGCGTCCTCGCCGGCCTCGAGCCCGGCCTGCTCGGCGATGTCGACGAGCACCAGGTGCCGTCCGTCACGGCGCAGTGTGCGGCGAAGGTGTCGGCCGATCGCACCGGCCGACCCCGTGATCAGTACCGTCTCGGTCACCGTGACCCCTCGGCGGTGCGGGCGGCCTCGATGACCCGACGCATCGTCGCGAGTCCCGTTACCGACAGCAGCCCGAGGTGATAGAGGTGCCACTCGTTGACCCCGGCGCCGCGATACTGCGCGACGCGCGGCTCGATCACCGGCTCATCCCAGCCGCGGTCGAGGCGCAGGTAGGCCCCGAGCCGGGTCCCCTCGGACGCGGCGCCGGCGAGCGCGGTGATCTCCTCGAGTGCGTTCGCCGCGTCCCAGGCATTCGCGACCACCGCCGTGACGCGCTCGAGGACCTCGCTGCCAACTTCGGGGAACGAGCCCGTCGCTCCGGGGGTGCGTGAGCCGTGGATGGTGACCGCGACCTCGGGGCGAACCGCGTCGACCGCGTCGAGCACGGCGCGCTGCAGCGACGCCCCGATCTCGGCGCGCGTCGCGCGCACGGCCCGCGCCATCTCGGTGTCAAAGGCCTCATCGAAGGAGCCCACCGCGTCGCGCAGTCCCGCTCGGATCCGCTGGGCGACGTCGCGTACGTCGAGCCCGTTGGCGGCGAAGGCCCCCGCGCACGACGAGCAGCAGCAAATCGAGAGCAGGTCGCGCGCCACGGCGTCAAAGCCGGCGTACTCGACCTTGTCGTGCACCCCGGAGTGGGCGAACCCCATCGGCCCGCAGGCCTCGAGCACGACCCGATCGACGCCGCTCGCCACGGCGACCTCGCTCACGAGGGTGCACGCGTACTCGCGCACCTCGGGTGAGCTCGGACAGAGCGCGTAGGAGTAGGGGTCGCCGTAGGCGTTTCGCACCACCAGGTCGGGGTTGGCCAGTCCGAGCTCGTCGTGGTGGGTCACCACGATCCACGCCGCGACGTCGAGGCCCGCTTCGCGCAGGGCGTGCGCGGCCGTGTCAAAGGCGGTCTCGCCGCCCGGCCAGCTCGGGGGCGACGGCACCAACCGGTGGCCCCGCCACGCCTCGGGTCGTAGCGCGACGTAGGCGGCCGAGGTCGACACCTCGACGACGCGCCTCGTGGGGTGTAAGGGGCTCACCGTGCGACTCGAGTGGTAGGTCGCGGCCAGTGCGACGGCGTCACAGCCCAGCTCGGCCGCGCGCGGGGCGGCCGCGGGATCGCCCTCGAAGTCCCAGGGGTAGGCGTAGCCGACGATCACCAGCGCGGCACCTTCGGGTCGTAGTCGGGTTCGATGGACTGGCGGTAGCGCGAGTCGTTGCGCTCGCGAATGCCGCACGTGAGGTACTGCTCGTGCAGTCGCGCGAGCGCGTCACGGTCGAGCTCGACGCCAAGGCCGGGGCCCGTGGGCACCGCAACGGCCCCGTCGACGAAGTCGAGCACGCCGGGCACGATCACGTCCTCGTTCTTCCAGGGCCAGTGGGTGTCGAGCGCGTACGTGAGGTTCGGCACCGCGCTCGCGAGGTGGGTCATCGCGGCCAGGCTGATCCCCAAGTGTGAGTTCGAGTGCATCGACAGCCCGAGGTCAAAGGTCGAGCAGATGCGCGCCAGCGACTGGGACTCGCGCAGCCCGCCCCAGTAGTGGTGGTCCGAGAGGATGACCGAGACCGCGCCCTCGGCCACCGCCTGGGCGATGTCCTCGAAGCCCACGACGCACATGTTGGTCGCGAGCGGCATGGGGACTTCGCGCGCGACCGCGGCCATGCCGGGGATCGTGGGCGTGGGGTCCTCTAAGTACTCGAGCACGCCGTCGAGCTCGTGGCCGACTTCGATCGACGTGGGCACCGTCCAGGCCGCGTTTGGGTCGAGCCGCAGCGGCAGCGTGGGGAAGGCGTCGCGCAGTGCGAGCACCGCGTCGATCTCCTCGCGCGGCGAGAAGACCCCGCCCTTGAGCTTGATCGCGCTGAAGCCGTAGGTCACGAGCATCGCGCGCGCCTGCTCGACGATGCCCGCGGGGTCGAGCGCCTCTCCGTAGCGGTCGGGTGCCGCGCCGGGGTGGGCCGCCCACTTATAGAAGAGGTAGGCCGAGTAGGGAACGTGGGTACGCACCGCGCCGCCGAGCAGGTCCGACACCGGACGATCGAGGAGCTTGCCCTGTGCGTCGAGGCAGGCCACCTCGAAGCTCGAGTACACCCGAAGCGCGGTGCCGGTCGCGGTGATGTGGCCGGTGAGGCCGTGACGGTCGGCCCCGACCGATCCCGAGAGCGTCGTGGTACAGCGACGGGCGACCTCGCTCGTGTCAAAGACGTCCACGCCCACCAGGTTCGCAGCGACGCGCGCGAGGCGTTCGAGATGGCCCTCATCGCCGTAGGTCTCACCGAGCCCGACGATGCCGTCCTCGGTCGTGACCTCGAGGACCGCGCGGATCGCGAAGGGCTCGTGCACCCCCACGGCGTTGAGCAGTGGCGGATCGGCGAAGGCGACCGGCGTGACTGCAATCGAGACGATTCGACTCATCGACATCGGACACCTCCCTCGCGACGCTCGTTTCACGCCCGGTCTCCGAGGTTAACCTTGAACCGCACCGCCGCGTCCACCGCCACCGGCGCCGACGAAAGGATGCCATGGCCACCTTCATCGAGCGGGTCCGTAGCGACCTGCCCACCCGAGGCACCTTCCTCAACCTCGGCTCGGCCCTCGCCGCCGAGGTCTGCGCGCTCAGCGGCTTCGACTGGCTGCTCGTGGACCTCGAGCACGGCGCGGGCGGCGAGGAGGGTCTCGTCGGCCAGATCCTCGCCGGCGCCGCCCACGGCGTGCCGGTCGTGGCGCGCGTCGAGTCGAGTGAACGGATCCGTGTCGGCCACGTGCTCGACCTGGGCGCGCACGGGGTGATGTTCCCACGGCTCGACACCCCCGAGGAGGTCGAGCGCGCGGTCCGACACCTCTGGTACCCGCCGCGCGGTGACCGCGGCGTCGCGGGCTACAACCGGGCCCGCTCCTTCGGTGGCGATACCCGTAGCACCGGCGAGGTCAACGACTCGATTCTCGGCATCGTCCAGATCGAGTCCACCGCCGCGCTCGAGCAGGTCGAGGCCATCGCCGCGATCGACGGCGTCGACGTGCTCTTCATTGGTCCTAGTGACCTCTCGACCTCACTGGGCGTAGCGGGCCAACTGGAGTCGGCCCCGTTCCGCGCCGCCCTCGAACGGGTCGTGGCCGCCGCGCGCGACGCCGGCAAGGCCGCGGGCATCCTCGCCGGCGACCCGGCCACCACCGCCTGGTACCACGACCACGGCTTCTCGTTCGTGGCCGTCGCCTCGGACTCGGCCCTCCTACGTTCGGCCGCGATGCGGGCCGCCCACCTCGACGACAAGGAGCAAGCATGACCACGCAACCATCACCGAGTGAACGGATCGGCTTCGCCGGACTGGGCACCATGGGCGTCCACATGGCGGCCAACCTCGCCCGAGCGGGCTTTTCCCTCACCATCTGGAACCGGACCCCCGGGCGGGCCGGCGACCTCATCGCACTCGGTGCGACCGAGGCGTCGAGCGCCGCCGAACTTGGCGCGGCATGTGACGTCGTTGTCACCTGTCTCACCGACTCGCCCCAGGTGGAGTCGGTGCTCTTTGGCGAGATGGGCCTCGCCGCGGGTCTCGCACCGGGCTCGCTCGTGATCGACTGCTCGACGATCAGCCCGACCAAGGTGACCGAGTTCGCCGCGCGTCTCGCCGAGCGCGGGATCGCGCTCATCGACGCGCCCGTCACCGGCGGCTCGGAAGGTGCGCGCCTCGCGACACTCACGATCCTCGTCGGCGGGTCCGAGGCCGACGTGGCGCGCGCCGATGGCGTCCTGCACGCCATGGGCCGCGCGATCACCCACCTCGGACCGGTCGGGGCCGGCCAGTGGGCTAAGGCCATCAACCAGGTCATCCTCGCGGGCACCTACCTCGGCGTCGCCGAGGGCGTGGTCCTGGCCCTGAAGGCCGGCCTCGACGCCGAAAAGGTCATCGGTGCCCTCGAGGGCGGGGCCGCGGGCTCGTGGGTCCTCTCGAATCGCGCCCAACGGATGATCGACGACGACTACCCGATCGGCTTCAAGATCGAACTACACCGCAAGGACCTCGGCATCGGCCTCGAACTCGCCAAGTCCGTCGGGGCCGTCCTACCGGTCACCGCGCTCGCGGCGACCTTCGAGGACGGCGTCATCGCGCAGGGCCACGGGTCCGACGACAACGCCGCGCTCGCTCGTCCCATCCGGCGCCTCTCAGGTCTCTAGATCGTCCGGTCCCGTTAACACGTCCCCGCGGCTCCACGCGTCGATCCAGTTGCGCCACGCGAGACCTTCGGTGCTCGCCCCGTCGCGGTGACGCGCCTCGCGAAGTGCCGCGAGCTGGCTCGCGAGCGCACCAAGACCACGGGGCAGGTTCGCCGCGATGCGGTCGCGCAGCCAGCTCGCGAGGGCCGGTGACGACCCCGAGGTCGACACCGAGACCACGACGTCGCCGTCGCGGTGCAGCGCGGTGAAATAGAACGAGCAGCGCGACGGGTCGTCAACGACGTTGAGCAGTTGGCCACGCGAGGTCGCCTCGACGACGATCTCGTCGTCAACCGCGGGGTCGCCGGTCGCGGCGACGACGAGCACTGCCCCGGCGAGGTCGCCGGGTTGGTAGCGGCGGACCCGCACCGTGGCGACCCCACTCGGCAGCGGTGCGCGCACCGCCTCGGCGATGACCGTGACGACCGCGCCGACCTCGATCAGCTGGGCGACCTTTCGCGCGCCGACCGCGCCAGCCCCGATCACCGTGACCGGACGGCCCGCGAGGTCCAGGGCCACCGGGAGCATCATCGCGACGCCGTCCCACCGACGAGGTCGAGGGCCGCCACCGCACCAATGACGATGACCGCCGGGGACGTCACCGTCATCGCGGGAAGCTCGCCCACCGTGGCGCGTTGGACGCGTTCCTCGGGCGTAGAGGCGCTCTCCACCACCGCGACCGGCGTCGCGGGATCGAGCCCGCCCTCGATCAGCTCGGCCGCGATCGCGCCGCGTCGCGCGACCCCCATGAGGATCACGATCGTCAGCCCGGCCGCGGCGAGACGTGCGAGTTCGGGGTCGCGCTCACAGCCCCGAGCACTCACCACCACGACCCCACAGGACGAGCCCCGATGCGTGACGGGGATCCCCGCGGCGAGCGGCGCGGCGAAGGCCGAGGTGATCCCGGGCACGACCGCCCAGTCGATCCCGGCACCCGCGAGCACCGCGAGCTCCTCGCCGCCGCGCCCGAAGACGAAGGGATCGCCGCCCTTCAGGCGCACGACGGTGCGCCCGGTGCGCCCGTAGCGCACGAGCAACTCGTTGATCGCGTCCTGGTTGTCGGGGCCGCCGGGCGTCTTACCGACGTCGTAGACCTCGGCCGAGGACGGGACGAGCGCGAGGATCTCGGCGCCGATGAGCCGGTCGTGCACGACGACCTCGGCGCGCTCGAGGGTGCGCAGCGCGCGCAGCGTCAAGAGGTCGGCGCTACCAGGTCCCGCCCCCACGAGGAAGACCGTCACGACGGCGTGACCCGATCGAAGAAGTCACCGAAGGACTCGCCCTCGCGACCCTCGTCGCGCCAGCGCTCGAGGTGAGGGCGCAGCACCTCGGGGAGGTCGTCGAGCTTCACCTTCTCGCGCACGACGCGCGCGAGCCGATCGCCGCGCGGTCCGCCCCCGAGGTAGACGTCATAGGTGCTCTTGGTGCGCCCGACGACGCCGACCTCGGCGACCGCGGGGCGAGCGCACCCGTTCGGACAGCCCGTCATGCGCAGTTGGATGCGCCGCGTGCCACCGAGCCGGTCGACCTCACCCTGGACGGCGTCGACGACGTTGGGCAGCACCCGCTCGGCCTCGGCGAGCGCCTGGCCGCAGGTGGGAAGCGCCGGGCAGGCAAGCGCCGTGCGCTCGACCGCACCGAGCTCAGTGAGGCTGCGCACGCCGTGTCGCTTCAGCACCTGGTCGATGGCGGCCCGGTCGTCGGGGGCGACGCCCGCGACGATGAGGTCTTGCTGGGCCGTAACAACGAGGGTGAGGTCACGTCCGTCGAGTACCTCACGAAGCGCGCTACGCAGTCCGCGTCCCTCGGCGACGTCGCGCACGCGTCCCGCGCCGACGCGGATCCCGAGGCGCCAGCGCCCGTCCTGCTGCTCGCGCCAGCCCAGGTGGTCGTCGGCCGCGGCGAGGTCGATGGCGATCGGCGCCCGCAGTGGTCCGTAGCGACGCGACACCTCTTTCGCGAAACTCGCAATCCCGCCGTCGGCGACGACGTACTTCAGCCGCGCCCGGCGCCGGTTGCTGCGGTCCCCAAGATCGCGGTAGGTGTCAACGACCGCACCGATGAGCTCGATGACCTCGTCGTGGGTGACGAAGGTGAGCGGCTCGGCGAGCCGGGCGAAGGTGTCCTCTTGGGCGTAGGAGCGGCCGAGCCCGCCGCCCACCAGCACGACGAACCCGTCGCCGACCTCGGGGTGGGTGGCCGGGACGAGTCCGAGGTCCTGGGCGTAGACGTCCACGCAGTTCTCGCCCGGGTTCGCGATCGCGATCTTGAACTTGCGCGGCAGATAGGTCTCACCGTAGAAGTCGTGCTCGACGTCGCCGCCCGAGACGGCGAGCGTGCCGTCGACGAAGATCTCGAAGTGGGCGCGCGTCGCGGGCTTGAAGGCCCGCGCGATGCGCGTGGCCACGTCGCAGCGCGTGTCACTCGCCCCGTCGAGAGCGAGTTCGGGGCAGGTGACGGTGTTGCGAACCACGTCGCCGCAGGCGGCGAAGGACGTGAGCAGGTGCCCGTGCAGCGTCGTCGCCACCGTGCGCAGGTCGAACTTCGCGACGCCGTGGAACTGGACCGCCTGGCGAGTGGTGAGTCGGATCGAGCCGTCGGCGACGTCGTCGGCGACGGCGTCGAGCGCCAGCCACTGGGCCGTCGTCAGGCGGCCACCGGGGATCGCGACGCGGATCATGAAGCTGTAGGCGAGGGACTCGCCGGCGAGCGAGCGGGCCCGGCGCTGGTCGCGGTCGTCCTGGGCGTAGACGCCGTGGAACTTGAGCAACTGTTCGGAGTCCGCCGAGACGTTCGCCTCGGGGGCGGCGAGCTCGGTCGCGAGGGCGCCGCGCAGCAGGTCGCTCGCCGCCTTGATCGTTTCGACGGGCGAACTGGTGGGCTGGGTGACGGTCATGTCGTCCTTCGGGTCGTCCGGTTAATTACTAGAAATCTTATTAACTTAGTCAGGTATTACGCAAGGCCCCCCACCACGGACTTTCCGCGCCGTCGTCGCTACGCTGGCCCCATGCACGCCTATCAGCCCTCCCCGACCCGTTACGACTCGATGCCGTATCGCCGCAGTGGCACGAGTGGACTCGCCCTGCCGGCGATCTCGCTCGGCCTCTGGCAGAACTTCGGCGACGACCGACCCATCGACGACCAACGCGCCATCCTGCGGCGGGCCTTTGACCACGGGGTGACCCACTTCGACCTCGCGAACAACTACGGCCCCCCCTACGGCAGCGCCGAGACCAACTTCGGTCGCATCCTGCGCGAGGACTTCTCGGGACTGCGCGACGAGCTCGTCATCTCCACCAAGGCCGGCTGGGACATGTGGCCCGGCCCCTACGGCGACCTCGGCTCGCGCAAGTACCTCCTATCGAGCCTCGACCAGAGCCTCAAGCGCCTCGGGCTCGACTACGTGGACATCTTCTACCACCACCACTTCGACGCCACGACCCCACTCGAGGAGACGATGGGCGCGCTCGATCACGCGGTGCGCCAGGGCAAGGCCCTCTACGTGGGCATCTCCTCCTACTCCGCGAGTCGCACGCTCGAGGCGATCGCGATCCTGGAGCGACTCGGCACGCCGCTCTTGATCCACCAGCCCTCCTACTCGATGCTCAACCGATGGATCGAGGACGCACTGCTCGACGTGCTCGGTGCCGAGGGCGTCGGGTGCATCGCCTTCTCCCCCCTCGCCCAGGGTCTCCTCACGAACCGCTACCTGAACGGCGTGCCCGAGGGGTCACGGGCCGCGAAGTCGGGCTCGCTACCCACCTCGATGTTGAGCGAGTCGAACCTCGCCCACGTGCGCGTTCTCGCCGACGTCGCCGCGGAGCGCGGTCAGACCCTCGCCCAGATGGCGATCGCCTGGACGTTGCGCGACCCGCGGGTGACCTCGGCGCTGATCGGGGCGAGCAGCGTCGCCCAACTCGACGACAACCTCGACGCGCTCGACTACCTCGAGTTCAGCGCCGAGGAGCTCGCCACCATCGACCGCCACGCAGTGGAGGGCGACATTGACCTCTGGCGCGACGTCGCCACCCAGTGACCCACCGAGTCGGTCAGATCGCGACGTGGATGACCGAGGCGATCGTGATGAATCCCACGCCGATGACGAGCGCGATCAAGCTGTAGGCGACCACACGCCGGGTACCGCGCATGCGCACCGGCGCGGGGAGACGTCGCTCGAGGAGCACGAGGAAGGTGAGCACGACCGGCAACAGCGCAGCGTTCATCACCTCTACGTCCACGGCGAGGCCGACCAGGTTGGTCGCGACCACCACCGCCAGTGCGCTCACCACGATGCCAGCCACCGCCACGCTGTAGAAACCTGGCGCCGATGCTGGACGGTCGTTCAGGCTGTGCTGCCATCCGAAGACCTCGGCGATGCCCCAGGCGCCGGCGACTGACACGACGAGGGCGGCGACGACCGACGCCCCCACCATGCCCAGGCCGAACAGCACGACGGCGTCGCGATGACCGAGAAAGGGGGTGAGCGCCGTGGCGATCGCCCCGATGTCATTCAAGGGATGACCCTCGTGCAACGTCCCGAGCGTCGCGCCAGTCACGACCACGATGGCGATCATGATCAGCTGGGTCACGACAGCCCCGATGAAGGTGTTGGTGCGCGCGTCAGCGAGGCCGGCGCGTCCGCGCTCGCGATACCCTTTGTCAATCACCGCCTCTTGCTGGTAGAAGATCATCCAGGGCATGATTACTGCGCCGACCGTGGCCGCGAGCAACGTGCCGTAGCCGTGGCTGAACGTCCAGTTGCCGGTGAGCGAACGCGCGAGTGCTGAGACGTCCGGATGCGCCTTCACGGCAGCGACCACGAAGAGCAGCTCGAGGGCCCCGACGACGATGCCGATGGCCTCGATGCGGCGATACCGACCGAAGATGATGAGCGCCGTGAGCCCGATTGCGGCCGCGCCGACGGTCGCGGCCTTGGGCAGCCCGACGAGCAGACCGACCCCGGCGATCCCGGCGAACTCAGTCACGAGCGCGCCGGCGCACGCCACGAGCAGGGTCACCGCGGCGGTGTAGGCCCACGGAGCGCCGAAGTACTCGCGGATGAGCGCCCCGTGCCCCTTACCGGTCGAAAGACCCACGCGCACCGTGATCTCCTGGACGACGTAGAGGATCGGGATGAGCAGCAGCTCGGGCAGCACGAACCCGAAGCGGTAGAGCGCGCCGGACTGGGCCGCGGTGATGACACTCCCCGCGTCGGTATCGGCGAGCATGACGAGCATGCCGGGTCCTATGAGAGTCGCCACAACCATGAGCCAGCGGCGGCGGTTCGACGGACGACGTTCGACGTCGCGCTCGACGACCACCGGTGTCCGGGCAGCGACCACCGCTCGTCGTACGACGACGTCTCCCCCCACCGGCTGCTGGTGGCTCTCGATCCGAGCAGACTGGCACATTGGCACGACATCGTCAAGGGCCGTCAGTCCCAAATTCTGTTGTACCGCAGCCGGTCGCAAGGAGGGCGGCGCGACGAGACCTTCGTGGTGTGTCACGATGGCACCCGTGAAGACCGGCTGGCAGACCCATTGGCACAAGCACCCCGGCGTCAGGTCCGGGGACCAGCTGTCACGCGGCGAGCGGGCAGCCGACCGAATGCGCAACGCGATGGGCTCCTGGCCGTTCGTCTTCGCCTTCTTCGCGGTGATGATCGCCTGGGCGCTGACCAACACTGTTCTGTTCCAGCGGATCCTGCACCACCGAGCCTTCGACCCCTACCCCTACATCCTGTTGAACCTCTTCTTGTCGATGATGGCCGGAGTCCAGGCGGCGGCACTCTTGATCGCGGCCAAGCGCGCCGACTCCATCGCTTCCGAGGTCGCCGTCCACACAGCGACCAACACCGACGACATCAAGGCATTGCTGAAGGAGAACACCGAACTCACGGAAGAGGTGAAGCGAAACACTGATCTACTCGACGAACTTCACGCCCACGTCACGGCGATTGGCGAACGACTCGGCGTCTCGGGCGGCGCGTTCACGCCGAGTGCGGAAACGCCACCAACGATGTAGAGAACGACGTTTACTCCTCGTCGGGTGACGCGTCGCCGAAGTGCGGGTTCTCGATGAAGCCGACGTAGGAGCCGTCCGGCGTAATCACGGCGCCGACGATGATCCCCTCGCCGACGTCGTTCGCGTCCTCTTCGAGTGCGGCGCCTTCTTCGAGGGCCTGATCGATGGCGGCCCGCACATCGTCCACGCCCCAGTAGGTGTGCGCGTCGCCGCCCTCCTCACTCGGGATCAATCCGAGCTCGTAGCCCGCGACGTCGAAGCCGACGTAGAACTCCTCGTTGAAGTACGGCTCGAAGCCGAGAAAATTCGTCCACCACGCCGCCGACGCGGCGAGGTCCTCCGTGGGGTAGATAACCGTGCGAAGTCCGAGGAGCGATGTCATGGGCGAATGGTAGCGGGTCTTTTGACACCGAGACCGATTTCGCTGGTCCACTCCGGTCGCGCGGCGGCCATGGCGGGTGGGCCCGCAGGGCACGCTCGATTCTCGCCGGACGCCATCAGTGCCAACGGGCGACGATGCAACGTCGAGATCCTTGCGCGTTTCAGGTGACGCGCCCTCGACGTGAGGACTACGTTGAGTCCGAGAGACTCGACGAATCGAGGTGTCATGGCCACTCGCCACCCCAAGGCCCGTACCGTAGCGCTACTCGGACGAAGCGGCGTCGGAAAGACGACACTGCTCGAGGCGATGCTCGTCGCGACCGGTGGGCTCGTGCGTCCCGGACGGATCGAGGAAGGGACGACGGTCTGTGGCACCGACCCCGAGGAACGTCGCCACCAGACGTCCCTCGCGATCGCCATGGCCCCCGTCTGGATCGGTGACGACAAGCTCACCCTGCTCGACACACCTGGACTCGTCGACTTCTACGGCGAGGTCGAGCGCGCGCTCGACGTCGCCGACGTGGCGGTCCTCGTCGTCACGGCCGTGGACGCCGTGCAGAACGACACGATCGTGCTCTGGCGACTCGCTCGCGAGGCGGGCGTGCCGGTCGTCGTGTTCGTGAACGCCCTTGACGCTGAACGCGCCAACTTCGAGACGACCCTCGCTGCCCTTGAGCACCTCGTCGGGCCGTCCCTCGCCCCCGTGGAGTTACCGATCGGCGAGGGACCCGCGTTCAGCGGCGTCGTCGACCTCCTCACGAACGAGGCCCTGCACTACAGCGACGGCAAGGCCGCGCACGGACCGGTCCCCGATGGACTGGCCGAACTCGAACAGCGCGTGCGCGCGAGCCTGCTCGAGGCGATCGTCGTGGGCGACGACCGACTGACCGAACAGTACCTCGAGGGCGAGGAGCCCGAACTCGACGAGCTCGAGACGACACTCGGTCACTTGATGGCACAAGGTCGTGTCGTACCGGTCGTGCTCGGCTCGGCGGTGCGAGCAATCGGCGTCGACCGCCTCACGACCCTGCTCGACGAGATCGCCGAGAGCCGTCCGATCCCCGCCCTCGAGAACGGCGAGCCTGTCATGCTCGAGCGCGACCCCGAGTCGGACGTGGTGCTGCGCGCCTTCAAGGTCATCGTCGACCCTTACGTCGGACGCATCGTCGTCTTCGAGGTGGTCGCGGGCACCTTGCGCAGTGACACCGTGCTCACGAACACGCGCACCCAGACCGACGAGCGGATCCACGGGATGGGCTACCTCGTCGGAGCCAAGATGACCCCGATCGACGTCGCCGTCACCGGCGACGTCGTGGCGGTCGCCAAGTTGAACCATGTCCTCGTCGGTGACATCCTCGCCAAGCGAGGTCGGAACCTCCAGCCCACTCTCGTTGCGCCACACACGCCCGCGATGTCGGTGGCGATCATGGGGGCCGCGAGCGACGACGAGAAGATTTCTACGGCGCTGCACCGGCTCACCGAAGAGGACACCGCACTGCGCGTGCGCCACGACCCGATCTCGCGCCACCTGGTTGCCGACGTGATGGGTGAGATGCACCTGCAGGTGACCCTCGAGCGTCTGCGTCGACGGTTCAACCTCGAGCTCACGACCGCTCCCCCGCCGGTTCCGCTCTACGAGACGATTCTCGCCCCGGCGACGGTCGAGGGACGTTTGAAGAAGCAGACCGGGGGCCACGGCCAGTACGCCGTGGTGAACGTGACCGTCGAGCCGCTCGACCCGATGACGACCTTCGAGTTCGTCGACGCCGTGGTCGGTGGCGCAGTGCCACGCCAGTACATCGGGGCCGTGCGCAACGGCATCGAGCGCGCCATGGCCCACGGCGGGCCTAACGGCCAGCCCGTGGTCGGCGTGCGCGCAACGCTCTTTGACGGCAAGTCCCACAGTGTGGACTCCTCTGAGGCCGCCTTCGAGACGGCGGGCTCGTTGGCGCTTCGAGCCGCGCTCGAGCAGGCCGGTTGCGCCCTGCTCGAGCGGATCATGGCGGTCACCGCGACGGTACCGGCCGAGTACCTCGGTGACGTCCTCACGGACCTCTCGAGCCGGCGCGGGCGCGTCATCGGCACCGACCAGTCCGAGGACGGCGACGTCGTCATCGTCGCCCACGTCCCCGAAGCCGAGCTCGTGCGCTACGGTCTCGACCTTCGCCGCCTCACCGGTGGGCGCGGGCGGGTCAGCATCGAGGCCCACCACCTCACCGAGGCGCCGAAAACTGTAAGCGCGAAGTAATCACCGATTGACCAGCGGGTTCGATATCGGGACACGGCCGCGCGCGCGACCGTAGACTCCGGCGTAGCGGCCACGTTCGAGAATCGACGCCGTCGCATGGGAGGCCTTATGGTCATGGGCATCGTCCTCGCGGTCATCGCTGCGGTAATCGTTTTGCTGGTAATCGCCACGATCGTCAAGTCGGTCCGGATCGTCCAGCAGGGCTACGAAGGTGTCGTCACCCGATTCGGCGAGTTCAAGGACATCAAGAACCCCGGTCTCACCTTCATCTTCCCCTTCATCGAGCAGATGCGCATCGTCGACGTGCGCGAGACGCCACGCACCGGCGACCGCCAGCAGGTCATCACGCGCGACAATGTCGCGGTGATCGTGAACGCGACCATCTTTAGCCAGGTCGTCGACGTGCGACTCGCACTGTTCACCAACTCGGACTATCTGGTGAGTGTCGACAACCTCGCACGCACCTCGGTGCGCGCGGTCTTTGGGAGCATCACGCTCGACGAAGCGTTCTCCCAACGTGAGCGGATCGGCACACTCCTGCAGACCCAGATGGAGGAGGCAACCGACAAATGGGGGGTGCGGATCAACCGCGTCGAAGTGCTCGAGATCACCCCTCCCGAGCAGATCCTCCAGGCCATGGCCCTCCAGAAGCAAGCCGACCAAGAGAAGCGCGCCCGGATCCTCGAGTCAGAGGGTCAGCAACAGTCTGCCGTCAACGTCGCCGACGGCCAGCGCCAAGCCGCCATCAAAGAGGCCGAGGGGGCCCAGCAGTCGGCAATCCTGCGCGCCGAGGGCCAGCGCCAAGCCCTCATCCTCGAAGCCGAGGGACGCGCCCAGGCCATCACCTCGGTCTACGCCGCTATCGCCCAGCAGGACCCGAGCCCGTCACTTATCGCGATCCTCCAGCTCGACACCCTGTCGAAATTCGCCGCGAGTGAGAACACCAAGCTCATCATCCCCGCCGAGAGCGCCGCGTTGCTCGGTGCCGTCCAGGCAATCAAGAGCGTGATGAGCGAGGTGCCAGGCGCCACGACGACGCCGGGCGTCTAATCCTTCGCCGCATCGGTCGGTTCGACCCAGAGGGTCGTGCCGTAGGACTTGACGACGATGATGCGCACGCCGCTCGCGATCGGCTCGGATCGCTCGGTCACCGCGCGCCACGATTCGCCGCGAATCTTCACGCGGCCCGGGTGGCCCTCGTCACCGACCACGTCTTCGACGAAGCCGGTCTGGTTCGCGAGGCTTCCCGCGACGGGGATCGTGAGGTCGACGACCTCGGTGCGGGCGAAACGTCGCATGACGCTTGGACGCAAGGTGAACAGCGTGATCGCCGTCACGACGACGAAGACGACCGCTTCAACCGCGAAGGGCACGCTCGCCAACGCCAGGAAGAAGGCGACGATCGATCCAACGGCGACGAATACGGCGACGAACGCTTGGGTGTGGATCTCGGCGAAAATACAGACCAGCAGGATGACCAGCCAGAAAAGTATCGCCATGAGCGGCAGTATATGGCGACGACCTGTCAGTAGCCCTGGGTCGAAGGCGTAATCCACGTCGCTTCGTTACGAACGAAGACGACTGAAAAACCTAAGTCCGGCCCCCACCACCGGCGGGACTCGTTCGCGGCGGCGCGACATAAGGCATTCGAGACGTTCCATCCTTGATCGCACACCCAGAAAGTGCAGTTCTTGAGCGAGTCTTACGCGACGTCGCTCCCGCAGTACTTGCACTTGGTCGCAGCCACCGGCAGGTCCGCCGAGAGGCACTTCGGGCAGGTCTTGACCGGTGCGGCGGGCTTCGGACCCGAGAAGACCTCCCTACCCGTCTTACGCATGTACGTGCGATAGGGGACGACGAGCACGAAGTAGATGACCACCATGAAGATGATGAAATACACGATGGCCGAGATGAACGTGCCCACGTCGACGAACTGTCCGTTGACCGTCCAGCCCAGACCCGGTGATGATGACGACGAGCCCTCGATAGCACTGACGAGTGGCGTGATGATCGAATCAGTGAAAGCCTTGATCAGCGTGGAGAAGGCGGTCGCGACGACCAGACCGACGGCAATGACGATCAAATCGCCCTGCATGAGAAAATTCTTGAATCCCTTGAACATCTCATCCCCCTTCACAATTGGTACCCAATCGCAACCCTACTGAACGGTGTGACCGCGAGCTCGCTTCCCACTACTACGTCGCACGTAGTAGTGTCGGTCCATGGCCACTACTCGCATCACCCGGTCCTGGCGTCCCGAAAACAGCCCCGCGGTATTGATTCTGACGAGTCTCGCCGATGGCCCCAAACACGGTCACGCCCTCTTAAAGGACATCCGCCGATTCGCCAACGTGGACCTCGGCCCCGGCACCCTCTACGGGGCGATAGCACGACTCGAGGAACAGGGACTCATTGAACCACTGGCGACCGAGGACCGTCGGCGACCCTACCGCATGACCCCCGCGGGATCGGTGGCCCTCGCCGACGTGGTCTCCTCCATGCGACGCCTCGCGGACGTCGGCGCTGCCCGTCTCACCATCGCGACGGGTCACTGATGCGCCGCGACATCGAACGTCTCATACGGTGGTACCCCGCGGCGTGGCGAGCCCGCTACGGGGATGAGTTCAGCACCATGCTCGACGACGAGCTCAGTGGGGGTCGTTTGACCTGGCACATCTACCGTGATGTCGCTCGCGCGGCCCTCGGAGAACGTTTACGCCACGGCGGACTCGCTGGGGACTCAGCCCAGACCGAGGTCGCGCTTCGTTCCGGGGCGCTGACCGTGCTCTACTCGTGGGCGTTCCTCCTCATCGGGACGGCTGGCTTCACGAAGCTCGCGGAACACTTTGCCACGACGATCTCGCCGCACGCCCGCGCCGTACCCACCATCGCGTACCGCATCGCCGAGATCGCGGTGGCCTCCGCCACCGTGCTGGTTTTCCTCGGCGCCGTGTTGGTCACGACGTCGGTCTCTCGATTCCTGCACCGCGGTGGGTGGTCGGTGATCCGTCGATCCGTCTGGCGAACCGCCCTGGCCGGTGGCCTCTCGAGCGTGGGCCTACTCGTCCTCGCGCGGTGGGCGCACCATCTCACCCCCGCGGCGCGCAACGGCACCAACGCCCTCTATGGCGCGACCTTCCTCACCTGGGCGGCGGTAACCGCGGTGACCGTCCTCTTGACCGTTGACACCGTACGACGCACCATCGACGCGACCGAGCTCTCACCGCGACTGCTCACCATCGAAGTACGTCTCGCCGTCGCGGTGGCGACGTGCGCGTCCGTAGCGGTCGCGGCCATCATCACGTGGATCGGATCGGTCGCGATTGGTGATCCAGCCCTTCTCAACACGCACGCGTCGACCGAAGCGGCACTCACGTCCATGCCGGTGGTGGCCACCACCAGCGTCGCGATCCTGGCGATCGTTCTCACGACCTTGGGTGAAGGACGAATCGTGCGCACGACGTTGCGCGCACGGCATTCGCGGGCCTGATCGCACAAGGTGCCACGACCGCGTGCCACTCGTTTGCACCGTGCGCATGCGAGAATCGAGGCGTGCCAACCGAACGCTCCGCTCACGCTCGCTCGTTCGACACGAAGAAGCCGCCGCGATGGCGGCGACCGACTCGGGCAGTTCGTGGCGTCGTCGTACTGGCCCTAGCCGGGCTGCTGCTCGCCGCGTGCGGCAGTTCCCCCGCGCCCAAGGCGACGACGACCACCACGTCCACGACGGTCAAGCCCGTCGCCGTCGCGCTCTGCCCGCTCACGGGCACACCAGCTCCGGGCAATGTTGTGCCCCAACGCCCAGCCATCGCCATGAAGGTCGACAACTACTCCCTGGGGCCCGCGCCGGCCGAGGCTCGACCCCAGAGCGGCCTCGATTACGCCGACATCATCTTCGAAGAGCAGGTCGAGGGCTCGATCACCCGCTACGCCGCGGTGTTCCAGTGCCGCAATGCGCCCAGCCTCGTCGGACCGATCCGCTCAGCGCGGTGGACTGACGTCCAGATGCTCAGCCAGCTCGGCCACCCGCTCTTCGTCCACGTGGGCGGCATCATCCCGGTGCTCCAGACGATCAACGCATCCTCACTCGTGAACGTCGACCTCGGCACGCACCCGACCCTCGAGGAGAATCCGCCCGGACGCTACGCGCCCTATGACACTTACACGACCACCCAGGCGATCTGGTCGGCGATCAGCGCACCCGCGAAGGCCCCGGCACCGATCTTCACCTACTCGAAGTTGGTCCCGGCCGGCGAGTCGGTGAGTCAGGTCCACCTGGACTGGTCGGGCACCTCGGACATCTACTGGCGTTGGAACCCCGGCACGGGTACGTGGCTGCGCTTCTACAACGTCGGCAGCGCGAGCGCACCGAACATCCAGCCCGACGTGCTCACCGACGGCGTCCAGAACCAGGCCCAGAACGTGATCATCCAGGATGTTTCGATCACCTACGGGCCGTGGGTCGAGAACAGCCAGGGTGGCCTCGAGGCCGAGTCCCACATCATCGACAACCACGGCAACGCCTACATCCTGCGCAACGGACGGATGATCGCGGGCACCTGGTCAGCCGGCGCCGCGGGCACGCCGACGGTGTTCCTCACTCGCAGCGGTCACCCGATCGACCTCGCCCCCGGTCGCACCTGGGTCGAGATCTACCCCAACACGGCGCCGATGGTCGCGACACCAGTGACACCCGCGTCGGCCGGATAACTACTCGTCCTCAGCGCCGGTGGGGACCTCTTGGACGATGTCAAAGGCCCGCAGGCCGCGGATCCGCTCGTGTCGGCGGGCACGTAGCTTTCGCTCCGAGAGTGCGGACAGTTCGACGTAAGTCTTCAGGAGCGAGCGGTGGATCCGCTCGACGGTGATGAACGGGTTCGGGTCCTCGGGGATGACCTCGTCGATCAGGCCGAGATCCAACTGGTCCTGGGCAGTCGAGCGCATGGTGGCCAGCGTCATCTTCACCTGCTCGCGGGTGGGTTCGGGCGTCTTATAGAGGATCGAGGCCGCCGAGCGCGGCTCGGCGACGTAGGCCATGGCCTTGTCGAGCATGACGACGTGGTCGGCCATGGGTGTCGTCGCGAGACCCCCGCCGCTGCCGAGTGCGCCCGCGACCAGTGAGATGACGGGCCTCGGGTAGTCGATGCCGCGCAGGATCGATCGCGCGATGAGACGGGACTGACCGCGCCGCTCGCTCTCGAGGGTGGGCTTCGCCCCAAGGGTGTCGGTCACGAACAGGGCCGGCAGTCCGAGGCGAGCGCCCACTTCGAGCACGCGCGCGAGGTGCGCGAAGTCCTCGGGGCCAGGGTTCGCCGGACGCTTCATCACCGAGTCGCCGTATCGCTGGTAGGAGGGCTGGGTGCCGAGAATGACGAAGGGCTGAGTGCCCAGCTTTGCGAAGGCGGCCACGATCGCGGGGTAGCGGCGCACATCGGCCTCTTGGATGTGGTTATAAAGCGCGATCGCGTCGGTGAAGCCGTACTGCGCGATGAACTCGAGGTCGACGCGGTTCGCGTCGGCGATGAGGTCCTGGTACTGCTCGAGCAGGGCGTCGGCGCGGTCACTCGATGTCGGGGGGCGCACGGCGGCCGGCACGAGGTCGGGCGTGCCGGTGATGTCGTCGAAGCGCGGTCCGTGGATGCCCGCGGCGCCGAAGGCGTAGACCCGGCGCTGGTTGAGCGCCGTGAGATTGCGCACGAGCGGCTCGGTCTCCTTGGTGAGCTCCTTGTGTCGCTCGGGCGCTGCGGTCGTGGCGTAGACAGCACCGAGATACCACACGAGCTCGGCCACGTCGGCGAGCACCACGTCGATGTTGCGATCGAGCAGGTTGGTCTCGGCACTCTGAGAGTCACTCGGCACCGCGATGCCCTCGAAGGCTTCGATCACGTTGGGTCCGGCGAAGCCGAAGTTCGTGCCCGAGGTCGCGAGAATGAGGTCGGCGTTGGGCACGGCGCTCGCCGAGACGCCGCCCCAGACGTTGCCGAGCAGCACCGCCACGTGGGGCAGATCGACCTTCTCCTTGTAGAGCCGGATGGCCTCGACCATGCGGGTCATCTGGGTGAGTCCGGCGAAGTTCTCGTGCTGGCGCACCCCGCTCGAGGCGTAGACCGAGACGAGCGGGAGGTGCTTGGCGATTGCGAGGTCCGCGGCCGCCTGGAAGGCCTCGCCCGAGATCACGCCGAGTGAGCCCGCAAAGAAGTCCCAGTTCATCGCGTAGAGCACGACGGGGCGCCCGTCGATGGTCGCGAGTCCGTAGGTCGACGACTCGCTCTTGCCACGCTTGGACTCACGACCGAGCTTGTCGAAGTACGACTCGTCCTTCTCGTTGCCGTGTCCGCGACGCACCAGCCCGACGAGATCCTTGGCGAGGTGCCAGCGCCCGTGGCTGGCCTTGAAGTGAACGAGCTCTTGAAGCAGGAGTAACTGGGACGGACTGTTCACCGTTCGCCGGTTGCGCAGGTGCGCCTCGACGGGCTCTTCGAAGACGGGCAGACCCATTGGGTAGCCCTCCCCGTAGAGCGTGGCGTCGAGCTCGTCGAACGGAGAGGAGCCGTCGGGCTCAGGGGTGACCGACATGGGAGTCCATTATGGCACGGGTGGTCCGAGCGGCCGACGGCCGAGGCACGCGCGGTGCCAATGAGCAGGCGCCAGAATCACTGGTGTCCGGTAGGCCCTTCGCTTACCGCGCAGTAAACCCGACTCGGTCTCGAGACCTCGCATCCGTCGGTCCTACCAGCCACCGAAGGAGAGGCCCCCGTTGACGCTGAGGGTCTGACCCGTGATCTGCTCAGCGGCGCTTGAGGCAAGGAACACGATCGCCGCCGCGACGTCGGCCGCCTGGGGTGGCGCGCCGAATGGGAACCGAGCCGCAGCCTTGACGAAGACCTTGCGCTCGAAGCTCTCGCTCGCAAAGATGCTGTCCCAGGTCAACGTGTCCTCCGTGAGAGTCATCGAGACGGCGTTGACTCTGATCCGCTCGCGAGCGAGTTCCCTCGCGAGCGACTTGGTCATCTGGATGACCGCAGCGGCGTACGCACCGATGACCGACTCCCCCGTCGTCGCGGACCGTCCGGCGTCGGTCGTGAGCAACACCGCGCTGGCCCCGGGCCGCTGTCGCAGATGCGGGAGCGCCGCGTGCAGTGGCAGGATTCGTGCGGCGAAGAGCGTCGTCAGTCCCGAGACGACCTCACTCGAGGTCATCTCGACGAAGGGCTTGGGTGAGGCACCCTCGGAGGCACCGGCACTCACCAGCACGTCGATGCCGCCGAAGTGCGCGGCCGCCTCATCGAGCGCAGCCGCAATCTCGTCGTACTGTCCACCGTCGGCCTGGATGAACAGAACCCGCGGCGAGATGGCGCGCAAGCGCTCACTGGCCTGTTCGCCGCGATCCCGGGTACGCCCGTTGATGACGACGTTCGCCCCGGCCGCGAGGAAACGCTCCGCCGCTCGAAGTCCCGAACCGCTCGTGCCCCCGGTGATGAAGACCGTCCGATCGGTGAAGTGGTCGGTTCGCCAGGCCCCGCGGTCGCTCGATGTTTGCGTGTCGTTCACATTCGCTCCTTCGTCCATGACTGCGTCCTACGACCACGATCGAGACGCGAGACGCGCACCGCGTCTCTCAATGGCTGGCCCGGCGACGCGCTTCGCACACCGCACGTACACCGCGCCGCCACCCATCTCAGGGCTGGGCTCCGCGCCAGCACCGCGAGCGAACCGTCGAGCCAACGACGGTCGCGAACTTCCCACGACGTGGTCCGTAGGCACCACGGTCTCGTCGGGATCAGAGGAAGGCACTCACACCCGTCACGTCGCGACCGATGAGCAGCTTCTGGATCTGGCTGGTTCCCTCGTAGAGGGTCATGACACGAGCATCGCGCATGTACTTCTGGACCGGGTACTCGTCCACGTAGCCGTAGCCCCCGAAGATCTGAATGGCGTTGTTGGCCGCGCGTACCGCCGCCTCGCTGGCGTAGTACTTGGCCTTGGAGGCTTCGACACCGAAGGGCTGCTCGCGCTCGATCAGGTCGGCGGCGCGCCAGACCAGCAGCCGCGCGGCGTCCGCCTCGACGGCCATGTCAGCGATCATGTCCTGGATCATCTGGAACGAGGCCAGTGAGCGACCGAACTGCTTACGTTCCTTCGAGTAGTCGATCACCGCCTCGAGGCAACCCTGGATGATGCCGACGCAGCCAGCCCCCACGGACATCCGACCCTTGTCGAGGGAGTGCATGGCGATGCTGAAGCCCTCCCCCTCATCGCCCAGACGTGCTCTCTCGGGCACGCGCACGTCGGTGAGGAAGAGCTCGGCCGTCGTCTGACCGCGAAGACCCAGCTTGCCTTTGATCTCACGGCGTTCGAATCCGGGGCTGTCGGTGGGCACGAGAAACGCCGAGACACCCTTCGGCCCCGGGCCACCGGTGCGCGCGAAGACGAGACACACGTCGGCCCACATGCCGTTGGTGATGAACATCTTCTGACCGCTGATGAGGTAGTCGCTGCCGCTCTTCACGGCGCGCGTACTCAAACTCGCCGCGTCCGAGCCGGTGTCGGGTTCGGTGAGCCCGAAGCAGCCTATCAGACGTCCCGTTGCGATACCGGGCAACCACTGCTGTTTCTGTTCCTCGGTCCCGTGCGAGAGGATGACCTTGCCCACCAGACCCATCGAGACTGAGACGATGCCGCGCACCGAGGAGTCGGCGCGACCGAGCTCCTCCATGCCGAGGCTGTAGGTGATGTAGTCGCCACCGATCCCCCCGTACTGCTCGGGGATGGTCAGTCCGAAGAAGCCCAACTCGCCGAGTTTGGGCACGATGGCGAGGTCCACCGACTCACGCCGGTCCCACTCGACGCGATACGGGATGACCTCGTGCTCGAGGAAGTCCCGGGCCGCCTTCTGAAAAGCACGCTGCTCATCGTTGAGCGAGAGGTTCATGTAGCCTCCTCAATCTTCTTGCCCTCACCGTCGTAGGCATAGAAGCCGCGACCCGTCTTGCGTCCGAGGTCGCCGCGCTCGACGAGCGCGGTCACGGTGGCGCTTGGCTTGTCTGTCGGATCGCCGGTCTCGGCGAATCGGCCGAGCTTGGTGTAATACCCGATGTCGATGCCCGTAAGGTCCATCAGTTCGAAGGGCCCCATGGGGTAGCCAAGCGCGGTGCGACAGGCCGTGTCAATCGAGGACACGCTGGCGTATCCGTTCTCGAGCAGGTAGATCGCCTCGTCGCGCACCGCGTTCAGAATTCGGTTCGCGATAAAGCCGGGGATCTCCTTTTCGAGCAGCACGGGGGACTTGCCAATCCGCTTGGTGAAGTCCATCATGGCCGCCACGGTCGCGTCGGCGGTCTCAGGACCGCGCACGACCTCCACGCACGCCATCACCAGTGCCGGATTGAAAAAGTGCAGGTTGGCGAACTGCGCCGGTCGGCCGGTCGCGTCGGCGAGTCGCGAGGGGACAAAACTCGACGTATTACTGCTGAGCAGTGCCTCGGGCACCGTGAGGCGACCGAGCTCCTCAAGCAGCGAACGCTTCACCTCGAGCTTCTCAACGACCGCCTCGATGACGAGGTCGGCGTCGGCCACGGCGCTCGCGAGGTCCTGGTCGAACTGCAGTCGAGCCCAGGCAGCGTCGCGCTCCGCCGTGGTCAGGCGACCCTTTCTGACCGAACGTTCGAGCCAGGCCTGCAGCGAGGTCGTCGCTTTCTCAATGGCCGCGTCGTTCACGTCGTAGAGCTTCGTCGGCAGACCCGCCAACGCGCATACGAGGGCGATCTGGGACCCCATCGCGCCGGCGCCGACAACGCTCACGCGTTCGATTGCGCTCATTGCACCGTCCTCTCAATGACCCGGGGGATGATCACACCCGCGCGGCGCCAGCGAACGCCACCCGTGCACGACCACCATCAATCGGGGTCCGTCATCAGTTCAGGCGAAGTCTTCCTCGCGGTATTCGCTCGACGCGCGTTCAGCGCCACGGTCGCTCTCGGCGTTACGAAGATCGACTCGTCGGATCTTGCCGCTGATGGTCTTGGGCAGCTCGGCGAACTCGAGGCGACGAACTCGCTTGTAGGGGGCGAGGTGCTCCTTCGCGTAGGCGAGGATCTCCCCGGCGAGTTCACGGCTCGGCTTGTAGCCCGCGACGAGGCTGACGTAGGCCTTGGGCACCGCGAGACGCAGCTCGTCGGGTGCCGGCACGACTGCAGCCTCGGCGACGGCGGGGTGCTCGATGAGCACGCTCTCGAGCTCGAAGGGGCTGATTCGGTAGTCGCTCGCCTTGAAGACGTCGTCGGCACGTCCGACGTAGGTTATGTAACCATCCTCATCGCGGTGCGCGATGTCCCCGGTGTGGTACCGGCCGCCGGCGAAGGCCGTCGCGTTGCGCTCGTCGTCGGGTCCCGTCGAGTTCTGATAGCCCGCCATCAGTCCGACGGGGCGCTCGACGTCCAGTGCGACGCAGATCTCGCCGTCGTCGCCGACCTCGCCGGTCAACGGGTCGACGAGCTCGATCCGGTAGCCGGGGATCGGTCGGCCCATCGAGCCCGCTTTCAACTGCTGTCCCGGCGGGTTGCCGATCTGGACGGTCGTCTCGGTCTGGCCGAACCCGTCGCGGATAGTGATCCCCCACGTGCGCTCTACCGATTCGATCACTTCGGCGTTGAGCGGCTCGCCAGCGCTCGCGAGCTCGCGCAGCGACGTCTTCCACGCCGTGAGGTCCTGTTGGATCAGCATGCGCCAGACCGTCGGCGGCGCGCAGAACGTCGTCACCTTCGAGTCGCGCAACACGTCAAGCATCGCGCGCGCGTCGAAGCGCGAGTAGTTGTAGATACAGATCGTCGCACCGGCGATCCACGGCGCGAAGACGCACGACCACGCGTGCTTGGCCCAGCCGGGGCTCGAGACGTTGAGGTGCACGTCCCCGGGCTGGATGCCGATCCAGTACATCGTCGAGAGGTGCCCGATCGGGTAACTCGTCTGGGTGTGCTGGACCATCTTCGGCAGCGCCGTCGTGCCCGAGGTGAAGTAGATGAGCAGCGGGTCGTCGGCGCCGGTGGGCCCACCGGCGCTGAACTGTCGATCCGCGTCCGCGCTGTCGGCGTAGTCACGCCAGCCCGGCTGCGGCTCACCGACGCTCACGCGTACGTAGTCGCCGGCGATCTCGGCGAAGCGCGGGGCGATCTCGCTGCGCGCGATGACGGCGCCGGCGTTCGCCCGGGTGATCCGGTCGCGCAGGTCCTCTGCGGTGAGCAGCGTCGTCGCGGGGATTAGCACGGCACCGAGCTTCATCACGGCGAGGGTCGTCTCCCACAGTTCGACCTGGTTACCGAGCAACGCGAGCACCCGCGTCCCGCGGCGCACGCCGAGCCCGGCCAGCCAGTTCGCCACCTGACTCGAGCGGCGCGCCATCGTCGAGAAGCTGTAAGACCCGACCGAGCCGTCGTCCTCGATGATGCGCAGCGCCACCGCGTCGGGGTTCTCGCTCGCGAGCACCGTGTCGAACCAGTCAATGGCGAAGTTGAAGGTGGCGGGCCGCGGCCAGACGAATCGGGTTCGCGCCTCGTCGTAGTCACGTCGTAGTGCTAAGAGGGTGTCGCGCGCCGCGCGGAACTCGTCTGTTGGAGTAACCATTGCCCCACCTTTCGACCGTTTCGAAGCCTGGTCCGATGGTACGTCGCGCGACGGTACGTGTCAGGCTCCCGTTCGACCGGCAACGAGTAACCGGGTGTGGGTGCTCGCGAGGCGCGTACAGACCGAGATCCGAAGTGCGAGATACGTCGGGCGGATGAACGGTGCCAGGGTCACGATCACGCCGCTCGCGTTGCGAGCCCGACACGTCGCAGCCGGGTAGTTGCCACTCTCGGCGACGCCGTAGCCGACGCTCACAGCCGCATCGTGACCCAGGAGGTGACGAGCGGGCATCTGACCGACGCTCTCGTTCGTGGCGCGCGGGCCCTGTGGGTGACGCTTCGCCCCGACCACGGGCTGGACACCCGGCACGCCCCAGATCCAGCACGCGCCACCTCGGTTGGCAAAAACGATCGGGTAGTAGATGGTCCCGGCCGCCCCCTCGGACTGCGCCACCGAGACGCGCAGCTGGGACGGCTGACAGTTGGCGCTCGTGACCCGCGCACCCGCCGCGCCGAGGGGTGCGGTGAACCCGAATCCGAACATTCCGGTCACTGCGACCGCCACTAGCACTGACCTCGTTACCCGTTTCATTGCGACCTCCACCCAGTTTTGTCCGGCCACGACTGAAACTTACCGTCACAGCGAGTCCGCGCACGTGTCAGGATGAGCCATGGCCCCTGTTCAGCGAGTAGTTGTCCCCGGCGTGCACCGCCTAACCCAGTTCGCCCACGCGACGCGTGCCGGCGACTACGTGTACGTCTCGGGCACGCTCGGCACCGACGCCAGTGGCGCGCTCGTCACCGGCGGGCTCGCGGCCGAGATCGACCAAACGCTCACCAATCTCACCACCATCCTCGCCGCGGCCGACTGTGGCTGGGACGACGTGGCGTCGGTCTCGGTGTACCTCGCGGACCTCGACGATTTCGCCGCCATGAACGAGGTCTACGAGCGCTACTTCGACGGCCCACCGCCAGCGCGGATCACTGTGGGCGGGGTCGATCTCGCGCTCGGCGCGCGTGTGGAAATGCAGTGCGTCGCCTACGCCCACCGCGCAACAAACGCCGCCGCCCCGGCGCGGCGCACGGGCTTCGTCGAGCACGACGGCGAGCATCTCTACTACGAGGTCGTCGGCGACGAGTCGAGCGAACTAACGCCCCTCGTACTCTGCCACGGCGCCGGTGGCAACCACGCGAGCTGGTTCCAACAGGTCGCTCACTTCGCCGCCGAGCGACTCGTCATCACGTGGGACCACCGCGGTTATGGCCGCTCCAGTGACCGCGGCGACCAAACGGGCCCACTCGTCGCGAGTGGCGACTTGCTGGCGGTACTTGACGCCATCGGCATCGACCGGGCTGACCTCGTCGGCCAGTCAATGGGCGGTTGGACCGTTGTCGCAGCCGCCCTCGCGCGACCGCACCTCGCGCGATCACTCGTGCTCACCGATTCAACCGGCGGCTTCACGACCGATCGGCTGCTCGCCCAGCGTGACCGCGTTCGCCCACGCGCACCCCTGCGCGACGTGCTCGGCGACCACCCGGCCCTCGGCGAGGCGTTCAGCGCCCGTTCACCCGAACTCGCCCATCTCTACCAGTCACTGGGGCGTATGGGTACCGCGGATCCCGACACCGTGATCATGCGACTGCTCGACGTGACCTACGGCGAGAACGAGGCGGCACAGCTCACCATGCCATCGCTCCTGATCGTGGGCGACCACGATCAGCTGTTCGCCCCGGCCGTGATTCGCTCACTCGCTGATCTGCTACCCGACGCCCGTGTCGTCGAAGTGTCCGGTGCGGGACATTCTCCCTACTTTGAGGAGCCGCAACGTTGGAATGAAGCGCTGGACTCGTTCCTCCACTGGCTCGACGGCGGGCCATCGTAAATCGAAATCACATTCGGGTTTTCTCCCCCTGGACCAGGCATATGATGCGAACGCCTGGGTAAACGGGGACATGAACCGCGGGAGACATGCTGAACCAGTCCAACGAGTGGCGACAACTACGCGACGTACTCCCAGACGACATCATCATCGTTGACGCCCACGGCATCATCGGCTACGTCAGTGACACCGTCGCCACCCTCGCTGGCTACGCGGCCGACGAACTCGTCGGTACCTCAATCGAGCGACTCGTTCCCGATGATCAGCGCGAGGCGCACGCCGCCCACCGCGCTCGCTATCAGGAGTCCCCCACACCCCGGCTCATGAGCGACCACAGCCATCAGTTGCGACACCATGACGGAAGGACATTCCCCGTGGGGATTGCCCTCTCCCCCGTGCGCGTGGAGGGCGAGAATATGGTGGTCGCCGCCGTGTCGATCATTGATGACTCCCTGGCGCCACCATCGCCGACTCGCGCGCTCAAGATGGCCGCCGTATCCCTGCTCGCCGAACACGAGGCGGACTACCGGATGGCCTTCGAACACACGATGGCGCCCATGTTCTTCACCGACCATCACGACGTGATCACCGTCGCCAATGACGCCTTCGCCCGACTCGTGGGCATTGCACGACTCGATCTCGTCGGACGCCGAACCCGAGAGTTCACCCACCCCGACGACCTCGACCTCACCGAGCACGCTCACGCCCGACTCATCGCGGGTGAACTCGATGCCGTACGCTTCGCCAAACGCTACGTCCACGCCACGGGGCGCGTCGTCGAAGTCGACGTCACCGCGTCAACGGTACGGGCGAGCGACGGGAGTATCCGCCGGTTCATCGTCTCGGTCCTGGACAGCACCGAGCGCCGGCGACGTGAGCGCTCGACGGCCATGCTGAGCCACGTGCGCCGATTGGCCATCGTGGCCACCGACGAGTCGGAACTTCTCGGTCAGTTCTGTCAACTGCTCGTAGACCTCGGCGGATATCGCCTCGTGTCCTACGGCTCGACGACCGAGACACGCGTGGTAGCGCCGCCGACCGCGACCGACCAGTGGCCCGATCCGCGCGACGGACCGGGCGTCGAAGCGATCACCTCCGGTTCAGCGGTGTTCTACGGCGCCTCCGAGCACGGAAGTCCGGCGTGGCACGACTACGCCGAACGCCTCGGACTGCGCAGTGCGGCCGCGGTCGCCTTGCGTGTGCGAGGTTCGGCGTACGCGGTGAGCGTGTTCCACGACCGAGCTGACGGCATCGACGCGGCAATCATGCTCGACCTCGAAGAGCTCGTCCATGAGCTCGAACTCGGTCTCGCCCACGTGTCGGCGGTCACCGAAACGCGCGACGCGCTCGACGTGGCGCGTGACGCCTACGACGCACTGGCAAGGGCCGAATCGGCGCTGGCTGAGTCGGAACGGCGCTTTCGGCTGGCCTTCAGCGAGAACATGGCACCGATGGTCTTCGTCGGGCTCGACGACGTGTTGCTCGACGTCAACGACGCCTTCGTTGACCTGGTCGGCCGAAGCCGTGACGAGCTGGTCGGGCGCGATTCCGCCTGGTTCACACACCCCGACGACCGAGGTACGGCCCACGACGCCCGACGCCGTCTCGTGACCGGTGAAGTCGAGCAGATCAAGTACACCAAGCGATTCATTCACCGAACGGGTCAGACCGTCGTCGTCGAGGTCCTCAAGACGCCCGTTCGCGGCGACGACGGCGCGATCCTGTACTTCATCGCCTCGGAACGCGACATCACCGAGGAGCGCCAGTTGTCCGAGCAGCTCCTGCACCGAGCGCTGCACGACCCGTTGACGGGTCTGGCCAACCGCGCGCTCTTCGAGGACCGCCTGGGACAAGCCCGGGAACGGCTCATACGCAACGGGGGCCACGGCGCCGTGCTGCTGATCGACCTCGACGACTTCAAGGGTGTGAACGACACTTACGGACACCACATCGGCGATCAACTGCTCGTTGGTGTGGCTCGACGATTCGAGCTCGTCTCGCGCTCCATCGACACCCTCGGGCGCGTCGGCGGCGACGAGTTCCTCTACCTCGCCGAAGGTCTCACCAGCCCCGACGAGGCCGCGGCCATCGCCGACCGGCTCCTGCACGTGCTCGACGAACCGTTCTCGCTCGATGGTCTGACTATCGAGCAACGCGCAACCATCGGCGTCGCGCTGTACAGCGACGGCTCCCTCGATGGCGCCGAGTGCATCAAACGCGCCGACACCGCCATGTACGAGGCCAAACGTAATCGTCGTGGCCACTACGAGATCTTCCAACCGGCGATGCTCGCCTCGGCCGTCCAGCGATTTACGCTCGCCCAGTCGCTCAGTCACGCCCTTCGCTCGAGCGAGGTTGCGATGCACTTCCAGCCGATCATCGCCCTACCGACCTACCAGGTCGTCGGGTTCGAGGCACTAATGCGCTGGAACTCATCACGTGAGGGTTCGATCCCGCCGTCGGTCTTCATCCCGATCGCCGAGCAAAGCGACCTCATCTATAGCCTCGGGGACTTCGCCATCCGTGAGGCCGTGCGAGCGGCCGCATCGTGGGGCGTCGACGGCTCCTACGGCGACCAGTGCTACGTGTCGATCAACCTGTCGGCGGTGCAGTTTCGAAGTCCCGAACTCGTCCCGCTCGTGGCCGACGTGCTAGCCGAGGTCGGCCTGGCGCCGTCACGACTGGTACTCGAGATCACCGAGGCGATTGCCTCGGCCGACCTCGCCAAGACGATCTCGATCATCGAGCGCCTCCGCGCCATCGGGGTGGGTGCGGCGCTTGACGACTTCGGGACTGGTCACACATCCCTCTCAAGCCTCGCCGAACTGAATCCCCAGATGGTCAAGATCGACCGATCCTTCGTCCACTCCCTCGGTGAGCGACCGAACCACGACGTCGTCCTCGACGCCGTATTCGCCCTCGGTCAGGATCTCGGGGTCACGATGCTCGCCGAGGGTGTCGAGACCACCGAACAGCTGGCGCAGTTGCGCGCGCTCGGCTGTCAGTTGGTCCAGGGGTTCCTGCTCTCGCCGCCCGTGCCTGAGGATGAGGTCTTTGCGCAGCTGGCTACGCGGCCCCGGGAGCGGCTCTCGAGGATCACAGCAATTTCGAAGACCTGAGCCTCCCCGGGCGAGACTGACGAGACTACGCTTGAGCGGGCGGGCTTTTTACCAGTGGCGCGGCGACCAACAAGGGCAGGTAGTGGACCACTTCGTGGACGCGACAACTTCGTGGCAGTACATCCTCAACGCAATGCCGGACGGTGTGCTTGTGATCGACCAGAGCGGTGTCATACGCGCGGTGAACAACGCCTTCGGCTATATGGCCGGCTACGAAGTCCTAGACCTGGTCGGAAGTTCCATTGACCGGCTCATACCCGAGGAGGACCGGTTGCGCCACCACGACCTCGCCGCAGACTTTCTTGCGCGAGGGATGGAACGGCGTAACGGTGGGCACCTCGATATCGCCCTCGTGAACCACGACGGGCGCCGGATCACGGTGGACATCGCGCTGTCGACCATCGAGTGGGGTGGCGAACAGTGCTCGCTCGCCGCGGTGCGCGACCTCTCCGCGTTGCGTCGTGTCGAGGCTGAGCGGGACGACTCAGCCCTCAAGTTTCAACTGGCGTTCGAGACCGCGATGTCGCCGATGACCTTCACCGACGCCGAGGATCGGATCGTGGCGGCCAACCCTGCCTTCTGTGAGCTCCTGGGACGATCGATTGACGAACTCGTCGGACGCGACTCCCAGCACTTCACCTACCCCGTGGACTTCGGCGTCACGGAGAGTTCCCATCAACGGGTACAGGGCCACGAGACGAGCCGCGACCGCTACGTCAAGCGCTACCTGCACCGTGACGGTCGGGTGATCGTCGTCGAGGTCTCGCGCTCGGCCACCTACGACGACGACGGCAACTTGCTCTACAGCGTGATCAGCGAACGCGACATCACCGAGGAGCGTCTGCTCACCGCCCAGCTCGCGCACCAAGCGCTGCACGACCCGCTCACGGGCCTCGCGAACCGGACCCTCATCGAGGATCGACTCGGCCAGGCTCGCGCCAAAGTCACCCGTCACGGCGGATACGGCGCGGTGCTCATGCTCGACCTCGATGACTTCAAAGTCGTCAACGACACCCACGGTCACGTCATCGGCGACCAGTTGCTGATCGGTGTGGCGCGTCGGCTCGACGAGGTCGCCCGCACCGCCGATACCCTCAGTCGCTTCGGGGGCGACGAGTTCCTCTATCTCGTCGAGGGTGTGCGACAGGCCGAACAAATCAACCACGTCGCCGAGCGGCTGCTCGCCGCGCTCGAGGAACCCTTCGTCATCCTCGGTATCGAGATCCGGCAGTACGCGAGCGTTGGCGTCGCGATCTGGAGCGCGGACACCCCCATCGACTCGCCGATCATCGAGGAGGCCGACCTCGCCCTCTACGAGGCCAAACGACTCGGTCGCGGACGGTACGCCATCTTCTCGCCGTCACTGCGTCAACACGCGATGGGCCGGTTCGAGCAGCTCCAGGAGCTGCGTCAGGCGCTCGAGGCCGGTGAGATCGTCATGCACTATCAACCGATCGTCGATGACACCAGTTCCCTCGTCGTCGGCTTCGAGGCCCTTATGCGCTGGAACCACCCGACCCGCGGTTGGGTCGGACCCGCCGAGTTCCTCGGTCTCGCTGAATCGAGCGACCTCATTGGTGACCTCGGCGCATTCGCGCTGACTGAAGCAACTCGCACGGCGGCGACGTGGACCGACCCTGCGGCCCCCTACGTCACCGTCAACCTCTCGGCCCGCCAGTTCTATGACGATGACCTAACGACCGTGGTCGTCGCGGCGCTTCGCGCCAGCGGACTCGCGGCGAGCCGACTCGTGCTCGAGGTCGCCGAGCACGTCGCACTTCAAGACCCGAACCGGTCAGCGTCGATCATCGCTGAACTCGCCGAACTCGGCGTCGGCGTCGCGATCGACCAGTTCGGCTCGGGCCTCTCCTCCCTCGCCTACCTGATGAACCTCCAGCTCCAGTTCGTCAAGATCGATCAGTCCTTCGTGCGCCCCACGCACGGCATTGGCTACAACGAAGCCCTCGTCGCGTTCATCGTGGCCCTCGGTGAGCAGCACGGTGTGTCGGTGGTGGCTGAAGGGGTTGAGACGATCGACCAGTTCGATCGTCTGCGCGACGCGGGCTGTCGGCTTAGCCAGGGTTTCTTCTTCTCTCGGGCCGTCCCGGCCGACGACACGGCCCCCTTACTCGGCAAGGCGCACTGGCCCACTCAGCCGTCGACGTCGAACCCCGAGGCGAGCACCGCACCGCAGGCCTCGACCACACCCGAGTCGTAGCGGATCCCGGCACCCGCGACGAGCTCGGCGAGCGCCTCGTCGACGCTGAAGCGCGGGCGGTGCGGTCGGTGATGGGTCATCGCCTCAAAGACATCAGCCACCGCAACGATGCGAGCGGGTAACGAGATCTCGCCATCCCGAAGACCGTCGGGGTAGCCTGAGCCGTCAAGTCGCTCGTGGTGGTGACGCGCGACGTCGACGAACTCCGCCGAGAGCGATGACTCCTTCAAGACTTCGGCGCCGACGACGCAGTGACGCTGGACCGCCTCCATCTCGAGCGCGCTGAGCTTGCCGGGACGTCCGAGGATCTCAGCGGGCACGACGATCTTGCCGAGATCGTGCAACGCCGCACTCTTCGCGATCACCTCGACCAGTTCCTCGTCGAGTCCGAGCCAAGTGGCCATCGCCCGGCTGAGTGCGCTGACGCGCATCTGGTGACCCGCGGTGTAGGGGTCGCGGATCTCGGTGATCCGAGTCATCGCCGCAACGGTGCCTTCGAGTGAACGACGCAGGTCCGTCACGGCCCTCACGCGCGCGATGAGCATCTCGACCTCACCGAGCAGTCCCCGCAGCTCGAGGATCGTCTCGTCGTCAAAGACGAAGATATCGTGGTCCGCGACACTCACGACGGCCCGCCGATCACCGATCGCGAACGGCAGCGCGACGATCGAATCGATCCCGTAGGACTTCGCGCGATCGTGCCAGGGCGACAGGTCATCATCACCAGCGACGTGCTGGACGACCTGGACCTGCTGTTCACGCAGGGATCGTCCCGTTGGGCCACGGCCCGACATCGGGTCCGCGGTGAGTTCGAGCCCGTCGAGGTAGCCGACGGCCCCCGCTCGGTGAGCGATCTCGAGCCGTCCGTCCGGGTCACCGGTCTCGAAGGTTATCCACGCCGTTTGGTAGCCGCCGATCGAGCAAAGTCCTTCGACGAGGCTGTTCAGCGCCTCGTCGACGTCTTCGGCGACGGCGATCGTGCTGCTCACCTCGTAGAAGAGCCGCAACATCCGTTCGCGACGAAATTCCCGGGTGACGTCGTCGAACGACGCGATGACGCCACCCCGGTGACCGAGCTCGGGCACGGGGTAGGTGTCAATCGAGAGCCAGCGCCGCGGCTTGTCCGCGAAATTGACGCCGACCACGACGTCCGTCTGCGCCGTGTCGATGTCCAAACCAGCGAGGTCTTCAGGATTCTCGATGTAGAAGGGAACTTCGTTGTTGGGTGCCTGGAGCATGCCGCTCAACACGTCCAAGCCGACGAGCTGGTCGACGGTTGTGTGGAGTAGACGGGCAATGGCCTCGTTACAGTCGCGCACCACGCCGTCTTCGAAGTAGGCGAAGCCGATCACCGTCGAATCGAGGAACGCGTCGAGGTAGCGCAGCGAGCGCAACGGGCTCGGTCTATCCCCTGAGAGCGTCATGTTCACCCCGACTCGTGAAACCACCCGTGGCGTGGCCTCTGGTGCCCCCGCCAACCTAATGGGTCCTTCGTACCTGGTCAAGCACTTAGATAGTAAAGATTGACCCCGGCTGATGCGGGTCGAACTCGAACCCGTCCTCGAAGAGTTGCCGGCAGTGTCGCACGACCTCGGCGTCAAAGAGCGTCCCCGCGTTCGAGGTCACGAACTCGAGTGCTTGCTCGACGCCCTTGGCCGGACGGTAAGGCCGATGGTTGGACATCGCCTCGACGACGTCGGCCACGGCGACGATGCGCGCGGGCAGGATGATGTCGTCGCCCGCGAGGGCGTTGGGGTAGCCCGATCCGTTGAGCCGTTCGTGGTGTTGCAACGCCACCTCGGGGATCGGCCAGGGGAGCGACGCCGTCGAGAGGATCTGGTAGCCGATGAGGCTGTGACGCTGGACCATCCGATATTCGAGGTCGGTGAGTCGACTCGGCTTGATGAGTATCTCCGAGGACAGCGCGACCTTGCCGACGTCGTGCACCGCGCCGGCCTCTCGAATACGCTCGACGAGTTCGTCGTCGAGATCGAGTCGATGCGCGATGGTTGCGGCGAGCGAACCAACCCGTGACTGATGGCCCGCGGTGTAGGGGTCGCGCGCTTCGGTGATACGGGCGAGGGCCGCCAGCGTCCCCGAGAGCGCGGCGGCCAGCTCATAGGCTGACGTACCGTGCGCGATCACGCGCTCGACTTCGTGCGCAATGTTCTCGAGGCCCGACACCGTGAGATCATCGAACGCGTTGCTGTGGCGCGAGTAGACCGCGAGGACCGCCCGCTTGCCACTCGGTCGAAATGGGATGGACACCGACGAGCGCAGACCGTGGCGAACGACCCGCTCACGCCAGGGGCCCATCTGCGCGGCCGTGATCAGATCGTTGGTGACGATCGTGGCTGAACTACGGATCGCGGTGCCGACGGGACCGAGACCGTTCGACCGCGAACTCGACCACGACACCATGTTCTCCGAGATGTAGGTCTGGTCACCCGCCGACTCGACGATGTCGACGCGGTACTCGGGTCCCTCCTGCGCGACGCCCACCCACACGAGTGCAAACTGCCCCGTGGCCACGAGTGAGGTGCAGAGATGTCGCAACGCGTCGGCCTCGCTGACCACCTCCGTGCGCAGTCGGTTGAGGTCGAGCAACATCGAGACCACGTGGCCCCGACGCACCCGCTCGGTCGCGTCGAGGTACGCGAGCAACACGCCTCGGACTTCGCCGTTTCGGATCACGGGGTACGCGTTGACGGTAAACCACCGCTGCTCGCCGTTGGGGAGCTGGATCCCTTGGATCACGCCGTAGATCGGATCGCCGGTGCGCAACGCAGCAACCGACGGCAGCTCCTCGAGGGTGAAGTTCGTGCCGTCTTCGTGCACGGGATTCCAGGTAATACGTAGCGGGTCATCGCTCATCAAGTCCTCGCGCGTGGACTCGAAGAGCCGTTCGGCACGGGCGTTGCAGTCGACGACTCGTCCGATGGCGTCACGCAGGATGAAGGCGGTTCCCGTCGCGCCCATGAAGTCACTCTCGAGCAACGCCGACTCGAGCGTCAACGGAACCTCGGCGTCGGACACGACAACTTCCCCCGTTCGATCATCGTGCCCTCAGCGTAGTTGGGCGGGTCATCGTCCGCAATGCTCCGACCGCGATTATCAGGGGACTTAAGGTGCCACCGGCGCCTCGGGCACTGGCTCGACCGCGTACGCGGTGCTCCGCCGCGACGCGCGCATCGCCGCCGCCAGTGGCTGGGCAACCAGCACAAGTCCGCTCGGCACGAACAGAATCTGCCACAGCCATCGGGGCCACGGGTGGTGTTGGAGGACATCGATGCCGGGTATATGAACAAACGCAAGGGCGCAGACAATCACCCAACCGATCCAGAACCAGCGGACTCGTCGGCGCACCAGCGAGACGAGTACGTACAGGGCTACCGCGCCGACCACGATCTTGGCGAGGTCCAACTGCGCGTAAATGTCGCTAGCGCGGACATTGGACTGAAGAACGCCCGGTATCGGGTCGAACGCCATCGTCAACGCCAGGATCCAGCCCACGACGTAGACGCGCACGTGCCCCCGAACCGCTTCAAGTAAGACCAAGCTGACGGCCAGCGCCATGAAGTAGTAACCCCAGAGATTGACCTCGAAGACCAACCTCACACCAACCGCCGTACCGATGAGCGACACCATCATGATTGGGTCGAGCGTCTGATCACCACTACGTCGATGAACGTACCATCCAAGTATCGCGGCAATGGCGATCGGAAGAATACGCGCAAGTAGAAAAAGCGGGAAGGCGGGTACGTGCAACTCCCAGAGCACGGTCCCTCCGAAGGACGGCGCCGAACCGTTCACGATCGCATGAATGGCTCGACCCGAACTCGCTATCAAGAACGGCACATCGATGAGCACCACCGCGAGGACGACGGCGATACTGAATCGCCACCGGCCGCGCGACGGAACAACAAAGAACGCCGCCGCCAAAATGAGCAATGTGTACTGCTGCGTCACTACGGCGAGCCCAATCAATACACCCGCGAGCAGCCATCGCTCGCGTAACACTGCCGCTACCCCGCCCAACGCCAGCCCCATCGCCATGAGGTCTTGTGGGTGGAAGTACTGAACCAACGCCGCGAGCACGGGAGCCAAGGTGGCAATGACGACGAGCGTCACCGGCTCAACGAGTCGCCGTCCTCGTCCACTCGCCCGCAGGAGCAAGTCGGCACCGAAAAGGAGCACGACCCCCGCGAAGTATCCGATCTGCAACGTGCGTATGGCGACCCCCGACGACACTGACCAATGGAAAATGGAGAGGTACGCGTGTGAGCAATTCGGCCCGAGTGATGCCGACGAGAGTGGGTACTGGTGACCCAGACCTGCCAGCGCGGCAATTGCTCCTGACACCAGCGGATAGAACGGCGTGATATTCGTATCAGGTCTCGCAATCAGTGGGATCTGTGCGAGGTGCGTAAATGGTGCGTAAGCACACGCGAACTGTCCATGTTCAATCGCCCACGTCGAATAGAGCGTTGCGGATGAGTCACCGACAACGACACCTCCGAGCAATGCGACGACGCCGATGAACACCGCGATAGCAACCAGGATTCCCGCGAACCCCATGAGGGGCCGCAACCGGATCTCCATCAGGGTGGCACCCCGCAACGATGGACGGTTCTCGCGTGCACTATCTCCCATGTTTGACCACTACGGGGAGTTAGCGAGTCCGCTGCGAGATCGGGAACCGGTTCAGCGCGTCGAGCGTCGCCTTGGCGGCGGCGACCACATCGTCGGGTGCTTGGGCGATGCCGAAGCGCTCGCTACCGTCCGCGAATGCCCGCACCGTGACGATTACCGGCCAGTTCTTCGCCGCGGGCACATTGGTCACCGAGGTCAACGAGAATGGGAACTCATAGCCGAGGTCACGCAAGGCAATGAGCGTCGCCTCGGCACCGCCGATCAGCGGTCCGCTCCGTGATCCACCGTGACCGACTCGACCGCGATGGCTCAGCTCGACTTCACAAGCCCCCGTCCCATCATCACAGAGTGCCTTCGTCAGGATCACCCGCGCACCCTCGATGGTCGTCGGCGTCAACACGTTGTTCGCATCCTCGACCTCGATCCTCGCGTCGGGGAAGTAGAGGCTCGCGATCTGTGATGCGACGCCCTGGGTCTCACTCGTGTTCAGTCCGTAGACGAGTAGGGTCACCACGTCCACTGATCCGTCGTCACGACGCGACACCGATACGTTCAACACACCGGGCAGGCTGCGAAGTTCGAGTTCGAAGTCCTCTTCGATCCGCGACGTCATGAGTGGCCCGCGCCTTTCTTCTCATAGAGCCGTTCGTCGGCAATGCGAAACAGTTCGGTGGGGTCGGTGGAATCACGCGGGGAGGAAGCCACGCCCGTCGTGAACTCCACCAGGTCGTCGGCGGCCTTGAGCTGCATCCGGAGTCGGTCCACGAAACCGGATGCTTCGACTCCCTCGGCGTTGGACAAGATGACGGCGAACTCATCGCCGCCGAGTCGAGCCGCCGTATCGCCGTTGCGCACCGAACGACGCAGTGCGAAGCCGAACTGACGCAAGAGGTAGTCACCGAACGCGTGACCCGCACGATCGTTCACCGCTTTGAAGTCGTTGAGGTCGAGCATCACCAGTGTGAACGACCAGCCGTAGCGGGCGCTTCGCGCCGCCGCCACCCGCAACGCCGAGTCGAAGCTTCGCCGATTCGAGATGTTCGTGAGGGGATCATGACCAGCGCTGAAACGGGCTAGGTGAAGCGTGAGCGCGAGCTGACACGCCGTTCGCACGGCGTCGGCCTCGTGGGCTGGCACGATGTCGGGTTCGCAGTGCACACCCGAGCTGTTGCCTAAGCGTGCAGCCATGGAACTCGAGACCGGACGACCACCGAGACGGAAACTTTGCGTGCCGAAAGATTCGTGGCTCAACACCACAACGACGTCACGCAGCCCATGTCGCGCTGCGAGTCGGTCCAACAGGGAATAGATGAAGCCGATCCCCAACTCGCCGTCCGACAGTTCGGCCAACATAGTTTGAAAGAGCCATGGTTCGTAGTCGGCCTCGGTGACCACGCGATCAACCGGAGGGCTCTCGAGTGAACTCACCATGGCTGGATCTCCCACGCCGGATCTACCGCACCGCCAACCCGTAACAGTGACTGGGGAGTCGACCCGGCGCGTAGTAGTTGACCGAGATCAACCGACGCGACCGGCTTCGAGATCAGGAAACCTTGGCCTCGGTGACAGCCGAGCTCCAGCAGCCGCTCGACGATGACACGCGTTTCAACCCCTTCAGCGATGATCTCTTTACCGAGGGCCTTGCCGAGTCGAATGATTGCGTCCACGATGGCGTGATCGAAGGGGTCGTTACTGATGCCGCGCACGAAGCTCATGTCCAACTTCAAGAAGTCGACGGGCAGATTCTTCAATTCGGTCATCGAGGCAAACCCCGTGCCAAAGTCGTCGAGGGCGATCTCGATACCGAGCGCCTGGAACCCCCGAAGGATCCGCGCGGTCTGTTCGGGGTCGTCCACGACCGCGTATTCCGTGATCTCCACGCACAACCGATTGCCGGGCACGTCGAATCGAGTGAGACAGCCCTCCACGAATTCAACGAGATCGCCGACCTTGAAGTCGGCTGGTGACATGTTGACGCGGACCGTGAAGTCGAGGTTCGGATACTCGTGACCCCACGCGCTGAGTTGACGACAGGCCTCGGCGAAGACCCAGCGACCGAGCGTGGAGACCAGCCCCGTTTCCTCGGCCACGGTGATGAAGTCCGAGGCGACGAGCAGACCACGGGTCGGGTGCTGCCAGCGAACGAGTGACTCAACGGCGAGCAATTTCCCGCTCTGGAGGTCGACCTCGGGTTGGAAGTGCAGGCGTAGCCCACCGGTGTCGATCGCCTCGCGCAGCATCAGTTCCGTCTGGGACCGTTCGTCGATGGCGAGGTGGAGGTCCAGATCGAACACCACCGCCCGATTCCGACCACGTGACTTCGCGGTGTACATCGCGGCGTCGGCCCGACCGAGCATTTCGACCGCACTCGCGCCCGGTTGGGAGAGCGCGATACCGACGCTCGCCGTGTGGTTCATGACCTGGCCCGCGATCTCGACTGGTTGGGAGATGACCTCAAGGATCCGATAGGCACTAGCGAGCGCCTCCATCTCACTGCGCGCTCGGTCCACGAGGAAGACGAACTCGTCACCACCGAGTCGCGCGGCAAAGTCCCCAGCGCGGATACTCGTCTGAATCCGGTCCGCCATTGTGACGAGAAGCCGGTCGCCGTTGACGTGACCGAGGTAGTCATTCATGACCTTGAACCGGTCAAGGTCGATCACCATGACCGCGGTGTCACGGCGATTAGCGAGACGCGTCTTGAGCTCGGAAATCAGTGCGCGCCGGTTTGGCAGGCCCGTCAACTCGTCGTGATTCGCGTTGAAAATGATCCGCTCTTCGGCGTCGATCCGGGCTTGGAGTTGGACGAGCATCGACGCGACGGCTTGCAGCGCGTTGATCTCGGCGGGGACCCACGCGTGGTTCTGAAAGTGGATGAAGCCGATCACGCCCCAGGTCGTGTCACCCATCAACAGTGGGACGGCGGCTCCGGCGGCGGGCGTGGGGCCGGCGACCTCTTCGATGTGCTGCTTGTACTCGTCGTCGGCGTCATCGGCAATGCCCGTGAGATACGGGGCTTTCAGGTCGCGGGTGGCCGCGAAGATCGGGTCAGCGTCAAACGGCACCTCGCCGAGCGGGTCGGGATCGGGGATGTTCTCACGTACCGGCCACTCGGCCTCAAAGATGCTGAGTCCGCGAACGTGGTCGTTCCGTCGCATGAGGGCAACGTCGGAGCCGAGAAACTCGCCCAGCGCCCGAATCGTCCACTGCAAGACTTCGTGTCGTGTCGTCGCCGTCGCGGGCATGAGGTGTTCCGCGACGCTCGCCACGAGTTCGTCCAGTCGCTGTTGGTGCAAGAGGACGCGCTCACGCACCGCGAGGGTGGCGATGTGCGACAACAAACTCGCGAAGGCCGTGACGACCGAGCGTTCCCGCTTGGACCACGTCCGACCGTGACGTGCAACCACCAACGCACCGATGGCCCGCCCATTTTCGTTCGCGATCGGTTCGACGAGCGCACCCCACTCGACGCCGAAAACGTCACACGTGATCGCCCCCATCGAACCACCGTCTCGCAGCGCTACACGGACGCGTTCGATGATCGCCGCGTAGGCATCTTCGGCCCCCGCCGTGATCATCGGCTCCATCTCGAAATCTGGAATCACGGTGTTCTCACCGGCGAAGACGGCCACGACCTCGGTGCCCGCGACGACATGCACGAGCGATTCGACGACGAGCCGGGCCTCATTGCGGGCCCGCTCTAGATAGGAGTCGACGGTACTGCTCATGGATTGCCCTAGTCCCTCATGACAGCGCAGACTGTCGCTCGTACCCGATTCAGCCCGTGACCAGCACGAGCCCATCCCGTTAATCGTACGACGGCGCGATGAATTAGGCAAGAAATATTTTTCGACGTGATTTAGAGCGGATTTTCACCACAATCAGCGAGATCGGTCTCGCGAACGAGCACCTCGGACAGCGGGAGGCGGATGCTGTGCGCACTCGCTGCGGGGGCGTGGCTCACCCGTAACACCATCGTAACGGTCTCACCTTCTACGAGGTCCCAGAGTGCGTCGAACCGCTCACGAAGGTCGTGCATGTGGTCAAGGTGCCGTTCACCACCCAAGGCGAGCAGATCGAATTCGTCGGTCGCGTAGAGGAAGATCGGGGCGACCGGCTGCACCGCCAGTCCGTGTTGCTGCGCACTCAACCAGAACCGCTCAATGGCCGAACCGGCCCGCAGGTACCAGAGCGGGTCGGCTCGAGGGATCGTGATCGCCGCCAGCGCCGAACTCGTGCCGACCATCAACTGAGTTCGAAGTCCGAGCATCTGACCCGCCCGCCAATCAGCCAGGTGCGCCATGACCTCGGGGCGGCGCAGGAGGCCCACGGCGGCGATGCTCGTCGGGTCCATCTCGAGCGTGCGAACGTCGAGTCCCTCATAGAGGGGGTCACGACCCGGGAACTTCAACTCACCGAGCATCTGCTCGTGCACCTGCGGGATGAGGAAGCGGAGCCGGTCGCACTGACCGAGTAACTCGCCCCCTTCATTGAGTCGTGTTCGATCGGTGACAACGTGCAGCGTCGCCCCCTCGGCCGCGACCACTCGCGTGAGCAGCTGCTCGACTGCTTGTTCGATGGGCGCGGGTTGACCAGGTTGGCGGTTGGAGATCCGCTCGGGAATGATCGGATAGAGCGGTGCGATTTGCTGATCCGTCGTCGTTCCCAGTCGCAGCGTCGCCACGTGATGACTAGGAGCCCCTTCGGGGAACAGTTTCACCGTGCCGAGTCGATGGAGCGACGCCGCGGCGACTCGTGCATTGAAGAGTGCCGCTCCGAGTGCGACGTAGCTCCCGCGATGCCGGACGTCCATCACCGAGGTCCGCTCGGGTACGAGGAAAAACCGAACCTCGTCGGCGTCGGCTTCGAAGCGCCACGGCTGGCTGTTGCCACCCGACGGCGCACGTCGTGCGGCATCGACGATAAGGGTGATGTCGTCGGCGTCCTCGGGTACCGGGTCAATGGGCGGGGGCGCGGACAAGTCGATATCGGCGTCCACCGAGAGATCGACAGGCGCAAGCCCACCGAGTAGTTCCTCGACATCAAATCGAACCCGCCCCGACGGCAGTGCACCACCGAGTCCGAGCCGACGCACCGCGGCTGCCACCGTCGCAGCACCGAGGGTCACCTCACTCGCGAGCTGAGGCCAACCCGTGATCGTGGAGCCGATCTCGAAGAAGGTCACGGCTCCACGTGCGGAGACGTCATCGGCACCGAGCAGTTTCAACAGATAAGGCCCCTTCTCTAGGAGCGAGAGTCCCGCCACCTTCTCGGCGGTGACGTCACCCAAGATGCCGTGGAAGATGGCCCGACCCGGTTCGAGGTCGAAGCGTTCAACATCGAGGACCCCGCGGTCACTCGTCTCCATCAGGACCGGTATCCGTTGGGCGCGCGCGTGCTCGCGGACGAGGAACTTCATGTCCAGCGAGTCACACTCCTCGATCACGACGTCGAGGCCATCGAGGAATCGGTCGAGGTTGTCAGCCGTGACGCCCTCAGTGAACGTCGACACCCGAAGATAGGGGTCGATCTCGGCGATCCGCCGAGCCGCGACGACGGCCTTGTTGACGCCGAGGTCGAGCACACTGGCGGGGATCCGATTGAGGTTGGTGAGATCAATGGCGTCGAAGTCGGCGACACGGATCTCGCCCGCGAGGCCTTCCATCGCGATGACGTGCGCGATGGAATGACCGGCGCTTGCCCCAACCACGCCGACGCGCAAGCCGCGTAATCGGCTCTGCTCCTCACTCGTCAATTTGTTCCGGTTCCGGTCCAATCGAACCTTCGCGAACGTTCGGGGTCCGAGCAGCCGCACGACCGCGCGCCGCCACGGGTAGTAGACCCAGCGCGGCGCTTCGTTCAGCTGATTCGGCGACGGTGCGGGCCGCAACTCGGTCAACTGGTCCCGCTGGTCCTCCAACCGGTCGACCACCTGGAGAGACGGGTCTTGTCGAAGGATTCGCAGGACTTCACGGTCGCTGCGGGTCGTGACGTCGAGCACCAGCGGTTGGAATGAGTGCGTACGGGTCGAGGCGACATCGACTGGTCGCGCTATATCGGATCGTGGTCCGCGGGCCAGCTGTTCGGCCTCGAGGCGCAGTGCGCGCTGGTTTACCTCGTCGGCGAGGTCGTACGATCGCGATCGCTGCCACGTGACCGCGTAGGTGCGGTAGCGCTCGTCGGGGAACGGGACGTGGTTTCGACTCAGTACTTCGCCACCGGCAACCTTCCCGACGGGGATCAGGAGATCCGAGACCGCGGCGATCGTGCGTTCGGCCCCGAGCCACACGGCGGCGTGTGTCATGATGCGCGAGATGGTGGCCACGAGACGCACCCCGAGGACGGCCTCGCCCTTGGCCCACCCACCTTTCGCCTCGATGATGCCGAATCGGGCTTCGTTGTCGATCAAGGCCCCGATCTCATCGAGTTCGGGAAGATCAGCCATCTCCTCGATCAGCGCCGCTCCCCACCGGTTCTCGAGGGGGCCGTGGAAACGCAAACCGGCGACCGGCTCGCCGTCGGGTGCAAAACCGACGAAAAAGAGTGGGACCCCTTGACCTTCATCGAGCTCGCGGCGTCGCAACGTGCCTTCGAAGCCGAAACTTCGATACTTGCCTTCAGCGTCTTCGAGATATCGCTGCCAGAGGTCGGGTCGCTCGAACGGGTGGTGCCCCTCAAAGCGGACCCCAGACGCCTCGTCGATAAAACTCGCACCGTATCGGTACCGCGGACTCAATACGTTGCCCAAGAACTGATCCTCTCCTCGGCCAGTGGTCGCCAAAACACCATCGCACTATGAGCGACGCGCTGGTCACATCGAACTATAGTGAGGCGACCTGCGAATTTGGTGTATCTACCGTCGGGCCTAAAGGGCGTCACGCGTGCGTAAAAGCCGTTCCCATCTCGACAAACCGTACCGGCAGTTCCGTGTACCAGCGGCTCGTGGCGAATCATCGTCTTCGCTGATTGAAGGTCACAGGTCGTGTTGAGCATCCTCATCATCTACTGTGCGTTACTCGGTCTCATCGTGGGCTCGTTCCTCAACGTCGTCATCTACCGGGTGCCTCGACACCTCTCGATCGTGCGACCTCGATCAACCTGTCCGCGCTGCAGCGAGCCGATCGCGCCCCGGGACAACATTCCCGTTCTCTCCTGGCTCATCCTTCGCGGTCACTGTCGAAACTGTGGCGAGCCCATCTCGCCGCGTTACCCGTTGATCGAGCTCACGACGGCGATCCTCTTTGCCGGTACGGCGGCGCGCGTCGGCTACCGCGCGGACCTCCCGGCACTCCTAGTGCTCGTCGCGGGGCTCGTCGCCCTCGGCCTGATCGACGGCGAGTTCCTCATCTTGCCCAAGCGGATTGTCTACGTGGTGCTCGCCCTCCAGGTGGTCACGCTCGTGGGCACCGCGCTCGACCATGGCCAGTGGCACCGTCTCGCCGTCGCCGTGCTCGTCAGTGCTATCTGGTTCGTGTTCTTCTTCACCATGAACGCCGTCAGTCCACGCGCCCTCGGCTTCGGTGACGTGCGGCTCAGCCTCGTGCTCGGGCTCGGTCTCGGCTGGCTCGGCGTCGGCTACGCCATACTCGGTTTCTTCGTCGCCAACTTCGCCGGTGTAGTCATCGGCATCGCCCTTATCGCGACGAAACGAATGAATCGCCGCCAGCCCATCCCGTACGGCGTCTTCCTCGCACTCGGCACTTACGTCGCAATCTTCGCCGGACCGGAACTGCTCGCCCCGTTCCAGAACCTCCAGTGGCACTTCTGATCTAGTTGTGATTCCCGTGAAGGTTGTTGACAGAGAGGGGCCCTTTCTGATTGTTTGAGGTTCGACCAAGAACACCAAACAGATCAAGGAGGGCCTATGGCTCACGCTAGGGCAAAACTCACCGTGCTGGGAAGGCAATTGCTCGTGGACCGGGTGGTGGTTGACGGTTGGAAGCCACACGACGCGGCGAAGGCGATGGGGGCCTCACGACAAACCGCCTACAAGTGGCTTCGACGATTCCGTGAGGAGGGTCGCTGTGGCCTCGAGGACCGTTCGTCCGCCCCGAGGCGCTGTCCGCATCGCCTCGGCGACAACGAGGTTGCACAGATCGTGGCGACCAGGCTGACCACGCTGCACGGACCGCATCGGCTCGCCTACGCGTTAGGACGCCCGCGTTCCACTGTTTATGGCGTGCTTCGCCGCGAAGGGGTCAACCGGCTCAGCTTCATCGATCGGCCCACGCGCACCGTCGTGCGCTACGAACGAGGGCGCCCCGGAGAGCTACTCCACGTCGACGTGAAGAAGTTGGGCCGCATCAGGGACGGCGGCGGCTGGAAGATGCTCGGACGAGACGCCATCAAGCGAGGCAACCACTTCAACACCGTCCCTGTCGGGTTTGACTATCTCCACGTGGCCGTCGACGACCATTCGAGGGTGGCGTTCGTGCGCTCACTGCCCGATGAGAAGGGCCCGACCTGCGCGCAGTTCATTCAGGACGCAGCGACATTCTTCGAAGAGCACGGGGTCCGCATCGAGCGGGCCCGACAACGCCCGCAACTACCGGACCTCCAAGGTCTTTCAGGACACGCTGCGCACCCTCGGAATCGCCCACCGGCGCACCGCGAACTACCGACCCCAGACCAACGGGAAAGCGGAGCGGTTCAATCGCACCCTGCTCGAGGAATTCGCCTACAAGACGCTGTTCACATCGAACGACGAACGATCAGCGGCCCTCGGCCCCTGGGTCGACTCCTACAATGCGCAAAGACCTCATACCGCCATCAAGGGCATGACCCCGCTCCAACGTCTCGTCAACAACGTTGAAGGGAATCACACCTAGTACACGTACTCGGTGCGCAGTCCCTCGCTGTCCCACTCGGCGTCGCTGGGGATTCGCTTCGCGGCTTTGCCGTTCACCCGTCGCGCCGTCCACATGAGTGCAACCGCGTCGTAGAGGTGTTTCTCGGGCACGCCGATGTCCGCGTCGAGGATCATGTGCACGTTCTGGATCCGCTTCTCGAGCAGGGAGCGACGCTCTTCACGACCTTCTTCACGCAACTTCGAGTACCGCAACGGCACGTCACCGTTCAACTGATAGAAACTCAGTTCGGGGTGACCCTCGTAGACAACGCGCTGGCGGAACGGTGACATCTCGGCGTAGAGCTCACGATAGTGATGGAGGCGCACTAAGGTCGTCGCGTCGAGACCGGCCATCGCGAAGGAGTCCTCGCGCAGGCTCGCGCGCGTCGGCGCGCGAGCGATGGTCGAACCACGTCGCCCAAGGAGCGACCGCGCCTCGAGGTCACACGTCCGTGGTGGATCACCGACCTCGTCGCGGTAGCCGATGGGCGCGTTGACCACGATGGTGGCGTAGGCCGGGCGTTCACTCATCACGTCCAAGAAGGTCGTAAAGAGACGCGGCGCCTCGGGCATGAAAGTCGCGGCGTGATGCTTCGCACCGGCGAGCAACCACCCACTGCGCCACGGCGTCACCCCGGCCACTAACAGGTACGGCAGGTCCGGACCACGATGAAGCGGCACGACCATCAGCCCTTCGCGGTTTTATAACCCAAGAACTCCAAGGATCGAGTCAACTCCTTCGGGTGTGCGCTCGACGCAAACGCATCCTCGAAGGTTACCTTGCCATCGACCACCAGCTTCGCCAAATCGGACTCGAGGATCTGCATGCCCTCTTTGGCGTTGGTGAACATCACGTTGGTCAACTGGTTGGAACGACCTTCTCGGATAAGGTTGCGAACCGGACTCGTCGCGATCAGCACCTCAAACGCTGCGACCATCCCACCACCAATCTTCGGAATGAGACGTTGCGCGACGATTGCGCTGAGTGACGCGGCCAACTGGACACGCGTCTGCTCCTGGCGCCACGCCGGAAAGACGTCAATGATTCGGTCAATAGCCTGAGCAGCGTCGTTCGTGTGCAGCGTCGCGAAGACCAAGTGGCCGGTCTCAGCCATGGTGAGGGCGATCTGAATCGAGTCGATGTCGCGCATCTCACCGATGAGCATCACATCAGGGTCTTCACGAAGGGCCGAGCGCAGGGCGCGGTCGAACGACGGGCTGTCGAGTCCGATCTCCCGTTGCGTCACCGCCGACATCTTGTGATTGTGGACGTATTCGACCGGGTCCTCGATCGTCAAGATGTGCGCGGCACGCGTGTCGTTCACACGGTCGATGATCGACGCCAACGTCGTCGACTTGCCAGAGCCAGTAGGCCCCGTCACCAGGACGAAACCTCGGGGCTGCTTCGCGACCCATTCAGCAGCCCATGGTAGTCCGAGCTCATCAAACGTCGGAATCTTGCTCGGGATGATCCGAAGAGACATGGCAGCCTGACCACGTTGAGTAAAAACACTTCCTCGAACCCGAGCCAGATCTCGCCACGAGAACGCGAAATCAACGTCCATTTGACTCTCAAACGTTTCACGCTGACCGTCCGTCAATAAGGGCAGCGACATCGCGGAAACCTCATCAGCTGAAAGAGGCGCAGCACCCTCCACAGGTACTAATCGTCCGTTAACGCGTATCCTCGGCGCGGATCCTCCAGCTACGAGGAGATCTGTCCCACCTTGATCCCAAAGGATCTGTAACCAAGGGTCAATGACTTCAAAAGAGTCTTCCTTCATGTCACCATTAACCCATTCCTTCTGCGACTTCGAATTTCGGTGCCCGGCGCAAATCGCCGGGCACCGAAACAGAGATCACAATCAAATCTTGAAACTTCAAATTACTGCTTGCCAAGTACGGCAAAGTTACAGGCCTCAATTGGGTTCGCTGTTGCATCGTACGTGAAGGACACAGATGCGTGGTCTGTTGAGGATGCAGCCGCCGTACCGGTAACTAGTACGTCACCGTAATTAACACCATTTGGCGTCTTCGCGCCTACGGTGTACGTCGTAACACCACCCGATGTAGCGGACGTTATGGTATTAGCAGTTGAGCCTGTTGATGCAACCGAGACCGTATAAGACGACGAGTTTGGCCACGTCTGCAAAAACGGCCCCCCCGTTACACCTACGCCGGTAGCCGTTGAAAGAGAGGTCAACGCATATTCCCAATCGCCAGCGACAGTTCCGGCAGAGGTCAGCGTGGTTACTGAAGGATTCTCTGCCATCAGAGCTGCAGTCGCGACTCCAACGGTCTTGGCGTCGGACTGACACGCAGCAGCGGTACTCTTGCCGGTAACGCCACCCAGGGCAAATACGACGATGGCCGCGAGAATGCCCAGGACGACAATAACGATTAGGAGCTCAATAAGAGTAAAGCCTCCTTCAACTTCGCCACCGTGACGCTGGCGTTGAAGCCTCTGATACATCCGACTCATATTTTCTACCTTTCATTGTCGGAGTCCGCCACCCCGATCGGCTCGCAAACTACGATGCCAAGAACTATTTTTATCATACACATTGCCAACTCGGCAACAGAAAAATAACAAGACGGAACTCGCAAATATGGATTCCTCCCAGAATCAACGATTAGTGGTCCGTTGCATAAGAAGCTACGTAGCGTACGCTTCGTATGCTATGTACGGAGCGACAGATATGAACAACCCAGCCCGTTTCTTGAAGCGCAGAAAGTACCTGGAATTGTCACTACTTTAGGGTCTCCAGCAAGATGACACTCGTTCTTGCCGGAGACCTGAACAGCGAAGATCTAAGCCCCCAGGTCGCAAACGTCGACACTTACGGACAGTGCCTTTCGCCCAGAGCCCTATGTCAAGTCTCCGCTACTAGCGCCACGGCAATCAACTTCGCTGAGCCGGGTCCACTTCACCATATCTCACACCGAAGTACCGCCACCAGTTATCAGCAGCTGTGTTTCTCAGCATCTGTGTCACCATGATGACGAACTCACGACATGGTCACCAACCAACCGGGCTGATCACGTCACTCCAGAAACCACTTGTGCTGCACGCGTACCAGCTCGCAACTATAAGGCAATGTTGCTGGAGCACGAATCGACGAACGCGCCGCAGACGTCCCCAACTCCATTTTTCCACGATTCACATATACAAGTCCCATAATACTCAGTAATCTACTGCTTCAATAACTTCCATATATGTACCACGGACTATAACGCATCTCTTAGTAACCTCTTCTGACTGCGGGCTACCGGACAGAAATAAACACACTTCCGGATCGCCATGCGCTTCTGTCCCAAGTTAAGTAATCCACTAACCACAAATTAAATAGAGCCAACCATTCAAGACTGTTCTTGAACCCGCCACGTGACAACCTCCATTGAGTTGCCGCAATCCGACGGGGCCCTCGAACAAACATATGGAGGACTTACTGACTGCGCTATAGCGTCATTGAATCCGACCACAGCTACCAGTATCGCCGAACTTTCGGATGGTTGGATGGCAAGGGGCGTTTGAGATGGATCAGCATAAACATCTATCTTTACTAGACGACTAAATTGTGCTTCGGGGACAGATGTCGTACACCATGCAGCGACCCATGCCCCATCGACTTCTATCGGGTTCGTCGAAGGACAAGGCCCGCTGTACTGCCAACCCGATAGAAGCGAACCTGAAGGACTAGTAGTTGGATATGTATAACGAACAGAAGCAATAGCAACCTCAGCCGCGCCATCTGCAGCATACAAATTGGTCTCAACACTCCTGAACCCCGTCGTATTGTTCAGATCGTTTGTTGTCCAACTGGCTAAGGTTGTCACAATCAGCGTCCCTATAAGTAAAAACACCATCGCTAAAATGAGTGAACTCCCAGTTTCGCTACATACCTGGATCATTGCCAAACCCCTGTGTGCAATGCGATTCCGAAGTTCATTCGATTCACATGTCATTCGACTTTCGCTTCCTCATTATTACGCACATTGGTCCGAATACACATGACATCTAGCCGAAGTATGACGGGTCGATAACAACAAAACTGACGGAAGCAGTGATTCCACCTGTACCGGTAGCTACTGCAGTAAACAGGCGCTTCGGAAATTAACGGGGTGCGATGGTAGCGAGTAGGCCCCAGTTGGGCTTGCCGGCGTAGAGCAGGGCGCGGACTCGGTAGTTGCGAAACCGTCGAAAGCCAAAGGCGACACGTTTCACCCT